>CAZFKP010000050.1:0-2793 GCA_964518725.1 uncultured Rickettsiales bacterium | reverse complement strand
TCCGCGAAGGCGGCCGCACCATCGGCTCCGGCGTCGTCGCTAAGATCTTGGCGTAAGGGGAATGAGCATGCAGAACCAGAAAATCCGTATTTGGCTGAAGGCGTTTGATCATGCGATGCTTGATCAATCGACGGCTGAAATCGTCAGCACGGCGAAACGTACCGGGGCGCAAGTGCGCGGCCCGATCCCGCTTCCCCGCCGTATTGCCCGTTTCACGGTCAACCGCAGCCCACACGTCGACAAGAAGTCGCGCGAGCAATTCGAGATCCGCACCCATAAGCGCCTGATCGATATTTTTGATCCGACTCCACAGACTGTGGACGCGCTCATGAAGCTGGATCTCGCGTCGGGCGTGGATATTAAAATCAAAGCAGAGGCAGCATAATATGCGTACCGGACTTATTGCAAAAAAACTGGGCATGACCAGCCTGTATCTGGATGACGGCGTGGAAACCGCAGTCACCGTGCTGCAGGTTGAGAATTGCCAGGTCGTTGCTCAAAAAACCGAGGCGAAGGATGGCTATAGCGCCCTTCAGCTTGGTGTTGGCGCGGCCAAAGCGAAAAACACGTCGAAAGCGATGCGTGGCCATTTTGCGAAAGCAAAAGTAGAGCCGAAGCGCAAACTCGTTGAGTTCCGCGTCGATGCTTCCGCCATGGTTGAAGCGGGTACGGAAATCGTGCCGTCTCACTTTGTTCCCGGCCAATATGTGGATGTGGTAGGTGAAACCAAGGGTAAAGGCTTTGCCGGTGCAATGAAGCGCTGGAACTTTGCCGGTTTGGAAGCCACCCACGGTGTGTCCGTTTCCCACCGTTCGCACGGTTCGACCGGTCAGCGTCAGGATCCGGGTCGCACGTTCAAAGGCAAAAAAATGGCCGGTCACCTAGGTACCGAGCGCGTTACTCACATGAACCTCGAAGTCGTCTCGGTAGACGATGCGGAGGGTTTCATTGTGATCCGCGGTTCTGTCCCTGGTGCGGAAAACAGCTATGTGCTGGTGCGCGACGCGATCAAGAAAGGCCTTGATCCAAAAGCGCCATTCCCGGCCGGTGTTCGTAAAGCAGCCGAAGTAAAAACAGACGCCGTGGCCGAAGAAGCGCCGGCCGCTGATGCATCGACGGAGGCTAAGGAGTAATTATGAAAGCAAAAGTCATTAACCTGGAAAACAAGGCCGCCGGCGACATTGAGTTGTCCGATGCGATCTTTGCTGTTCCTGTCCGCAAGGATATCTTGCACCGCATGGTGCAGTATCAGCACGCGAAAGCGCAAAGCGGCACCCACAAAACCAAAACTATTTCCGAAATTTCGGGAACCGGCAAGAAGCCGTTCAAGCAAAAAGGTACCGGCAGCGCCCGTCAGGGCTCGCTCCGGTCTGCCCAGATGCGCGGTGGTTCGACCATTTTTGGCCCGGTTGTGCGCTCGCATGCGATCGACCTCACCAAAAAATTCCGCAAGCTGGCGCTGAAAACCGCGCTCTCGGCGAAACAGGCCGAAGGCACGTTGTTCATCATCGACAGCCTTGATGTGAAGAACCCGAAAACCAAAGATCTAGTGGTTCAGTTCAAGAAAATCGGCTGGGACAAGCCGCTCATCATTGACGGTGAAGTGCTCAACGAAAATTTTGCTAAAGCAGCGCGTAACATCAAGCATGTTGACGTATTGCCGACTCAGGGTGCCAACGTGGTGGACATTCTCCGCCATAACCAGTTGGTGCTTACCAAAGCGGCGGTTGCCAAGCTGGAAGAGAGGCTGAAATGAAACTGAAACGCAAAAAATCCGATAAGGTGGCTTCTGCGGCTACGGCGCGTAACTACGATGTCATCGTTTCTCCGGTGATCACTGAGAAATCGACGTCTGTGTCCGAGCAGAACAAGGTGATTTTCAACGTGCGCCTTGATGCCAACAAACAGGAAGTGAAGGATGCGATCCAGAACATCTTCGGTGTGAAGGTCATGAGCGTCAACACCCTGATTCGTCTCGGCAAGGAAAAACGTTTCCGCAACACGGTCGGCAAACAGTCGGACGTAAAAAAAGCAATCATCACCCTGGAAGCTGGTCAGTCGATCAACTTAGAGGGAGGAGTGAAGTAATATGGCTTTAAAATCATTCAAACCAACCACCCCGGCACAGCGCCAGCTGGTCATTGTTGACCGTTCGGAACTGTACAAAGGCAAGCCGGTTAAGTCTCTGACCGAAGGTAAAACCAAATCCGGCGGACGCAATAACCGCGGACGTCTGACGTCGTTCCGCGTCGGCGGCGGGCATAAACAATCGTATCGTACTATCGATTTCAAACGCCGTAAGTTCGACGTATCGGCGGTGGTTGAGCGCATCGAATATGATCCGAACCGTTCTTCGTTCATTGCCCTGATCAAATATCAGGATGGTGAACTGGCCTATATTCTTGCACCGCAGCGCCTAGCTGTTGGTGACGTAGTGGTGGCTGGCGAGCGTGCCGACATTAAGCCGGGCAACGCGATGTTCCTGAAAAATATCCCCGTTGGAACTATCATCCACAACGTGGAAATGAAAGAAGGCAAGGGCGGCCAGCTGGCACGCGCCGCCGGTTCGTACGTTCAGCTCGTTGGCAAAGACGGCGGCTATGCACAAATCAAGCTGCGCTCAGGCGAACTTCGCCTGGTGCGTAGCGACTGCATGGCCACGATTGGCGCCGTTTCCAACCCGGATCACCAGAATGCCGTCATTGGTAAGGCTGGCCGCAGCCGCTGGCTCGGTATCCGTCCGTGCGTGCGTGGTGTGGCGATGAACCCGGTCGATCACCCGCATGGTGGTGG
>CAZFKP010000049.1:0-3738 GCA_964518725.1 uncultured Rickettsiales bacterium | reverse complement strand
GTTTTTATCCGCGTGGCTCGCGTGCGCGGGTGGATTTTCTGGCGCAACGCACGGCGCTGGACGCTTCGATTGATTATCTCAACGCTGAAAACGCACTCGATGCAAATTTTATCCCACGCAAATTCATCTGGACGTGGGATGCGCGGCCATTCCCGTTCTGGCCAGATCTGCTGGGCGTCTGGTCGGATGGTGGTAACTGGAAAACAGGACATTGGATACAGGGCAAGCTGGGGTTATCCAACCTCGGCCAGATCGTTGCTGATCTCCTTAAGCGCGTTGGCTATGACAGCACCATGTATGATGTTACACGCCTGACCGATATCGTCAGCGGCTACATCATCAATAACCGCCAGACAGTGCGCGGCTGCCTTGAACAGCTGGCGGCAGCCTACTTCTTTGATTGCGTGGAATCCGATGGGCTGCTGAAATTCATCAAGCGCGGCAAAGTATCGAATGTCACGCTGGATTTCACCGAACTGGTGGCACAGGATGATTCCAACGATACGCTTGCCATCACTCGCACACAGGAGTTGGAGCTTCCGCGACAGGTAGATGTGATTTACCTGAACCGCACGGCAGATTATCAGGCAGGAACGCAGTCCTCACAGCGGCAAACCGTCAAAGCCGTGGATTATGTGACGGTGAACCTGCCCATCGTGCTGTCCGATCAGGAAGCCAAAGTGGTCGCGGATGTGACTCTCTACAACGCATGGGTTGGGCGTGTGCAGTATCAGCTGACCGTGCCACCGAAATATGCACTGCTGGAGCCGACTGATGTCATTACCATCACCAAAGATGGCGCGGCTTATCTGATGCGCGTGACGGCATCGAAACTGGTGCGAAACGGTGTGCAAGAGCTGGCGGCGGTCGCGGAAGATGTCAGCAGTTACGACTTTTACAATCCTGCAGGTAGCGGTGCACCTGCGATTCAGCCACCGACAACGGTTTCCGCCACGCGACTGGAGTTGCTTGATCTGCCAGCATTCCCTACCGATGCGGTAACGGATGCATATCTTCGCTATGGCGTGGTTGGGCTTGGCGGTGAATGGACAGGATCGGCAGTTTATCGCTCCGATGATGGCGGTGCCAACTATGCCCTGATGCAATCCTTAACCGCGCAGGCAACGATTGGTGCTGCCTTAACCATTTTACCTGCTGGCACCGCCTATACATGGGATGTCGCGGGCAGCGTGGATGTATTGCTCACCTTTGGCGAGCTGCAGAGCGTGACCGAGATTGCGGTGCTGAATGGTGCGAATGTCTGCGTCATTGGCGATGAGGTGCTGCAATTTCAAACCGCAACACTCATTGGCGACAACCAGTATCGTTTATCGCGGCTTCTGCGCGGCAGGCTTGGCACAGAATGGGCTATTGCTGGCCACATCGCAGGCGAGCGGTTTATCCTGCTCACCAACGCCCTGGCACGGGAATTGGTGGCATCATCGGGCTGGAGTATCAGTAAAAAATATAAGCCCGTAACGGTAGGCTCCACGCTTGGTGCTACCACCGCGCAGGATTTCACCTATGCGGCAAGAGCCTTAAAGCCTTATGCACCCGTGCATATCGTGGGTAGCCGCAACACAGGTGGTGATCTCACCATCAACTGGAAGCGGCGCACACGGATTGGTGGAGATTGGCGGGATGCAGTGGATATTCCACTCTCCGAGGAATCTGAACGCTACGAGGTGGAAATCATGCAGGGCGTTACGCTCAAGCGCACCATTACTGGCCTCACTTCACCCACGACCATCTACACCGCCGCGCAGCAAGTGACGGACTTTGGTTCGGCACAAAGCAGCGTCAGCGTGAAAGTCTATCAACTTTCCGCAGCAGTGGGGCGTGGCAATGCAGGCATAGCCACCATCTAAAACTTAACAATTTAATCAAAGGAACACCCCATGCCTAACACCACGGGACGATTACTGCTGCCTTATATTCTGCAATCGCAGAGCCAAAAGGAAGTGACGCATAACGATGCGCTTAACATTCTCGACGTGCTGATTCAGGCAGTCGTGCAGGATGTGGGTTTGAACACGCCTCCTGGCAGCCCCACAGTTGGGCAATGCTGGGTGGTGGGTTCTTCGCCAACAGGCGCATGGGCAGGAAAAGCCAGCCAGATTGCTCAGGCGGTGGATGGTGGCGGCTGGTTCTTTGTTGCCCCATTCAAGCGGCTGAAGCTCTGGAACGAAACCACTGATGAATATGTGATGTTCGACGGCACAAACTGGGTGTCGGAAGGCTTACTGCTCAAAGAAACAGGCGAGTATCTACGGGTGGAGCACAAAACCGAGGATGTGACTGTCAATACTGGCGCATTCAAGGACACCACGATCCAGATTCCCGACCGCGCCATTGTGCTGGCGGTCAACGTGCGCGTGATTACTGCAATCACGGGCGCGACATCCTTTGGCATTGGTGTGGTGGGCGACACCACGCGCTACGGCAACCTGATCGGCATTCCGCTTGATTCCACCAATATCGGCATCACCAGCCCACTGGCGTATTACGCCAACACTGCCATTCGCCTGACGGCCAACGGCGGAAACTTCACGGGCGGCGTGATCCGCACCACGATGCAATATCTCAAACCTCGCGGCCCATGGACTTGGTAATTTTATGACAACACATCCAGCAAAACATAATCTCTACGTTTATCGCGGTGCGACTTTATCAGAAGACGTTACCTGGAAGGACGAAAATGGCGTTCCGATTGACCTGACAGGGTTTACCGCACGGATGCACATGCGGGAAACAATGGATTCTGCAACGCCATTTCTCACACTCACCACGGAAAATGGTGGGATCACCCTGGGCGGCGCAGCTGGTACGATTGATATCCTTGCCTTGGCAACCGCTACCTCTGCCATTACGGCCACGGCTGGAGTGTACGATCTGGAGTTGGTGGCTTCGGACACAATCACCGTCACCCGCCTGTTGGAAGGAATCGTCTTTATCAGCCCAGAGGTAACGCGATGACCGACATTATCACCGTTAACAAAGTCATTCAGGTTTTGAAGGTCGAGGAAAAACGCCTCGATGTGATTACGGTCGGAACTCAGGGGCCACCAGGCACAGGCGGCGATCTTGATCACGGCACATTGAATGGGCTGGATGCCGATGATCACCCGCAATACCACACCGATGCGCGTGGCGATGTGCGCTACTACACCAAAGCACAGGTGGATGCAGGGCTGGCTGGCAAAGCAAACGCGGCACACGGGCATAGTGTGGCGGATGTGGCAGGCCTTCAGTCGGCTCTGGACGCAAAAGCGAGTACTAGCCACGGACATACAATTGCCGATGTTGCTGGGTTACAAACCGCGCTCGATAGCAAAGCGGCTGGGGCGCATGGCCACACCATTGCAGAAGTGGCCGGGTTGCAAACTGCTCTGGATGCAAAAGCAAGCACCTCTCATGGCCATAGCATTGCTGAGGTGGCTGGACTGCAAACTGCGCTCGATGCCAAGGCGGATCAATCAGCCATGCCAAACACAGCACAGGCGCAGGTGGATTTTGGCCATGCCACGGGTGGGGAAAGCAACTTCGCCCGTGCTTCGGTTTCTGCTGCGTGGGTAGCAAGCGGTTCGGTGATCCTCTGCGCGGTAGCGTCGGGATCAGTCGATCATGATCCTGAAGACGGGACGCTGGAGGGCATCACAGCCACGGCCTGCAATCTGGTGGAAGGTTCTGGTTTCGACGTGATTGCCCATGCGCCGGGTGGCAGCTGGGGACGGTACA
>CAZFKP010000048.1:3858-4976 GCA_964518725.1 uncultured Rickettsiales bacterium | reverse complement strand
GCGTTTCGTGCGGGCGTACCTGCTCAAAGGAGGCATTTGGGAGGGATCGCTCGGCCTGGTGATCTCGGGCCTGCAGGCGTTCGAGGTCTTTCAAAAATACGTGCGATTGTGGGAGCTGCAACGATTCGAGGGTCGCGGTGAGTGAGCGGGTGGTGATCATCGATCCCGCGTTCATCGGCGACACGATCTTCTCAGCGCCGCTGATCCGCGCGCTTTTGGCCCAAGGCGCCGAGGTCGGCATGGTGGTCCGTCCGCCCAGCGATCAAGTGGCGGCCACATTTGGGGTGCGGGTCCACGTCTATGACAAAAAGCGAAGCGATCGCGGCTGGGCCGGCCTGAACCGGGTCGCTTCGGAATTAAAAGTATTCAACTACCAGCGGGCCCTGATCCCCCACCCGTCGCCTCGCTCGGCGCTCTTGGCCTGGAGGGCCCAGATCCCTCGGCGGATCGGCAGCGCTTCGAATTGGGTAGCGCGACTTTTTTTGACCGAGCGGGTGGCGGCCCCCCGCGGCTTCGTGGCCAGCCGAATGGCCCTGATCGGGCAAGGGACCGCGCCCTTGAGCCTTTCGAGGCGTCCATCGGCCCAGGATCGGCAGCGGGTGGGGCTGGTGCTCGGCTCGGAGTGGGCCACCAAACGTTGGCCAGTAGAGCGCGCTTCCGAAATCGTAGCAGGACAGAAGCTGGTCTGGTTGGGCGCCGAGTGGGAGCGCCCGCTGTACGAGCAGCTGCCGCCGCACGACCACGAGGATCGGTTGGGCGGGACCTTGGACGCGCTGCGGGCGGCCATCGAGAGCTGCGACGTGGTGATCGGCGGCGACACCGGGCCGCTGCACTGGGCCAGAGCCCTGGGCGTACCGGTGGTGGCCTTGTTTGGGCCCACAGACCCCCTTTTGCATGATTTTAGCCCCTGGGACGTGGTGCTGACCGAGCCTCTGGCGTGCCGCCCGTGCAGCGCCCACGGCCAGAAAAAGTGCCCGCTGGGCCACCACCAGTGTCTGCGAGGTCTCAGCGGGGATCGGGTGCGTCAGGCATTGGTACAGATTTCGAAGCAGGGCTCTCTATGAGGATCCTTCGGCGTGTGGCGAAACGAACGGTGGCCTGGCTCGCGGGCGGGCTGG
>CAZFKP010000048.1:0-3848 GCA_964518725.1 uncultured Rickettsiales bacterium | reverse complement strand
GCTTGCTACAGGTGTCGAGATCATCGACGCGAGCGCGGGCGGGCTGGTGCGTTGGCTGGCGCGGCCCCAAGGGGGCCAGGTACGGCGGGTGTTGGTGATCCGGATCGACGAGCGGGTGGGAAACGTCTTGTTGACCACGCCGCTGTTGCGTTCGCTGCGGTCAAAGTATGAAGTTACGCTTTTAGTAGCAGCAAACAAGACCAAGATCGTGCAGGGGTTGTGTGCGCTGATCCCCTTCGACAAGAAGCTGCCATTTCGGCGCCCCTGGGCGTTTTTGCGGCTTCTGGCGGATCTGCGGCGGCAGCGGTTCGACGCCGCCATCGACGCCTCCCACTGGCACCACTTCAGCTTGAGCTCGGCCTTGCTGCTGGCCTGGACCGGGGCGCCGCTACGGATATCGCACCAAAGGGGCGAGGCCGAAAGTTTCGCCAACCACCTGATCCCGGCCCCCGAGCGGCCCGAATACGAAATCAGTAGCAAGCTGCGGCTGCTGGCGCCGCTGGGCTTGGAAGGTTCGCCAGCGATGGAGACCGCGCTGGGATCCGATCCGGCGGTGTTGGCGAAGGCCGAGGCCTGGTTGGCGGCCGCGTCGCTGGCGCCCAAGGGCTGGATCGCGCTGTTGCCCGGCGGTCGAAAGCCGGATCACCGGCTGCCCACCGAAGTTTTCGCGCGGATCGCCCGGGCCGCGAAGGTGCCCGCGGTGGTGTTCTGGGGGCCCGGAGAGCAGGTTTTGGCGGAAGAGCTCGCACAGGCTGCGGGGGGGATGGTGGCGCCGCCAACCGACCTGGACGCGCTGGCAGCTTTTTTGCGCCTGGCCGCCGCGATTGTCGCCAACGACACTGGAACGACGCACCTTGCGGTCGCGTGCGGTACGCCCACCATCGCGCTGTTTCGCGAGGCCGACCCAGAACGTTGGGGGCATCGGGGCCTGGGACACCACGTTTTTGATAGCACCGCCATGAGCGAAGACGCGCTGGTGACGGCGGCCTCCGAGGCGATTGGCGTGGTTCTGGCGCATCCAGTGCCCGTTTGACAGCGCCGCATGCCTGGGGTCTGGTCTGGCATGTTGCGCAGCATGACCGGCTTTGGCCGCGGGCGCGTCAGCGAAGGTCGCCACACCATCACCGTGGAGGCGCGCTCGGTGAACCATCGCTACGCCGAGGTCCGCGTGTCCGGCCCGGTGAACGCAGCGCTCAATTCGGAAATCGAAGCAGAAGTCCGACGCCGCTTCACCCGCGGCCGGGTCGAGGTCGCCATCACCACCCAAAGCGAAGGCGGCAGCGCGCCTGTTTTGGATAGCGCCCGTGCCAAGGTCTATCGCGACGCTTTCGTGCGTTTGGCCCAGGAGCTGGAACTGCCGCAGACCGTGTCGGTGGAGCTGATCTTGGCTCAGCCCGGGGTGATCGTTGCAGGTGCAACGGATTCGCCGATCCAATCGGAAGCGCTGGTGCGTCCGGCGTTGGCGTCGGCTCTGGACGCCTTGGAGCAGATGCGCCAGCGCGAAGGTGATGCGCTGGGAGCGCTGATGCACCGCCATCTGGAGGCCGCGCGGGTGTTGTGGGAACAAGTGGCGGTGGAGGTCCCGCGGGCGATCGGAGAAAAAAAACAGCGTTTAGAGCAGCGGATCTCCGTTTTGCTGGGCTCCAACCCGGAGCCCGCGCGGATCGCACAAGAGGTCGCGTTGTTGGTCGATCGGACCGACATCACCGAGGAACTGGAGCGGCTGCGGAGCCACTTCGTGCAAATGACGGCGATCCTGGAGGGCAAGGAGCCCGCAGGGCGCAAACTGGACTTCTTGATTCAAGAGATGAACCGCGAGGCGAACACCATCGGCTCCAAGTCCGCCGACGCCACGGTGGCGCATCTCGTCGTGTCGTTGAAGGCCGAGCTCGAGCGCATGCGCGAGCAGGTTCAAAATTTGGAGTGAGGAATGAAGCGGGTTGGGATTCCGATAGTGATTTCAGCGGCTTCAGGCACAGGCAAGACCTCGTTGTGCAAACGTCTGTTGGCCACGTTGTCGAGCACCGCCCGGAGCATTTCGTTCACCACGCGCAAGCCCCGCGGCGAAGAAGTTCACGGCCGCGACTACTATTTCATCAGCGACGCCGAGTTCGACCAGATGATCGCCGCGGGCGAGTTCATCGAATGGGCCGAAGTCTTCGGAAACCGCTACGGGACCGGCTTAAGCGCGGTTAAACAGCTTCTAGACGCGGGGGTTGATGTCCTGCTCGACATCGACGTGCAGGGCGGCGCGCAGATCCGTCAGAAGTTGCCGGGCGCGTTGCTGATCTTTTTGTTGCCGCCCTCGATGCCCGAGTTGCGCCGCCGCCTGATCAATCGCGCCGAAGATTCGCCGGAAGTGGTGGCGCGGCGGCTTCAAAAGGCACGGTCCGAGGTCGCGCAGTCGGGCCCTTACGAGTATTTGGTGGTGAACGACGACTTCGAGCAGGCCGCTTTGGACCTTCGCGCCATCATTCGATCGCATCGACTGCTGCGGAATCGCCCAGTCACCCTGGTTGAGACCCTGCTTCAACCCGATGCGCTCGACGAAACCGAAAAAAAGTGACGATCGACGCCCAAAAAAAATGTTGACGGCGCCGCCGAGCCCATCTAGACAGCCCAACACCGGTTGGCGAAATCAAACGAACGCACCGCAAACAAGCTTGAAAAAAAAAGCTTGACAGCGCGAACGAGAGAGACGACAAACGGCGCCCCGACAACGAAAGCCGAAAGGTAATCGACGTCGGGTCCTGTTCCTTGAAAACTGAGCAGCATTTAACCACGAGGGCTCCGAATAATTTAAGTTCGAAGCGATCGAGCAACAAAGATATAAGCAGGAAGCGCAAGTTTTCTGCGAGGGTCAAAATAATCCAAGTAACAATTGGAGAGTTTGATCCTGGCTCAGAGCGAACGTTGGCGGCGCGCTTAACACATGCAAGTCGAACGCGAAAAGATTTCGGTCTAAGTAGCGTGGCGCACGGGTGAGTAACACGTGAGTAACCTGCCCTAAGGACTGGGATAACACGCCGAAAGGCGTGCTAATACTGGATAAGACCACGATTTCTGAGGAAGTTGTGAGAAAAGTTGGGGCCCGCAAGGGCCTGACACCTAAGGATGGGCTCGCGGCCTATCAGCTAGTTGGCGGGGTAAAGGCCCACCAAGGCTAAGACGGGTAGCTGGTCTGAGAGGATGATCAGTCACACTGGAACTGAGACACGGTCCAGACTCCTACGGGAGGCAGCAGTGGGGAATTTTGCGCAATGGGCGAAAGCCTGACGCAGCGACGCCGCGTGTACGATGAAGGCCTTTGGGTCGTAAAGTACTGTCGATCGGGACGAAAGCCTGGCTGTGAATAGCGGTCAGGACTGACGGTACCGGTAAAGGAAGCACCGGCTAACTCTGTGCCAGCAGCCGCGGTAATACAGAGGGTGCAAACGTTGCTCGGAATGACTGGGCGTAAAGCGCGTGTAGGCGGCGTCTTAAGTCGACTGTGAAAGCCCATGGCTCAACCATGGAAGTGCGGTCGATACTGGGATGCTCGAGTGTCGGAGAGGATGGTGGAATTCCCAGTGTAGAGGTGAAATTCGTAGATATTGGGAAGAACACCGGTGGCGAAGGCGGCGAGCTGGTCCGTTACTGACGCTGAGGCGCGACAGCGTGGGGAGCAAACAGGATTAGATACCCTGGTAGTCCACGCCGTAAACGATGTGTGCTGGATGTTGGGGTTCATAGAACCTCAGTGTCGTAGCTAACGCGATAAGCACACCGCCTGGGGAGTACGGCCGCAAGGTTGAAACTCAAAGGAATTGACGGGGGCCCGCACAAGCGGTGGAGCATGTGGTTTAATT
>CAZFKP010000047.1:0-5001 GCA_964518725.1 uncultured Rickettsiales bacterium | reverse complement strand
CCATCTTCCTTTCGCATGAACAGTCATAAAGATGGATTGCCGCATCGGCATCACCTCCTCGCAATGACACGCATCTTTTTAAACCTGCTCTTGCTCGTCATTTTTTCCTTGTTCGCTTTTTCCCATAATCCCGGCAGGCTGTTTATCGGCAATGACGGGCCGATGGTGCTGTCGCTCGCGCGCGAACAACTTTTATTCCACGGCATTTCTCCCAATCTCCACAGCAACTTCCTGCAGGGCGTCGGCAACCTCTCCTTCCCGGCGAACCTCAGTTTTATGCCGGGGTTCTGGTTGCCGTTCATGACGGCGGACGGCCAGTTTTTCCCGGCAGCGATTTATACATGGTTTGCCTGCATGATGTTTGTGACCGTGCTGCTAGTCGGCTGGAATTACCGCCTCCCGCGCGGCACCACCTATGCGGCGGCGTGGCTGCTTACCATCTTGATGTTTCCGTATATGGGAAATTATTTTGCCATCTACGCGGTGACCGCATCTTCGCCGCTCTTTGTCTGGTACATGTTCGCCGCCGCCGTTGGCGATATCGGCGTCCAGCGCATGGGCGCCGGCAACTGGCGACAGATGGTCTTTTACGCACTGGTGTTGTTGCTTGGTATCTTCCTGATGATCGCGGCGAGCCCCGCCGCCACCATCCTGATTGCGCCGATGCTGGCCGTCAGCTTCACTATCGCCTGCTGGCGGGCACCACGTCACGTGCGGCAAAAAAAGCTTCTGGGAGCGGTGCTGGTGCTTGCCCTGTGCGCCGCGCTCGGCTGGGTGGAGTATGTGCTGGGGCTGCTTCTTTACAGCAGCAGCGGGTTTTTCATGCACGAGCTAGCCGACAGCTACGCTCCGTCCGCCGAGTTTGCAAGCATCCTGTTCCAAGGCCACATTATCGACCGCGCTTTCGGGCCGGTGTTGTTCATTTTAGGAGGCGCAGGCGCGGGCATGGCGCTTTACAAAAAAAATGAGGCGTTGCGTATCCCGGCGTGCATCACCCTTGCCGGGCAGGTATTGCATGCCGTGATCGGGGCTGGCCTGCTCACACTCTCCGGCGGCTGGACGGGGCCGCCGCCGATCTATTCGGAAATGATGTTCTTTGCGCTGTATGCATGGTTCGCCATGTATCTTTTGGCGACATTTATCGGAGCGCATGCCACCCGGTTACGCATCGTCGGCGCACCGGTGTTTGTGGGTATCCTGAGCATCGTATTGCTTACCCAACCGGCCGTGCGCGAGCGCCACATGCTGCAAAGCTACGCCATGCCGCCTGCGTCCTCGCCGCTGATCCAACTGTTGAATAAAGAAACCGCCGCACTACCGGATGCTGCGTTTTCCGGGCGCGTGGCCAGCGTGCTGCCGGGCGGACTCAAATCACAGGTGCGCTATGCCTACCAGATGAACGTCGCCGCCCGCAATGATTACCAGACCACCGGATTGTGGCTCTATAACATCCCGACGTTGCATGAATATAACCAGACAATCACCCCGGCTTTTTACCGGCTGGTGCGCGATTTCTTGACCCTGCCGAATGACAGGCAAAACCGTTCATTGACGAATTTCTCCTACATCGACACCCGCATACTTGCCATGCTGGGGGTGCGCTTCCTACTTACCTTCGATGCACAACGCGATGGGCTGATCCATCGCGGAACACTTGAGTTGCCGGGCATCCGCCCGCTGTCGGTGCTGGAACTGCCGGAGGCAAATACACGCGGCATCGCCGCCGCCAGGATACTGCATGCCAGTTCGGTGCAAGAAGCAAGCAAGATAATGCATGAAAAAGATTTCAGCTTAAGCGACGCCATCCTGTTTGAGCCGCTGCCGGAAACGACCTTCGTTCCGGTGCAGAAAAGTTCTATCACCCTGGAACAGGGCAATTACCGTATCCGGGCGGAAAGCACCGGCAACAGCCTACTGATCGTGCCGGTGGAATATAGCCGCTGCCTTACCATCACCCCGCTTTCGGGTAAAAAGCCGCGTACCGTGCGGGTGAATATTGCACTCACCGGGCTTGTGTTTGAGCATAATATGGATATTCTGCTGGCGGCGCATGTCGGGCCGTTTCTTCACCCGCGGTGCCGCCTGCAAGATTACACGGACTTCAAACACATCATGGGGAAATAACGATGAAAGCAGTGATTCTCGCCGGGGGGCTCGGCACACGCATCAGCGAGGAAACAGACCATTTGCCGAAACCCATGGTTTCGATCGGCGGCAAGCCTATCCTCTGGCACATCATGAAAGCCTACGCCCACCACGGCATCAAGGATTTTGTCGTCTGCCTCGGCTATAAGGGCTATGTCATCAAGGAATATTTCACCAATTATTTTTATCACATGTCCGACCTCACCGTCGACCTCGGCGCAGGCGAGATTAATGTCCACCAACACCACGGCGAAGACTGGCGGATAACGTTGGTGGATACCGGCGCGGAAACCATGACCGGCGGCCGCCTGAAGCGGATCAAAAAATACCTCGGCAAGGAAAGTTTCTGCCTCACCTACGGTGACGGCGTTTCCAACGTTGATGTCGGTAAGCTGATCGCTTTCCACAAGAAGCACGGCAAGAAAGCCACCGTCACAGCCATCACCCCGCCCGGACGCTTCGGCGTGCTGGAAAGTAAGGGCGATCAGGTGACGGGTTTTGCCGAAAAAATCGACAATAAGGACGCACGGATCAATGGCGGATTCTTTGTGCTGGAGCCGTCGGTTCTCGACCTGATCGATGGCGATGAAACGGTGTGGGAAAAAGCGCCGATGGAGACGCTGGCCAAGCGCGGGCAGCTGATGGCCTACCGCCATGACGGGTTCTGGATGGCGATGGATACGCTGCGCGACAAGCGGGCGTTAGAAGATTTGTGGGACTCAAAAAAGGCGCCGTGGGCGGTGTGGAACGCAAGGAAATAGGGAATGGATTTCTGGTCGGGCAAACGGGTTTTTCTCACCGGGCATAGCGGCTTCAAAGGCGCATGGCTTGCCGTGTGGTTGCATCATCTGGGTGCCAAGGTCGCGGGCTATGCGCTGGCACCCGATAGCTCGCCCAACCTGTATACGCTCCTCGATATCCCCAGCCTGTGCGAACAAAACACCCTCGCCGACCTCGCCGATCTGATCACGCTTTCCCGCGCCATGGCCGATTTTGCGCCAGACATCGTGATCCACATGGCGGCGCAGGCTCTGGTGCGGCGCTCGTACCGCGACCCGCTTGCCACCATCGCGACCAACATCACCGGCACAGCCAACGTGCTCGAGGCCTGCCGCACCATCCCCAGCATCAAGGCTGCTCTGGTTGTCACCACCGATAAATGCTACCGCAACAAGGAGACCGGCCAGGCCTACAAGGAAACCGACGAGCTTGGCGGACGCGATGTTTACAGCGCGAGCAAAGCCTGCGCCGAAATTATCGCACATGCCTACCGCCAGTCGTTTTTCGATGAAAAGAACATCCGCATTGCCACCGCACGCGCCGGTAATGTCATCGGCGCCGGCGACTGGAGCGAAGACCGACTGATTCCCGATGCGGTGCGGGCATTTTCCACAGGAGAAACGTTGGTAATCCGCGCCCCGAATTCGCTGCGCCCATGGCAGCATGTGGTCGAACCGCTTTCGGGCTACCTGATGCTGGTACGGCAGATGTTTGAGAACCGGACGCCATTATCACCCGCCTATAATTTCGGGCCGGATGCTGCGTCGGTGGTGCCGGTCGAGCAGGTAGTTTCAACCTTTGCTGCCCAGTGGGGAGCGACTGCAACATGGCGCGTTGAAACCCCGAAAGACATGCCGCATGAGGCCGGGCTGCTGGCGCTCGATTCCTCGCTTGCCCGCCGTGAACTTGGCTGGAAGCCGGTATTCTCGCTAGAAGAAGCCCTCGCCCATACGGCAAGCGGCTACCGCCTGTTTGATTCCGGCGGCAGCCGCAGCGACTATGTACGCAGCATGTCGGCATTGTGTGAGCAGGCCAGCACATGAGGCCATGGCAGGTAAGCGATGCAGTCCGTTGGATCATTTTCTCCGGTTGTGTCGTTGCCGTCACTCTTTGCCTTTTCAATGCCTACATTCTTGGTAAGGCCGAGGGGCTGGATGCCAAGCTCAATTATGGCGCTGGTAATGATGTATTCGCAATCTCGATCGCCATTTCCGAGAGCCTTTACGGCTTCAATCGCGGATATGTGGGAAGGCCGGAAGTGGAGAAGGCGATCAAAGATATCCTGTTGCCAGACGATGCAACAGAACAGCAGGCACTCGCCGGAAACGGTGCAGCGATTGAAGCCGCACTGCAGGCGGCAACCGCGCTCGATCCCTCCACCTTCCAACCCTACAAATCCACCCGCGCACCCTTTGTCATCATGCCGGCGGAAGATACCGGCCTGGTTGATTTCTATAAGCTCTCCTTCTTCCTGTTCGGCTATCATGCCGATTCCACGTACCATTGTTTCTTCCTGCTGCTGTCTATTTCATGCCTGCTGTTCCTAATGCAGGCGCGTGGCCAACCATGCTTCCTTGTGTTGCTGGTGGTCGTTTTATTTTCCTTCAACCTACTTTTCTATAGCGACGTATTCACCGGACGTGCCGACGCGCCGTCAGTGACGTCCAATCGCAATCTCGGCATACTGAGTATCATCGCCACCATGCACCTGATGCTGTTTAGCCGCATGCAGAACCGTTATGCGCGGGTGAGCGGATGGCTGATGTGGATAACGCAGGCAGCGTTGCTGATATTCCTCATGACCGTACGCAGCAGCACCCAGTGGCAATGGATCGCGGTGCTTGCATGGCTTGCAACATCACTTCTGTGGAAAGGGATCAGGAACTGGCGGAACCATCCGTTGGGGGAGGCCATGCTCACGACGTTGCGACAGCGACAGCACATGCTCATCGCCCTGTTAGCACTTCTTGGGCTGCAACAGTTGGCCAGCAACGCGCGGCTTGCCAACCATGATGATATTTAGGGGCTGTCGTAGATAACTAGGTTAGATTCTGTTTAGCCCATTGTTTCAGCTGA
>CAZFKP010000046.1:0-7416 GCA_964518725.1 uncultured Rickettsiales bacterium | reverse complement strand
GCGGGTGTAGTTCAATGGTAGAACGGCAGCTTCCCAAGCTGCATACGAGGGTTCGATTCCCTTCACCCGCTCCATATAAAAAGATCTGGCGGTTAACGCTATTTTAAGCCATGGTCTGTTAAAGCATTCTCAGTCATCTCATTTACTCAGGAATATCCTATGAAACTTCGTGCATTCTGTGCTGCTACCTTCCTCGCTGCCTCTGTTGCCGCCGGTACGGCCAGCGCCAGCGAGTATTTAACCGGCATCCTCGGTTGGTATGACGTGACCCAGCAGGATAACGACTCGTTTGAATATGGTGGCGAGTATCGTTTCGAGCCGGTATGGTACGGGCTGCGCCCGATGGTCGGTGTGATGGCCAATACCGATGATGCGGTTTATGGCTATGCAGGTCTGCATTGGGATTTTGTGGTTGCCCCGCAGTTTTACGTTAGCCCGAATTTTGCTGTCGGTGCGTATAAGCAAGGTGATAGCAAAGACCTCGGTGGCGCGCTTGAATTCCGCTCTGGCATCGAGCTGGCCTATGAATTCCCCAACCTCCACCGCATGGGCGTTGCGTTCAACCACCGCTCGAATGCAAGCCTGTATGACCGCAATCCCGGTGTGGAAACGCTGATGATGACCTATTCGTTGCCGACCGGGAACATCTTCTACGGTGCCGGGAAGTAGCGTTTAGTACTACTTTTTCTTCTGTGCATCGCGGAGTTTGCCGAGGCCTTCGGCCATGCGGCGCAAGGGGCGTGAGCAATCATCGCGTGGGATCATCACTTCAATGACCGTCATGTCGTTGCTTTTTGCAGCCTCTTTGAGTGCGGTTTCAAGCTCGCCCTTGGTGGTAACGCGGGTGCTTTTCCCATAGCCCAGTAATTCGCATATCCGGGTGTAATGCCATGGATGGATGTCATTGAACGTGCCGTCGATGATGTGGCGCTGCGTGCCATAGCCGTCATTATTCAGGATGCAGACGATCGGTTTCATCCCGTATTTGGCACAGGTGGAAAGCTCGATGCCGGTCATTTGGAAGGCACCGTCACCGACGATGATGTAGCAGCGGCTTTCGGGGTTGGCGACCATGGCGCCGATGCCGGCGGGGGTGGCGAATCCCATCGACAGGTAATAGGCGTCGGCAATGAAATTATTGCGCTGGCTGGTACGCAGGCCGATGGCGCCGAGCAGCGCGTCGCCGGTGTCGCAGACGACGGTGGCATCCTCATCCATGGTCAGGCCAAGGATGCGGAAAAAGGCTTCGGAGTTGAGTTTGTCTGTGCGCTCGGCATCGGTGAGGGGTGTTTCTTTGGCGTGGATATAGGGGTTGGTGAATTCCTTGCGTGGAACGGTGCGGTAGCGTAGGCCGTTCAGGAAATCGCTGAATTGCACATTATCGTAGCTATGCAGGCCGATACGAGTCTTTTCGGTGTTGGAGAGAATAGTGCGCTTGCGATCAAGTCTGGCGGTGTTCATCCCCATGAACACGTCGGAAATAAAGGCGCCAAGCAGGATCAGGCAATCGCTTTCCTCGACGTAATTTTGTGTAACCGGTTCCGATAGTCCGCCGCTATAGACGCCGATATAAAGCGGATGTTCTTCCGAGACAATGCTTTTGGAAAGCAGCGTGGCGGCGATCGGGATGTTGAATTGTTCGGCCAGCGCCAGCACCGTGTCGGTCAGGCCGTGGCGCGCCACTTCGACATCGGCGACGATCACCGGTTGCTGTGCGGTGGCAAGGATGGCCGTGGCTTCCGCGAGTGCTGCCTCCAGATGTTCGGGGTCGGATTCCGGCGTCGGGCGGTTGCGGAGGATCGGCGGCTTGATCGGTAAATCCACCACGTCGTAGGGTATTTCAAGATAGCCGGGGCGGCATTGTTCGATTACCGTATCGACCACGCGCATAATTTCCTCGGCAGCGTTTTCCGGGTCGAGCAGAACGCTTCCGGCGCAGGTGACCTCGTCAAAAATACGTTTTTGCGTGTCGAAGGTTTTGACCTTGTGGTGCAGCAGCGGATCATGCTTGCGTTCACCGGACGAGGGGCCGCCGGAGATGAACAGCACCGGGCTTTTCTCGGCATAGGCGCAGGCGGCGGCGTTCAGCAGGTTGAGGCCGCCGACGCAATAGGTGACGAGTGCCACCCCCATCCCATGCACCCGTGCGTAGCCATCGGCGGCGAAGCCGACTGACGGTTCATGGGTCATGGTGTAGAGCGTGATCGGCGACTGGTCGAGCCAGCGGAAGGTCGGCAGGGCAAAATCGCCCGGAATGCCGAACGCGTGGCGCACCCCTTTGCTGTAGAGGTAGTCGAACAGGAAGGAGCCGACTGTCGGGGTGTGCATCTTATTTCAGCGCCCAGTCCGGCACGACTCCCAGCTCGATGCCAAAGATCATGCTGATGAAGGTGAAGGTGAAAAAGACCACGGTGAGGCCGGAGATGATATCGAGCGTGAAGCCGGTGCGTACCATGTCCTTGATTTTGAGGTAGCCGGTGCCATAGGCAAATGCGTTGGGCGCCGATGCGCCTGGCAGCATAAAGCCGCAACTGGCGGCAAGTGTCGCCGGGATAAGCACGAGCAGCGGGTTCACGTTCATGGCGACCGCCATCGCCGACAGGATCGGCAGGAAGGCGGTGACGGTGGCGACGTTGCTCATCATCTCCGAAACGCCGATCATCAGGAGTACCACCACGCCAATGATGAAGACAATGTTCAGGCCTTCCAGCAGATTGAGTTTGGTCGAGAGCCAGAGTGTCACGCCGCTATCAGTCAGCGCCTCCGAGATGCAGAGGCTGCCGCCGAAGAACACGAGGATGCCCCATGGCAGCTTGGCGGTGTCTTTCCACTCCATGGCGAATTTGTCGAATTTCAGGTTGGTGGGGATCAGGAAAAGCAGCAGCGCCGCGAAAATGGCCACGGCGGCGTCGCTGATTTTGATATTCAGCAGGTTCTCAAGGTAGTCGCTGCCCGACCACAATGTCGCGGCGCAGATAAACACGGCGGCGACGATTTTTTCCTCGCGGCTGATTTTGCCAAGGTTTGAATAGGCGTCCTGCACCATCGAGCGCACGTCGCCTTCGATTTCATGACCGCGCAGGAAAATAAACACAAGCAGTGACCACACGAGTCCGAGCAGCAAAATTGCAAGCGGAACGCCGAATGACATCCAGTCGGCGAGGCTGAAATCAAAATTGTATGTTTTCTGCATGTAGCCGATCAGCACGGCGTTGGTCGGGGTGCCGACAAAGGTGGAAAGCCCGCCAACGACCGCAGCGTAGGCCACACCGAGGATCATCGCCTTGGCGAAGGGGTTGTGTTCGGTGTCACACTGCTTGTCTTTGCCGCAGAACAGGAGCGCCATGGAAATCGCCATCGGCAGCATCATGATGGCGCAGGCGGTGTTGCTGATCCACATGCCCATGAAGGCAGTGGCGATCATCATGCCGCCGAGGATGGATTTAGGGCCTTTGCCCATGATTCTCAGGATGCCAAGGCCGATACGCATGTGCAGATCCCACTTCTGCATGGCGAGCGACAACATGAATCCGCCAAGCAGCAGGAAGATAATCCCGCTGGAATAGGGGGAGGCGACATTCTTGAAGTCCATGCTGGTGAAAACCGGCAGAATCACGATCGGCAGCAGTGAGGAAACCGGCAGCGGCATGGCTTCGGTTACCCACCAGGTGCCCATCCACAGGGCGAGGCCGCAAACCCGCCAGGCATTCATGTCCATGCCTTCGGGGGCGCCGGTGAAGAGCGTCAGGAGGAAAAACGCCGGCCCCAGGAAGTAGCCGACCTTGCGGGTGGTCGGGCTGGTTTCGTCGAGGTTGGTGTTGGCGATGGGTGTGGTCATGTCCTGCCCCTGATATTTTTTGAGCTGTCGTTGTAGCTCCCTAGGCTATGAAAAACAACCTTTTTGTTCTTGTAAGCGGTCAAGCAGCTGCTGCATGTCCTCCGGCAGCGGCGCGGTGAATTGCATGAGCTTACCGCTTTTTGGGTGAACGAACCCCATGCGGGTGGCGTGCAGCGCTTGTCGGTTGAAGGCGAGCAGGGCTTCCCGGATGGTTGGTGAAAGTTGTTTGTACTGATTTGCCCGCAAGCGGGATTCAGTGCTTTGCCCATAGCTCGGATCACCGACCAGCGGATGGCCGAGCTTCAGCATATGCACGCGGATCTGGTGGGTGCGGCCGGTTTCAAGCGTGCATTCCACCAGCGAGGCGACAGCAAAATCCTGTAGTAATTTGTAATGGGTGGTGGCGGGTTTGCCGCCGGTTTTTACCACGGCCATTTTCTGGCGGTTGGTGATGGAGCGCCCGATATTGCCAGTGATGGTGCCGGAGGCGGGCGACGGGGTTCCCCAGCAGACCGCTTGATAGATGCGCGACAGCCTGCGGTCGGCGAGCTGGCCGGAGAGGATGTTATGGGCGATATCGTGCTTGGCGACGACCATCAGCCCGGTCGTATCCTTGTCGATGCGGTGGACGATTCCCGGGCGCGATACGCCGCCGATGCCTGAGAGCGAGTTGCCGCAATGGGCGAGCAGGGCGTTGACCAGCGTCATATCCGGGTGGCCGGGCGCGGGATGGACAGTGAGGCCCGCCTGTTTGTTGATGACCAGCAGGTCGCGGTCTTCATAGACGATATCAAGCGCGATCTCCTGCGCTACCATGTGGGTGGGAGTCGGTTCGGGAATGACCAGATGAAATTTTTGTCCTGGTTTGACCTTTTGCGAGGCATCGTCTATGACAGTACCGGCAAGCGTGACCATGCCTTGTGCAAGCAGGGACTGGACGCGGCTGCGGGAAAGATCGGGAAGGCGGGAGCTTAGGAATTTATCAAGTCGCTCGCCTGCCGCGCTTTCTTCCACCATCAGCGTTTTTGTATCCACGGAGTTAATAGTCATATGAGCGAACAAAACCTAAAGGCGCTAAAAACGCTAGTCATTTCTATGGGTGTGGTATTGGTTGTTGGGTTTCTGGTGGTTGGCGCCGCTGCCTGGATGAAGGTCAAGGCTGCCAGCAAGAGCGTTGCGTCGAGCTGCCCCGGTGGCGAGCTTGATTTGAAAGGCAAAGGGCATGTGGTGGATACCACCTATGATGGCAATATCTTGCGTATCGCCATGGCGAGGCAGGACGGCGATATTGAGATGGTGCATGTCGATGTCTGCACTGGCAGGCAAATCGGCAGCCTGAAAATCCATACGGACGGGCAATAGGAGGCGTGAATGTCGGAAAATATATCCCATCAAATCGCTGGAACGGCGGTTACCTTTGCGATTAAAGGGGAGCATGTAGTAATGCATTGCAACGGTGGCGAGCATACGGGTATCGTCCGGCGCATGCTGCACGATCTGATAGAAGCGCGTTACCCAGACATACAACGCACCTCCCTTAGTAATGAAAATATGACACTCCTCTATTTCAGCAGCGAGATGGCGCTTACCCCCATCCTTGAAGCGCTTCACCAGCTATGCGGCGAGCTGGAGGCGCAGAACCTGAGTGCCGAGGCGATGAAGCACTACCGGGAAAAACACACTCAGTGGAGCGCGCTGGAGGCGGATTACCGTAAGCAGATAAGGCCGCTCAGCGAGCAGCTCGCCGAGCAGCTTGGGATAAAAGATACGCTGTCGCGCTAGTTTGCCTGGCGGCGCAGGAAAGCCGGAATATCGAGATATTGATCGTCTTCGGCGTGGATGGCTTGTTTTTCAGCAAACACAGGTTTCTGCACTACCTGAATGCGTTCGGCAACTTCGCTGCGGCTGGCGCGGGACGACAACACCCGACCGACATCAGCCACGCGTGAGAAGAAGCCTCTGCCTTGTTCTGCCATGCCAGCATCGTCCTGTGGCTCAGACTGAGGTTTGCTGGCGAGTGCTCCGGCGGGGATGAAGCGCGGCTCAGAAAGTAGCGGTGCCGCTGAGGCTGGCTCGCGTGCAGTAAGCACTGGCTGCAGCTGCTGTTCGGCCGCCGGTGTTTGTTCCTGCCACGCTGTTTCATGGGTTGCTTCGCCGGTCTCTTCGTGATGCGCCACTTCAGGGGCGGTGAAGAAATTTTTCCCGGACTCAGTGCGCGCAATGGGTGCAGCCGGACGGAACTCCGGTTTGGCTGGGGCAACCGGCGCGAAGCTGAAGGGCTTCTTACCTTCGGTGGCCACCATTTTTGGTGCGGCGGGCATGGTTTGCTTCTGCACATCAATCCCGGTGGCGACGACCGAGACGCGCATTTTGCCCTCCATCGCATCGCTGAACGTCGAGCCGAAAATAATATTTGCATCGGTATCGACTTCCTCGCGGATGCGGTTCATGGCTTCGTCGACCTCGAACAGGGTCATGTCCATGCCGCCGGTGATGTTGACGAGCAGCGCACGGGCGCCTTTCAGCGAAATATCGTCGAGCAGCGGATTGGAAATAGCAGCCTCGGCGGCATCGACGGCGCGGCGTTCGCCATTCGCTTCGCCGGTGCCCATCATGGCTTTGCCCATCTCGCGCATCACGGTGCGGATATCGGCGAAATCGAGGTTAATCATGCCGGGTTTTACCATCAGGTCAGTGACGCCGCGCACGCCGGAATGCAGCACTTCGTCAGCCATGCAGAACGCATCCGAGAAAGTGGTTTTTTCGTTGGCGAGGCGGAACAGATTCTGGTTCGGGATCACGATGAGTGTGTCGACGTAATCCTGCAATTCCTTGAGGCCGGCTTCAGCGAGGCGCATGCGGTGCGCGCCTTCAAACTGGAAGGGCTTGGTGACGACGGCGACCGTCAGCATGCCGAGATCCTTGGCAATGCGCGCAACCACCGGGGCTGCGCCGGTGCCGGTGCCACCACCCATGCCGGCGGTGATGAACACCATGTTGCTGCCTTCAATATGGGCGGCAATTTCTTCTTTGGCTTCTTCAGCGGCGGCGCGGCCAATATCAGGGTTCGCACCGGCACCGAGACCACGGGTGATATTGGCGCCAAGCTGGATGGTGCGGTCGGTCAGCGAATGGTCGATGGCCTGTGCATCGGTGTTCGCCACGACGAAGTTGACACCTTCGAGCTGCGAGCTGATCATGTTGTTCACCGCGTTGCCGCCTGCGCCGCCGACACCAATCACGGTGATGGTGGGGCGCAGTAACTCTTGTTTTGCGGGGACGTGGAGATTGATCATGGTGCACCTCTTCAAGTAGATGGAATAGTAATAGCGACATATTGCCTGATTTTTCGCCAATTGCTACTATATTTTGTGTTTCCCGGCAAAAAAATGCAGCGGTAGCGCGGATGGGTTCCTGCTGCGCTGCGATCAATCGCCTTTACGGTGATGAGAAAATATTATAGAATGAAGCCATGAAACGTACACTTATACTAGCGTTTGCGGTGTTGTCGCTCGCGTCGTGCCGCCCGATGTGGCTCAATACCGTTGACCCGTCTGGCCCGCCGGAATACCAGCTCG
>CAZFKP010000045.1:0-7628 GCA_964518725.1 uncultured Rickettsiales bacterium | reverse complement strand
CCTCCGGCCTCCTGCTCCCGAAGCAGGCGCGCTACCAGGCTGCGCTACGCCCCGATGGTGATTGCTTTTTTGAAAATATGCGGGCCATACATACATGAGGGGCCGCGCATGACAAGCAAATAATCCACCCCCCGCGCGGGGCCGCCTGAGGCATTAAAATCCGCAAAATGGCGCGAAGAAAATGGCGCTGGCAGTTCGGGCGGTTGCACAATCTGTTGATAATCAATGATTAAGCCTTCCGTTCTGTGGGCGCGGCCCTTGCGCCGCTGTCACGGGATTTTAACATTCCCATGCTATAATTAGCCTAATTTTAACTATCTTAGCCGTGTTTTCGCATGCCTGATAATAATCAAAATACACCAAACGCAGGTGCAAGTGGTGAATCCGCTCGCGTAGCGCCGACCGACTTGGATGAAGCAATCGCGCCGCCAACGAGAGCCGATGCCCGCCAAAATCCTTCCGCACCGCAAGGTGCCAGAATCGTCGGCTGGACTCCGCAGGACGCACCAGAGCTTCCTCTTCCTAAGGGCTTTAGCTCCCACAAACAGTTTCAGACCTACGCAGGGCTGGTGATAGAGGCGTGGAACCATGAGGCTGAGTTACAAGACTTGAGTGTAAAGATGATAAAAAGCGGAATAAGGGGCATTCCCCTGCCGAAACTTTTTGATCATAGCGGGATTGAGGTTTCACCGCTTGCTCTTACCCCGAATGGAGAAGAAATCAGAATCACTTTAGGCGCTTCGTCTAATGGCTCCCTAAACCATTATATCAAAGCGGACCAGTCTAGTTTGCGAAGATGGTTGATAGAACACGGATACACGTCAGAGCAAATTGATGCCGCCGTTGCGAAGGGTCTGAAGGCGGGCAATACATTCCCCAAACCGGAAAACATTCCCGGAACCGTCGAGTATGTAAAGTATCAGGCAAAGGATGTATTAAAGAGTGCCGAAGCGGCGAGCCACGCGGACGGAATTTCGCTGAAAGATAGCGTGAAAAACCGCGCGGCGCTGAAGGTGTTGGGCGTTGATTTCAAGGAGATTGATGGCAGAATCCTCATCGGCGAAGAGCATATACCCGAATATCTTAAAGTGTCGGGGGCGAGAATGGCGTTCGCTGAATCAGCCGTCAGAACCAGCTATGAAAAACCCTATACGGATTTTCGGGTCGTTGATGGTGGGAGTTATGAAGCTGGAACCGCACTCAGAAACGCCCTAACGGCGCAGAGGATTGCGTTTACAGTGGAGGATGGGGTGCTGGTCATCAGCGACCCTGTCTCGATGCAGCGCTTTGCCCATCTGCGGACGGCAAGTGGATCAAGCAACCAATACGGCATCAAGCCCCATGTGATGCACACCATCGCGGCTGGAAAAATTAAGGAATATCAGGAAACAGAAGCGAAAATGTTGGCGCTGCTCGATCAATCGCAAACCAATAATCATCATGCGTATATGAAACATCAACGCGCCGTCTATGAATTTGAGACGGCGGAGGATGCATGGGCCTTTGCGCAAGGGCTGGATAGGGATAGATACAAAACCGAACTTAGCAGACCGAATACTTGGGCAGCTTGGCGAAAAGGCAACACTCATGTGGTGATTTCCACCAACGGGCCTTCCCTTAGCCTTTATGATTTGGACAAGAATAATCCTCCTGCTGGGCATGTGAATTCCTACATCGCGAAAGCAATGACAGCAGGCGAGGCGATTGACGCGGGAGAAAGGATAGCGCCACGCGCGGCGCGCGATGCGGAATATGCGAAGCTTCGGCAAGCAAATGAGGCACTGTTGGCGGAAGCCAAAAGAACCAACGAAGCGGCATCCAAACCCGCCCGGCCCGATGCGCCAGAACCGCAAGCCGCCCGAATTACCCAGCAGCCGGTGGTGCTGGAGCCGCAGGCGCGACCGTCTTTCAATGATGCCGCGCAGGCTAGGCAACAGCAGTCGCCATATGGTCAGGCGCCGCTCAATCGAAATCAGGTTGCGCGGGAACTCATGGCGCGGGGTCAGGCCACGGGGGATGAGTTATTGCGGATGTCATTTGGTGAGTGGCCACCCAAGGGGCTTGATATTGTAGCAAAACATGATCAACCGATTAAGCTTACGGGAGTCAACGATGCAAGGCTGCAGAATACCGGTCGATCTATGCTGGGTGGTCTATTAGAGGGGATGGCTAGAGCTATATCGACGGAAGGTACCATAAAAGTTGGCGAACGGGCAATCGGCTTTAATCAATCACTTGGTTATTTTTACAGGATATTGGGGGGGGGCGACCAAACGGCTTCCACCATCGGTCATGAATTGACGCATATTTTACAAGCCGACCATAGCGTCCGTGCCAGTGAGCAGTTTGGTGAAGCGGGCGATCATATATTAAGAAACACCGAAGTGCCTGGTGCGAATGCTGAGACCGTAAGCAGCTTATTCCGCGACTACCCGGCCTCCGGTCTGCAGATGGCCATGACAAACGCGCGGGCTATTACTGTTGAAATGCTTGTTTATTTGCAACGATCGGATGAAATACAAGCGCGGCTTCATGAAGTCATGATGGACGGCTACCCCAAATGGGGGCGCTTGCCGCAAAACCATGAAGAATTATATGTTGCGCTCTCGGATGCGGGGTTGAAGTTGCCGCCGGAAATCGCGGCAGAGCTTGAGCAGTCACCGACCATTGAAAAAACACGGGAAACATTTGCCAATAAATTAAATGGCAAGAGCGGAAGTTACACGGTGGATCTTGGCATTGTGCAGGGCTCGCTTAACGGTCAGGGTCAGAAGCTGCTTTGGCAAAAGACACTTCCCGCCCTCTATGCCGATATGATCGAGATGTACGGCGACAAGCAGGGTCGAGAGCGTTTCGGGCTGGGGGTAAACAACCGCCCGGATTTGCGGCAACGCGCCGCGCAGGAAAGAGCGGAGCTACTAGCTGAACGGAACCGCATTCAGGGTTTGCAGGATAGGATTGCCGATGGAGCGGAGTTGCGTCCGCCGGTGGATGTTGGCATGGCGCATTACGCGGGGCGGGAACTGGTCACGAGTTTTTCTCAAGAAAACCACCTGGATCGCATTCCTGATGCCCCTGTCCGCAATGGCCATGCAATGCTTTCCATTATCGCGCCGGGTAACAGCCGGTTATTCAGTGATTTTAAGGTGCAGACGTTTCTTGGCAGTGCGCTGGAAGCACATGGCATTAGGTATGATATAAGGGAGATGCGGTCGGGTGAGGGCACGCTACCTCTGGAGGGGGGTGACAGAAGATACATCAAGGCCGGGCAGCCTTACGTGTTTCTCGAAGTTCCGATCAGGCCGGAGGATCTTCCGCGCGCGCAGGCGCTGGTTGATTGCTTGATGGCTGGTGATACAGGCCTCACCCCTGAACAAACCGCCCATGCCAAGGCTGCTGATCCTCCACGCTATTTTGTGGCACAGAATGATCACTTGAATCTTATGGATAGGATGGCAAAAGAGCCGGAAAATGTCTCAGGTGCGGACTACAGAAGATCTTTGGCGAACGTCAATGAGGCGCGTGTTAAACACGCTGCAATGCGTGATAATACTGCGACAACGCCTGCTGTTCCTAAAGCTGGTGCACATACCCCGGCACCCGACACGCCTGCCCGTGCGCTACAGGCGGATGCGCCGGGGGCGCTCGCGCGCGTGACGGGAGTGCCGGACATAAATGGCGCCGCGCGAGTATCGGGCGGTGCGTCGGGCGTGGGCTTCTTGATGAACAGTAATAAAATAATCACGCATGTCGGCAGGGGCGAAGGAGTCGGCGTGTTGGCCAACACCGCTGACCTGGGCAATAATGCCACCAACGTCGCCGAGGCGCTGCCGGGCATCAGCAAACACGTGCCGAAATCGCTGAGCAAGCTCGCCCAGCAAACCAACTATCCGTTGGCGGCCATCGTCGTCGCCGCCAACGTCTATCACACGCCCGGCCAGTTCATCGAAGCCGACGGCTCCGTCGGCGCCAAGGGAGCGATACTCGCCACCGACGGTACGCAAACGTTTTCCGGCATGTTCGCAGGCGGTGAAATCGCCAAAGACCTCGGCGCATCCGCCGTTACCGCCCGCGGCGCCGTCAAGGTGCTCGGCGGCGGCCTGATCGTCGGCACCGCGGCAAGCTACCTGGTGGGCAACGCGATTGATAATTTCAACCATGCCGTGCAAAGCCACGCCGAATATACGAAATTGATCGCCACTTTCGTCCCCGACCAGGACAACAATTTCTTTTTGCAAAATGCGATGAAGCAGCTGGGCGAAGGCAAGATACCGCTGCCGCCGGGGCATCCGTTTGAGAAATTCGTCGTGGACGGCAAGGTCGATGTCAGCAAAATCAATCTTTCCGATCCCAAACATATCGACGGCCTGCAATCGGCGATTGAGCACAGGGTCGCCGCCGCGCACAGCCGGAGAGCGGAGCTGGAGCCGACCATACAGCTACAGCATCAAAGCGCCGCCGGCGAAGGCGTGAGCCATTATTCCGCCCAGATGAGGGAATCCGATACGCTGGACATCCAGCGCCGCCGCGATGACGTGGCCCTGCAGGAATTAGCCATGCACCGGGAGAGTATCGCCGCTGGCAAAAACCCGGTCATCGGCCTGAACGCCAATGAGAAGCGCCAAATGCTCGACCTGACCAAATATTTCGAGAATGTGCCGCCGGAATCCGTGCCCTATCTCAACGTGAGAGATCATGACGCGGCGATGGCGCGCTTCATGGAACTCACCGAAAAATCCAAGCTCGGCCTGCCGCCCGAAAAGCGCGACGAGCTTCAGCAGAATATCGCGCAGATGCAAGAGGCGCGGCGAGAATTCGCAGACATGGTACCGGCGAAATACGAACGCTATCAACTACAGGTGGAACTGGGCGACCGCGTGCAGGCCTATGAATTGCTGCAACAGCAGTCGGCCTTAAGCGGCGGCGTGCCTAACGGGGCGCTGGCAGCGCATGTCGCCAACGTCACGCGCATGACGCAATTGCTGGAAGCTCTTAGTCCCGGCCGTGAATCGCAGGCCATCCGCACCCAGATGTTGATGGAAGCCGTGCAGGCCAACGCTGCGCTTGTAAGCGCAGGCGGTGTTGACCTCATCGCTAATCCGGCGGAAATTATGCGCTATGATGGTTATGGAAAAAATAATACGCCGATTCAACCGTTTCAGGCCGAAATACCGAACGGCCGAGTGAACGGCGCATTGCAGCCAAGGCTGGTGACGAATAACAGCCAGGAAAAATCGCGGCTGGAAAACGCCGTCTTGTTGCTGGACCCCGATAAAAACGGCAGGGTCACGTCGGCGGAGGAAAACGCCTTCCGGCAGATGATCGGCAATGACGAGTTCTCCAATTCACTTGTAAATGGCATTAAAGAACAAGGGTTACTGAAATTTGATGGTAAAACAGCGCCGCGGAACATTTCTCCCGTGGCGTCACAATCACCTTCGGAGAAGAACGATCACACTCTGTTTGATGCGCTGTTAACAAAAGATGAGGCTGCTCGAAAGGCTGTCATGAAGAGCAGGGCAAACCACGGCTCCTTAGATGCCCGGCAACAGGAAGAACAGCCGAAGATGCAGGTGATCAGTAACCGAGAGATAACGAGCGTGCGAGATATTTCACCTAAGTGAGGAAGCATCTTGTGACCTGCCCCTCATAAATTAGTCCAGTTTGAAGTAGAGTCTGCTAATCTTTTTGCGAAGGAGCAGACCTATGAAGAAGCGATTTACGGAAGAACAGATCATTGCAGTGTTGAAGGAGCAGGAGGCGAGCGGCAGGACGTCGGAAGTGTGCCGCCGTCACGGGATAAGCCCCGCGACATTTTACAAGTGGAAGGCGAAGTTCGGCGGGATGGAGGTATCGGATGCGCGGAAGTTGCGGGCGCTGGAGGCCGAGAACTCCCGGCTGAAGAAGCTGCTGGCGGAGACGATGCTGGACATTGCCATCCTGAAGGACGTCAATTCAAAAAAGTGGTAACGCCGCAGGCGAAGCGTGAAGCGGTGGTGTATGTTTTACAGACGCATCCTGTCAGTGAGCGGCGAGCCTGCGATGTGCTTGGCATCGGGCGGGCGCTGGTGCGTTACCGTTTCACGCGTCCGCTCGATACGGCGCTGCGCGAGCGATTGCGCGCACTTGCGGGGCAGCGACGACGATTTGGCTACCGGCGCTTAGCGATCCTTCTCAATCGCGAAGGGTTTACATGCAACATCAAGAAGGTTCGGCGTATTTACCGCGAGGAGCAGCTGATGGTGAAGCGCCGCAAAGGCCGTAAGAAGGCCACCGGCACCCGCCAGCCCTTGCCGAAGCCGGATGGCATCAACCAGGTATGGAGCCTCGACTTCATGAGCGACGCGCTGGCCTGTGGCAGGCGGTTCCGCGTGCTGGGCATCATGGATCAGTGTTCGCGCGAATGCCTGACCATCGCTGCCGATACCTCCATGCCTGCGTTACGCGTGGTGCGCGAACTCGATGCGCTGGTGCGCTGTCGCGGCAAGCCCAAGGTCATCGTCTCCGACAACGGCACCGAACTGACCAGCCGCGCCATGCTGCAATGGGCGGCAGAGCATAACATCGACTGGCATTATATCACGCCGGGCAGGCCGCAGCAGAACGGTTATACCGAGAGCCTCAACGGCAAGCTCCGCGACGAGTGCCTCAACGAGCACTGGTTCCGCGACCTTGGCGAAGCGCGGGCGATCCTCGGCCACTGGCAGCATGATTACAATACCGTGCGCCCGCACAGTGCGCTCAATTACCTGACCCCGGCGGAGTTCGTTGCCGCACAAGGGGCGGGCGAAGTTAGACTCGGGGCGGTCACTCCGCCCGCCCCTTGTCCGAATCATCACGCGGAGCTATAACCATGCAAGGCTCTACTCACAGCCGGACTAAAAGTGGGGAGCAGGTCACTCTCTAGAAGCCAGCAATTTCGCAACAGGCTCTTCATTTAGTGACCATTCTAATTCACTCCAAACAGGCTCTAGAGCTGCCTTCGGTATTCTATTGCACTGCACATCAACAATAACGTTAATTGCCTCATCTAATCTTGCTAATGTACCTAAGGAGAGCGCCCTAAAACTTTCAAAAGTTTGTGGCGTTAGCATTTCTCTCATAAGTTGGGCAAAAAAGAGCGCACTTATTGCTTTAATATTATTCATCGGCCACGAATTTTTTGCCAAGCGCATAAAAGCCATTCTAATTTTGAGTGTATATTAAGAATAAAATATCTACTCATATAAGCTGGCGCCCGCAATTTATAAAATGGGCAAACTTCTAGGGGCGCTTACAAGTTCTCTGGGGGCGATTTAGGCAGGGGTATTTTGGAATTTGATTATCAATAGAGTGATGATCGAAAATCAGGTGAAAAATGGTGTGCGGTATCCCCGAGGTATCCCCGGAGGGGATAGACAATAGCGTCCGTCGCGTAACTCATTGAAAATGATGGTCGGGGAGATAGGATTCGAACCTACGACCCTCTGGTCCCAAACCAGATGCGCTACCAGACTGCGCTACTCCCCGACATATGAACGCTACCTTGGTCTGGTAGCGCATTTAAGCTCATCCCTCACTCACGTTCGGGTGGCAGACTGCGCTACTCCCCGACATATGAACGCTACCTTGGTCTGGTAGCGCATTTA
>CAZFKP010000044.1:0-7747 GCA_964518725.1 uncultured Rickettsiales bacterium | reverse complement strand
GCACGCCCTGTTTCAGGAATTACGCGACGAGATGCGCCACGCCCTGGCCAATCCATTATCCTGGTGTGTGCAGCGAAGCGATAGCATCCACGAGCGTTTTTAGTACGCTGATTTTGTCGCCCTTCCATTCATGGGAAAAGACCAGCTTCTGGTCGGGGCGGAGTTTGAGGCTGCTGACGCGGCGTGCAACAAACGCCAGCAGCGCTTCCGGGTTGGAAAACCGGTTCTGGTAGAAGCTGATGATGGCGCCTCTGGGGCCAATGTCGAGGCGGTCGATACCAGCTTTTTTGCACAGCAGCTTCAGGCTCAGTGTTTCAATCAGGGTGCGGGTTTCTTCCGGCATCGAACCGAAGCGGTCGACCAGCTCGGCGGCGAAGCTGCTGATTTCTTCCTCGTTGGCAAGCGCGCTGGCACGGCGGTATAGCCCCATGCGGAGTGATAGATCGCTCACATAATATTCGGGAATCAGGACGGAGAGGCCGAGATTGATCGTCGGCGTGAAGTCCTCAGGCGCGGGCGGCAGGTTCGGCGCATCTTTCTGGCTACGTAGTTTTGCCACGGCTTCCTCCAGCATCTGCTGGTACAGCTCGATGCCGACTTCTTTGATGTGGCCGGATTGTTCCTCGCCGACTAAATTTCCGAAGCCGCGAATATCCATATCGTGGTTGGCGAGCGTGAACCCGGCGCCGAGCGTGTCGAGCGTCTGCATGATTTCCAGCCGTCGTGTGGCATTCTTTGTCAGTTCGCGTTTGTGCGGCAGCATAAAATAGGCATAGGCGCGAGTCTTCGATCGCCCGACGCGCCCGCGCATCTGGTACAGTTGCGACAGGCCGAACAGGTGGGCGTTATGCACGATCATGGTGTTGGCGGTGGGGATATCGAGGCCAGATTCGATGATGGCGGTGGAGAGCAGCACGTTGTATTTTGCGTCGTAAAAATCATTCATCACCGTGTCGAGTTCAGCGGCGGCCATCTGTCCGTGCGCCACGCAGATTCTCGCTTCCGGTAGCAGTTCGGCAAGTTTCAGCTTCAGATCGCCAATGTCTTTGATACGCGGAGTGACGATGAAACATTGCCCGCCGCGATGCAGTTCGCGCATGACCGCTTCGCGGATGGTCACCGGATCAAACGGCATAACGAAGCTGCGGATGGCGAGCCGGTCAACCGGCGGGGTGGTAATGAGGGACAGGTCACGCACGCCGGTCAGCGCCATTTGCATAGTACGCGGAATGGGGGTTGCAGAAAGGGTGAGCACATGCACATCACTTTTCAGGCTTTTCAGTTTTTCTTTTTGCGCCACCCCGAAATGCTGTTCCTCATCGACGATCAGCAGGCCGAGATTTTTAAATTCGACACCCTTGGCGAGCAGCGCATGGGTGCCGATGACGATATCAACGGTGCCGTCTTTCAGGTCGGCAAGTGTTTGTTTGCCGGCTTTGGCAGGCACCATGCGCGAGAGCTGCCGCACCTCTATCGGGAAGCCTGCGAAGCGCGACTTAAAATTTTTGTAGTGCTGGCGGGCGAGCAAGGTGGTGGGGCAGATGAGCGCGATCTGTGCCTTATGTTCGCCCATCACGGCGATGAATGCTGCCCGGAGCGCCACTTCGGTTTTTCCAAATCCGACATCGCCGCAGATCAGCCGATCCATGGGTTTGCCGGAGGCGAGGTCGGCGGCCACTTCGGTGATGGCGCGCGCCTGGTCGTCGGTTTCCACGAAGCTGAAACGGGCGACGAATTCATCGTAGGTTCCGGTGGGTGTTTCAATAATGGCGGCCTGCCGGGTCAGGCGTTCGGCGGCTGTTTGGAGCAGTGCCTCGGCGGCAAGGGTGATGCGTTCCTTGAGTCTTGCTTTTCGCGCCTGCCACGACGCGCCGCCGAGCTTGTCGAGTTTTACGCCGTCGTCGTCCATGCCGAACCGTGTGACCAGTTCGATATTTTCGACCGGCAGGAATAGTTTATCGTCGCCGTCATACAGTAATTTCAGGCAGTCGTGCGATGCGCCGTTTACCTCCAACGTCACCAGCCCAGCGAAGCGTGCGATACCATGTTCCCGGTGCACCACGATGTCGCCTTCGTTAAAGCTCGCGGCTTCCGCAAAAAAGGCGGCGGAGGTTTTTTTCTTTTTGGTGGTGCGGCTGATCCGCTCGCCGAGCACATCTTGTTCGCTGAACAATGCAATGGTCGGTGTTTCAAAACCTTGCTCGATCGGCAGGGTGATGAGTGCGATAGTTTTGCCTTTGACGCGCTGTACCTCCTGCCAGCTTTCAATGGCGGATGCGTGGAAACCGCGTTCCATCAGCAGGGTTTGCAGCCGGTCACGCGAGCCGGTGCTCACGCAGGCGATAGCCAGCGTTTTGCCGCGTGACAACTGTTCCCGCAACTGGTCGAACGGGGTGTGGTCGGCATTTCCTTGGGTGAATGGGAATAGCTTGCGGATGCCGAGGTCGGTAGAGCGATCATTTCCGCTGAACGGTGAGAAGGTGGAGGCGTGCGGGAGGATGTTTTCCTGCCACGCGCTTTCAGAAATAAAGGCAAGCTCCGGCGGCACCGGGCGATAGCTGGCATCCGATTTTTTTCGTGCCTGGTAATAATCCTGGATGGTTTCAAAACGCTCTTCGGCGGCGGTGATGCTTTCGGCGTCCATCATCAACGACGCGTCGGGCGCATAGTCGAAAATCGTGCTGGTGTGCTCATAAAACAGCGGCAGGTAATGCTCCATGCCGGGATAGGCCGCACCCTGTGAGATGGCTTCATAGAGCACATCGTCCTTGCCCGGCAGACCGAACAATTCTCGGTAACGCGTTCGGAAACGACTGATGCCGGCGTCCGACAGCAGCATCTCGCTGGTCGGGGCGAGGGTGAAGGATTCCGACGGCTCGATGGTGATCTGGGTCATGGGGTCGAAGCGTTTGATCGATTCTACCTCGTCGCCGAACCAGTCGATGCGGAATCCGTCGCTGCTTTCGGCGGGCACCACGTCGATGATGCTGCCGCGCACCGAGAACTCGCCCGGCTCGATGGCCTTGCTCACCCGCATATAGCCGTGCTGGGCGAGGGCGGTAATCAGATGTTCGGGTTTGATCGACTGGCCTCGGCGTATTTCGATATGCGTGCCCGCCAGCGCTTCGCGTGGCGGCAGGTGCTGGATGGCGGCGGCCACGGTTGTAACTAGGATGCAAGGTGTATTGCTACGCGCTAGTGTGCCGAGGGTACGCAGGCGTTCGGCCATGATGCCGGTTTTGGGGGAGATGCGGTCATAGGGCATCACGTCCCATGCCGGGAAGGTCAGCAATGGTGCGGTGGGCGCGAAAAAGGCAATTTCTCCCGCCACCTGTTCCATGGCGGCATCGTTCACCGCAACGTAAACCAGCCCTTTCCCGCTTTTTGAAAAAAGCTCGGCCAGAACCAGCCCGTGTGCCGAAGCGGGCAGGTGGGAAAAACTATCCGTCCTGCCGCCCATAACCTTCCAGCATGGCGATGATGGCGGCGAACTCGGCGGGCGGCGGTTCTTTCCCGGTAATCCAGTTCCAGATCACATCATCATCCTGGTCCAGAAGCTGCTCATACGCATCCAGCTCGGCGCCGAAAAGCCCGGAAAGCCGCGCATCGGCGAAGCTGCCGAGGATCAGGTCGGTTTCTTTCCAGCCGCGGTGCCAGGAACGGAAATGCAGGCGTCTCAGGCGCGACTCGTCATTGGTTAATGCTTTATTCATTTTGTAGCGATATCACTATCGTAAAAGGGAATTCTCTATGCTTGGCTACCGTAGTAACGACGCTGTGCTGACCATTTGCCAGAATAACACGGCAAAGTCGATTGAAATTATCGATATTAATGACGCGGCGGCGGCGCCAATTGGCTATGGCCGGCAGGAGTTGGTCGGCCGTGCGCTGGCGGCGGTAATCCCGATGCAGCTCGCCACGCTGCTCATTGAATATGTGGAATATGAAGACGATGCCAACGATGCAGGCGTGGTGCTGTCCAAGGTGCAGAATTTTAGCCTCCTCACTAGAGATAAGCAGGAAAAGAGATTCCGGCTGAAGGTGGTGCGCGGTGAATCGACCAAAGATAAAATCACCTTCCGGCTGGTGCTCCAGGATGCGGTGGACATGCGTAAGGATAACGCAATCTACACGCTGATCCAGGAAAATTTCAAAGGGCACGAGGTGCTGCACCCAGCGCTCGGTATTGCTGACCTGCACTCGCTGGAAAAAGATATCGACCTCACGATTTATTATCACCACAAGGCGCAGCTTCGCGTATCATTCGTATTGTTGCAACCGGATCATTTCCTTGATCTCGAAAAACAATATGGCGCGGTGCAGGCGAATGCGATTCTGAAACATATCGTGCAAGTGTGCCGTGGCAATTTGCGTCCCAGCGACATGGTGGCAGCGGCAAGCGATACGCAGCTCGGATTCATCCTGCTCGATGCAATATCGGATTCGACGCGTATGGTGGCCAACCGCCTGCGCTGGCAGATTGCGGCGCATCCGTTCGCCTTGCCGGATACCAGCCCACTCAGTCTAAGTGCAAGCATTGTATATGCTAACATTGACGGCGTGCTGCCGGCAAACCAGCTGGTGGCGGCGTGCAAAGATGCGTTGGCAAATCTGCCGCAGGACATAGCAAGCCAGCTGGTAGAGGCAAATATCTAAAGGTTGTCGGCACGCGGGCGCGCCTCTATGATGCTGTTTATGCGTCATAGCCTTCTCAACCCGTTTTTTATTCCCGTATCGCGCATGAAAGGCGTGGGGTCTTCCATGTCGGAAGCGCTCATGCGTCTGTTGCCGGCGGCAACACAGCGCGCAGGCGGCGGCCTTCCGGTGATCCGCGATTTGTTGTTCCATCTGCCGGTTGCAGTCATCGACCGCAGCAACACCTATCCGCTGCGTGAGGCGCCGGCGGATGTGATCGCCACTTTTGTGGTGACGGTCATCGAGCATTTGCCGCCGTTGAATCCGCGCTACAGCAGGGCGCCCTACAAGGTGCTCTGCGGGAATGATACCGGCGAAATCCTGCTGGTTTTCTTCAATATGAAGGGCGACTACCTGACCAAGACATTGCCGGTTGGCCAGCAACGGGTCATCAGCGGCAGGACGGAAATTTTTGATTACCAGCTGCAGATGCCGCATCCGGATGTGATCGCTCCGGTGTCTCAATTGGCGGAGGTGCAGAAACCCGAGCCGGTCTATCCGCTGACGGTGGGATTGACATCGCGGCGCATCGCCAAGCTCGTCGATCAGGCGCTGGTGGTAATGCCGGAATTGCCGGAGTGGCAGCGCAATGCAGCCACCAGTTTTAAGCGGGCGTTGATTGAGCTACATCACCCGGAAACGCCTGAGACGCTGGCACTGGATTCTCCGGCGAGGATACGGCTGGTGAAGGATGAAGTATTTGCCCACCAGCTCCAGCTTGCGCTCCTGCGCCGGAAGATGCAGCGGCAATCGGGAGTTGTTATTTGCGGTGATGGCACGATTTCCGAGCCGATCCTGCGCTCCCTGCCATACCAATTGACAGGTGGGCAGCGGCAGGTACTGTCGGAGATTGCCACCGACCTTGCCTCAGGCAAGCGCATGGTGCGGTTGTTGCAGGGCGATGTCGGCAGCGGCAAAACGATTGTGGCGCTGTTTGCGATGCTGAAAGCGGTGGAGCAGGGGTTGCAGTGTGCTTTTATGGCGCCGACGGAGCTGATTGCGCGCCAGCATTACGAGGTGATCGCGGCGCTTTGGCCAAATGATGGCGTGGTACTGCTCACCGGTTCGGTTAAAGGTGCGGCGCGCAAGGAAGTGTTGGAAAAAATCAAAAGCGGTGCCGCTAGAATTATCATCGGCACACATGCGCTGTTCCAGGAAAAGGTCGAGTTCACAAGCCTGTCACTGGCGGTGATTGATGAGCAGCACCGTTTCGGCGTGGCGCAGCGGATGGCGCTTACGCAGAAGGGTGAAACGCCGCATATATTGCATATGACAGCGACGCCGATTCCGCGCACGCTGACCATGATGATTTACGGCGACATGGAGTGTTCGCTACTGAAAGAAAAACCGTTATACCGCAAACCGATCATCACGCGCCTGATTCCGCGCACCCGCTATGAGGAGGTGGTGGTGCGCCTGAAAGCGGCGCTGGATCGCGGCGAGAAGGCCTACTGGATTTGTCCGCTGGTGGAGGATACCAAGCCGGAACTGGGGGATGAGGATGTGGCGGCCGCGACGTCGCGCCACACTGAATTCACGGCGCGGTTTGGCAAGGTTGTTGGGCTGGTGCATGGGCGGATGAAAGCTGAGGAGCGCAATGCCGAAATGCAAAGATTCACTGCCGGAGAAACAAAACTTCTGGTGGCGACGACGGTAGTGGAGGTGGGGGTGGATGTGAAAGACGCGACCATCATCGTCATCGAGCAGGCCGAGCGCTTTGGGCTTTCGCAACTCCATCAGTTGCGCGGGCGGGTCGGACGTAATGATAAAGAAAGTGCGTGCGTCATGTTGTACAGTGAAGAACTTGCAGGGGTGAATGAGCGGCTTTCCATCCTGCGCGAAACCGAAGATGGGTTCCGCATTGCCGAAAAAGACCTTGAGCTACGCGGCGGCGGGGAGTTGCTGGGCGTTCGCCAGAGCGGCGATCTTTCGATGGTTCTGATGGATATGTCGGCGCATTATACACTGATTGAGCCGATGCGCGACGAGGCAAAAGAGTTGCTGGAGCGCGACCCCGATCTTGCCAGCGAACGCGGGCAGGCGGCACAGCTCCTGCTTCAGCTGTTCGAGCGCGATTATGAATAGGATTTTTGTTTCGATTGCCAGCTACCGCGATGTGGAATGCCAACACACGGTGCATGATTTGTTCGCTAAGGCGAAGCATCCGGAGCGCATTCGCGTGGGGATTTGTTGGCAGCTTGATATGAAAGAAGATCACGATTGTTTCGTAGTGCCGTCGCCGTTTCCTGCCCATATGCGGATCAAATCCTATCACTGGAGTTCGAGTAAGGGCGGCTGTTGGGCACGCGCACAGGCGCTATCGCTGCTTGAAGATGAAGAGTATGTCCTCCAGATTGATGCCCATATGCGGTTTGAGCCGGGGTGGGATGAGATCATGATCGAAATGCTGGCGCGCTGCCCAGGCAAGAATGCGGCGCTTTCCACGATCGTTCCCGGCTATGCCCCGCCGCACCAACTGCGAATCGATCCGGGCATGGTGTCGGTTGCTCGTGTGTTCGCGCTTGGCGGAGTGGGTGACTTGCAGCCGGTCTGTCTGTCCGGGTGGTTGTGGGCAATCAAAGACATGCCGCCGGGGTTGAAGGTAACCCCATTTTTTGTCGGGAATTTTATGTTTGCACCGGCGCGGCTGGTGCGTGAGATCCCGTTTGATCCGCATATTTATTTCCGTGGGCAGGAGGCGGTTTATTCGGCGCGCCTGTGGACGCATGGCTGGGATATCTACCAACCGGATCGGCCGGTTATTTACCATTTCTGGCAGTCGGTGACCCGCAAAAGCCCGGAAGCGAAGGATTACAAAGCCGCCAATGATGAGGCGCTGCTTTCCCGCCAGCGTGTGTGGCATATGCTGGGGCTGGAGGCGGCGACCAACCCGGCGGCATTGGTGGAAATCGAGAAATACGGCATGGGGGCGGAGCGGTCACTTGAGGATTTCTGGGGGTTTTCCGGGGTCAACCTAAAAACCGGGGTAATTGAAGAAGGGGCTGTCCTAGATAACGCAGATATGTGTTATAAAGGATTGCATGAGAAAGAG
>CAZFKP010000043.1:0-8213 GCA_964518725.1 uncultured Rickettsiales bacterium | reverse complement strand
GCTCTTTCTCATGCAATCCTTTATAACACATATCTGCGTTATCTAGGACAGCCCCGATATTTATTTCAGCGATTGCTCACAACCCTACCATCTGCGCTGGCACTCAGCTTATGGCGCACTCAGCCTCCACCCCGAGTGGCCGGACTATGCACCGATAGCAACCGGCGGCATCACCAACGGCAGCGACACGTCGGGCTGGAACGTAGCGCAATATTACTGGAACCGTACCCATCAACAGTCCTATGTCTGCCCGTTCTTCCCCCAATATTACCGCTTTGGCGTCGATGATAAACTGATGGCCAAGGCATTCCGTCATTTCGCACGCGAACATCCACGGATAATCTTTGAGCTTTATACCACCTATAAACCAAAAGCGATCTATGAGCGCCTCAAGCACAATGTCCTGAGGCTCCCCATATGGCAGAAGGAAGCTGCTATTTTCTTCGCGGCATTGGGCGCTGTCGTTGGTTTTGCAACAGCTCTCAGCGGTTATGCGCTGCGTGGGGCGCTGGTTTATTCCGTTGGTGCGCTACTTGCACTCCTTCTTGTTTCCAACCTGCCACACCTCTTTGCCTATCCGATTTATATGCTTGAAACCACTATGCTGCTCTTTTCCGGCATTTTCTTTGCCCTCTTCGCAGCGGCAGCAACGATGGCGGGTGCAATCGGATATGTTATCAGAAAAGCTAGCCGTAGAATAAACGTGCCTGCGACTGATACCATCCGATCGTCCGCGTAAGCGCATCGTCGAGTTTTACGGTTTGTTTTACGCCAAGTTCCTGCATGCTCTGCGATACATCCGGCAGGAAATCGTTGCCTTGCTGCTGGCTAGCGGGCATGGTACGAAGTTTGATATCCGGCGCTGGTGAAACCCTGGCCGCGATGGATTCAGCCAATTGCTGGTGGCTCACCGCTTCGATGCTGCCAAGATGATAGATTTTCCCACTGTCACTGCGCGCAAGCGCGGCAAGCGCCCACCACGCCGCATCCGCACCATAAAGATAGCTGCGGCGGATATTGCCATCTCCATGCAGGCGTATCTCTCCAGCCGTCAGCGCATCGCGAATGAAATTATTCACTGCCCATGGCCGGTCAAGTTCCTGATAGGGGCCGATGAAGGTATACGGCCGCAGCGTCGATACCGGCAGGCGGTGCTGGCTGCGATAAATCGCGCCCAGGCTTTCACCGGCGCACTTGGCATCGGCATACACACAATGTACTTTTCCCGCCTCCATCTTCTGCGCCACCAGCCCGGAGCTGACATTGATGAACTGTTTGAGGTTGGCAAGCTTGGTCGATGCTTCCAGCACGTTGTGCGTGCCATACACGATGGTTTCAAACACACGCAGCGGATCGGACGCATGCACGCGGTTATCGGGAACCCCTGCTGCATGGATCACATAATTTACCTCTGCCGGAAAATCGAAGGCCGAGCGCACATCCTGCTGGTGCAGCACGATATCGGCGCGGCTGCCAAGGTGCGGGCGCTGTTTCGCCCACACGCCCACATGGCGCGCATAGAGATGCAGCGTGATGCCCAGCTTCTTTTCGTCATTGAGCATGGCGATGGTCTCGGCGATCCACGTGCCCAGGAACCCCGTGCCGCCAGTAAGCGCGATCACCTGCCCTTTCAGCGCCCCGTGCAGTGCATGGTCGCTGCCTGCCGCGTTCAGCGCGTCTTTTTTAAGTTCGTTACTCATGCGTGCTCCTTCTGCGCGGCCAGTTCCAGCGCCACTTCCAGTATCAGGCTTTCCTGGCCGGCCACAGCCTTGCGTTTACCCAGTTCAAAAAAGATATCCCGTGGGTCGACGCCATGTTCCGCTCCGACCTTCATCACCTGTTTCACAAAACCGGAAAATACACCGGAAAGCCCGCTCACGATGCTGACAGAGGAAATGGTCGGCACAGCAGGGATAAAGTCGCGCTCGGCGGCATCCGCCGCATCCAGCAGCTTGTATAAATCAATGCCCGTTGTGTATCCCATCTTATGCAGCACGGCAACCAGCACTTCGAGTTGCGCGTTACCGGCTCCGGCTCCGAAACCGCGGGCGGTGCCATCCAGCATCGAGGCACCAGCCTGCGCCGCCGCCACCGAATTGGCAACGCCCATCCCAAGGTTATTATGGCCGTGGAACCCGATCGGAATCGAAAGCGCGTCCACCAGCGCACCAATACGCTCCGTGACATCCGCAGGCAGATACGCGCCCGCCGAATCCATGATAATCAACCCCTCTGCGCCGTAAGATTCCATCTTGCGCGCTTCCTCCACTAACATGTCGGGTGACGCCATGTGGCTCATCATCAACACGCCGAACACTTCCTTGCCCTGCTGCCGGATATAGCCGATATGCCGCTCAGTGGTATCGGCTTCGGTGCAATGCGATGCGATGCGGAATACATCCACCCCAAGGTCGATGGCGAGGCTCAAATCTTTTTTGATCGTACAGAAGCCGGGAATGGCATGAATGCCGAGTTTCGATTTTTTGAGATGCTTGCGGGCGGCACTGAGCAGGTCAATGTCGGAAACCGCGCACTCGCCGACCAGCATAGAAGATGCGCCCAACCCATTGCCATGCCCCGCCTCCACAATCGGGATACCCGCCGCTTCGGCAAGCTCGCAATAGCGCATGAAATCTTCCACTTTGAGCTGGTGGCGAACGGCGTGGTTACCGTCGCGCAGGGTCGGATCGCTGATGAGAATGTTAGCCACGGCACGCCTTCCTTTCTTCCATGACCGCCATCGTCTCGGCAAGCGCCACGGCGGCACAGTTGATGATATCGAGGTTACCGGCATAGGCAGGCAGGTAATCGCCGCGCCCAGCAACGCGCACAGTGGTCACTACCTTGCCACCTTCCACAGTGGGCGGCACCAGAAGCTGGTAGCCCGGAACATAGAGTTTGATCTTCTCGACCGCGCGTTCCACGGCCTTGGTGATCGCATCCATTTTCGGATTTCTGATCTTGGCATAAATGGTGGTTTGCATATGAATCGGCGGATGGGCAGGGTTTAGAATCAAGATCGCCTTGGTTCGTTCGACACCGGTAAAGCGCCTGAGCGCCTCCTCGGTGGTGGCGATATATTCATCAAGATTATAGCGCGTGGCGGGGCCGGCGCTCCGCGAGGCGATGGAGGATGCCACTTCGATATACTCAATGTCCTGATGGACGCTGGCAATCGCGTGCGCCACCGGCACCGAGGATTGACCGCCACAGGTAATCATGTTCACGTTGCGAAGGTCGCTCGCCAGGCACGCATCCGAATTGATTGCCGGCACACACATCATGCCGATCTGTGCCGGCGTCATATCGATCACCATCTTGCCGAATTTTTTAAGACGCTCCCAGTGCTCGGCATGAGCCGCCGCCGAGGTGGCATCGAACACGACGTCGCAATATTCCATCTGTTCGATTACCGCATCAATACCGCGGTCGGAGATCGTGACACCCAGCGCGCTGGCTTTTTTCATGCCTGCGGAATTAAAGTTGCGGCCAGCGAACAGCACACACTGAAGGTAAGGCGATGCCATGGCCTTTATCAGCAGATCCGTGCCGATATTGCCGGTGCCTAAAATGGCGACATTCAGTTTCTTTTGCCCCGTCATGCATCCACCGCCATGATTTTCTTCAGCTCTTCCGGCGGAATAATCGGCGTCATATTGTGGATAGGCTGCGATTGCATGCGGCCATCCGGCAATTTGATCGAGGTGACGGTTGGTATCAAATCCTGAACACTCGCTGCTACGATTTCGCAGAAGACAGGGCCGGGCATCGCCATCACACTGGTGATACAGGCATCAAGATCGGATGCTGTTTCGCAGACGACATGCGGCAGGTTATAGGTTCTGGCGAGATCCGCCATCTTGGGGATGAACACCCCGCTTTCATCGTCCGTCCCCACCTGATGACCGGCAAAGAAAGCCCGCTGCGTGTTGCGGATAGAAATATAGCCATGATTATTGATTACGAACAATTTGACGTTCAGTTTGTAATGGCTCATCGTGGCGAGGTCGTGGATGTTGCTCATCAGCGAGCCATCTCCGGTCACGCTGACGATTGTCCTGCCCGGTGCGGCCAGCGCCGCGCCGCAGGCGGCGGGCACTGCAAACCCCATGGTGCCGAGCGACCCGGAGCAGATGAAGCGTTGCCCCGCCTTCAGGCGGAAGGCCTGCCCCATCACGTAAAATGCCGAACCCGCATCGGTGACAATGGTTTCATTGCCTTCCAGTGTGGTGCTCAAACTTTCTGCAAAATCATAGAAATTAATACCGTTGTTGCGTTGATGCGGTTCGTTTCTCACCGCGAAGCGCGTTTTCCATTCCCGGCAGCGCTCAGACCAGCTTTCTGATGTCTTGCCGACCCCGGTCTGCAACAGCGCGCTCATAACTTCGCTGGCGCCGGCACAAATCTTATGCTGCACGGCGACCTCCTGCCGCGCAAGCACGGCGGCATCCGGCTCCACCATGATCTTGACCGCATCCGGTGCGAACAGATTGGCCTCCCAACCGGTCGTCTGCGAGTGCAGGCTGCAGCCAAGACTTAAAATGACATCGGCAGTTTGCAACGCAAAATTTCCCGCACGGTCACCTTTCGGGCCGCTATGGCCAACAAAGAGCGGATGATCGTAATGCAGCACATCTTTGCCCAGCTGGGTCGTCACCACCGGAATGTTGAATGTTTCTGCGAAGCTTCTCAGCGTCGCTTGCGCGTCCGCCACCCGCACGCCATACCCTGCAAGAATCACCGGCCTCCGGGCGCCGCGCAGCAGCTCCGCCATGGTTTTAATTTCCTGAGGCGTAGCGGTAAAATTCTCTACTTCCGGCGTGTAGCCTTCCTGCATATCCGCGTCCATCTGCGCGCCCTGAATATTAAGCGGCACATCAAGCAGCACCGGCCCCGGGCGCCCATGCGTGGCAAGGTGAATGGCCTTTTCGACATGGTAGCGCACACGCTCAACGTCGGAGAGCATGACGGCATACTTGGTGATGGATTCAACCATCGGCACGATGTCCACCTCGAACGTGCCGAACTGGCGCAACCCTTGGATGCCGGATAGCGCAATGGTTTGCGTAGTTTTGCTCTGGCCGGTTACAAACACGCACGGCGTGCTGTCCTGCCACGCGCCGACAATCCCGGTGATGGTGTTTGTGCCGCCAGGGCCGCTGGTAGCGTAGCATGCGCCCAGCCCGCCGCGCTGCCGTGCATACCCGTCGGCGGCCATGGCGGAAGCTTGTTCGTGGTGGCTGCACACATAATGAATGCCCTCGGTCTTGCCTGCGGCATCCACCAGGTGCATCATCCCGCCGCCGGAGAGCAGGAAGATCGTATCCACCGAGGCATCGCGAAGTGCCTGCGTGATATAATCGGCCACACGCATCTTCATTTCGCCAGGCTCCTGAAGCTATTCACCAGTGCGCTGCTGGAAGCACGCACCATCTGCGTATCCACCCCGCCCAGCAGGAAGTTGGCTCCAAGCGCAAGCGCTTGTTTCATGTCCTGTGCATCGCGCACCATCAGGCCGGCCGTTTTTCCCGCACGCGTAATCGCGGCGACCGATTGCTTGACGATTGCCTGAATGTCAGGGTGCGCCACATCGCCGTTGAGACCCAACACCACCGAAAGATCATAGACCCCGATATAAATCACATCCAACCCATCCAGGGCACATATCTTCTCCAGTTCATCGAGCGATCGTTTCGTTTCCACGATGATCGCACTGACCGGGAACGCATTATGCAATTTACTGCGCTCCACCAGTTGCGTTCCAGCATATTCGTTAGCCCGCACGAAGGGGTTATAGCCACGCGTGCCAAGCGGCGGAAATTTGCTAATGGCCACGGCTTTCCGTGCTTCTTCTACCCCATCCACCTGCGGCACGATAATGCCATGGGCACCGCTATCGAGCGCCCATTGAACTGCTGAAGCGTTCAGGCCGGGAATCCTTACCAGCGGCGAGGAACCGGCAGTTTCGGTTGCGCGGATGCAGGCATCCAGCGACACCGCATCGAAATTGCCATGTTCCATGTCGTGAATGATGAAATCAAGCCCGCCATAGCCAAGGCTTTCCGCAACCATGGCCGAGGGCACCAGCGACCACATGCCGAATACGGGCTTTTTTGCATCGAGTTTTATTCTAAGCGGGTTTGGCAACATGGCGTGTCCTCTTGCTTTGGGCTTCCATTGTGAAATCCAAAGCCCGCACTGTCAATCGAATCCTAGGGGTCATAAAAAGCTGGCGTTCGGAAGAAACGATTGTATTATCTCCTCTTTACCAGATACTCAGGCATGCCATGACCCGTAAGCTTATCTCCTTTGTCATCCCCGCCTATAATGAGGAGGCGTGTGTTGATGCGCTCTATGCCGCGCTCGCGAGCCTGTGGGACAGAATTTCACCGCGCTATGATTCAGAACTGGTGATTGTCGAGAATGGCTCACACGATACGACCTACGAGAAACTTCTGGTGATACGCGCACGCGACCCGCGGGTGAAGATCGTCAAGCTCGCCCGCAATTTCGGTGCCGATGGCGGGATCACCGCCGGTTTGCACTACGCGTCGGGCGATGCGGCGATCATCATGTGCGCCGACCTTGAAGACCCGCCGGAGACCATTCCGGAATTCATCAAAAAATGGGAAGAAGGCTACCAGAACGTCTACGGTATCGTGCAGCGACGGCAAGGCACCTGGCTGCGGAAGCTGAATTCCAAACTCTTTTATTACGTCATCAATAAAATGACCGGCGGCATTATCCCGCGTGCGGTGTCGGATTTCCGGCTGATCGACCGCAAGGTGTATGAGACCGTCAACCGCATGGGCGAGCGCACCCGCATGCTGCGCGGCATCATCGCCTGGACGGGGTTCCGCTCCACCGGCGTACCCTTCAACCGCGGCAACCGCGTGGGCGGCGAATCGAAAGCCAGTACACGCGTGGTGCTGAAGCTGGCGCTGCGCGGGATCATGGCGTTTTCCTATATTCCGCTTAAGATTGCCACCGTGCTCGGTGTGGTGCTGTCGCTGGTATCATTTGTGGCCATGACCGTCTACATCGTGAAGTTTATTTTCTTCGGCGTGCCATTCGACGGGTTCGGCACCATCGTTTCCATCATCCTGATGCTGTTCGGGTTCCTGTTCATCATCCTTGGTATCATGAGTGAGTATATCGGCATGATCTTTGAGGAATCCAAAGGACGCCCCAACTTCATCGTCGATGAGGCTTTGGGCTTTTCCTCATGAGGATTGCACTCACCGGTGCCACCGGCGTGGTAGGAAGTGCGCTGATTCGCGCGCTCGATGGACAAAACCACGCAATACTCGCCTTGTCCCGCACCCCCTCCAAGCTTCCGGCCTCTGCTAACATCACGCCACTCGCCTGCGATTTAGCAAACATCAGCCCATCACTCGACCACGACATTGCCGCCTTCAAGCCGGAGGTTTTTATCCACGCCGGCTGGCATGGCAGCACAGGAGCCGAGCGCAACCTGGCGCCATTCATCGAATCGAATATCAATGCGAGCCGCACATTGTTGCAGATGGCGGCAAATGCAGGCTGCAGGCACTGGATCGAATTCGGATCCCAAGCCGAATACAGCCCGCATCTTGATGATCCTATCCACGAAGATGCGCCCCAGAAACCCGACACGGCTTACGGCAGCGCCAAGATTGAACTGTGCCATTCTGCCCAACAGTTTTGTGCCGGCCATGGCATGCATTTTACCTGGCTCAGGCTATTCACCTGCTACGGGCGTGAATATAAACCCGGGTACATCATTCCCTACCTGATTGAGACATTGCGTGGCGACACCCTGCCGGAACTTCGCACGCCGCACGCCGTATGGGATTGCCTGCATGCGGATGACATGGCGCGTGCCGTTTTGCAGGTCATTGCACATGCAAATCCGGAGGGTGTTTATAACCTCGCCTACGGCAAAGGTGTGTCGGTGGGAGAGATGGCAATGATTATCGCCGAGCTTGTGAATTTCCCTAAGATGGATGAGTTAAGGCAGCACATTGCCAGCAACACCACCCCCTCGCAGCGGCGCGTGGCGGATATCCGCCGGTTCAGCATCCATTTCGATTGGACGCCCTCCACTTCGATTCAGGATGGATTAAGGCGCTGCATGGACACCTCTCACTAATCAACATCAGGAATCATATAACTATGAAAGGGGCTGTCGTAGATAACTAGGTTAGATTCTGTTTAGCCCATTGTTTCAGCTG
>CAZFKP010000042.1:0-8857 GCA_964518725.1 uncultured Rickettsiales bacterium | reverse complement strand
CAATCGTCCCGATGTTGCAGTGTGGCTTATTACGTTCAAATTTTTCCTTGGTCATGGTTGATTCTCCTTAAAATAAATGATGGGCGGGTTTTAGCGGATAATTCAGCGAAGTCAATCCTCGTTTAAATGGGGGGCGGTGTGCCGGTGCCCATATGGCGCAGTCAGGCTCGGCCGAGGCGGCGGATAAGCGTGCGTGCGGGCACCTCGACAAACCGGTAAGTCACCATTGCCACTAGCGTGGTAGCCACAAAATAGATGACAACATTTAGGCATAATAGCGCGGATTCCGCAAAGCCAGGATCTGTCCAAGTTGCGCTCGGTAAATAATCATGGAGCATATGAAATACCCAGAATTGCATCAGGTAAATGGAATAGCTGATTTCGCCTGCTGCCAACAGCCATTTACCGGAAAGCATGCGGGTGAAGATGTTCGGGTGACGTCCGCACGCATAGAGCAAATAAGCGATAAAAGGCGCATAGCCAAAATTCTTGCTAAGAAAAAACAAGAAAGTTGCGTAACCGAAATGGCTCATATTATACCAACCGATACCACCAATCGCCAGGCAACAGGCGATGCAGAAGATGCCGTTGAAACGGGAAGTTTCTGCAGTGTCGGAGAGCATATAAAGCCGTGCGGCAAAAGCGCCGAGGATAAATTCACCAATACGGATATAGGGGGAATAATACCCAACCCATTCCAGGACGCTGGCGGGTGAGCGGTGAAGTAGGTATGGGGCGACAGAAGTAACAACATCATCCTGCCGCCAGAAAATGCCGGCAAGAAACGCAAGGAGTCCGATAAAGAACCATAATGCCCTTTTCTTGGTCTGCTGGAAGGTTGCTTCTTTTCCACGCCATGCGGTGCAAACCATGGCAATGGCGAAGGCGAAGTAGAAAAACCATTCCGTACTGACCGACCAGGTGGGCGCCAGCACATAGGATTGCACATTCCACCACGATTGAGTCATGGTCAGGTAGCTCAACCATCCGGCCGGTGGTGCAGCCCACAAGATACGTAGGCTGTAAGTTTCCAATATGAATAACAACACATACAGCGGGTAGAGGCGGGCGAACCGCGCGACTGCAAAATACCGTGCCGCCTTCCACCATCTGTTGTGCCTGAAGTGATGGTAATAACTGTAGGTGATGACAAATCCGCTCAGCACGAAGAATAATGTCATGCCAAGATAGGTGAATACGGCAGTGTATTCATGCAAGAAAGAAATACCGCGGTAATTGAATGCAGTTCCTACGCTATGTCCAAACAATACGAGATAGGCGGCGATGGCGCGGAACCCGGTGAGGTAGGGCAGGGATGGGTGCGAAGTCTTCACGGCATGCCTTTCGGTGATGCTGGATGGCGGCGCCACCCGAAGCCGAAGGCGTAGGGTGGAGCGGGTGATGGGAATCGAACCCACGTGTTCAGCTTGGAAGGCTGACGTTCTACCATTGAACTACACCCGCATGGACTCTCTAATATGCGGTTTGCGGCATGGGCGCAAGAATTTTACGGCTCAATTTGCGCAGAATTCGGCGGGAAGGAACTTCCACAAAGCGATAGGTGCATAGCGCTACCAATGTGACGATGCCCATATAAACAAACACACTGAGAGTAACGCCAATCCATTCGCTGGTAGTGACTTCAAAGCCGGCAGGCTTGGGAAAAAGGTCAATGAGGAAGGAATAAAAAATCACAAACTGCATCATATAAAGTGAATAACTGATGTCGCCACCTGTCTGCATGAGACGGCTGCTCCACCAGCGTGTGAGGAAGTTAGGGTTTCGGCTAGTAGCATAAAAAAGATACGCCAGAAACGGTGCTATGCCAAAATTATTGGCAAGAAAAAACAAAAAATTATCATATCCAAGATGCGTAGAATAATAAACGCCCATGCCGAAGATGCCCGCCAGACTAAGCAGGCATAATCGGCGGCTTCTTTGTGTTTCCGCTTGGCTGATGGGAATGACGGCAGCGCGCATGTAAAGCGTGGCAGCAAGTGCGCCCAGAATGAATTCGCCAATGCGTGTCAGCGGGAAGAAATAATAAAACCAACCCCACACCAGCCGGTTGCTGGGGTGGCTGACTAGGGGCGTGAGTGCTTGGGTGATGGCCTCGCGCTGGCTGAAACAAATCGCCAGCAACAGTAAAAATGCGACGCTAAACAGCCAGACGGCACGGCGTATCTGCTCGAATGTGTGTGGTGGCTTTGGGCGGCGGAAAATCCGGTAGCCCATAAACAAAGCGAAGGCGAGATAGAAAAAGCACTCCGTGCTGATAGACCAAGCATTGGCAAAGGTGATGTGCTGCACATTCCACCAAGATTGAGTGAGGGTGGCGAAGCTGATACGCTCCATGCCTGATGCATGATACATTGCAGGAGCCACCCAATAGATTTGCGCTAGCATGGAGAAAAGATAAAGCGGATAAAGCCGTGCAAAACGGGCGACAAAAAATCCCCAGACGGCTCTTGGCCATGGTTGGCTTTGAAATAGGGAGCCGTACGAATAGGTAATGACAAAACCGCTCAAGACAAAAAAAACCGTCATTCCGAAACAGGCAAAGACAGATGCAAATTCATGCACCAACGACACCCCGGCATAGACAAAGCGTGCATCCATGAAGTGGCCAAAAAGAACGAGATAGGCGGCCACAGCACGTACACCAGTGAGGTGTGGTAAATGCGGTAGTGGATGTGGCGACATGTTAGCCATCCTCAATATGCAGCAGCAGCACGGCGCCGATCATGCACATGACCAGTGCCGGCGCCCAGGCGGCCAGCGCGATCGGCAATGTTCCGGCGGCTCCCAGCGCATGGACGAGATCGGTGAAGAAATAGAGCATGAACCCGACGATCAGCCCGCTGGTGACCAGCAGGCCGATTTTGCCCCGGCGCGGCAATCGCAGGGAAAAGACGGCGGCAACCCACACCATGCCGGCCAGCAGCAGCGGGTTGGCCAGCAGGCTTTGATAGTAGAGGCGATGGCGCATGGCAGAGAACCCTGCATCTTCCAGCATGGAAATAAATCCTGGCAAACGCCAGAACGACATGGTTTCCGGCGAGGCGAAGCTATCCTGAATATACTCCATGGTGAGCGTTGTTGGCAGGGTGACGTGCTCAATAATTTCCGGCGGCGTGCCGGGTTTAGAGCGGATGACGCTTGAAAGCTCCAGCCGCCCGGGGTGCAACACGGCTTGTTTTGCATCCAGCCGCTCAGCAAAATCCTTGTTCTTGTCGAAGCTGAAAATAATCAGGTTGGAGAATGTCATCTCATGCGGCGAGACGCGTGCGGCATTGATGATGTGTTCGCTGATGCCGTTGTCGGGATTTTCTTCCATCTGACGCATCCATAGACCGGAGGACGAAATCACGAGCAGGCTGCCGCGGGATGTAAAGTAACGTGCTTCAATTTGTTCAAACCGCAGGAACATCGCGGAAGAAAGTGGATTAAACACGGTGCTCATCAGCACGCCGAGCGCAAAGACAACGCCGATGGCCGGGAACAGGAATTGCCATACCGAAACCCCGGCGGCGCGGGCGACAACCAGCTCGTGGGTGCGGGTCAGCCGGGTAAGGGCGGCCATGCTGCCGATGAGCACGGCGTAGGGAACGAGTTTCTCGGACATGTAGGGTATTTTAAGCGCCACTAATTGCATGACAACGTAAAACGGTGCCTGGTATTTGGCGGAGCGGCGGGTCAGTTCGAGTAAGTCAATCAGAGAGGTAATGGTTGCCAGGCACAGTAGGGTGATGATGATGGCAAGTAGGAAATGCTTGGCGATGTAACGCGACAGGGTGACGGGAAGTTTCATGCGATCGCCTCCGCTTTCCCCGAGCGGTCTTTGAGCAGGATGACCAGCGATGCAATGGTCGGAAGGCCCCACCACAGATACAGTAGCGGCGACCATTCGGGGCGCTTGACAACAAAGCCTTTAAGGGTGGCAAAAATCAGCAGCATCAGCGCTCCGGTGACGGCGGCAGCGGTCACCCGCTTCCATCCGCTGCGGCGGCTGAACTGGCCGGAGATAATGAAGGCCATGGCGATCAGGGTGAGGCTTGGGATATAGGCTGGCCAGAGGATGCGCTGGTTGGCCTCCGCGATGCGCTTGCCATATTCAAACTCCGACAGGCTGCCATCGCGTCTTAATAGTTCCGGAAGGAACATCTCCTGCACATCCTTTGAGGCGTTTCTGGAGTCGTCGGTGTAAAGACTGATGTCGAGCGTGTAGCTGTCGTAATTCAGTAGTGACAACTTGCCTTTTTTCATTTCCTGCCGGTTGCCATGTTCGAGCAGGAAGCGCGGGCCGGAGGGTGTCTGCACCAGCATGCCCTGATCGGCCATCATGGTGATGGCGCTGCCTTCTTTGCGACTGTCATGCACCAGAATGCCCTTGAGTGTGCCGTCGTCATGCCGTTCGCGGATAAACACGGTCAGCCCGTCCACCGGGCTTGAAAACACGCCCTCTTGCAGCAGGATCGACACGTAGTTATTTCGCAGGAAAACCTGCATTTCACGAAAGGCACTCATGCTGATCGGCTGGATATAAAGCGCCATGCCATAGGCAATGATCGTGAGCCAGAACCCTACCCGCAATGCTGGGATCGTCAGGTTCCATTTGTCGAGTCCCATCGCCTGCATCACCACCAGTTCCGAATCGCCCTTGAGTTTGCTGTAGGTGAACAGGATCGCGCAGAAAAATGCCGGGGGCAAAATCGTCAGCACCAGGAGCGGAATCAGGAGCGTGGTTAGCTTGAGAAACAGCATGATCGATACGCCCTGGTTGACGATGAAATCAATAAAGCGCAGCGCTTGCAACAGCCAGACGATACTGGTAAGGCTTACCGTGATCAATAAGGTCGCGTGAACGAGCTGCTTTGCGATATAGTGGCTGTAGAGCTTCATGCGCCAGTTGTAGCGATAAAACATTGGGAAGGAAAGTGCGAATGAAGATCGGGTTTGTCGAAAATGCGGCTGCGAAGAACGCAAAAGCCGGGGCGGTCGTCCTGCTTGTCGGTACGGATAAAAAGCTCTCGGTGCACGGCCAGCAGCTTAACAAGCAATCGGGCGGGGCGGTGGCCAAGGCTGTTGCCACCGCAAAATTTTCCGGCAAGCGCGGGCAGAATATCTCGGTGATGATGCCCACGAGCAGCAAGGTGGAGCGGGTGCTGATCATCGGGACGGGTGACATGAAAAAACTCACCCCGACCACGCTTGAAAACATTGGCGGGTCGATCGTATCCTTTGCCAACCATGCCGGCGTCAAGGATGCGGTGGTGTGGGTGGAATCCGGCGATGCCGGTCGCATTGCCCATGGCGCGCTGCTTCGCAGCTACCGGTTCGACAAATATTTCACCAAAAAAACCGCCGACGAGAAACCGACATTGGCGGCGCTTAACTTCACGGCGCCCAATGCCAAGCTGGCGGAGAAATCCTACAACACCTTGAAGCCGTTGGCTGAGGGTGTGTTTTTCACCCGCGATGTGGTGAGCGAACCCGCCAATATTATTTACCCGGAAACGCTTGCTGAACGTTGCCAGGAACTGGAAAAGCTCGGTGTTGAGGTGGAGGTTCTGGGTGAGCCGGAAATGTACAAGCTTGGTTTCGGTGCGCTGCTCGGTGTCGGGCAGGGGTCGGCCAATGAATCCAAAATGGTGGTGATGAAATGGAATGGCCTTGGCAAGGGCAGTAAAGCCCAGCCGGTTGCCTTCGTCGGCAAGGGCGTAACGTTTGACACGGGCGGCATTTCCATCAAACCGGCAGGCGGCATGGAAGAAATGAAATGGGATATGGGCGGCGCCGGGACGGTGATCGGCCTGATGAAGGCGCTTGCTGGCCGCAAGGCAAAGGTAAACGCGGTGGGGCTGGTTGGCCTCGTTGAAAACATGCCGGGCGGCAATGCCCAGCGCCCGGGCGATGTGGTGACGAGCTATTCCGGCCAGACCATCGAAGTGCTGAACACCGACGCCGAAGGTCGCCTCGTGCTTGCGGACGTATTGTGGTACACACAGAAGCATTTCAAGCCGAAATTCATCGTTGATCTCGCGACACTCACCGGCGCCATCATCGTGGCGCTCGGCACGTCGCGGGCGGGGTTGTTTTCCAATAACGACAAGCTGGCCGAGCACATAGCCAAGGCTGGTGATGCTGTCGGCGAAGAAGTGTGGCGACTGCCGCTCGCGGATGTCTATGATAAGCAGATCAACTCTGACATTGCTGATATGCAGAATATCGGCAAGGAACGTGAAGCCGGCTCCATTACCGCCGCGCAGTTCCTACAGCGTTTTGTCAACGACACCCCATGGGCGCATCTGGACATTGCGGGTACGGCATGGAGCAAGAAAGATTCCGATATCTGCCCGAAAGGTGCGACGGCTTACGGTGTCCGGCTGCTCAACCAGCTGGTGGCGGATTATTACGAGGGCAAATAGTGGTGGCGGTTCATTTCTACCACCTGACCTCCAGCCCGCTGGAGCGGGCGCTGCCGAAGCTGCTCGAAAAATCCTATGAAGGCGGATACCGCACCATCGTGCTGGCCGACGAGGCACGGGTTGAGAAATTGAGCGAATTGCTCTGGACTTATGACCCCGGAAGTTTCCTTCCACACGGTACGGCGCATGATGGTGAACCGGCGCGCCACCCGATCTTTCTGACGGCGGAGATGCCCGCGCAGGCAGGTGAAAAAGAAATCCTCTGCATCACCAACGGCGCGCTGGTTTCCGATGTTGTGCCCTATGATCGCGTGATCGATTTGTTCGATGGTGGTCATGAGGAACAGCGTGCCTCGGCGCGTGCCCGCTGGAAAATATATAAAGAACAAGCAATATCATTGGTTTATCATCAGCAGACCACAACCGGCAGTTGGCAACAAAAAACGATTGCTTAAAGTAAAAAATTAGTTAATTTCTTTGCTCCCAAACCGAAAAAATGCTACACTGCTGACCATGACAACTGAATCGAAGCCTAACTCTCTAGCCTCTCTAGCCTCAAGAAAAGGGTCACCTCTCGGTGCGGCGGGTAGCGACCATCAACTGGAGGTAATGCTTCCCGATGCTTCGGTTGGAGGTGCTCTATCATCCGGTTTTTCGGCAAATAAGGCTAATCTAGTCTTTTCCAAGGTAGAAGCCGTATTGTCGCTATTGAAACTTAATCCGGATGCCTTACCGGAATTGGAAACGCTTGCGGCTGGGGATGATGTACCCGTCGGTGATCGCGCCGCGCTGGTCAGGGATTTTAAGGCAGCCCTTCAGTGGGTGAAGGGTAAATTGGATAAAAAACAAAATGACATAGAGACGCTAAAAGCTCTACTGGACGAGATGCTATCGGAGCAAAAAGCGATCCGCCAAAATGGAGATAGATCCTTCCAGCATGTAGCCATTCCTGAGGATGAAATGACGGAACATTACCGGCAAATCTTTGACCGCATTGAGCGTATTGTTGGATACAGGATTCATCCCGAAGATCGTAGCTACGCGATGGCTCAGGTCTGCGAAAATATTCTTCACAAACTTTATGTGCGCGATCCGCTTACCGACCTTCTGTCGAACCATAGTCTGGTGGAAAGTCTGGAGGACATCATCAACAGAAGGAGTCAGCTTCGTCAATCAGATGAGCGGGTAATACCTTGCACCGTGGCGGTGTGTGACCTGAACGGATTTAAGCAATTCAATTCCCACTTCTCGCATGAAAACACCGATAAAATCCTGCCAAGAATTGCAAGAAGGCTTCGCGAAGCTGCAGATCTTTGTATTGGAGAGTTTTACATCCCGCCCGGATTTACTACTGCGGAGGGAAAAAAATATCACGGCGGCATGCTGTCGCGCAGCCTGGTTAGCTCACTAACGCCGGCAGACAATGACAGGCGGCGGGAAATGGTGCTTAGGTTAACGGATGCTGAACTGGAAGCAATCCTTCCCATTGCGCGCCTTAAGTCAGCCGGCGATGAGTTCTGTTTCATCTTGCCGTGCCCCAAGGCGGCGGCGGCGTGGCATTTACAGTGGATTAACGAAAAAATGCTTGCGCCCCGACGGTTTCAATTTGCGGGCGACGTTCCGTCAATGCGATATAACGGGGTGGCTGGCGTCTCCATGTCGTATGGTTGTTATCAACTGGATAGTGTGCTGGTTCCGGATCAGTCCGGGAGGGTCTATGTCGATAGAGATATTAGTGCGGTGTTGACCGCCGCCACGGATGAAATGTACGAATTTAAACGTCAGTTCAAGAAAGATAATTATTTTCGTAATGGTTTGTCCCCCGAGCCAATTTTCCTCCGCAATCCAAATTACAACCCTCCCGAAGTAGACGAAGATCTAGTTCAAACCTGGCTGGCTCCCCCGGAGCCCACTCGTGCACCCGCTCCAGCTACGGTGGAGTTACCAGATAGTATATCAAGAGCAGGAAGTCCCGGGGGCGCCAGTAATCCTGATATGAATATTATTCCCGTTGAACGCCGTTCTTCAAAACGAGGGCTGGAATAGTCACTCCTGATGCTTCCCCACCTCACCCGTCGTACATTTGCCATTATTTCCCACCCTGACGCCGGTAAGACGACGTTGACCGAAAAACTGCTCCTGTTCGGTGGCGCGATTCATTTGGCGGGAGCAGTAAAAGCAAAGAAAGGCGGTAAATCGGCGACCAGCGACTGGATGGCCATTGAGCAACAGCGCGGTATCTCGGTGACGGCGTCGGTGATGACCTTTGAATATGGTGGCAAGACGGTGAACCTACTGGATACGCCTGGCCACAAAGATTTCTCGGAAGACACGTACCGCACGCTCACGGCGGTGGACAGCGCGGTGATGGTGCTCGACGGTGCGAAGGGGATCGAGGCGCAGACGCTGAAACTGTTCGAGGTCTGCCG
>CAZFKP010000041.1:0-8928 GCA_964518725.1 uncultured Rickettsiales bacterium | reverse complement strand
GGGCGAAGAACCGGACACGGTCGTGATGACTTTCAGGAACGGGGTGTACAAGAATCCGCTGGTCGGCTTCTTCACAGGGGATGTCGAAAAGCTTGGGGGAAATATCGCCCAGGCCATCGGCAATAGTTTTTTCATTGCCGTATCGTACGAACGTTTGTCGGGAGGAGGGGTGCAATATACTTTCCGACCAACCACGGATAATATACCAACAACGGATCAATCCGTAAAGAGTAAGTGGCAGGAGACTATAAAGACAAGCCTACACATGGGCTCCATCGCCAAGAACCTGGGCATCGATACCCAATTGTTTATCGACGATCGGGGAGAAGGCGAAAAAAGGTCGTTCGAAAGATAGTACCGCCTTCTCATAGCCGTCGGTTTCCCGCAAGGAAAGTGGTAACCCTCGCAAGGGACTTATTCTGTCGCACATTTCTCCCGGCGGTGCCTTTTCCAGTGGGTGGCCAGTATGTCGAGCCCCTCGCGCAGTTGTTCCAGATCTTCGCCCCATGATAGTTTTTTCCTCCGGCGTGGGAACAGGAAGTCTGGGCGCTCATTATGAATACATATATTCGTGAGCAGGGTGGAAACGCCGCGTTCGCTGATGCGCTTCATGGCCTCGTGATATTCGGCTTCGCGGGCTTCGCGCCAGAGCGGGTCATCATTATTCATCTCAAGGCCGATCACATGGTTGTGGTCGATGGCGCGGACGCCGGGGGCGCCGTAGCGCAGCGTGTAGAGCCAGCGCAGGTGGATGCCGCACCAATGTTGCTCCTGAGTGATTAGCCCTTTCTCAAAGCAGAGGTCGAGCGTTTCGGCGGTAACACCTTCAGCACGTTTCTGTTGCAGCTCAGGCGTGCCAGAATCTTTTTCCGGACGGATGGTTTTCGGGCGGCCGCGTGTGCGCGGGAAGCGGACGATATGGCTCATGCGTCCTCCATGCTGGCAGCGTGCTGGCGGCGGGTGAATTCCGGTGTCATGAATTCGATGAATTCTTCTTCCGTCGGCAGGCGGGAGGCGGGCAGGTGGTGGAGGATGTGCTGGTAGGCCGCGCACAGCAAATCTTCCGGATAGGAGGCGAGGCTACGGATAAACCGTTCGCGGCGGTGCGAGAATTGTTCGGGCGTCGCGCCGGCGTGGAAACACAGGCGTGAGAATAGTTGATCAAGCAACATGGTAGTATCATAGGTCATAATCGCTCCTATTGGTGAATGGGTACATGATGAGGCAGCCGTGCCGGACAGCTTCGGCCAGTTGCTCGGCGCGTTCGCGGCGGCGGCGTTCCCGCATGGCACGGCGTTCAAAATAGCGCGCGGATTTTCCTGCTTCGGTTCGCCATGCGCCGGGATTGGCGATGGCCTTCTTGGCGCGGAACCGCACGCTGTTCGGGTCGAGGCCGGCGCGGATGCAGACATCGATGAAATCGACGCTGCCGTGAGTGAGCCAATCGATCGCCTCCAACTTATGCTGGTTGCATTCCGGCTTGTCGTTGCAGGTGACGGCATCGACCATGGCCTGCATGATGACGGCTTTCCACAGGCTTTCCTCATCGCGGGCGGTGTTATAGGGGGCATCAGCCCAATAATCTTTTGGCTTGCGGCGTTTTCGTGTTGGTCGGCTGGATATTTCATATATTTCTAGGATATTTCCTGTTAACTGGTCAGCAAAAATGGTGAGCGGCATAAATTCCCCAAGCTACTAGTTTTATTATATAATTATTATTTATCCTGAGCGGAGGAGTGCAATATACTGGATATATCCAGTTATTGCAAGCGGAATTTAGATAGCGAGATGGGCAGGCGGTTCATCGTGATGATGTTCGCCGTGGGCGTGGCGCTCTTGCTCGATTTTTTCCGCCCATGTATTTGGCTCTTTGCGGCGGGGGCGGCGTTTGCGCTGTTCATCGCCGGTGAGCGTCAGCTTGTCGAGCACGCTGATGCCGTGCGGGTCGTCGACCAGCTTATGATCGAATTTGCAGGCCTGTTCGATGGCATACAGAAGCCCGGCGGGCATGTTCCAGTCGGGGTTGATGTCGCTTAGGCGCATTTCTTCACGCACGTGGTCGGGGATGTTATCTTTTTTCATGGTCTTCCTCCAATGGGGAATAATATCCTCAAAGCCGCACTGGTGGGCGACGATGGGGACTGGCGCATAGGCCGGATTATAGACAAGGTTATTCATGGTTTAAACATAGCACGGCTTGTCAAGCAGCGGTGTGACAACTGCCGGAAACCGCATGTTACGGTCAGGGGAAGCCGAATGTTACAGGCGTGTGACGCCCATTGTGACGGTGCCCAGGAGTAAAAAAATCAAGAAAAATGCATTTTACCCCTTCCGTGACCCGCAGTTTACCTAGGATAATTGGGAATAGGAGGGTAAAAAATATGCCAAAATACACCGATAAACTCGATAATATTACTTTTATTCAATACCTAAACCGCCTGGTGCTGGAGGAGGCCGAGGTCGCGATGACGCTGGAACTTCCCAGCGAAACCATGGACGAGGAGGACGAGGAACTCAAAAAAACCACTGAATATAAGAAAGCGCGCCAGTCGAAACGCAACATCCTACGGCGCCGGAACCGGATGTACGGGCTTAAAAACCCGCTGGTCTGGGTGTTCGAGAAAATCGCCGATACCGAGCTGAAAATTGCCAAGCATCAACCGGCATCGCCGCAGACCCCGCCGCCGCTGGATGAAAGAGATGCGGCGCTCGTGCAGGAATATCTGCGCCGCAACGAGGAGCAAGCACCATGAGCGACTGGTTTTCCGATTTACTGCGCCGCGATTTTTCAAGCTTCGTCGGCAAGACGTTGGCGACCGCCGATCCGGGGGCGCGCTATCTGCCGAACTGGCACATCGACCTCATCGCCGAATATCTGGAAGCGGCGAGGGCGGGTCAGGTCACGCGGCTCATCATCAACATGCCGCCGCGCATGCTCAAGTCACAGAGTGTGAGCATTGCGTGGCCGGCGTGGCTGCTTGGGCACGATCCGAGTGCGCGCATCATGGCGGCGAGCTATTCGGCGGCGCTGGCCATCCGCCATTCGCTGGATTGCCGGCAGGTGATGATGGCGCCGTGGTACCGGCGTTTGTTCCCGGATACCAAACTCACGCACGACCAGAACCAGAAACACAAATTCATGACCACGCAGCGCGGGTTCCGTTTTGCGACTTCGGTCGGTGGCACGGCGACAGGCGAGGGCGGCAACTTCCTCATCATCGACGACCCGATGAATCCAGCGCAGGCGATGAGCGCGCTTGCCCGCGAGCGCGTGTTGCGCTGGTATGACCACACCTTCTCCACGCGGCTCAACGATAAAAAAAGCGGCGTGATCGTGCTGGTAATGCAGCGGCTGCACATGGATGATTTAACCGCGCACCTGATCGAGAAGGGAGGATTCACGCATCTTTCCCTCCAGGCAATTTCGCATGAGCCCATGACTTACCGTTTCGGATACGTAACAAAATATCGTGCCGCGCAGGAGCCGCTGCATGCGGCGCGTGAAGATCATGCATTACTGGAACGCGCAAAAAATGAACTCGGCGCGCAAGGATTCTCGGCGCAATACCAGCAGCAGCCGCTGCCGGAAGAAGGCGGCATGATCCGCCGCCACTGGCTGCGCCGTCATCATACTTCACCAGAAAACAGCCTTCGCATCGTGCAGAGCTGGGATACGGCAATCAAAGCCCAGAGCCACCACGATGCCAGCGTCTGCCTCACCTTTGCCGAGAGCGCGGCGCAAAGTTTTTTGCTCGATGCACAAGTAATGCGGCTGGAATATCCTGATCTCAAGCACCGCGCGTTGGAGCTGGCCGCGCAATTCAAGCCGCATGCGATTCTAATTGAGGACAAGGCGAGCGGCCAGCAATTGCTTCAGGATTTGCGGCGCGAAACGTCGCTGCCGCTTGTCGCCACCGCCGCGCATGCAAATAAAATAACCCGTTTCGCCGGCATTTCCGCCATGATTGAAGCGGGGCGTTTGTCGCTGCCGGTGAACGCGTCGTGGCTGGCGGCGTTCGAGCAGGAAATACTCGCCTTTCCGCATGGGCAGCATGACGATCAGGTCGATGCGCTGGCACATTATCTCGATTTTGTACGAAAATCTTCAATCGACAAGTTAAGCATGCGGCGCATATAAATGGCATAATCTACTGATAATCAATGATTCATTGTCTTAAATTCAACCGAATTGTCCTTTACTTATTATTAAATGTAAGGTGGTATTTTGATTAATATGAGTTGAGTGGTTAATAACAAAAAACGCCGCACCGCAACGGGAACAGAGATTTGAGGGTAACGCTATGAACGAAGATAACATCAATGAATGGGTTGGAAATGCCAGGGCGAATGAGAATGTCGCTGCGGCACCGAAAGGCGTCAAGGTCATCCGCAAGGAGCAACCGAAATCGCACGGCACGATCATTATGGAGATCGCGGAAAAGCTGCGCCCGAGCCTCATGAAATGGTTTGACGGCAAATATAACGACGATGGCATGCTGATCCAGCCGGCGCATGTGCGCGGCTTTGCGATCGAAATGGCGGAGAATCTGGTGAAGAGCCGCCATCATAATGACAACAAAGCATCGGCATAGGGAATAAGAATATGGAACAAGACAAACCTTTTAGCCAACAAGAAGTCACAGAAGCATTTCATAAAGCCGCCCGCAATCGCGGCGTGGTCGGCGCAGGGGAAAATTACAACCCTTCCGTAGCGACACAAGATCTGCAAGCTCAAATGGAAAGAGCGCTTCAAAAGTAATACACGAGTTTATTCCCAGAGTGAAAAAACCGGCATTTCATAGTTGCCGGTTTTTTCGTTTTTGTCACTGCGTTTGCGGATGACACGGAAAACCGTCATCGCGAGGCCATCAGGCCGTGGCGATCCATCTCAAGGAAGCAAGATGGATTGCTTCGCAAGCACTCGCAATGACAACAGTCCGTCACTGCGAGGAGGGCAACGCCCGACGTGGCAGTCCATCTTAATCAGGTTTACAATCCCAAAAAACATTCATTCTTCTTATTTATTTCATGCGCTTGTCATTTTTTTCGGTTATTATCCCCTTGACGTATGTACGTGGTTAGCATATACTACTCTTAGATAAGGAGTGGTTATGGCTAAACAGTTCGCGGTTCAAGATTTTTTCAAGCGTTTTCCTGATGATAATTCCTGCTTGGAACACCTGATGCAAATACGCTACGGATTTGAGATTGACTGCCCTAAGTGCGGCAAGCACGGAAGATTTACCCGTGTTCGCAAAATCCCCGCCTATCAATGTGCATGGTGCAGCCATCATATTCATCCTATGGTTGGAACGCCCTTTGAAAAGTCCCGTACATCCCTGCAAAAGTGGTTTTACGCCATGTACCTGTTCACCACCTCGCGTCACGGCGTTCCTGCGAAAGAACTGCAACGCCAGTTGAGCGTGACTTACAAATGTGCGTGGCGCATGGGTCACGAAATCCGTAAATATCTTGGCAAAGTAGACGGGGATAAAAATCTGTCTGGTCACGTTGAGATTGACGAAACGCTTATTGGTGGCAAGAGAAAGGGCGGCAAGCGTGGGCGTGGAAGTGAGAATAAAACCATCGTCATGGGTATGGTGGAACGTGACGGAGAGGTGATGACCCGCGTTGTTCCTAACGTCCGCTCCAATACACTTATTCCTATCATTCTCGAAAAGGTCATGAGCGGCGCAACTATCAGCACTGATGAATTGCATAGCTACAAAAGGCTTAAATACAGTGGATTTACGCACCAAGCGGTAAAACACAGAAACGGGGAATATGTCCGTGAAACGTGCCACGTTAACAGCATCGAAGGATTCTGGTCTATATTGAAACGGGCTATTAGAGGTACGCATGTTCACGTCTCCACCAAGCATTTAGACAAATACCTTGCTGAATTTGAATACAGATACAACATGCGGAAGCATCCACAATTCATGTTTTCCCGCCTTCTTCTAAGTTTTTAGGATTCGCCATAGCGTTTAAGAGCGCATCAAACCGCTTTTTATCGGCTACGGAAGGATGCTCTTTGCAGAAACGATCTAGCTTTCCTTGCTCTACAGCTTCTTCTAGGCTTAGGTGTTTACCGCGTGACATAAAGTTCTCCTTAGTCAAATAACATCTGTTCTTCTTGCCAATTAAAAAGGAATAGCCGCGTAGTTGGCTCTATATCATCCCCGCTGGCTGTAATCCTAATCGGCCCATAAGCCCATGCTGATGCCCCCTGCAACTTACCAACCTGTATTTTTGGCTCCGGCCATGTAATGATTGGAACCAAAGCCTTGCATTTTGGGTGAATATCGTAAGAGGGGGTTTTTGTTATATCAAATAATTGATGCTCTGCCCTAGTAGGTAATTGCCCAATATGCTCTTTTGTCACGCGGACATTTTTTATCGTTTTATTGGATGTGTTTTCAATCTCAATTCGATACTCCCAATGTGGCGGGTAGTTTTTGTTGTGGTCATTTGGATTGGGTGTGTTTTCCAAAGACCAAAATCGCCGCTCTGGGTTTTTAGCATCAAATATAATCCGCAATGGATTATCTACAGGCTTTTCTAACAGGGAAAGCCTGTCTTGCGCTGCTTTCCATATCCAATAAGGCGCTAAAAAGAACCTGATTACACCAATAGTTGCAAAAATTACCAACGGTATTTGCCATGCGAGAGAATTCATATCCCACCCGCTTTCTGGGTGATGATACACCCATGCCGCGAATATAGCCGCAATAATCCCAGATAATAAGTCTGCAATACCCAAAGAACTTTTGAGGGCAGTTTTAATCCACAATATATAAAATCGTAACATATTCCAGATATTGCACCACATACGGTATTGCCGTCAATACATACTTCTAGGGGATATATGCCTTTTTTTCAAAAAAAATGCATTTTACCCCTTCCGTGACGTACACACCCCATGAGAGTCTGTAAATATAAGCTCACATCAGTGTGACGACATCGCACCGAAATTGTTTCTGAGAAAAACGATTTCGCGCCGCGTAGCGAGCATAATGCAAACCCACGTGAGGTTTGCAACTTAGAACCATCAGACATTATCGAGGGAATCATGAAACTGTTTCGCAAATCGCTTTCGCCTGCCGCCAAAAAATCGCTGCCGGGTTACTTGGCTGGTAACCTGATGCGTTCATATATGGTCATGCCCGGCCAGCCCGTATGGATGGAGCGCGACTACAATCAGTTTTCCCGCGATGCCTATGCCAAGAACGTCATTGCCTTCCGCGCCATCAGCATGGTGGCCTCGGCGGCAGCGTCGATTCCGTATTTGCTCTATTATAAAAACCGCAACGGCAAGCGCGAGTTGATGTCACACCCGGCACTATCGTTGCTGGCGCGGCCAAACCCGATGCAATCCATGAACAGTTTCCTGCAGGCGCTCTATCATTATAAAATGATCAGTGGTAATGCCTATGTGCAGGCGGTGATGCCAGCAGGTGAAGCGCCCAAAGAGCTTTACCTGCTGCGTCCCGATCGCATTCAGGTGATTGCCGGCAAGAACGCGATTCCGGCGGCGTATCGTTACACGGTGGATGAGAAGGCGGTGGATTTCCCGGTGGATCGTATTTCCGGGCGCTCGCGCATCCTGCACATCAAGAATTTCCACCCGACCAACGACTGGTATGGGCTTTCTCCGATTGAGGCGGCGGCCTATTCCATCGACCAGCATAACCAGGCGAGCCAGTGGAACCAGGCGCTGATGCAAAATGGTGCGCGGCCTAGCGGCGCGCTGGTAGTGCGGAGCGAAATGGGCGGCGGCGTGCTGTCGGAAGACCAGTATAACCGCGTGAAGCTGCAGATCGACGAGCAGTTCTCCGGCATGGAAAATGCAGGCAGGCCGCTACTGCTGGAAGGCGGGTTGGAATGGAAAGAGATGAGCCTGTCGCCGAAAGACATGGATTTTATCCAGAGTAAAAACGCTTCCGCCCGCGACATCGCGCTGGCGTTTGGCGTGCCGCCCCAATTACTCGGCATCCCCGGTGACAGCACCTACAATAACCTTCAGGAGGCGAGGGTGTCGCTCTGGGAGCAGACCATCCTGCCGCTGGCCGCCGCCACCGCCGAGGCACTCAATCACTGGCTGTTGCCGCTGTTCGGCGACGGGCTCGAGCTGGTGCCGAATACCGACGATATTTTGCCGCTCGCCATCCGCAATCAAGCAATTTGGGACAGGGTGGAGAAAGCCTCCTTCCTCACCGACGATGAAAAACGGGTCGCGGTTGGATATGGGAAGAAACCGCTATAGGTTACCAGCGCTGCCTGGTTCTAAAATCATGGTCGTCGTCACCACGCCAAGGCTTGCCGCCGCCACCACCTTTTTTCTTACCCTTGCCGGCTGGTTTTTCCATTTCAGGTTTTTCCATTTCAGTTTTCTCCAGGGGAGCACCGAGCGATTTCCTTACTTCAACCAATACCGGAAGCTGCACGGGAAATGACGCTTTGCCGTGCTCCACCTTCACTTCATTAGCTTCACCCACGGATTTAAGGATTCTTGCCATCTCCTCTGCCACCTCGCCGCCGTATATCAGCTCGATCACCTGCCTATCACCGGGATCGACATGATGACGGAATAAGACGTCTTTGGCATTGCGGTTTAACAGCGCGGCTTCACTTAATTCGCTGTCATCCGCCCCCATATCAGGAGGATTGAGCTGTTCCCGCACTTTATTCAAAGCGGCTGTCGGCATGGTGATGTAGGTGCGCTCCTTCTGGGAAATATTCGGATTAAATCCTCCTACACTTTTCCGGATTAATCTTACCGCTGCATGTGCCAACGCCATCGCGTCCTCACCGGTGTAGGTAATAGTTTGTGCGCCTCTCCATTCCCTTGGGGTGAATGCACATAATACTTCTTGGGGCTGTCGTAGATAACTAGGTTAGATTCTGTTTAGCCCATTGTTTCAGCTG
>CAZFKP010000040.1:0-10816 GCA_964518725.1 uncultured Rickettsiales bacterium | reverse complement strand
CGATCATCACCATCATGAAGGGCTTGATGTTGGCGTTACCGGATATCAGGATGCCCACGAACTGGCACATTCCAACGACATCAAACGCCGTTTTGCTGGCCGCGAGGTGACGACAGGACAAATTATCGTGTTCGGCCTCACGGGAGGTCTTATCCCTTGTCCAGCGGCCATTACCGTTTTGTTTCTCTGCTTGCAGCTTAAAAAGGTGACGTTAGGGGCGGCCCTTGTTTTAAGTTTCAGTGTGGGCCTTGCGCTCACTATGGTCGCATCCGGCGTGATCGCCGCTCTTAGCGTGAAATACGCCAAGAGCCGTTGGTTGGGATTTGCTACTTTCGCTAGACGCGCACCTTATTTCTCTAGTGCTTTGATCATGCTGATCGGCCTTTATGTCGGATATCATGGGTTGCAGGGTATTCTCTACGGCCATCCGGGGCATTAGGTTTTGGAAACACTTTCAGTTCTTGCGGGATTATTCGGTATCGCCTTTGCCGCTGCTACTATTTTGCCCATGCAATCCGAAGCTGTTTTAACGGGCCTGCTTTTAAAAACAGATTATGCGCCGTGGCTGTTAGTTGGGGTGGCAAGCGTGGGCAATGTGCTGGGGGCTTGCGTCAACTGGTGTTTGGGCCGCTCTATCGAACGATTTAAAGATCGGAAATGGTTTCCGGTAAATGCCGCATCGCTGGAACGGGCGCAAGTACGATATCAACGCTACGGTAAATGGTCTTTGCTGCTTAGTTGGGTTCCGATCATCGGTGATCCCATAACGGTTATGGCTGGGATTCTTAAGGAAAAATTTCTGGTATTTTTGTTGTTGGTCGGTATCGCAAAAACCGGACGCTATTTGTTGATTGCGTTTTTTACATGAGGGATAGCGACTTTCCTAACGTATTACTGGTATAGTCGAAAAGAGGTGACCATCATGTCGAGCGATAAACTTGATAAATTAATCAAAGGGTTGGCTGCATCGCAGCCTCGGTTTGACAGTCTTCAGACGATGGAAAGCCGTGTTTGGCAATCCATCAACAGGCGGCGGGTGGACATGCCGCGCAATGTCATCGAAGGCTGGCTGGCCAGTCTTTTCGTGCCTGAATATCGCTTGGCGTCTCTTTCTTTCGCCCTGATAGTTGGTGTTTTTGCCGCCACTTTGAGCGTTTCCAGCCCGCAGCCCGCCAACGCGGCACAGGCGCTTAACCTCCACGTCTTTTCTTCAAATTATGGTATAACGTCTACGGTTATTCTTGCCAAGAACGGGGGTTAAACCAGATGCGCTCCTATCAAAAAGAAATCATTTATTTTATCGCCATCGCGCTTGTCGCTTTCGGTGCTTTTTATGTCTGCGGCAATTTCTTCAAACCCCCGCATCATAACCAGATTGATGCCCACGTCTGGCTGCATGAGCAAATCGCTATTACGGCAGAGCAAGATCAAAAGCTCTTTGAAATCGAGAAAAACTTTACTGAAAAACAGAGAGTGCTTCGAGAAAAAATCCATGTCGGCAATCTGGAACTTGCTGCCGCTATGCTTGAAGACAAGGCGTTTTCTGAACGCGTCGCTGCCGCAGTTGAGCGCATCCACCATGCGCAAGGAGAGCTGCAAAAGCTGACGATTGAGCATATTTTCGACATGCAAACCGTATTAACGCCACAACAGGCGGAAAAGCTCAATAAGTTAGCCGCAGATGCCCTTGTTCAGAACCCATAGAACCTTAAAAGAGAATACAGCCGATGAGGATCATGCGCTCGTCCAAAGATTGCGCTCTGGGGACGATTTTGCGCTGAACGAGATCATGCAGCGTTACAAGGATCGCGTCTGCCGTCTGGCCTGGCGCTACGTGGGGAACGAAGACACTGCGCTTGACGTAACACAAGAGACTTTTACAAAGCTTTATTTCAATATCGACAAATACGATTCAGCCTATAAATTCAGCACCTGGCTTTTTCAGATCGCCGTCAATCTATGCCGTGATCATCTGCGAAAGAACAAGAACCACGCTCGTAATATCTCTCCGGATGCTTTGAACGAAACCGGCCCTGGCGATTGGCAGCGGAGCGACGAAAACATCGAGGCGGGTTTCTTAGCAAGGCAACAGCTAACCTTGCTGCGGCGAGAAATCGACTTGCTACCCGATACTCTCAAGGAAGCCTTCATCTTGTTCGCGGTTGAAGAAAAAAGCCAAGCGGAATGCGCCGAAATCCTTAATGTTTCAGCAAAAACCGTAGAAACACGCGTCTATCGGGCGCGGAAGACTTTATCAGAGAAATTACAGCTTTCCTTTGAGGGATAGCCCCGTTTAAGCCGTATTAGCTTCATGAGACCAGCAAAAGACGGGAATTTTCATGAAGAAATCAATTATATGGCAATTAGCGATTGTGGCGATCTTATTCTCTACCCCTTCTTATGCCGAACCTTCCGCTTTAACCCTTGATCAAGTCATCAAAGAAAGCCTGCAAAAGAACACCAGCCTGTTCCGCGCCCAGCGCGACTTTGAGGATCGGATGGCGGATGTAACGGAAACCACCTTGCTGGACAATCCTGAACTTCAAATCGATGCCGTGCGTGACAAAGGCGAAGGCGGTACGGGGACAGATCTGGAGTTCACTCAGTCTTTGAAGTTCTCGCAAATTTCCGGCGCGCGGGGCGGCTATGCGCAGGCTCTGGCGAACGTGGCCAGCATGGAGCAGAAATACGAAATCCTGCAAGTCATCAATGAAACCACGGTTCTTTATACCCAGGTCTGGCTGCTCTCCGAGCGCAAAAAACTCTACGAGAATTACGCGGACGATGCCGACAAGATGAAAAAGCTGGTCAAGGAGTCGTCGGGGCAAGGTCAAACCAGCCCTGCGGCGTCGCATCTGTTTTCATCGGATGCTGCAAAGTTGCGCGCTGACGCCAACGCCGTTGACGCCGAATTGCGCCAGGTGCGCACGGAACTTGCGCGGCTGACGGGACGTAGCTTCCAACAAGCAAAGCTGGAGCGACCCGCTTTTGTGGCAGTGCCGGATAACACCGAACGGCTTCTGGCTTTCGCGCAGACACAATCCAACCTCAGAAACGTGATCAAAAACCGTATTCAGGCGGCGGAGCGCCGTTTGAATGTCGCTCAGCAGGATGCTGCCATGCCAGAGTTTGGCCCGCGCGTGTTTTATTCCCGCTCGCCTAACGGCGATGATCAGTCCTATGGTATTGGTGTTGCGCTGCGTATCCCGCTATGGAACCAAAACGATGCCGAGCGTAAACGGGCCAACGCTGAATTGCGCCAAGCGAGATCCGAAGCCGATCTGTATGCCGGATTGCCGCAGCAGGAAGTGATCGGCGAATTGCAGCAGAGCGCCTCGGCCCTCCAATCCCGCGCGGATAGCTACTTTGACAACATTCTGCCTGGCTACCGTAAATCGTATGAGCTGACGCGCAGCATGTTCCGCCAGGGACAGGCGGACGCGCTCGAAGTCTGGCAGGTACGGGAAAAACTGCTCTCCAGCGAAAACGAGGCGCTTGACGCGCTGGCACAGGCTGTCAATGCACGCGGCGCTTTGGAAGTGGAGCTGGGCGGGAAAATAGAGGAAGTCAGATAATGAAAAAGTTTTTGATCACATCGGCCCTTGTCGCGGTCATTGGTTTATCTATGCCCGTTTTCGCCCATGAAGGCGAAGATCACGCCGCCGCTCCAGGCACCGAAGAGACCGCTCAGGTGACGAGTACTGTAGAGTTATCCGAGACGGCGATTAATAATCTCGGTATTAAAACGGTGAAAGCGACTATCGCCCCACGCGCGACAACGATCGATGTGAACGGAATTGTCGAATTTCTGCCGGAACGTCAAGCCATCGCCAGCGCACGGGCCGCAGGGCGGGTGTCAGAAATCAACGTCAAGGTGGGCGAGGAAGTCGCAAAAGGTCAGAGGCTTTTGACCATCCAGCCGATTTTCGTTGGCAGCTCTCCGGTGTCCATCCCATCGCCCCTTGATGGCTATGTTACCAAACAAAACGTCGTGCTGGGGCAGTCCGTCACACCGGAAGCCGGATTGATGGAAATCGGAGATTCCTCCGAAGTTCTGGTGCGCGGCGTCATGTACGAAACACCAGATGTCGCCAAGGTTCAAGTCGGCCAAAATGTCAGCGTCAATAGCAGCCTGATCGGCAACGAGCCACTAGAGGGTAAAGTACAGCGTATGGACGGTGCCTATGATCGCGGCAGCCGCACGCTCAATGTTTATGCCTTGGTTGAAAACCCAGATCGTAAACTACTTGCCAATATGCAGGTCGTTCTCTCCATCGAAGTCACGGAGCCTGCTGACATTTTGACCGTCCCTGTCAAAGCCATCTTGGGTGAAAGTGGCGAACAATTCATTTTCGTGAGAAGCGGCAACGCATTTGAGCGCCGCAGCGTCAAGCTGGGTGCAAAATTTGGAGCGGAGCGTGAAGTGTTGGAAGGCGTATTTCCCGATGAGGAAGTCGTGACGGTTGGAAATTACCAGCTTCAGTTCGCCAAATCGGCTGAACCCAAAAAAGACGCTTCCGCAGCGGAAACAAAAAAAGAAGATGACGGTCACGATCATGAGCATTAATCGCAGCGCGATCCGTGAATAAAGGATTATAAAATGTTGAATGCAATCATTCTGTTTTCTCTAAAGAACAGGCTTCTGGTCGTCGCGGCTTCAGCTTTGCTGATGGTCTATGGCGTTTTCGTGATCAGCAAGCTGCCTGTCGATGTGTTTCCTGATCTCAACCGCCCGACGGTGACGATTTTTACCGAGGCCGAAGGGCTTGCGCCAGAAGAAGTCGAGGCTTTGGTCACCTGGCCGCTTGAAACGGCGGTCAATGGGTCGACGGGCGTTGAGCGCGTGCGCTCGGCCTCGGCCATCGGTCTTTCCATCATCTGGGTCGAGTTCGGCTGGGATACGAATATTTATACGGCCCGCCAGATCGTGGCCGAGAAGCTGCAACAGGCGCAGGAAACCCTGCCGCAAGATGTTCGTCCTGTCATGGGGCCGATCTCCTCGATTATGGGCGAGATCATGCTGGTGGGTTTGACCAGCGAGGATCCAAAGATCGGCGGCATGGATTTGCGTACCATCGCCGAGTGGGATATCCGCAACCGTATTCTTTCGATTTCCGGTATATCGCAAGTTTCGGTGATTGGCGGCGAACTGAAACAGTATCAGGTGCTGGTCGACCCTTTGAAGCTTAAAAACTACGGCGTCACGCTGCATGACGTTGAAGCCACGATTGAAGGCTCGAATATCAACGCCACGGGCGGATTCCTGCTTTCGGACTATCAGGAAAGCCTGATCCGCAACGTGGCCAGGGTCAAGACCGTCGAGGATCTGGCAAAATCACCGCTACCCCAGGATAATGGGAGTCCAACACCGCTGACCCTCGATCAGGTGGCTGATATCAAGCTGGGTGGGCCGCTGGCCAAGCGCGGGGATGCCAGCGTCAACGGCCAATCTGCCGTCATTCTTTCTATCCAAAAACAGCCAGGCGCCGATACGATCAAACTCACTGAAGCGGTCGAGGCGGAACTGGCCAGCATACAAAAGACCTTGCCCGAAGGCGTGAAAATTCACGGCGAGATATTCAAACAGGGAACCTTTATTGAACGGGCGATCAAGAATGTCGAGGAAGCATTGCGCGACGGGGCTATTCTGGTCGCCATAGTTCTATTCCTGTTTTTGCTGAATTTCCGCACGACCTTTATCACGCTGACCGCCATTCCGATGTCCTTCGTTTTGACGGCCATCGTCTTCCAGTATTTCGGCTTGAGCATCAACACCATGACTTTGGGTGGTCTGGCCGTCGCCATTGGCGAGTTGGTCGATGACGCGATTGTCGATGTAGAAAATGTCTTCCGCCGCTTGCGTGAAAACCGCCAGGCCGAAAAACCGCGCAATCCGCTGCAGGTAATTTATGAAGCCTCCAGCGAGGTGCGAAACTCCATCGTCTTCGCAACCATCATCGTGGTGCTGGTCTTCATCCCGCTTTTTGCGATGGGGGGCATAGAAGGAAAGATATTCCTACCGCTTGGAATTGCGTATATCACGTCCATCGTTGCGTCCTTGTTCGTCTCGCTGACACTGACGCCCGCACTTTGCTCTTATCTGTTGCCTAAAATGAAGCGCATGGGCGATGAACATGACGGCTGGCTTATCCGCAAGATCAAAGGAGCACAAAAGCGTGTCCTGAACTTTGCCTTCCCACATAGTCGGATAGTGCTGACGTTCGTCGCTTTGGTTACTATTGGCGTCATGGCGCTTGTACCTTTCTTTGGCAAGGAGTTTCTGCCGCAATTCAACGAAGGATCGGTGACGATCAATATCCTAACCCCGCCTGGTACTAGCCTTGCCGAGTCAAATCGAATTGGCACGATTGCTGAAAACCTGATCCGTCAGGTGCCGGAAGCCTCCGAGACGGGCCGCCGCACAGGCCGCGCTGAGCGCGACGACCATGCGGAAGGCGTACATTCGAGCGAGATTGAGGTCGAGTTGAAAGAATCCGAGCGGTCACGGGCCGATATTCTGGCTGATATTCGTAACCGTTTGGATCAAGTTCCTGGTATTGCCGTCAATATCGGGCAGCCGATCTCCCACCGTATCGACCACATGATGAGCGGTGTTCGCGCCCAGATGGCCATCAAGCTTTTTGGTACTGACCTTGATGTGCTACGCGCCAAGGCCGAAGAGATACGTCAGGCCATGAGCGAGGTTGAAGGCGTGGTCGACTTGTCTGTTGAAAAACAAGTCTTGATCCCACAGGTGCATGTGCTGTTTGACCGTGAGAAAGCGGCGTCCTATGGCCTGTTGTCCGGTGAAGCCGCCGAATATGCCGAGCTTGCCATGCAGGGCAAAGCCGTGGGTCAGGTGCTTGATGGGCAGCGCACCTACGATATCGTCATGCGTCTGTCTGATGCCGCCCGTAATGATGTGGAGGCGATCAAGCAGATTCCTGTCGATACCAAAGACGGCAATGTCGTGCCGCTTCAGGCGATTGCTACCGTGCAGGACGCCAAGGGGCCGAATATCATCAATCGTGAGAACGCGCAGCGCCGGATCGTGATCCAGGCCAACGTGTCTGACCGCGATCTAGTCGGCGTGGTGCAGAAGGTGCAAGCCGCCATCGATAGCAAGGTAAAATTACCGCAAGGCTATTACGTTACTTACGGCGGTCAATTTGAAAGCCAGGCCAGCGCCTCCCGCCTGATTATGCTTTTGAGCCTGTTCTCACTCGCAGGCATGTTCATGGTGTTATACGTTCACTTCAAGAGCGCAAATCTGGCCTTGCAGGTCATGACATCCATTCCGCTTGCCTTTATCGGCGCGGTGATCGGGGTCTGGTTGTCTGGCGGCGTGTTCTCAATTGCGACTATGGTTGGTTTTGTTACGCTGACGGGTATCGCCGCACGCAATGGGATTATGATGATCGCCCATTATATCCATCTCATGGAGCATGAGGGTGAGAAGTTTGATCTGGCTATGGTTTATCGCGGTACGTCCGAACGGATCATCCCCGTTTTGATGACCGCGCTGACAGCGTCCTTGGCGCTGATCCCGCTTGTCATCGCCGCCGACGAGCCAGGGCGTGAATTGCTGCATCCGGTCGCCGTGGTCATTTTCTGCGGCCTGTTCTCCAGCACCTTGCTCGACCTTACAGTGCGCCCCCTCGTGTTCTGGAAGTTCGGTAAAAAGCCAATTGCAACACTGTTACCCCAAGCCATAACCCAATAAAGGAGACCACCATGAAAAAACTACTACTCACAGTCGCTATTTTTGCCCTGACAGGGCTGAGTCAACCCGCCTTTGCACACGGCGACGAAGATCACGGCGACCAGCCGCATGAAACGACTGCGGAAGCCTCAATGCCTGCGACAACAACGCAAGAAGCCCTGACAAGCATCCAAACAAGCATGGATGTGCTCGGCTCTCAGATCGATGCCGGACAGCTTGATTTAACGCATGCCGAGATCGAAAAAATCGATGCAGCGGCGAAAGCCTTGAAAACCAGCGCGTCCGTGGCAGATGATAAAAAGGACCGCTTGGAATCCTCGATTAATCAATTCATCGCCCAGCTTGGGAAACTACATACGGTTGCAGATGCCAAGGATGCGGAAAAATCGAAGGCCGAATTCAAAAAGGCGCAAGGCGCTTTTAAACTTGTCGAAGCCGCTTTGAAATAAGGAGAAAAATCATGAAATTACTTCACACATTGCTCGTTACTACCATTCTGACCACGGGTGCCGCCGCTTATGCCGCAGGCGACCATGCTGGCGATCACGGTTCAAACACCCCAACTGCCGCCACAAGTATGTCTCATGACGCGATGGGGCATGGCGGCGAAAAAATGGAGGCTGTGGACGCTCGGAATACGGTGAAGCTGGCGCTTGAGCCTGCCGCTGCTCTGAAAGCCGGAAAAACCACGCAAGTAACCGTAAAACTGAATGCCGCTACCGACGGAAAACCGCTGACGTTCGATGATCTCAAGGAAGCGCATACCAAAAAGCTGCATTTGCTGGTGATTGACCCATCTCTTTCTGATTATCATCATATCCATCCTGTAGCTGGTAAAAATCCAGGCGAGTATGTATTCGACTTCACGCCGCTGAAAAACGACAGCTATCGCGTCTGGGCGGATGTGATTCCTGTGGCTACGGACAAGCAGGAATATGTGCAAGCCGACATGGGATCGCCTGCTGAAGAAAAGGCCAGCATTGACAAGGCTACAAGCATGACAGCGACGGTAGAGGGCTATACCTTTACTCTATCCTTGGATGGTGAGCCGAAAGCGGGCGCGCCTGTTATGGGAAGCGTGACAGTCAGTAAAGACGGCCAGCCCTTTACCCAGCTTGAGCCTGTGATGGGCGCCTTCGCGCATGTCGTCGGTTTTACCGAGGATTATAATTCAGTCCTTCATGTCCATCCGATGGGCAAAGAACCGAGCAGCGATGTAGAGCGCGGCGGGCCGAAACTGGAGTTTCATATCGAGCCTGAGAAAGCTGGCTTTGTGAAGCTTTTCGCCCAGGTACGGATCGGCGGGAAAGACATTTTCGCGCCGTTCGGCATAACCGTGAAATAAACGCCCTAATAAAGGAGAATACGCATGAAGACGATTTTACTGGCATTAGTGATGGCCTTGTCCGCATTCGCGCCCGCCATGGCCGCAGACACTGGCCACACGCATGACGCAACTTGGCTTAAATCTACCGAGGCGCAATATGTGTGCATGATGAACAATAAGGTTTTCGATAAACCGCAAATCGCTATCGAGATTGAAGGAAAAACTTATTACGGGTGCTGCCCGATGTGCGCGGACAGATTAAAAAATGACGTATCTTTGCGTACGGCGACGGATCCTGTAAGCGGCAAGCAGGTCGACAAGGCCAGCGCGGTCATCGGTGCGGATACGCATGGCATGACCTATTACTTCGAGAGCAAGGAAAACCTCGATAAATTCGCCAGCGGCCCGATGCCCGCTGTGGACGGCGGCATGGAAATGAACGGTCACGACGACCATAAACACTGATTGTTATAAAAATTGCCGAAAAAGCCTATCGATAGCCCCGATAGGCTTTTTTTATAGCTTGTTTATGCGAGATTAGATACTATATACCCCTATAAGGTATATAACTAGATGGAGAAAGACGATGGCAGTCGAGAAGCACCCATCCCACGACGCTGAGATTAAGCGTTTGAACCGCATTGCGGGACAAGTCGAGGGTATTAAAAGGATGATCGAAGAAGGCCGTTATTGCCCTGAAATACTCTCGCAGCTTCGGGCTGTGCGTTCGGCGGTCAAGGGGATTGAAACTGAAATACTCCGCCGTCATTTGTCATCCTGCGTGGCCAGCGCCATGCAAAGCGGGGACGAGGCCAGCCGGACAAAATCCATCAATGAAGTCACCAGCCTGTTTTCTAAATTCGAGGAATAAGGAATATCAATCATGACCGATCATTCACATCATCATTACGATCATAAAAAAATGGAAGAAAAACCTACGCATGGTTCGTGCTGCGCGATGCATGGGCATGATCATCAAGCGAAAGCTCTTGTTACGGACGCGCCGGCAGGAACGATGTTCATCTGCCCGATGCACCCGCAAATCCGTCAGGTTGGCCCCGGTACTTGCCCTATTTGCGGCATGGCGTTGGAGCCGGAAGTGATGACGGGCGAGGAAGGCCCGAACCATGAGCTGATCGATATGACCCGCCGTTTCTGGATCGGCCTTGTATTGACGCTTCCGGTTTTCATGCTGGAGATGGGGGCGCATCTTGCCAATATTCATTTTGTTACGGGCGCGGCCTCCAACTGGATACAGCTTGCTCTGGCGACCCCCGTTGTTCTGTGGGCAGGGAAACCGTTCTTCGAGCGCGGCTGGGCATCGATTGTCTCGCGCAATCTCAATATGTTCACGCTGATTGCCATCGGCACAGGCGTTGCGTGGCTTTACAGCATTGTTGCCACCCTCATGCCGGATGTGTTCCCCGAAGGATTCCGCCGCATGGACGGATCGGTTCCAGTCTATTTTGAAGCCGCTGCCGTGATCACGGTGCTGGTGCTGCTGGGGCAGGTTCTTGAATTGCGAGCGCGGGAGAAAACGGGCGGCGCAATCAAGGCACTGCTTAACTTATCACCCAAAACCGCCCGCCGGATCAACGCGGATGGATCGGAAGAAGATATTCCGCTTAATCATGTCCATGCGGGCGACCTCTTGCGCGTACGCCCCGGCGAAACCGTACCCGTTGACGGTGTGGTGGTCGAAGGCAAAAGCGCAGTGGATGAATCGATGGTGACGGGGGAGTCCATGCCCGTCATGAAGGAAAAAG
>CAZFKP010000039.1:0-11395 GCA_964518725.1 uncultured Rickettsiales bacterium | reverse complement strand
ATTTAAGCTCATCCCTCACTCACGTTCGGGTGGCAGACTGCGCTACTCCCCGACACCAAGAATCCCCGCACAGGCGGGGCTTCATGCCTTTAGCGGTTATGCCGTAATTGTCAACATCGATGTTACAACAATGCTTTCAATGTATAGAGCATTTCTAGCGCTTCTTTGGGGGAAAGCTCGTCCGGATTGAGCGCTCTAAGCGCTTCTGTGGCGCCGTTTGGTGCCGCTTTGTCGCTATTTTCCAGCGGAGTGTAGGCGAAGAGCGGCAGGCTGGCGGGCAGGTGTTTGGCGCCCATTTTTTGTGCTTCCAGCTGGGTGAGTATATCGGCTGCACGGGTGACGACATTGGTTGGGATGCCCGCGATTTTTGCGACGTGCAGGCCGTAGGAGCGGTCGGCGGCGCCTTTGCCGACCTCGTGCAGGAAGACCAGCGATTCCTTCCATTCCTTTACCTTCATGCTGTAGCAGGCGAGCGCCGGAAGGCTTTCGGTAAGCCCGGTGAGTTCGTGGTAGTGGGTGGCGAACAGCGTGCGGCAGGCGATGCTGTTGTGCAGGTGCTCGATTACCGCCCAGGCGATGGAAAGCCCGTCATAGGTTGCGGTGCCGCGCCCTATCTCATCAAGAATGACGAAAGAACGGGCAGTGGCCTGATTTAATATCGTGGCGGTCTCGACCATTTCGACCATGAAGGTGGAGCGGCCGCGTGCGAGGTCATCCGCCGCGCCGACGCGGGAGAATACCTTATCAACCAGTCCGATGCGTGCGGATTCGGCGGGGACGAAGCTGCCCATCTGGGCAAGGATGGTGATGAGCGCATTCTGGCGCAGGAAGGTGGATTTACCAGCCATATTGGGGCCGGTGAGCAGCCAGAGGTGTTCGGCATTTCCCATATGGCAATCATTGCCGATGAAGGGCTGGCGGGTGGTGGATAGCAACGCGGCTTCTACCACCGGATGGCGGCCTTTGCTTACTTCAAACGCCAGGGAATTTTCCAGCACGGGGCGGGTGTACCGACGTTTCTGCGCCAGCTCGGCGAGTGCCGCCAGCACGTCGATTTCTGCCATCGATTGCCCAGTTTCGAGGATCGCCTCATGGGAGGCGGCCACCATGGCGACTAGCGTATCAAACAGCTCAAGCTCCAGCTTCAGGGCGCGGCCTTCCGCTTCGCTGAGTTTGCGCTCCAGTTCAGACAGTTCAACGGTTGTGTAGCGCAGGTTATTGGCCAGGGTCTGGCGGTGGATGAATTGCTCGGAAACTTTGGATTGGTGCGCCTGGGTGATTTCGATGAAGTAGCCGAGGATATTGTTGTGGCGGATTTTCAGGGTGCTGATCCCTGTTTCATTGGCATAACGCGTTTGCAGTGCGGCGATATGACGTTGGCCTTCGGATTTCAGGCTGCGGAATTCATCAAGCGCGGCGTGGTAGCCCGGTGCGATAAAATCGCCATCGCGGGCGAACATTCCGGCATCGCGCTTGATGGCGCGGCGCAGCTCATCCACCAGCGTTGTTTGGTCGCCCAATGACCGGGCGAGGGTGCTGAGGCCTTCGACCATGCCCGGAGCTAATTCCAATAGCGTGCGTAAGGCGGCTGCAGCGTGCAATCCTTCGGCCATGGCGAGCAGGTCGCGTGGGCCGCCGCGCCCGATGGAAATGCGTGCTAATGCCCGCTGAATATCGGGGGCGCGCTTGAGGATTTCGCGTGAATCGCCGCGTTCTTTGCTGTTGGCCACGTACCACGCGATATTGTCCTGCCGCCGGGTGATGGCATCGACGTTGCAGAGTGGTGCCAGCAACCACTGGGCAAGCAGGCGTGCGCCGGGGGCGGTGATGGTTTCGTCGATCACCGACAGCAGGCTGCCTTTTTTCTCGCCGGAAAGCCGCACAGCCAATTCGAGGTTGCGCTGGCTGGCGGCATCAATCAGCAGGTGCGCGGAAGTTGACTGGCGCTGCGGTGGGCTGAGTTTCGGCATGGCGGAAATTTGCGTCAGCCGCACATAATCGAGCAGCGCGCCGCAGGCCGCGATCTCTGTGGGAGTGAATTGCCCCAGCACGTCGAGGGACGGTAGCTGGTAATGCTCGCGCAGCACCCGCTCGGCACGCGCCGTTTCAAAGACATTGGCAGGGCGAAGCGTTAGCTGTCCAGGGAACTCTGTGAGTTTGTCCGCCATGGTTTCCGGTGCGATCACCTCACGCGGGTCAACGCGGGCGATGGCAGCGGAGAGCGCACCGGTTGTTTCGACGTGAAATTCGCCGGTGGAAATATCCATCCATGCGAACGCATCGCCGACAATGGCTGCGAGGTAATTGGAGCTGCGGGCGTCCAGCAGCGATTCTTCGGTCAATGTCCCGGCGGTGACAATACGCACCACGCCGCGCTCGATCACCGCCTTGTAGCCGCGCTTCTTGGCTTCCTCCGGCGTTTCCAACTGTTCGCAGATGGCGACTTTTTCACCGGCCTTGATGAGGCGTTCAAGGTACATGTCGGACGCATGCACCGGCACGCCACACATGGGGATATCCTCGCCCGCATGCTTGCCGCGCTTGGTGAGCGCGATGTCCAGAATGCCCGCTGCCTTTACCGCATCCTCAAAAAACAACTCATAGAAATCGCCCATGCGGTAAAATAACAGGTACTCCGCATGCGTGCGTTTCAGCTCCAGATATTGCTGGAGGGCTGGGGTGGTCGCGGCGGCGGACGCTTCGTCTTTTATGATGGCAGCTGCTTGGGTCATGAGATTACTTTATGCAGGCTTTATGTGTCACGGAAGGGGTAAAATGCAATTCTCTTAATTTTTTTTGTACAGAACTGTACCAGTTTATGCCGTTACTTCCGCACAAAACTGCTTGCACGAGGCGGTGAGATGTGGCACAGACTTCTTCCTTCATATAAATCATAAACTTATGTTGCAGTGCAGCATTTGCGAGCCACGCTTACCATTGGAATTCACATGACCAAATACGAAAAAGAACCGATCACCGATGCCGAAGCCTTAGCCTATCACTCGGAGGGCAAGCCCGGGAAAATTTCCATCCTGCCGACCAAGCCGCTGATGACGCAGCGCGACCTGTCGCTTGGCTATTCTCCCGGGGTGGCGATTCCCTGCCTCGAAATCCAGAAAAACCCGGAAGCCGCGTATGAATATACCGCGCGCGGGAATTTCGTGGCGGTGATTTCGAACGGCACGGCAGTGCTCGGCCTTGGCAATCTCGGCGCGCTGGCTTCCAAGCCGGTGATGGAAGGCAAGGCGATTTTGTTCAAACGTTTTGCTGACATTGACTGCATCGACATTGAAGTCGACACTACCGATGTCGATGAATTCGTGAATTGTGTGCGGCTGCTCGGCCCATCATGGGGTGGCATCAACCTCGAAGATATTGCGGCGCCGGAATGTTTTATCATCGAGCAGCGCCTGCGCGAAGCGATGGATATTCCCGTGTTCCATGACGACCAGCACGGCACCGCGATTATCGTGGCGGCAGGGCTCATCAATGCCGCGCACCTGACCGGGCGCAAGCTTGAAGATGTGAAGGTAGTCGTGCTGGGTGCCGGTTCGGCCGGTATCGCCTGCCTCGAACTCATCAAGCGCATGGGTGTGAAGCACGACAACGCCCTGCTGGTGGATAAAACCGGCGTGATTTATGAAGGCCGTACCGAGGGCATGAACCAGTGGAAATCCGCACATGCCGCAAAAACCAGCAAACGCACGCTGGCGGAAGCGATGGAAGGCGCCGACATGTTCATGGGGTTGGCGGGCAAGAACGCCGTGACCAAGGAGATGGTGAAAACGATGGCGAAAAACCCGATCATCTTCGCGATGGCGAACCCCGATCCGGAAATCACCCCGGAAGATGTTCGTTCGGTGCGCGACGATGCCATCATCGCGACGGGGCGTTCGGATTATGCCAACCAGGTAAATAACGTAATGGGTTTCCCGTATATCTTCCGTGGCGCGCTTGATTGCCGCGCATCGCAGATCAACGAGGAAATGAAAGTGGCGGCAGCGGAAGCGATTGCCGCCCTTGCTCGGGAGGATGTGCCGGAAGAAGTGTCGGCAGCGTATAAAGGCCGCAAAATGGAGTATGGCCCGGAATATATTATCCCGGCACCGTTTGATCCGCGCCTCATGACCACCGTGCCGGTGGCGGTTGCCCGCGCCGCGATGACCACCGGCGTCGCCCGCAAGCCGATCATCGATATTGCTGCCTATAAAAAAGAACTCGCTGCCCGCCGCAATCCTACCGCCAACGCCATGCAGGCGATCTACGACCGCGTGCGCGCCAATCCACAGCGCCTTATCTTTGCCGAAGGCGAGGAGGAGAAAATCATTCGCTGCGCCGCGCAGTGGCGTGACAACGGCTATGGCACCCCAATCCTCGTCGGCCGCATTGAGAAGGTGCGTGACCTGATGAAGAAAATGGGCGTGAACGAAGAAGGGATGGAAATTGCCAACGCTGCGGTTTCCGAGCATGTCGAGGAATATATCGACTATCTTTACCCGCGCCTGCAACGCGCCGGGTACCTGTACCGCGATGTAGCGCGCATGGTGAAAAACGATCGTGATATTTTTGCTGGCTGCATGCTGGCGCTTGGTCACGGCGATGCGCTGATTACCGGCGTGACCCGCAATTACCACGTCTCGTTCGATAATATCCGTAAGGTGATCGACACCAAGGAAGGCGAATTCCTGTTCGGCATTTCCATGATTATGGCCAAGGGCAGAACCCTGTTTCTGTCCGATACGACGGTGCAGGAACTGCCTGAACCCGAGCAGCTTGCCCATCTTGCCATCAAGACCGCGGAGAAAGCCCGTCGCATGGGACATACGCCACGTGTGGCCTTACTCTCCTATTCAACCTTCGGCAACCCGATGCGCGAGAAATCTGCCCGTATCCGCGAAGCGGTGAAGGTGCTTGACGGCATGGACGTTGATTTTGAATATGACGGCGAAATGTCAGCGGACGTTGCGCTCAATAAAGAGATGATGAGCCTCTATCCGTTCTGCCGCCTGTCGGCTCCCGCCAACGTGCTGATTATGCCGGCGCTGCATACGGCGAATGTGGCTTCCACCCTCCTACAGGAAGTATCCGATGGTGTGGCCATCGGCCCGATCTTGATGGGCACGTCCAAGCCCGTGCAAATCGCGCAGATGAGTGCGACGGTTTCTGAAATCATGAACCTGGCGGCGATTGCCGCCGTTTCGGCAGTGGATGAAAAAGAGTCCAAAATCATCGAAGTGAAGAAGCCAAAAAAAGCGAAGGCTTGATCGTCATTTATCCGTGAGGCTCAGGCGCTCGGTCAATGTTTTCAGCTTGCACAGCGCATTGATGTAGGCGCGGGCAGAGGCGACCAGCGTATCCACATCCGAGCCGTTGCCGTTGATGATACGGCCATCCGGCGTTTCCAGGCGGACGTTTACTTCTGCCTGCGCGTCGGTATCCTCGGTGATGGCGTTCACCTGATACAAAATAAGTTTGGCTTCATGCGGCACGAGGGCGCGAATGGCGTTGAACGCCGCATCGATCGGGCCTGAGCCTTCAACGGTGGCGCGGCGGACGCTATCATCTACCCGCAATGCGAGCATAGCCGTCTGCGGCGGCACGGTGCCGCAGGTGACGTAGAGCGATTCGAGCTGGATCGAGTCCTTCTTGTTGGCCTCGGAATCGAGCAGGGCGAAAATATCCTCGTCGTAAATATTTTTCTTTTTATCGGCCAGTTCTTTGAAACGGATGAATGTGTCTTCCAGCGCGTTATCGCCGAGCACGATGTCGAGGCTGGCGAGCTTGTCCTTGAACGCGGCTCTTCCGGAGTGTTTGCCGAGCACGAGGTTCGACTTGGTGAGGCCGACCGATTCCGGCGTCATGATTTCGTAGGTGGAGGCGTTTTTCAGCACGCCGTCCTGATGGATGCCGGATTCGTGGGCGAAGGCGTTCGCGCCGACGATGGCCTTATTCACCTGCACCATGGCGCCGGTGATGCTCTGGATCAGCTTGCTGGCGCGGATAATGTGGGTGGTGTCGATGCCGCATTCGTAGGGGTACATATCCTTGCGGGTTTTGATCGCCATCACCACTTCTTCGAGCGCGGTGTTGCCGGCGCGTTCGCCGATGCCGTTAATGGTGCATTCGATCTGGCGGGCGCCGCTCCTGATGGCCGCCAAGCTGTTGGCGGTAGCCAACCCCAGATCATTCTGGCAGTGGGTGGAGATGATGGCTTTGTCGATATTCGGCACAGTGTTTTTTAAATAGGCAATCAGCGCGCCGTAATCATCCGGCGTTGCGTAACCCACCGTATCCGGGATGTTCACGGTGGTTGCGCCACAATTGATCGCAAGCTCGACGCACTTAGCGAGGAAAGATTTCTCGGTGCGGGTTGCGTCCATTGCGCTCCACTCGACATTGTCGGTGTGTTTGCGGGCGAGTTTCACCGAGTCCTCGATCATCTTCAAACATTCGGGCTGGCCGATGCGGTATTGGTGCGTTAGGTGAATCTCGCTCGTAGACATGAAGGTGTGGATGCGCTTGTTCGCCGCCGGTTTGATGGCTTCGGCGGCACGTTCGATATCGGCCGATTTGGCGCGGGCGAGGGAGCACACGACGGAATTCTTGATTTTCCCGGCAATGGCGCGGATGGCTTCAAAGTCACCGTCGCTCGCCATCGCAAACCCGGCCTCGATCACATCGACACCCATCGCATCGAGCGCTTCGGCCACAAGGAGTTTTTCCTCAAGGTTCATGCTCATGCCGGGCGATTGCTCGCCGTCACGCAGGGTGGTGTCGAAAATGATGATGCGATCTTGGGTCATAGCCCGTCACAGTAAGGCGAGGGCAGAAAGCTGGCAAGGGGTTTTTGCTGGAAATGGCGCTTAACGCCCCTGCCCAGCCTTGTCCAACGCAGTGGCAAGTGCCCGGTAGATGCCCCCTACATTGCCATTTACCTGGATGCTGGCGAGTGGAAGGTTCGCAGGGTCGCTCGTATCATGCAAGATAATGGCTCTGTGACCCAGGCTGTGTACTGCGCCGCAGACGGTGTGGATGACGCGGCTAATGGCCTGGGATCGTTCAGGCGACGGGGGAACGTCATCATCGCTGCATGGAGCTACAACGACGTACGGTTTGCTGCCGAAGGTTTCAATCCGCAAGAAGGTGTCGAATGCTCCGCCATCTTCCAATGGAATATGAAAATCACGGGTGGAGACGGCGCTTTGCACGGTTTCAACAATCTTTTGGGCGTGGCTATAGAGCGCATAGCCGGTTGCGGCAAGCTCGCCTGATGATGTTCCGGCAAGCGTTTTGGAAGATACGGTGAATGACGACCCGGCTCCGGAGAACTTGATGTCTGGTACTTCCTTGCGGAGTTTTTCCAGCATGGCTTTAATAGGCTCATGGTTATGCAGGTTTCCGACCCCCCAGCTTGCACCCCTGAGGCTTATTTTAAGCTCGATGCCCGGTTCAGATGGGTTATCGGAATAGGTGGTTTCGCAGCGGACGCACCCTTGCTGTAGTGGCCTGTCAAACGGTTCGGCGGTGATTTTCATGATACAATCCGATCGTCAATCCACCAATTCGTGATCGGCCTCGGATTGTTTCTGCTGCGCGGCGGTTGGCTTGCCGATGTTAAACGCCAGCTCATCGTCAACCACGGTGATTTTGACGCTGCCGCCTTTGGCGAGTTTGCCAAACAGCACTTCGTCGGCGAGCGGCTTCTTGATCTTTTCCGAAATAAGGCGAGCCATCGGGCGCGCACCGTTCGCACGGTCGTAGCCGCGGGCGATCAGCCATTTGCGCGATTTTTCGTCGAGATTGATGGTGACGTTGCGGTCGGCCAGCTGCGACTCTAAGCGGAAAATGAACTTGTTCACCACATTGGCCACTACGTCTTCGGAGAGGTGGGCGAACGGAATGATCGCATCCAGGCGGTTGCGGAATTCTGGCGCGAACATTTTATTCACGGTTTCGGTTTCCTCGCCGGCGCGGTCGATCTTGGTGAAGCCGATCGGTGCGCGGGCGGCATCCGCCGAACCTGCGTTACTGGTCATGATGATGATGGCGTTGCGGAAGTTGATGGTCTTACCGTTATTATCGGTCAAGCGTCCGTAATCCATCACTTGCAGCAGGATGTTATAGACATCCGGATGCGCTTTCTCGATCTCGTCGAGCAGGATGACGGAGTAGGGGTGCTTGTCCGCTTCGTCCGTGAGCAAGCCACCCTGATCGAAACCGACATAGCCCGGAGGCGAGCCGATGAGGCGCGCCACCGCATGTTTTTCCATATATTCCGACATGTCGAAGCGGATGAGGTGCATACCCATGAGGGTCGCAAGCTGTTGCGCCACTTCGGTTTTACCGACGCCGGTTGGGCCGGTGAAGAGGTAATTGCCGATCGGTTTTTCTTCTTCGCGCAGGCCCGCACGCGCCATTTTGATCGAGGAGGCGAGGGCATCGATGGCGTTGTTCTGGCCGAACACGACGAGTTTCAGGTTTTTGTCGAGATTACGCAGCAGCTCTGCATCATCCATCGTCACGGTTTTCGCTGGCATACGCGCCATTTTAGCGACGATATCCTCAATTTCCTTGATGGTAATGGTCTTCTTGCGTTTGTTTTCCGGCAACAGCATTTGCGCCGCACCGGCTTCGTCGAGCACGTCGATGGCTTTATCGGGTAGTTTGCGGTCGGTGATGTAGCGGGCGGAAAGCTCCACCGCCGCCTTGATCGCACTGCTCGCGTAGCGCACATTATGGTGGTCTTCGTAATAAGGTTTCAGGCCACGGAGAATCTTAATCGAGTTTTCGATAGTTGGTTCTTCGACGTCAATCTTCTGGAAGCGGCGGGCGAGGGCGCGATCTTTTTCGATCGAGTTTTTATATTCCTTATAGGTGGTCGAGCCCATGCAGCGGAAATTGCCGCGGGCAAGCGCCGGCTTCAGCAGGTTGCACGCATCGAGCGCTCCGCCTGAAGTGGAGCCCGCGCCGATGATGGTATGGATTTCGTCGATGAACAGCACGGCACCTGGAATTTTTTCGATTTCCTTGATGACGGCTTTCATGCGCTCTTCAAAATCGCCGCGGTAGCGCGTGCCGGCGAGCAGGGCGCCCATGTCGAGCGAGAAGATGATGGTGTTTTTGAGCACATCCGGCACTTCCTTGCGGACGATGCGTAGCGCGAGGCCTTCGGCAATGGCGGTTTTGCCGACGCCTGCTTCACCCACATAGAGTGGGTTGTTTTTGGTGCGGCGGGCAAGCACCTGCACGGTGCGATCGACTTCTTCTTCGCGGCCGACGAGAATGTCGGTTTTGCCAGTCTCGGCTTTTTTGTTGAGGTTGACGGTGTATTGCGACAGCGCATCCGCCTTGTCTTTTTCTTTGTCGTCTTTTTTGGCGGCGTGCGGCTTGGAAAGCGATTCTTCGTCGGAATCCATGTCGGTGCGCCACTCGGCGATTTTATGGGCGCCTTCGTATTTTACGATGCCGTGCGAAATATAATTCACTACGTCGAGGCGCGAGAGCTCTTGTTCCTGTAAGAAGTATACAGCGTGCGAATCGCGTTCCGAGAAAAGGGCGACCAGAACATTGGCGCCGGTTACTTCGTTCTTGCCGGCCGATTGCACATGGATGGCGGCGCGGTGGATCACGCGTTGGAAACCGGCGGTTGGACGCGATTCTTCCAACTCGTCCACGACCAGCGAGGTCAGTTCCTGTTCCAGAAACTCGGAAACGTTTTTCTTAATATCGGCAAGATTAATGCCGCAACCACGCATGACAGCCTGTGCATCCTGATCATCGGTCAGGGCATAAAGCAAATGCTCCAGTGTCGCATATTCATGTTTATATTTTTTTGCAAGAGCCAGTGCCCGGTGAAGGCTGATCTCAAGGTTCTTAGACAACATGTGCGTTCCCCCGTTTGGTGCCCGGGGCGGATGAGGCCCCGTTTATTCTTTTTCCACCTGGCATTGCAGCGGGTACTCATTCCTCCTTGCCAATGTTACCACCAGCTCGGCTTTGGTTTCCGCCACATCCCGTGTGTAGACGCCGCAAATGCCCGCACCTTTATGGTGGACATCAAGCATGGTGCTGATCGCTTCGTCGTGATTCTTGCGGAAGATGTCTTTCAAGACAAACACCACAAAATCCATCGGCGTAAAATCATCGTTCAGCAGCACCACCTTGAAGAAGGGCGGACGTTTGGTTTTCACCTCCGGTTCCGCCAGCATCAGCCCATCATGTCTGACGTCCTGACTCTCCCCCCCATTCTGGGCTTCCATTCGATGGGACATTTTCTCGTCGTCTAAGTTCATTGTGGCACCAAAAGCTAAAAGCACCGTAAAGTAGAGGTTGCAAAAGGGTTAAAAATGCAAGAAAGTTTGGCAATGGTTTCTTGATAAATATTGCTGAAACCCTTGCTTTTCCTTGTGGATAAGAGTTATAACGCGAAAATTGCTAAAAGGGAAGGGGGATTAAGAAGCCCCGTGTCCGGAGGCGGCGTCCACGCCCCTCTCCATCTGTGCCCGAAAACGGCTGTAAACCAGCAAAATCACCCTAATCATGGCGCTGATAACCAGCCAGTAACTGTAGCGAAAATCGGCTGTGGGAGCCAGTAATGAGTAGGGAAGCACGTAGCAGATGCCGGATGCGGCCAATAGGGTCAGTTCGAGACAAGCCGACCGTTTCCGGCACCAGCCGCGGATTCCAGCAACCAGCAGGCCGCATGCTATCATTAGGTAGACCCACGGCCAAAACCACGGCGTTCCCCGTGTGCCATCGAGGTAATCCCCCGCCCATTTTTTCAAGGCAGGTTTGGTAACGGTGATTTTCTGGAATGGGTAATAAGGGTAGGGCAGCCCCCAGCGCAGCACGTGTTTGAACATGGTTGCACGGTAGCTGAGGTATTCTAGCGGATATTTGTGCAGCATCGCGACAAAGTTTTCCTTGGTTTCCTGAATTTCCTGCGGCACGTCGCTCAGGAATAAATACATCGGCGTGTAATCGTGGTTGTAGTGTGCGATTTTCATATATTCCTGATAGGTCACGCCATGGTGCAGCATGATGGATGTTGGTATCAGCGTCGGATCACCGGTACGCTGCGACATGCCGGTGAGCTGGATCAGCAGGAGCTGATGGGCAGTGTCAATGCGCTTGACAGTGATGGCGTGGTTGACGATCTGCACGCTGCCGACGAGCAGAAGAAATATCAAAACAGCAAGGCCTAGAAGCTCGGCCAGCCTGCGTTTTCCAATTATCGCCATCGCCAGCAGGAAACAAAGAGGCGGTAGCGCAAATAGCGCATTGTGGCGCACGGCGGTGCCATAGAACAGCAGCGCCAGCGTGGCGACCAGCGCAGGAATTCCCATGGTTTCTCCGTAAAGCGTGTGGCGCATAATCAGCGCGACGGCCAGCAGGT
>CAZFKP010000038.1:0-11577 GCA_964518725.1 uncultured Rickettsiales bacterium | reverse complement strand
TAATCTGAATACGAAAAAGAAGTCACGCAAACCGATTATCTAGACCAGCCCCTAACTTAAATCCCGTCTTTACCGCGGCTCATGGCAGCCACGCCGGTGCGGCAGATCTCGATCAGCCCCAGTGGCCGCAAATGGTTGATAAATTCGTCGATTTTGGCCAATTCACCGGTCAGTTCAAAGACGAACGATTCACTGGTGGAATCCACCACCTTGGCGCGAAAAATATCGGCCACCCGTAATGCCTCGAGCCGCTGCTCCTCACCGCCAACCACCTTGAACAGAGCCAGCTCGCGTTCGATATGTGCACCCTCCACCGTCAGGTCATGCACCTTGTGCACAGGCACCATGCGCTCCAGCAGCCGCTTGATCTGCTCGATCACCATCTCGGTGCCGCTTGTCACGATAGTGATGCGCGAACGCTGGCGGTCATGCTCGACTTCCGCCACGGTCAGCGATTCAATGTTGTAGCCACGGCCGGAAAACAGGCCAATCACCCGCGCCAGAACACCAAATTCGTTATCCACCAGGACGGCGAGCGTATGGCGGTTCACCACATCGCTTCGCGTCGGAATATCATAGACAATATCGGTCATAAGGCTGGCCACTATAGCGATTTTTTCCCATTCGTCACCTTCAAACTTGCAAGCTGTGCGGTTATGCACTAAATCCATGGTGGAATTGTAAAAACCGGTATTTCACATGAAAAACCTCCTTCTCATCATTTCGGGGTCGGTCGCGGCCTATAAATCGCTGGATATGATCCGCCGCCTGCGCGAACAAGGCCACACGGTGCGCTGCATCCTGACCAAGGGCGGAGAACAGTTCATCACGCCAATGTCAGTCGCCGCGCTTTCCGGCAACCCAACCTACAGCGACCTGTGGTCGCTGAAAGACGAAGCCGAAATGGGGCATATCCGCCTTTCTCGCGAGGCCGACCTCGTGGTGGTCGCCCCCGCCTCCGCCGACATCATCGCCAAAATGGCGCACGGGCACGCCGACGACCTCGCCACCGCCACCTTACTGGCCAATAACAAGCCCCTGCTTGTCGCCCCGGCGATGAACACGCAGATGTGGAACCACCCGGCCACCAAACGCAATATCGCGCAGATTGAAAAAGACGGCGCGAAAATCATCACCCCCGGATCCGGCGAGCTGGCCTGCGGCGAGATCGGTGAAGGCCGCATGGCCGACGTCGACGCGATCCTTGCCGCTATCAAAAAGGCGCTGGCATGAAAGCGCTTGTGACCAGCGGCCCAACGCAAGAACCCATCGACCCGGTGCGCTACATCACCAACCGCTCATCGGGCAAGCAGGGGCACGCCATTGCCATCGCGCTGGCCAAGTCCGGCGTCGAAGTGACGCTCGTTTCCGGCCCCACCGCCCTGCCCGATCCGGAAGGCATGACGGTCATTCACATTGAAACCGCCGAAGAAATGCTTGCCGCCTGCGAAGCTGCCCTGCCGGTCGATATCGCCGTCTGCGCCGCCGCCGTTGCCGACTGGCGAGTCTCCAAGCCTTCCGCCCAGAAGCTCAAAAAAGCCGCAAGCGGTGACGTGCCCGCCCTGCACCTGATCGAAAATCCCGACATCCTCGCCCATATCGCAAACCACCCCACGCACCGGCCAAAATTAGTCATCGGTTTCGCTGCCGAAACGCAAATGGTCGAAGCCAACGCCCAGGGGAAATTAAAACGCAAAGGCTGCGACTGGATGATCGCCAACGACGTCTCGAACGGCTGGACATTCGGCAAGGACGACAACCAGATCACCCTCATCCGCAAAGACAGCGAAGAGCGCTGGCCGCGCATGAATAAAAACGCCATCGCCGAAAAGCTGGTTCAACAAATCCACCACCACACACAGGAGCAATTCGCATGACCAACGTCAATATCCTCCACTTGCCACATGGCGAAAACCTGCCGCTTCCCGCCTATGCCACACCGGGCAGCGCCGGGGTTGACCTGATGGCCGCCGTCGGCAGCGATTTGCGCCTGTCACCGATGCAGCGCATGCTGGTGCCGACCGGCATCAGCATCGCCCTGCCGCATGGCTATGAAGCACAGGTGCGCCCCCGCTCAGGCCTTGCGCTCAAATCCGGCATCACCGTGCTCAATTCCCCCGGCACGATCGACGCTGACTACCGCGGCGAAATCAAAGTCCTCCTGATTAACCTCGGCAGCGAAGAAGTGACCATCTCACGCGGCGACCGCATCGCCCAGCTGGTGATTGCACCGGTCGAGCAAGTGGCATGGAACCGCGTCGAATCGCTCGACGATACGGCACGCGGCGCCGGTGGCTTCGGCTCGACGGGGGTGAAGAAGACGGCATGATTACCGCAACGCCCGACAAGATTTTCTACGCGATCGAGGCCGTGCTCTACATTGCCTATAACGCCGCGAGCGGCGCGATTTCAAGCCGCGACATCGCCGCCAAGCAAGGCCTGCCGCCGCGCTACCTGGAGGCGCTCATGCAGCGTCTTGTCCATGCGGGAATATTGCGCGGCATCCGTGGCCCCAAGGGCGGCTACGTGCTGGCCAAAGAACGTCGCCGCATCACGCTATCGGACGTATGCGCCGTGCTCGGCGACGCGAGCACGGAAAAAGAAGCCGCGCATTATGCCGGCACGCCGCTTGGTAAAAACATCGTACTGCCGATCTGGAAACAGGCCTACACAGCATGGTTCAGCGCACTCGAAAAAGTAAACCTCGCCGAACTGTGCGAAACCGCCAGCAACAAACACATCAAGAAACATTCTGACAACAAGATGGATTTCATTATTTAAGGAGTAACATGATGAGCACGAAACTCGATCAACCCGGCCGCGGCCACATCTATGACAACATCGTCGCCACCATCGGCAACACCCCGCTGGTGCGCCTTTCCCGCCTTGCGAAAGAAGCCGGCTGCGTCGCCGACATTGTGGTGAAATGCGAATTTATGAACCCGCTTTCGTCAGTGAAAGACCGCATCGCGCTATCCATGGTCGAAGCCGCCGAAGCCTCCGGTAAGATTAAACCAGACACGGTGTTTGTCGAACCCACCTCCGGGAACACCGGCATCGCGCTCGCCTTCGTCTGCGCCGCCAAGGGCTATAAACTCACCTTGACCATGCCGGAATCCATGTCGATGGAACGCCGCAAGATGCTCAAATTCCTGGGCGCCAATCTCGAACTGACGCCTGCGGCCAAAGGCATGCGCGGGGCGATTGAGCGCGCAGAAGAAATCCTCGCCGAGAACAAAAATGCGATGATGTTGCAGCAGTTCAAAAACCCCTCCAACCCGGAAATCCACCGTAAAACCACCGCCGAAGAAATCTGGCGCGATACGGACGGCAAGGTCGATGTCTTCATCACCGGCGTCGGCACCGGCGGCACCGTCACCGGCACCGGCCAGGTGCTTAAAAGCAAAAAACCCGGCGTGAAAATCATCGCCGTCGAACCGGAAGATAGCCCCGTGCTCTCCGGCGGCAAACCCGGCCCGCATAAAATCCAGGGGATCGGCGCCGGCTTCGTGCCGGATGTGCTGGCAAAAGACGTGCTCGACGAAATCATTACCATCAGCAACGAAACCGCCTTCATCACCGCCCGCAAAGCTTCAAAGCTGGAAGGCATCCCGGTCGGCATTTCGTCCGGCGCCACCATCGCCGCCGCGCTTGAAGTGGGCGCACGCCCGGAAATGAAAGGCAAGCTGATCGTGGTCATCGCCGCCTCCTGCGCCGAGCGTTATATCTCGACGGATTTATTCGCCGAATAATGACGCCCGAGCAACAGCGCCGCTACGCCCGCCATACCGTGCTGCCAGACATCGGCGCGGCCGGGCAGGAAAAATTGCTGGCATCCAGCGTGCTGGTGATCGGCGCCGGCGGGCTTGGCGCAAGTTGCCTGATGTCGCTCGCCGCCAGCGGCGTCGGAAGACTCGGCATCGTTGAGCCCGACCATGTGGAGCTTTCCAACCTCCCGCGCCAAACGCTCTATGAAACCGCAGATATCGGCAGGAAAAAAGCTGACGCCGCCCGTGACCGGCTGGAAGAAATGAACCCGGAAGTACGGATCGACACCCACCTCGCCCGGCTGGATGAAACCAATGCCGAATCGCTGATTGCAGGCTACGATGTGGTGGTGGACGGCACCGATAATTTCGCAAGCCGCTATACGATGAACGATGCCTGCCTGAAAACAAAAACCCCCTGGGTGCATGCGGCGATGCTGGGCTATGAGGCGCATCTTTCGACCTTTACCCCGCATGTGGGTGACCGCCCCTGCTACCGCTGTTACGCCCCCGAAATCCCCGAGCGCGAACGTAGCTGCGCGCAGGAAGGCATCATCAGCCCGCTCGCAGGCATGGTGGGAAATATGCAAGCGTTGGAAGTGATAAAACTATTGCTTGGACTTGGCGAACCGCTGACCGGCAAGCTGCTGCGTATCAACGCCCTGACCTTGCACTGGACGATGAGCGCCCTAAGCCGCGACCCGGTCTGCAGGCATCAGTAATCGCCAATCACCTGGCCATCCGCGCGCATAGCAAGCCGGCGCCGGACTTCCTTGTCAGTATGTGTAGATAATTGCTTCGCTGAACCATCCATCATGCCGACAATCTCGCCTTCCGTTTCGCTTTTGACCGGACGGTTCACTTCGGAATCCTGCGGGTGCATCAACCGGGTTTTCACGGGATCGCCGCGAAGGCTTGCATAATACGGATTAAGCACATGATCCTGCGTCACCAGCAGCACCCCGGGCGCATCTCCCTCGGGAATCACATTCGCGCGGTTTACCGTCGCAATGGTATTGGTCAGACCGTCCGTGACATCGGCAAAACGAACGCCTTGGTTCACACCGGTGCCGGTCAAACTCTGGCGCATATCGACATCCATGATACCGTTGCCAGCGGTCGTAAATGCCCGGCCACCCGCGAGTTTCTGGAAGTTGCTGCCAGCCGCAGCATCATACACCACCGGTCCGGTGATCGATACCATTTCGCTTCCCGGATTATTGGGATCCGCATACATCCCGCCATTATAGGCAATATTCATCGTGCTTGGTACATCGTTGACGCCCTTAGCAAACGCGCTCATCGGATTACGCATAGTCGGCATGATACCCGCAGCGATCATCTCGGCATTTTCATCAGCAAAATAATGCTTGGTGAGAGTCGGTTGGGGGGCTTCAAGCTTGGAAGCAAGAATCGCGTTCGGCGAATGGTTATAACCAAACCCTGCAGTATCCAAATAGGTTTCACCCGTAGCGGGCAACCGCCCGCCCGGTGATCCCGCCTCATGGTTATGCAGCGCCATCACCGCCTGTTTATGGTGGTTCCGCAGGGTGGTGCGCCGCGAGGCCTCACGCGCCTGCTGCACCGCCGGAAGCAACAATGCGAGCAGTACAGCAACAATAGCAATCACCACCATCAGCTCAATCAGCGTAAAGCCTCTACGTGACGCAGCCTCGGAGCCTTCTTCACGTCCTGATTGCATGCCGGCTTTCCGCGCCGCAGGCGTAACATTCGTCGCCGAACGATGGGTGATGGCAGCCACCGTGTTATCAACAGTCTCGTCCGTGATACCCTCGGCGCCCGGGGTGGTTTTAAGCTCCGCAGCAATCGCGGCGCCATCCACAAAATCCTTGGTGCCGGGAATCTTGGCAAACATTCTTCCCAGGGTTGCTACCGCCGCCGACGTCTGCTCCGGCGTTGCCGAACCGGTGAGCGCGGCGTCCCTGAACCGCGCCAACACACCAAGTTCTGCCTCCACCTCCTCAGCATCAAGCTGCCCAGTGGCGAATTGCTCTTTTACCGACGCCAACCACCGACGTTTTTCAAGATGCTCTTCTTCTTTTCTGGCCGCACGGCGCGCTTCCCGCTCGGGGTTGCTACGCAATTGCGCGTCGCGATCTTGCTGGGAAATAGATTGACCGTAAGGATCGGCAGCGAACCGATCGACAAAACCACCGCTTCCATGACGATTTTTAGCCATAATACCACCACCCCATCAGTTAATTTGTGTTAACAATAGCGTAACACCCAGTCTCAGTCTAGCATTTCTTTGTGGCAGTTTGATGACAGAACCGCCATGCTGCCAACAGGTCAATAGTCTGATTTTTATCACTTATGTGATGTGGTCATAGCCCGGCAGGGTCAGGAATTCGATGAAGTCTGCCCGCGTTACCAGATCGGTCAACATGTCGGCCGCTTTGCGGTAAGGCAAGCCGGTCTCGGGCAGCTTGGCCAGTTCTTCATCGAGCAATTGCAGATAGAGCGACTCGGTGATGGCATGGCCATTATCGAGCACACCTTTGTCATGGTGAATCCATTGCCAGATTTGCGAGCGGGCAATCTCGGCGGTGGCCGCATCTTCCATCAGGTTGAAAATTGGCACGCAGCCATTGCCGGTGAGCCAATTGGCGAGATACTGCACGGATACGCTGATATTGTTACGCAAGCCTGCCTCGGTGATCGTCCCTTGCGGGATGGCGAGCAAATCCGCCGCCGTGAAGCTGGTTTTTTCGCGCACGACATGCAGCTGGTTCGGCGTGGGCATCAGCCGGTCGAACACCTCCATGGCCACCGGCACAAGATTTGGATGGGCGACCCACGTGCCGTCATGCCCGTCACCAGCCTCGCGCTCCTTATCGGCACGCACCATGGCGAAGGCTTTGTCATTCGCCACCTCATCGTTCTTCACTGGAATGAACGCACTCATCCCGCCCATGGCGAAGGCTCCGCGCTTGTGGCAGGTCTCAATCAAGAGCTTGGAATAGCTGCGTAGGAAGTGAGTGGTCATTACCACCTGCCCACGATCCGGCAACACAAAGTCCGAACGCTTGGAGAACTTTTTGATGAAGCTGAAAATATAATCCCACCGCCCACAATTGAGCCCGACGCAATAATCCTTGAGCGCATGCAGAATCTCATGCATCTCGAACGTGGCGAGGATGGTTTCGATTAGCACGGTCGCTTTGATGGTGCCGCACTTCAATGAAAGTGACTCTTCGGCATAGTTGAAAATATCCGCCCAGAGCGCCGCTTCTTCGGCACTTTCCAGTTTCGGCAAATAGAAGTACGGGCCGGTGCCGGAGGCGAGCAGCGTTTTCGCGTTTACATAAAAATACACACCGAAATCAAGCAGCGCGCCGGGGATCGGCTTGCCCGCCAGCGTCACATGTTTTTCATCCAGGTGCCAGCCACGCGGGCGGACGATGAGGGTGGCGATCTTATCGGCCAGCTTATATTCCTTGCCCTCGGGGCTTGTGTAGCTGATGGTGCGGGTCGCGTAATCGCGCAGGTTGATTTGCCCCTGCATCACCGATTCCCACGTCGGCGCCAGCGAGTCCTCAAAATCAGCCATGAATACTTTGGCGCCAGAGTTGAGCGCATTGATAATCATCTTGCGTTCGACCGGCCCGGTAATCTCCACGCGCCTGTCTTGTAAATCCGCCGGTATACCAAGAATTTTCCACTCACTCTCGCGGATGGCTTTCGTGGCCGGCAGGAAATCCGGTAGCTCACCAGCATCAATGCGTTTCTGGCGCTCCACACGCTTGGCAAGCAACGCATCGCGGCGTGCGGTAAAACGCACCGCCAGCTCGGCGACAAACGCCTGCACTTCCGGAGTAAGGATCGCCTGGTAGTCGGGCGTCATCGCGCCAGAAATTTTCAGGGTTGGGGATGCGGGTTTGATAGCGGCATTGGTCATAGGAATCTCCTTGGAAATGAACGGCAATCACTACTAGATCATGCCAAAATAAGCAACATACAGCGACACGACAACAACCGGCGTGATGATGCAGCGTATCTCAAAAAACCACATGGGGATGATGCTGCGCCCGACCAGCACGCTGTCAATCGCCCAGACAAAGGTAAACAGCACCGTGAGCACCAGAAGCTGGATGTGCAAATCGGCATGCAGCAGCACGCCCCACGCCAGCGTCGTCGGCAGCACACTCTCGGCAATCAGCATATTAGCGACCTTTCGCTCATGGGCATAGTTGCTGACCGCCACCCCCCAGTGGATTCCACCGAGGAATGAAAGAATCACCGTTGAATAAGAAAGCAACGCATGAATCGCAAAATTGTTATCTTCAAAGCTACGCATCGACACCGCGACCCCAAGCACCACAAACGGAACTGCACTCGCAATCGTAAGCGTTAGAGGGAGGTTCCGCATGCCGCTATTTCTGTTTCAGCAGATCGCGGATTTCCGCCAGCAGCGCCTCGGTTGGGCTTGGCGCAGACGGTGCGGCATCCTGCGCCTTCTTGAACCGGTTCGCCTGTTTGACAATCATAAATACGGCAAAGGACACGATCAGGAAATTAATCATCTGGTTGATGAACAGCCCATAATTGATGGTCGCCGCGCCCGCCTCTTTCGCAGCCTTCAGGGTGGTATAATCCATCCCGGAAAGGTTGATAAAAAAGTCCTTGAAATCGATGCCCCCCATCAGGATGCCAATCGGCGGCATCAGGATATCGGCCACCAGCGAATTGACGATCCCGGTAAACGCCGCGCCGATAATGATCCCAACCGCAAGGTCAAGCACATTGCCACGCGAGATGAATTGTTTGAATTCCTGCACAATGCTCATACATGTCCTCCTGCTGAATGAATTTACCCCAGTGTTACTTCAAAATACCCGCAACAACAAGCCTTTTAGGTACTCGCTCTGCGGCAGGCGCGGGTGAATGGGGTGGTCACGCGATGCGCCGGTCTGGCGAATGATTTCCGCCGTCCTGCCTGTGCGCGCAATGCCCGCCAGTACCGCTTTGTTGAACGCGCCGCGGCTCGCATGATGCGAGCAGGAAGCCGTAAATAAATATCCGCCGGAGGCAACCAGTGCTGCAGCATGACAGGCAACTTTCTCGTAGCCCTTCATTCCGGAAACAATGTCTTTTTTGCTTTTCACATAGGCGGGCGGATCGGCAATGATAATGTCGTAGCGCGCTCCTTCATCCGCAAGCTGTTTCATCACCGCCACCGCATCGCCTTTGATCGTGCGGCAACGTTCCGCCACGCCATTGGTTTCTGCCGCCCGCATCGCGAGCGCCAGCGCCAACTCAGACGCATCAACCATCACCACCGAAGCCGCACCGGACTGTACCGCAAGCACGCCAAACCCACCCGAATGCGAAAACACATCGAGGACATTTTTTCCTCGAGCCAACTCGGCCACCATGACACGATTGTCGCGCATATCATAATACCAGCCGGTCTTCTGCCCGTGCACCACATCGGCAAAATAGGTGCAGCCATTCTCCATCACCGGCAGCAGTTCCGGCACTGCACCTTTGAGCGACAACGTCTGCTGCACAAGCCCCTCAAGCTTGCGTGCCCCGCTATCATTACGCAGGAAAATCGTCGCCGGATTGATGCACGCATCAAGCGCCGCCAGCCATTGTGCTTGCAGATTCTCCATCCCGGCGCTGGCCACCTGCACAACAATATGCTCGCCAAAACGATCGACCACCAACCCCGGAAGCCCATCCGCCTCGGCATGGATCAGGCGGTAGAACGGCGTGTCAAACAGCACACCACGTTTTGCCAGCGCCGCAGAAATCTTCTGCTCAAAAAACTCTTGGTCGATCGCCTCCTGTTGCCATGACAGCATGCGGCACACAATCTGAGATAAAGGATTCACCATGCCAACGCCAAGCGCTCCACCGCGCTCGGTTTCAACACGCGCAAGGCTCCCAGGCATTACTGACAGCCACTCGGAAGACTCGATCGCCTGGTGGCGCATGACCCATGGGCAGCCATCGGCAATCGCTTTGACGTTTTGCTTGCAAACACGCAGCACTGGCAACATCAGTCTGTCTTTTTCTGGGTCAGGCGTACAAACACATCTTCAAGATCCGGCTCACGGGTCGAAAGGTCGCGCACGCTGATGCCTGCCATCTGCACCTGATCGAGCACCGTCTGGATGCTGGTGTCACTTGGTTTGTAGGTAATGGCAAGCCTCCCGGCATCAAGCTTTGCCTGCAAATTTCGTAACGAAGGCGGAATGGTTTCCAATGCGTCAACCGGGGTAATCAACAATTCTTTGCTATCAAAACTTTTGAGCAGGGTCGCCTTACTATCACACGCCACCACCTCGCCATGGTTAATCACCGCAATCCGGTCACACAGCGTTTCAGCCTCTTCCAGATAATGGGTGGTGAGCAACACCGTTGTACCGTTCGCATTCAGGGCACGAACATAATCCCAGAGCTGCGTGCGTAACTCGACATCCACTCCCGCCGTCGGCTCATCCAGTATCAGCACCGGCGGGTTATGCACCAGCGCCTTCGCCACCAGCAACCGCCGGCGCATGCCGCCGGAAAGGCGGCGCGAATTGACGTCGGCCTTATCGGCAAGCCCCATCGCATCGATGATCTCCTGCGTGCGGCGTTTTGCTTTCGGCACGCCATAATAACCGGCATGGATATCGAGTGCTTCGCGCACAGTAAAAAACGTGTCGAGGATCAACTCCTGCGGCACCACGCCAATCGACGTGCGCGCCATCCGCATGTCGCGCTCGATATCATATCCCATGATGCGCGCTTCGCCGGAAGTCTTGAGCACCAGCCCGGCCAGGATGTTGATCATGGTCGATTTACCCGCACCATTCGGCCCAAGCAGCGCAAAAAACGAACCTTTCGGCACCGTCAGATCGATGCCTTTCAACGCTTCCTTGGCACCGCCTTTTTTATCGACGTAGGTCTTGCGTAGACCCTTAATTTCAATCGCGTCCGTCATCGCCCTTCTCCGCATAAGGATTCTTGTTCTTCTTCACCTGCAAACGAATCGGCACCCCTTGAAGCGCAAAGCGTTCGCGCATGCCGTTGACCAGATAGCGCAAATAATTCTCCGGCACTTCATTCAAGTTGGAAAACAAAACAAAGCTCGGCGGCCGCGCCGATTTCTGGGTCATGTAACGGATCTTGAGCCGCCGCCCGCTTACCAGTGGCGGGGTATGAGCCTCCAGCATCGCTTCCAGCCAGCGGTTGAGCTCGCCGGTGCCTACCTTGGTGTTCCACACGCTGTAGGCTTCGAAGCAGGCACGAAACAACTTGCCGATATTGTAGTTGGTCGCCCCGGAAATCGGCACCACCGGCACGCCCTTGATCTGCGGCAGCACCTTCTCGAAACGCTGGCGGAAGGCCTTGATGAACGCATCCTTTTCTTTCACCGTATCCCATTTGTTGATCGCGATGACCATCGCCCGACCCTCGCTTTCCACCAGCGCCGCGATCGCATTATCCTGTTTCTCAAGCGGCTGCTCGGCGTCCATGACCACGACCACGACCTGTGCATACTGAATCGCACGCAGCGTATCGGAAACCGACATTTTTTCGAGCTTCTCCTGCACATTTGCCTTCCGGCGCATACCCGCCGTATCAACCAGCCGTATATCCTTACCTTCGCTGCGGTACGTGACCGTAATCGAATCGCGGGTGATGCCGGCCTCGGGTCCGGTGAGCACGCGCTCCTCGCCAAGGATGGTGTTAAGCAGCGTTGATTTCCCAACGTTCGGGCGCCCAACGATCGCAATGGTCAGCGGCCCTTCTTCGCCCTCAGGTTTCGAATCATGTTCGTCATGTTTTGCAAATG
>CAZFKP010000037.1:0-12505 GCA_964518725.1 uncultured Rickettsiales bacterium | reverse complement strand
CTTCCCCTGCCCGGCGCGTTCAAGCAATTTTGGCAGCTCGGAAAATACCGTGGGGGTGTATCCTTTGGACGTCGGTGGCTCGCCCGCCGACAGGCCGATTTCACGCTGCGCCATAGCAAACCGCGTCACCGAATCCATCATGCACAACACCTTGGCGCCACGCTTGCGGAAATATTCCGCCACCGCCATCGTCATGTAGGCCGATTGCTTACGCATCAGCGCCGATTCACTGGAAGTCGCAACCACCAGCACCGAGCGTTTGAGCCCCTCCTCGCCGAGATCATCTTCAATGAATTCCTGCAACTCACGCGAGCGCTCGCCGATCAGGCCGATGACGTTGACATCCGCCTGCGAATTACGCGCCAGCATCGACATCAGGATGGATTTACCAACGCCCGAACCGGCAAAAATGCCCATCCTCTGACCCTCGCAGCATGTAAGGAAGGTGTTGATCGCGCGGATGCCAAGATCGAGCTTTCCCTTCACCCGCTTGCGCTCCGTCGCCGAGGGCGGCATGGCGCGCAAGGGAAACGCCTCCGAACCCATCGGCAATGGCCCCAACCCGTCCATCGGTTCGCCAAGTGCGTTAACAATGCGCCCCAACCAACCGTCGGAAGGATAGCAGGCGGACGCGTTTTCCTCGATAATCACTTTGGCGCCAGGGCCAATGCCCTCGATGGAGTCAAACGGCATGAGCAGTGCCGTATCTCCACGAAATCCGACTACTTCAGTCAGGATTGTTGGCGGTTTACCAGAAAGACCCGGCGCACCGATCACCCGACACCGCGCCCCGATCGAGAGCAGGCGCTCGATGCCGGAGCACTCGATCATCATGCCGGAAATGGCCTTGACTGTGCCAAAAACCGTCACATCCTGCAACTTATTGATGTCTTCCAGCAACATACTCACTACATTATGTGTAAGGCGGTTTAAATCTATTTGACTTCATCCGATTACTCCAATAAACACAATCATAATATTTTTAATAAAAAATTACATATAAAGATTGTCGGTAAGCTCTTTTTGTGGTTAACTATCTTTTAACAAGTTAATGGTTTGAATACGGGCGAACCGGTTTAATATTTAAAATAAGGGGAGACACCAATATGCGCGTATTACTCGTTGAAGATGATACCTCAACCGCCAAGGCCATCGAGCTTTCTCTGGCCTCGGAGGGGATCATCTGCGATACCACCCAGCTCGGTGAAGAGGGGCTGGAAATTGGTAAACTTTACGATTACGACATCATTATCCTTGACCTCATGCTCCCGGATATCGACGGATATGAAGTGCTGCGCCGGTTCCGCGCCGCACGGGTGACCACCCCAATCCTGATCCTTTCCGGCCTCTCTGGCCCAGACCAGAAAATCAAAGGCCTTGGCTACGGCGCGGACGATTACCTGACCAAACCGTTCAACAAAGGTGAACTGATTGCCCGCATCCAGGCGATTGTCCGCCGCAGCAAAGGCCATTCGGAATCGATTATCCGCACCGGCAAGCTGGCGGTTAACCTCGACACACGCTCCATCGAAGTAGATGGAAAACCGCTGCACCTGACCAGCAAGGAATATGCGATCCTTGAGCTGCTGTCGCTCCGCAAGGGAACGACGCTCACCAAGGAAATGTTCCTCAATCACCTCTATGGTGGCATTGATGAGCCGGAACTCAAGATTATCGACGTGTTCGTGTGCAAGCTGCGTAAGAAGCTTTCGACCGCCGCCGGTGGCGATAATTATATCGAAACCGTCTGGGGTCGTGGCTATGCGCTGAAAGACCCGGATCCAAGCGGTGTCGGCCAACCTGCCATTGAAGATGCCATGGCGTAAGCTGTCGCTTATATCAAACTAATAAGGCGAGCCTCGGCTCGCCTTATTAGTTTGTATGGAATGACCACCGCTATCTCAGTACGTAAGCGCCGCGGAAATCCTCAAGGCTTTTGAAGCGGCCGTTTGGATCGACCAGCGTTTCGGTTGAGCCAAGAATCAATACGCCGTGCGGGTAAAGGCTGCGCGCCATTTTCTCAGTGACCTGCGCCTTGGTGGCCTCATCAAAATAAATAAGCACGTTACGCAGGAAAGTAATATCAAACTTTCCTAACGACGTATATTCTTCCAACAAATTCTGGGTGCGGAAATTGACCATGGCACGGATGTTATCTTTCACCTGCCAGGTCGTATCCGGACGCGACGCAAAATATTTCACCAGCATCTGAATTGGCAGGCCACGTTGCGCCTCGAATTGCGAATAAATCCCCATCTCCGCCTTATCCACCACTTTGCGCGCAAGGTCAGTACCGATAATTTCAAAGCGCCATCCGGGCATTTTCGCGATATCTTCCTGAATGCAGATGGCAGTGGAATACGGCTCCTGCCCAGTTGAGCACGCCGCCGACCAGATACGCATCAGCTTGGCAGGCTGGTGTTTCATGATATGTGGAAACACGATATTACGCAGCGCTTCGTACGGCTTGATGTCGCGGAAAAACGACGACTCATTCGTGGTCATCGCTTCAATGATTTCAACCAGCAACGCCTCGGTTGGCTTGGTTTTAAGCAAGCCGCATAATTGTGAAATATCCTGAAGCCCCTGGCTGCGGGCAATCGGCAACAGGCGGCTTTCGATCAAATACGCCTTGTCGTTGCCAAGCACGAGGCCGGAGCGTTGTTTCAGCATGTTTGCGAGATATTGGAACTCTTCCGGGCGCATGGGATTTATGCCCCCCCGATGTTCTGGAGGAGAAACGTTCCCATTTCCGCTAACGGCAATACTGCTCTGCATAATTGATTCTCCACCACTGCTTTCGGCATGCCGTACACCACACATGTTGCTTCATTCTGTGCAACCACGTGGCCACCATTGCGTACCACTATTTTCGAACCTTCGAGCCCATCCTGCCCCATCCCCGTCAATACCACGACCAGAAGGTGCTTGCCATAAATATCACTCAAGCTACGCAGCATTGGGTCGGCGGCAGGACGACAAAAATTTTCCTGCGGATCCTGATTGGTGTGAATCACCACATTCACCCCTTGGGTTTTCATCATCATATGGTAATCGCCCGGCGCAACATACGCGTGCCCAGGCTCTGCGATCATACCGTCTTTTGCCTCAACCACCGTCCGCTTACCGGCCTTGCTGATATGTTCAGCAAGAATCGCAGTGAAGGTTGGCGGCATATGCTGGGTAATGAAAATAGGTACGTTTGCCAACCGCCCCTGAATCTGTTCGAATACGGATAACAACGCTTGCGGCCCACCCGTTGACGATGCAATGGCCACCGCACGGATACCAATTCCAATCAACGATCCCGTCGACGGCACCAGCACAACCGGCGCAGCAACTTTGGGTGCCACCACCGGCACCACCACAGGCGCAGATGCCACCGGCTTGGCAATGGAAGATATCCCGCCGCCCAGCGCTTTTACTTTCTCGATTAGCTCACGGTAAAATTCTTCGACATCCTTGCCGACTTTCGAGGACGGCTTGGCAAGGTAATCCGATGCGCCCATCGACAGCGCGTTCAGGCTGATTTCGGCATTGCGCTGGGTAAGCGTCGACGCCATGATGATCTTGGTTTTCGGGCTCACCCTGACGAGCTCCGGCAAGGCCGTGATGCCATCCATCACCGGCATTTCGATGTCGAGGATGATAATGTCCGGCTGATCGCGCTCAGCCATGGAGATCGCCATCTGGCCGTTGGCCGCCGTGCCGATCACCTCAATGGATGCATCCTGCGTGAGCGCCTTGTTTATCAGGCCGCGAATCACCGCAGAATCATCAACCAATAATACACGGATGGGCACAATGATTTCCTTGATTACAACAGGCCGATTTGTTGCAATTTTCCTTTAATGATATCGGCATCAAATGGCTTCATGACATATTCATCCGCACCGCTGGAAAGCGCCTGCATGATATTATTCAGCTCACTTTCCGTAGTGCAAAAAATTACTTTCGGGGACGTGCCGCCCGGCATGGCGCGGAGCGCTTTCAGAAATTCGAGCCCATTCATCACCGGCATGTGCCAATCGAGCAAAATAAGATCCGGCATCTTTGCCTTACAGGCTTCCACGGCTATCTGCCCATCCTCAGCCTCAGACGTATCATACCCGAGATCGACCATGATGCGCTTCTCCAGTGTACGAACCACTTTGGAATCATCGACAATTAAACAAGACGGCATATATCACTCTCTGCGTTGTTAGTGTTGTAACGTCAGGAGTTCCTGGACATCGATAATCACCAGTAACTCCCCATCCAATTTATAAATGCCAGACGACACATCTTTCCAGGCGCTGCCAAGGTTTGCCGGCGTTTTCTCAATCGCCCCCGCCGCGACGGTCATCACCTCGCCGACGCTATCCACCATCAGGCTGTACAGTTCGTTTTTATGTTCCACTACGACAAACATGCCATTCTCGGCGTCGTCATTATCGGCAAGGCACAGGCGTTTGCGTAAATCCATCACTGTCACAATTCGCCCCCGCAAGTTGAGCGAACCGGCAACTTCCACCGGCGCCAGCGGAATATGGGTGATCTGCTGGCGGCGCAGCACGTCACGCACGAAGCGCACCGGCACCCCAAAAAGCTGGCCTTGCACGCGCATGGTGACAAACATGTGCGCGTCGGCAAGCGCGTTATCATAACTGTCATGCTCTAAAGTATGAGAACTGGTCATGCGGCAATCCCCCGATGTTCACTTAAATGTTTGGCGACCGACTGCAGCAACCCTGGGCGGTCGGTTTTTACAATGCAATCGTTCATGCCAGCGGTAACGCTGCGTTTCCGCACCTCGTCACTCATCGATGCCGTATAGGCAACGATCGGAATGCCATTGAGCTGCTTGGCATTGCGGCAAGCGGTTGCAAACTCGAACCCATTCATGCCGGGCATTTCAATGTCGGTCACAATCATGTCGAACTTCTTGCCCTGCTCAATCAGCATGGAAAGCGCCTGCTCGGCACTATCCGCCGAGGTCACCTTGTAGCCGACAGCCGAAAGGAACGGCATGGTCAGGTTGCGGAAAAACGGGCTGTCCTCGACCAGAAGCAGCTCGCAATCTTTTACCTTGTCGAAGCTGAGCTTGTTTTGTTCGCTCACGGCAGCTTCAACGATCTCGCTCAGGATCGAGCCGACATCCACGACGTCGGTGGTTTTCCCGGCAATCACCATGCTGCCAAGGAAACCGTGCTGCTTGGCTTCTTTACTGGTGAGCTTGATGTCAAACGGCGCATGCACGATGTCGAGTATTTCATCAACCACCAGGCCAACCACGCGCTTGTCGTAGCTGAATACAATCACGTCGGCATTACCGGTATCCGGCAGTTTCTGGTTTTTGTCCAGCATGACAAGGCGCATCAACTCGCCGCGATATTGCACCACCGGATGGGCATCCGCCACCTCGATCGTCGATACGTCGATCTCCTCCAGCCGCGACACCAGCTCAAGCGGCACAGCCTTCGGTGCGCCGCCACCGGCGACGAACGACAAGAAGCCAACTTCGCCATCCTTGATGCCGGTGAGCGCACGCGCAGTTTCCACTGTATCCTTGCGTACCATATCGATACTGCCCAGCGTCTTGGCGAGGCCGTTCGGATCCAGGATCATGATGACGTTACCATCACCGAGGATAGTGTTGCCGGAATAGACGGTAAGGCTTTTCAATATTTCGGCAACGGGTTTCACCACAATTTCTTCCGTATCGAATACCCGATCCACCAGCACACCGAAATCATAGCTGCCAACACGGCATACGGCGATGTACATCTGTTTCCGCATTAATTCCGCCGTGTTTGTTTCAGTACCCAGGATATTGGAGAGCACCGCAAGCGGCAGGAGTTTGCCACGCAACCGCAGCACCAGGGCGTTATTGATCACCTCCATGCTAAGGTCAGAATTTGGCGCCACGCGCACCAACTCACTGACATTAATTTGCGGCAGGGCAAATTTCTGGCCATTCACTTCGACAATCAACACCGACACAATGGCAAGCGTCAGCGGAATCTTGATGCTTACTTTTGAGCCTTTGCCCCATGTTGAATCGAGGTCAAGGGTGCCGCCGATTTTCTGGATGTTGGTTTTCACTACGTCCATGCCGACACCACGCCCGGAAACTGCCGTCACTTTCTCTGCCGTGGAGAAACCTGCCGCAAAAATAAACTGGGCGATTTGTTTTTCACTCATGGTTTCAAGCTGGGCTTCGGTGACGATGCCGCTGGAAAGAGCTTTTTGTTTGACCCTATCAATATTGATGCCACGCCCATTGTCGATGATATCAATGATGATATGGCCGCCTTCATGGTATGCGGAAAGGGTCACGGTTCCTGTTTCACCCTTGCCGGCAGCGACCCGCTCAGCCGGGGTTTCCAGGCCATGGTCGCAACTGTTACGCACCATGTGGGTGAGTGGATCCTTGATCACTTCCAGAAGCTGGCGATCCAGCTCCGTCTCCTCGCCTTCCATCTTCAGTTCGATTTTCTTACCAAGCTCAAGCGACAAATCGCGGATCAACCGCGGGAATTTCGACCACGCATTGCCAATTGGCTGCATGCGGGTTTTCATGACCCCCTCCTGCAATTCGGAGGTGATGTGCGAGAGTTGCTGGAGCGGGGTGAGGAATTCCTTATCTTCTTTGGTGCGCGCAATCTGCATCAGCTGGTTGCGGGTGAGCACCAACTCACTCACCATCTGCATAAGGTTTTCCAGGACATCGATACTGACGCGAATACTTTGATTCGCACCGCCACCCTCACCCTCGGCTTTCCCTTCTTCTTTTTTGGCCACCGATTTGGCCGGCGCGGCTTTCGCAGCAGGTGCCGCCGGCGCTGCCGCCACAGGAGCCGCCTCTACCGCAGCTTTAGCCGCCATTTCGGCTTCAAGCTTTGCAATGGCCGCTGCCATTTCCGGATCATCGTCACCGCAAAAATGCGGGAAAGCGTTTTCGCTGGCTGCCGTAGCCGCTGCCGCAGGCGCCGCTTGCGCCGCCGGGGCATCATGGGCTGCGTGCGACGCACCACCACCGATCACACCATTATCAGCAAAATAGTTGAGGCGACCAATCAGATCAACATCGTCACCTTCTGGTTCCTGACCGTGATTACTTAAATGTTCGATCAGCTCTTTAATGTTATCGAGCGATTCAAGCACCAGCGTCACCGCATCCGCCGACGCCTGTAATTGCTTGTCGCGAATTTTACCAAGGACGTTTTCCGAAGCGTGCGCCACCGACTCAAGCCGCGGCAGGCCGAGGAATCCGCATGTCCCTTTAATCGTGTGCATGATACGGAAAATATTGCCAAGAATCGCGGCATCTTCCGGATTCTGCTCCAGTTTCACCATTTCCGAATCAAGCAGCGAAATGCTTTCGGTTGTTTCCGTGATAAACTCACCAATAAGATCATCCATAACCACCTACCTAGTTTTAAACGGGTTGCACTCGTTGCATTACCACAAATGTCATTTCATCTTCCGATAGCGTGTGCGACAGCGTTGCCCCCAACTCCTGCACAAAACAATGCGTCAGTTGCGCCTGCACATTTTTAGGGGTCAGCTCATCAACGCCGACTCCATCGCTGAGAATATGTGTAACATCGCCATCCCATTTCAGGTTTGCGCCCTTTGCCGACACCATCACCTGTTTACTGCCCTCTGCATCAAGACCGATCCGCACAGCAATCACCCCGCCACGGATCAGTGCCGCTGAGGCCATAATCAGTAAATTGAAAATCAGCCTTGCCATTTTCAGGCTGACTGACACACCTGCCGCATCGGTTTGCGTATCCGGCCAGTCGAGCGTGATTTTGCTGCCGGCGAAAAAATCGACGGCGAGCTTCTGTTTATCGGCAAGGTTCGCCTCACCGCTTTCTTTCATGTTGCCATACGCAAGGCGATAGAACTGTAGACGCGATACGGCTGAGAAGGCGCTGCTGACAATCAGGTCAACCGCCTGATTCTGCATGTTGAAGCCTTCCTCGCTCAGAAACTCCGCGCCGTTATTCACCGCGCCAATCGGCCCTGTTAGATCGTGACAGAGGCGGGTGCAAAGCAATTCCGCCATTTTTAATTCTTGGTTCATATGGTACCTATTCCACCCACACACTGTGACTTTTCACTATTGGCCTAGAAACCCTAATATTTAGTAAAGAGGGCATATCTAATATTTATGCACAACAACAGGTTGTAACCATAATGGTACGGCAGGTTGGTTTTTGACTTGGGCGACCATTTGCGATACACTGCTCGGATGCACAGCGAACGCGCAACTAACGACAATCAAAGGAATATCGGGCAGCGCCTACGCACCGAGATGAAGAAGCGCGGCCTCTCCTCGGTGGAGCTTGCCAAACGCGCCGATGTCAAAACATCGTTCCTGTACGACGTTATCAGCGGCAAATCCGCCAACCCCTCCTCGATCAAGCTGGCGCGTGTTGCAGAATCGCTTGGGGTGAGCCTTACTTACCTCGCCGGCACCAGCGACTCACCGGTTGACGGCTATCAGTTTTCCCTGCCATCGCAGGAAAGTGGTGCGGTCATTGTCCCCCGCCTGTTGCTGGAACAGGGAACCCTCGCGGTTCGCGAAGATTCACGTGAGCCGTACCAGTTTCACAGGGAATGGATCAAAAAGAAAATCGGCGCGCCGGCTTCGGCACTCCGCCTGCTTACCATGCAGGACGACAGCATGCACCCCACCCTTTGCCAAGGGGATGCGATCCTGGTTGACACCACCAAGCGCCACCCATCACCGCCGGGAATTTTCTTGTTGTTTGATGGCGGCAGCCTACTGGTCAAACGGCTCGAACTTGTACCTCACCCAAACGCAGCAAAACTGCGGGTGATGTGCGATAACAGTCATTATTCAACTTACGAAACAACACCGGACGCAACAGAAATCCTTGGCCGGGTGGTGTGGTTCTCACGCGAAATGTAAGGCTGGCCTTAAACTTATTTGTTTTTGTCGGCCGCTTTTTCGATTTTCTCTCCGCCCTTTTTAATATCCTGCCCAAGCCCTTCGATGGTATTGCATGCAGTAAGGAGCGTGGCGCCGGCTAAGAGAATTAGTGTGTATTTTTTCATATCGTACCTGTTTGGTGGTTGTCTGGCATCAGCGAGAAAATATGCCTTCAGCCACTTCAGGTTGCAAGATTTTTTTGATCGGCTACCAATTCCCGGCGCACTATACCTTCTCGCGCAGCGGCAATCTAGTCGCGTCTAACGCAGGCTCCTGCCGCGACGGCATTACACTCGCCTGCGTACGCTCCTGCATTTTCCGATATAAGGTTGAACGACCAATGCCAAGCTCTCGTGCCGCTTTGGTAATACATCCGGCATAGGTTTGGATGGCATGTTCAATCACCATGTCTTCAATTTCGCGCAGAGTTTTGAGCTTTCCAGCCTGGCTAAAGAATGACGCCACGACCGGCGCCGGCTTTTGCGACGTGTAGTTGAGCATCGCCCGCTGCTCGGCGGAGGCATTCACCAACAGGTTGTGGTGACGAAGCGCATTACGCAGCGTGGTTTTCAAGCGCTCAAGCGAAATGGGCTGGGAAATATAATCATCGGTGCCGGACTCAATCAACTGCTCAACCAACGTAATATCCCCATAAGGCACAATCGCAACTACCTGAATACAGGGGTTGCGCTCTTTGATCGCCCTGATAAGCTTCACATCGGTCGTGTGTTGCTGGATGTCGATCACCACCATGTCAACCGGCATCCTTTCGATGAAAGACACCAGTTCGCTGGGATGGATCACAGAGGGCGATTGCTGCAATATCGTCGCTATCACCGCCATCATCGGCTCCATCGTCTCCATCGTCTCCCGACGGGAAGATACTAGCAAAATATGTTGTTCCATAACGCCTACGGTTGATCACAATTAATAATCGGTGTTACTATTTTTTTATACAACAATCAAGTTGTAAGCTTACGGGCTTTTCGCTTCCTTTATAATCTGATACAATTTAGCAACAATGAGAATAATGAACACTTCTTTTCGTATTATACTTCTGCTGGTCGCCATGCAGGTGGTATCCGCCTATAAGCTGCGCTGTTGGGTGTTTTGCACCGACCAGACGGGCATCCAGACAGATTATATCGCTGACCGCGACCTCTGCCGCAAATACGCCCAGCTCAGGATCGATACCGACACCTCGTCCCCGCAGTTGCTGGATAATCGCGATCGCACCGCCAAGCTGGTTGCGCTGTTTTCCGCCTGCATGGCCGACAAGGGCTGGACGGTTCCTGATGGCAAAGCCAACGTGCCGGCGGGTGCAGCACCCATCGCATCGCCGGCAACGGCCACTGCGCCCGCAGCATCCGCCACCTCGACAAAAACCCCGGTTGGCGCGATTAGTGCGGCGGGCGCTGTCGGTGCGCCGCTCATTATGACTGAAGCCGAAGCGGAAACGCTGGCCGAACGCCGGCGGGAAAAAACGTATTTGTCACGCCAATCCGAGTGTACCTTCGCACGGCACGGCGCCGCCTACTCCACCGCTTCGGCAGCGCGCGCGCAGGCCTGCGACCTGGAGTGTGCCCAAAAGCTAAAGGCTGATCCGAAAGGCGGCACTCCGGCGGCCTGCCCAAGAAATTAGGATTATACCCAGCCGCGTTTCTTGAACCGGATCATCATGAACAAAGCCACCATCAGCATCAGGAACAGCGCGAACGGATAGCCATACATCCATTCCAACTCCGGCATGTTGAAGCGCGAAACGCTGGGGTCGAAATTCATGCCGTAAATACCGGCAATAAAATTCAACGGAATGAAAATCGCCGAGATAATGGTCAGGGTTTTCACAATGTCATTGGTCTTGTGGCCTTCATAGGCAAGGAAGGTGTTGAGCAAGCCAAAGGCCGTATCGCGGTAGAACTGCGTCAGCTCATTCGCCTGCATCGAGTGGTCGTAGCAGTCGCGCATAAAGCCGCGCACCGCCTTGGTGATGAGCGGCGATTCATCCCGCATAATCATGCTCACAATATCCGATACCGGCAGGATGGTTTTGTGCAGCAGCAGCAAGTCGCTTTTCGTGTGGTGGATACTTTGGATCACATCTTTCGACTGCATGGTGACTTCGTTGGTCATGATCTCATCTTCGAGCGTGACCAGCTGGTGGTTGAGCTTGTCGAGAATCGGGAAATAGCGGTCAATCACCTCGTCAAGCAGCGCGTAATAGAGATAGTCCGTGCCGGAGTAGCGAATCTTGCCGGTGCCGCGGCGAATGCGTTCCCGCACCTGCGTGAAGCTGCTGCCGGGCTTTTCTTCAAATACCACCACCACGTTCTTTTTCAGAAAAATGGAAAGCTGTTCGCTCTCGAACTGGTCGCCAAGATGTGCGCCCTTGATGATGGTGAACACATAATTTTCATAATATTCCACTTTCGGGCGGTGGCTGGTATCGAGCACGTCTTCCAGCGAAAGCCGGTCGAGGGCAAATAAATTTCCCACGTCCTCAATCAATTGGATATTGCTGAGGCCGATCACATTGACCCACACTACCGGCCAGGCCGCCACAAACCGCTCCAGTTCGTCGACTTTGCTGCAGGACTGCTCCATATAGCCATCCGGCCCGTAACCGATTACCAATAGCTCGGTCGGGTGCGATAGCGGGTTCACCGTCAGGATACCCGGCGCTGAACCTGGATTAGGCTTGTAGGAAGCCGGGATCAGCCGTTTTCTTTTAAAGCTTCTGCGCGCCATGATCGCCTCTTTTTACGAGATTTATTATTCAGGTTGGCGTGGAATTATGGCCGTGTTACTCTCAATGAATCACGAACTCAAGCGATAAATATGACCAATATCTCCTGCACCCGCCGTATGGAATTCGATGCCGCCCACCGATTGATCGGGCATGAGGGCAAATGCCGCCATTTGCATGGCCACCGCTACATGCTGGAAGCCACGTTCTCCGCCGGTTCCCTAGATGATTTAGGCCGGGTGGTGGATTTTGGGGTGATTAAGGAAAGACTGGGCGCATGGATTGACAGCAACTGGGATCACAACACCATCCTTTCCGAGCAGGATCGGCCACTGGGCGATGCGATCACCAACCATACCAAACAGGGGATTTTTTACCTGCCGGCGAACCCCACGGCGGAAAACATGGCCGATTATTTGTTCCGGGTCGTCTGCCCGACATTGTTCGCCGGAGAAAATTTCACCTGCACCCGCCTGCGGCTCTACGAAACCCCTAACTGCAGTGTGGACGCTACTTAGGGGTAGAGATGCTCCATCCGCCATTCATTGCCCTGCCTCACATACAGGTCGCGTGTATGCATGCGGAATTGCCCCTGCTGCCAGAACTCAACCCGCTCCGGCACCACGCGGAAACCTGACCAGTGCGGCGGCCGCGTCACTTCGCGCCCATCAAACAAGGCCTCCGCCTCTTTGTAGGCCTGCAACAAATCCAATGGTTTTTCCAATGGCGACGACTGCTGCGACGCCCACGCCCCAAGCTGGCTTTCACGCGGACGGCTGGCAAAATAAGCATCGGCCTCGGCGTCATTCACC
>CAZFKP010000036.1:12328-12772 GCA_964518725.1 uncultured Rickettsiales bacterium | reverse complement strand
CAACGACCTCCACCTCGGCCAATGGCACCGCGGGGATGCTACCTCCAGAAGAAACCGGCATGCCGGGCGGGGGAGAAAATGCGATTATCAAATGCGAAAAAGTGGAATGGAAGTTTGATAATGGCAAGTGTTACATGCTGATATACCAAACTGGCCACCCAGACGCTGCGCCGTTTGGGCCCAAAGAATCCCCAAGCAAAGAGGCTTGTGCAAGCTACGTTAATGCCAATTTTCCAGAATGCCCGACGAGAGTTGAGGAGCCAAAAATCATCCCATGGAAGACCCCTAAAGTACCTAAGAAAAAATCCTGCCCACAAAATGGTGGTGGATTCTATGAAATCACCTACGAGGAGGGTGACCCAGAACCTGCTTGCTCGGAAGAGCCAACCTTTCCGGTAGAGCCAAATCCAGAACCGTCGCCTTCAAGCTGCGCTTCGCTTGGCA
>CAZFKP010000036.1:0-12228 GCA_964518725.1 uncultured Rickettsiales bacterium | reverse complement strand
TGCTCGGGGATTATGAGCCTAATTGCTACACCAACCCAGAGCCAAATCCAGAACCGTCGCCTTCAAGCTGCGCTTCGCTTGGCATGCTCGGGGATTATGAGCCTAATTGCTACACCAACCCAGAGCCAAATCCAGAACCAACCACCTACCCATCCAACTAATTAACGGGTGAACGATCCAGAATGCGGCCTCTTCGGAGGCCGCATTTTTTTGTGTGCGGCAAGCCGCTTAAATGCTATCCAGAAACCGTCCGGCTGATCGATAGTCAGGGATTAGGAGAGAATGGGCTTTTTACGTTTCAGTTTGGTATTGGCTGTGCTCGCTGGCCACAGCCTTGTTTATAACGGGGCGTGCTCACAGATTGGCGTATGCGGATTCTTTGTGTTATCAAGCTTCCTTATCACCAAGGTGATTAATGAAGTCTACCCACGACGCCACGACAAGCCATGGTTTTTTGCCAACCGGTGCGTGCGGGTTCTCCCCACCTATTTCGTATGCCTGATCATTTCGATTTCCCTGATCGGTCTAGCCCATAACCAGATCGCTCCGCTGAATCCCTACCTGTTTTTTCCGCGCACACTCAGTGAATGGCTGGGCAATCTATTGATCGTTGGTGTGCAGTACGGGAACGGAGAACCCCCGCCCCTGTTGCTCCCCACCGCATGGAGCCTCTATGTGGAATTATATCATTACGTCATTATCGCCCTCATCACTGGCCGCAGCAAATGGCGTACGTGGGTTGGTTTGTTCATCGGCTTGTGTATCACCGCTTATATTATCGCCACAGTTCCCGCGCCGCGCGCCTCTTACCTGCACCCTTACGCACACACGCCCTTTTTCATGCTGGGCAGCCTCCTATACCATTACCGAACATTGCTAAAGAGATTCTGCTATAAGCCCGTTATGTTTCACCTCATCTTCTTACAATTCTGCCTGTATACGCCAACCATCTTCATGGCGCCAGCAAGCAGCTCCGTAGAATCCTATGCGATCATGTACCTATTTAGTATCGGTGCGGCCTATAGCATCCTGTGCCTGTCCTTTGCCTCATTCGCAGGTGCGTATGCCAAGCTGGATAGCTTCCTTGCCGACCTCACCTACCCGCTGTTTCTGGTACATTATCCCATCCTCTGGTTCATGATGTATGATTTGAGTATCCCGCCGTCGCTCCGCGGAATCGAGCCATTCATGGCCGGGATTCCCCTTGCGATTACCGTATCCATTCTGATCGTGTTGTATGTTGAAATACCAATAAAGAAACTCCGTAAGAAAATACGGGAAAAGTGCCGACCATCACAACCGGCTATGGAGCGGATATACCAATGACTGGCCACCCTCAGCCTAACACACCAACCAGTTGGCCGAATCTACTCCTTATAGGAGCTGTGCTGCTAATCACTGCGTATTTTTCTACCGTGGTGGAAGATGCCTTCATCAGCTTCCGGGTGGTGGACAATGCCGTTCATGGCTATGGGCTGCGGTGGAATGTCTTTGAACGTGTGCAAGCTTTTACCAATCCATTATGGACGCTCCTGCACATCCCCTTCTATGCGCTATGGCCGGACATTGTGGTGGTTACGATCAGCCTGTCAGTCCTATGCACTGGGGGGGCATTGTGGTTAGCGCACCTGACCTCCCAAGCAGGCTGGCGCGGTTATGGTGGGCTGTTTATCGCGCCACTTGCGACGTCTTATTGTTTTGTCCAGCACTCAACCACCGGGCTTGAAAACCCGATGAGCCACTTGCTGTTTGCCGCCTTCGGCTGGGCATTATTGCGTGCGCCAGAACGTCGCAAATGGCTTTACCTCAGCCTCTTTGCCGGCCTTGGCATGGTCAACCGGCTCGACAGCGTATTCCTTTACTTACCCATCGGCCTTTGCCTGCTAATGGCTTATTACCGCACCATCAACTACCGGCAAATTATGCTCGGCAGTATGCCAATGATTGCCTGGCTGATGTTCAGCATCGTCTATTATGGCTTCTTCCTGCCCAACACTAAATATGCCAAGCTGCCAGATAATATTGAAGCGCTCGACTACATCACACATGGGTTTTACTACCTTGCCAACCTGTTTGCGTTGGATGTGACGTCCGGTATCCTGCTGTTCCTGTCGATGCTCTCAGTGCCCTACCTGAAATATTCACGGCGCATAAGCACTCCAATTGAGCTAGTGGCGGTGTCTATCGGGCTTGCGTGCTACGTTGCCTATACCATGAGTGTCGGTGGGGATCATATCACCGGCCGATTCTGGTCGGTGCATATTTTTATCGCCGCGTGGCTAGTATTGATGATGTTCGCCCAAAGGATACAAGCCGCTCATGGGCTAGCCATTGCTGCCTTTTGCATTATCACACGTGTCGCCTACCCGGACGTCACCACCATAAAAAACTGGTGCCCTCCATGTTTCGGTGGAGATATATTTCCATCGTCAGCGAGTAAATTGAATGTACGCGACTATATGAGCCAACCAGAAGAACAAAAAAACATCTCTAGAGACGGCAACCACACGCTCGCCATCGAGGGCATGGTTGGAATGCGCGGCTACTACGCCGGAGCGTCGGGTATAATCATCGATTATTTCGGTCTGACCGATCCACTGCTGGCGCGCCTGCCAACCCATTTGCGGCATATCCGGCGCATCGGGCATATGCCGAGAACCATTCCCGTCGGCTATCCCCATGCTATTGCAACCGGTGACCTGCACTACATGGACTACAATCTCGCTATTTATTATAGACATTTACGCGTGTTGACGCAGGAGCCGTTATGGAGCGGTGGACGGTTGGGGAAGATTATACTTTTCCAAATTGGCGAATATGATTCGTTATTATCGGAGTAAGTGAGATGCAATATCTACGCTTCGTTTTGGTGCTTGCGGTTATCCATAGCCATACATGGATTCCTGGCATGCAGGGGTTTTCCGCAGTTTTTATATTCTACATCATTTCAGCGTTTCTCATCACGCGCATGGTCAATGAAATATACAGCCCATCGATCATGGGGCACTTTCTATTTCTTAAGAATCGGTTTGTACGAATTTATCCGACGTTCTGGTTATGCATGCTGGCATCACTTTTCTGCTTGTATATTACGGATCAGAGAATGCTCCCATTTCTCCCGCGAGTAACCACTCCAAACTCAATAGGTGAGTGGCTGAACAATCTTTCAATCATTGGCACAACAAGTTTGTTGAACGGCAGGAACTCAGAAATAATCGTGCCAGGAAGCACAACACTTGCCATTGAAATTGTTTTCTACCTTATCGTCGGCATGGTCACAGGACGAAGCAAGCGACTTACATGGCTTGGGCTTCTCGCAAGCAGCTCCTTCGTTTGTTACAAGCTGTATCATGGCACATCTTTTGAATTTCTGTATTTTAGTATTCTTGGCACCGCACCCCTGTTCTTTCTTGGCAGCCTTTCTTATTTTTATCGCGGACTATGTGATAAAATATATCTACTCAACCGATGGGTTGCGATTATTATTGCCTGCATAGCAACGAGCTTGCCTGTTTTATTTAACGTCCAACATTATCCCCTCTGGGAACAATTTGCCTTGCTTTATACAATCTCGCTCGTCGGCGCCTATTGTGTTATATGCCTGTACAAACACTCCACCATCACCATTGCATCACCCGTTGAGCAGTTTCTGGCAGGCATTTCTTATCCAATGTTTCTTTTACACTTTCCGTTAATAGGAACGGCCATCGCGATCTCGGGAGGAGCTTTTAATTACGGACTAGAAACCTTCGTTGCCGCAGTGATTCTCAGTTTTGTTTTTGGATCATTGGTTGTATTATTCGTTGACAGGCCATTAAGTAACGTAAGAAAGAAAATTAGAAACCGTGCTATGCTTAACCATGCAGTGGATTAAAATCATTTTTGTTGGCTGCCTAGTAACCCTCTCGTTTGTGTTGGGGGCGGCCGCGTTGTTTTGGAATGTCTCCCCAGCCAGCGCACTCCGCGAGAAGTTTGGGCTGATTGAATCAGCACTTGTGGCTGCCAAGACTCTGCCAACGACCAATGTGGCATTGGACATGGATGCGGTACTTGGCGATAAATCGGTGACCTGGAAGAAACCACAAGCCCTGGAAGGCTACACCGCCATCACCATGCGCTATCGGGAAAGCGCTTACTTGCTCGACATGCAAGGCAAGGTAGTACATGGTTGGAACATGCCGTTCAACACGGCATTCCCCAGCCATCCCCATGTTAAAAATACCTCAGCCAAATCTCACATTTATTTTGAGAAAGCACATGTTTTTCCTAATGGTGACTTGCTTGCCACCTACACCGGCTGGCTGGATACTCCCTATGGTTACGGGATAGTAAAAATGGATAAGGACTCCCGCATATTGTGGACTTATGCCGATAACACACATCATGATATTTTTATACCCACCGAGGGCAGCGCCCTTTACACGCTGACCCATCAATTTGTCCAAGGCACTACCCAGCCGATCCTTGTGGATTATATCGCCCTGCTGTCGTCGGATGGGCGGCTGATAAAAAAAATATCGGTGCTGGATGCTTTCACCAATAGTGATTTCCGTGGTTTGCTGACCAATCGCCAACCTCAAGGTGCGGCATGGGACATATTCCACACCAACTCGATTGATGTCATCACCCCAGATAAGGCGGCCGCATTCCCGCAATTTCCTGTGGGATCCATTTTAATTTCAATCCGAAATATGAATACGGTTGCGGTGATTGATCCGGAAACCACAAAGGTTATTTGGGCTTATAGCGGCATCTGGGCGGCACAACATGCCGCTCATTTTACAGATCACGGAACCATTATCGTGCTGGACAATAACGGCGGTGGCACACCGGACAACATGCAATCCCGCATCATGGAAATTCATCCGTCCACACTCGCCGTATCGGCAAACTATACCGGCACCCCTTCCGCGCCTTTTCACAGCTGTGCCTATGGCCGGCTCCAGTCACTCAGCAATGGCAACATGCTCGTCACCGAAACCTTGGGAAGCAGGATATTCGAAATCAATGCTGCCAATCAAATTGTATGGAGCTATAAGCTCAAGCCATTCTACCAGCCACATGTTGTTGATATTGCCCCGTATGGAAAAAATGAAAAGAATTATGACCCGGATTTCCTGTGTGCCCTCCCCAACCTTGGAACCGCGATCGTCTATGCAGAGCGTTATACACCCGAGCAGTTGCCTTTTTTAAAAGAGGCAGTACAGTAGTCCCATGCGATATGCGATGCTTATAGCCTGTGTGATGGCAACTTTTCCTGCCCATTCTTATGTTGGTCCGGGGCCGGGGCTAACGGCGCTTGGCTCAGCTGCCGGGTTCCTGATCGCCATCGGTTTTGCGCTGGTGGTGGTGGTCGCCTACCCGTTCCGCCTTCTGTATCTCAAACTACGCAAGAACAAAAAAAAGGATGATGCGTGATCGACGCGCTGCTTGGCCTCACCGCAGGCCTTCCCGCCATGTGGCTGTTTGGCCGGCTTGCACGGCGCAGTGAACTCCTTGAACTGAAATCACAACAACGGGCGCTGATGAAGGCGGCACTTCGCCACACTGGGAATTTTGTCGATCTGCTGGCCATGCAGCGCCGGATCATCGTCCTATCACTGGCACACCTGCGGATGGTATTGCTGCCGGCACTGGTTTCTTGCGCGCCGATCATCCTGCTGCTGGCATTGCGTCCAGAATTTGCGACCCTCGCCTTTTTCATTGGAATAGTCGTTGCCTATGCGATTGCAAAATGGCGATGGGGGATATAATGGAGGTGCCATTCGGGCTGGATCTGCTCACGCGTCTGGTTCACGACTTTCCTTCCCTGTGGCGCGAGGCCGGGCGCCTGGAAAGCGGGCTGCTGGCACGCAAACTGGCAACGATTTCCGTCGATCGCCCTATTTTCATCGGCGGGCTGGCACGCAGCGGCAGCACCATCCTGCTCGAATATCTTGCGACCCATCCGGAAGTGACGACCCATCAATACCGCGACTTCCCGTTTATCTTTACACCGTACTTCTCGCGCCGCCTGACCAGCCTCCTGCCAACCGCCGACCATGTGCGAGAACGCGCCCATGGCGACCGCATCATGATCTCGCCCCGCAGCCCGGAGGCCATGGAAGAAATGCTGTGGCGCGCATTCAAACGGCATGATGAAGGATTCTCGGTCTTCTACCGCGACCATATCAAGAAACTGATTCTGGCCAGTGGAGGCACGCGTTACGCTGCAAAAAACAATCATCTCGCCGCGCATCTCCCGACGCTGCTGAAGCTATTTCCCAATGCGCGCATCATTATTCCATTGCGCGACCCGGTCGCGCATATCGCCTCACTCATGCGCCAGCACCAGCGTTTTTGCGCGTCCGCAAATCACCCGCGCGCCATCCGCCAGCTCGCCGCCCAAGGGCACGATGAATTCGGGCCGCTACGTCACTGGCATGCAAACGACGAAATAACCGGGTGGATCGCAGAGTGGAACCGTACCTATGCTGCCGTGTTGCCCTATCTTGGCCGCGAGAATCTGATGGTGGTGCCGTATGAGGCGCTGTGCGGCGATCCGGTATCGTGGCTTGAACGCATCACGCACCATAGCATGCTGGAGGTGGACGCAACGCGCACGCATCATTTCGCATGCGGAATAAAATCTCCGGATTATTACGAAACGCCATTATCTGACGCAGACCAGGCAGAAATCCGGCAGGCAACGCACGAAATTAATATAAATTTCACCAATTCCATGGTATCCTGAAGACTGGACATTCAGGTGGCGGCGTGGAGGGCATCTATGTCAGATTTGGAGCTAATGCTTCGCGATTATCGGCTGACTACGGCAGAAATCATTTACCGTCTGCCCGACCACCCTTCCCTGCTGCAAAGCTACCTCTGGCAAGAACTCGACATCGCCCCGAAATTTCCGGTATTACAGAAGTTCCTGAATTTCTGGGAACAGTCACTCGACGGCAAGCTGCACTCGGTCAAAGTGGCGAGCGCCCAGCTCATCACCCCGGCGGAGTTTCGTTATTGCAAGGGAATCGTGACCGTCCACTAGGGACACTCAGGAGGCTTACGCCTCCTCGCTCTCATCCAGCTCTTCTTCGTCGCCCATTGACGGCGCGGTGAGTTTTTTCGCTTTGCGCTCGGACTTGGCTTTCACCAGCTTGCCCTTCTCTTCATCCCAGAGATATTGGTACACGACCGTCTTTGTGCCTGTCATGACAATGTCACCATTAGCAAGTTGCAACACATCAAAACCCTTTTGCAGTGCATCCTGAATCAGCGAGGAGGACTGGCGCAAATAACGGGGATCGAGCATGGTATTCGTATTCTCGTCACCATGATCCGAACGTGTGTGCTGCGTGATCGCAGCGTTCAGGCGGCGAGAGGTGAGGTTTATTTTTTTCATTCGGGCAGTCCTTGATTGTTAACCATTATATATTTACCAATTTCGGGGGCATAATCTTTTAAATTATGAACATGCCATTGGTATTTAACTTGTTTTCTGTTCCAAGCATTATAGGAGTGCGGCGCGTTTGTCAAGTACAAATCGACAAAAAATTAACCTTTCTGGCCAAAAAGGTTAAAAGTAAGCGCACCCTCACGGGGGAGAGAGGGTGCGCCTGGACGGATTATTCAATTACTTACTGAATAATCCGATTCAATTCCTCCAGCAGGCTATCTGCTGTGGAAATCACTTTGGTATTCGCCTGATAGGAACGCTGGGCGATAATCATATCGGTTAACTCGGAGGAAAGTTCGACGTTGGAAGCTTCCAGCGAAGATGCGGCGATCTTACCCACACCGCTCGTGCCCGCCTGCCGCAAGTTGAACTCACCAGAATTGGCCGATTGAGCAAATACGTTGCCCGTGTTCGATTCCAATTGGTCGGGGTTGGCAAAGTCAGCCAGCGGGATTTTATAAAGCTGCTGTGTTTCACCGTTGCTGTAACTCGCCACCACAATACCAAGCTCGGTGATCGACACCCCGGTCAATTCACCCACCGGAGCACCGTTCTGGTTAGCAAAGTTTACTTTGTAGGCCGCGTTATATTGGCTTAGGCCGTTCGCTTCGCCGAAAGTAGTCGCGCCCACCGTACCAAACGGCTGACCCGCATTACCCCAATCGAACGAGACCGAGCTGGCACTGGCGCCATTCGTCCAGGTGATATCAAGCGCCTGGCTCAGGGTGGTATCAACACTACGAAGCGTACCGTCACCGTTAAAGGTCACGTTACCGTAACCGATGATGCCGTCCGGCAGCGAACTACTCACTTCGCTTTCTGGAACAGCAAACACCTCGATCGCCCAGGTGTTGACGTCGGTTTTAAGGAACGCCACGTTCAAATCATGGCCGCCACCTTGAGCATCGTAAATACGGATGGGACGACTGAATTGCGACGAAACGTTGCCACTCGCCATATTCAGCGTCGTGTCGGTCGGGCTGTAAGCCGGACCAAAATCACTGGTCATTTGCGGCGTATAGGTAGCGCTGTTCAGTGAATCCACCAGCCCAAGCTCCGCCACGATCGACCCGAGATTATTATGCGGTGTTACTACCAAGCCCGCCTCACCCGTACCTCCGGAAGCGGTTGCTTCCGTCGGCAACTTGACGGTATAGGTCGTCGCACCCGTCACGGTAATTTCATAGCGGCCACTGAAATCAGTAAGCGGAATGCCGTTGAATGAGCCGTATGATGAGGTTGCAGCCGTGCCGCCGCCCGCTGCCGTGCCTGTCGAGGTTTCACCTGTTGCTACGAAGGTCACCGAAGTCGACGATGCCGTCACCACCGTCCAGGTTCCATTGACATCCACGCCATTGACTGCCGTCGCACCATCAATGGTAATCAGCTGTCCGGCCACAAAGGTCTGTCCACTGCCGGTAATGTCCACCGTCACGGTTGGGTCAGCACCACTGGTTGTCGTGAAAGGTGCGGATCCAAGTGTTGTTTCATCAGCCAATGCCGCCGCATTAAGCGTTACAAAATCACCGGTGGTGAAACCATGCGCCGCCGGATGGGTAACCGTAACCGTCGTGCTGCCGTTCGTTGTCGAGAATGGCGTGGTGGATGTGAACGCACCCAGCGATGCCGCCGTCGGGCTATCGGCAAAACTGATTGTATCGAGCGGATCATCGACGTTGATACGCAGGATTGCAGCACCAAGCGGATTCTCAATGGAGGCAGAAATTCCGGCATCGGTCGTTGCCAGATTAAATAATCCCTGCAAGCTGGAGAAACGATCCGAACCAGCCGTAATATTCTGCAGGCCAAGTTCTCGCACCCAATCGATGCCAGCTTGCACCGGGGGGCCTTCCGTACCAACCGCTGAACCGTTCTCAAACATAATGGCCGCGTTGGCATCGGTCGCGCCGACATAAAGCTGGTTGGCAACCACACGTGCCGACAGACCCGTCACCTCATTGATCGCCGCCGCAAGGTTGTTCAGGTTATTGAATTGTTTCTGGCGCACGTCCGGCGAGGCAGAAGTGTAATTGAACGTCACCGTCCCGGTTGCCGCCGTCGTGATTTTGAAACTTAAGCCCGCCGTGGTGAAACCGGATGTTCCGGTCGTGGCCAGGAAGCGCGTTTCCGGGTTGGTCGCATCCAGGATGTTGCCTGAGAATGGGCGCGTTACCGATGCAATCGCCGTGCCCCCGCCAGCCGCAAGAATAGCGGTTGCGGAAGATCCGCCGCCAGCAGAAAGGAATTGGGTCGACGACGTGCCGCCAAAAAGCGAAGCATAGGCCGTTGCCGAACCGCCGCCGCCTGCTACCGCCGGTGAACCACCGCCGGTTTCACCCGTGGCAACATACTCTACCGTCGTGGCGCCAATGGCGGTAATGACAAATGTACCATTAACAGCAGCACCGTTGGTCGCCGAAGCGCCCGCGATCGTGATCGTGTCGCCAACAGTATAATCGTGCGCGCCGCCCAACTCAACGGTGACGGTTGGATCCGCGCCGGTTGAAACCAGAAATGGATTCGCGCCTAGCGCCTGCACCGCTGAGGTTTCACCGGTTGCCACAAAGGTAATATTACCCCCGGAAGATGTCACGACGGTCCATGTGCCATTCGGATCAACCCCGTTAATGTCATCCGCGCCCGCAATCGTAATGGAGTCGCCGGTGACATAGGTATTGTTCGTGGTGCCAACATTTACCGTAACGGTTGGGTTTGCACCGACCGTGGTAGAAAATGCATGCGCGGCGATCGATGGCGGCGTGTCTGTCGTCGTCGCGAAGGTCACGTTTGTGCCGCTCACAGCAGTGATGGTATGTGTGCCGTTGATTGTGATCCCGTTTACCACATTTGCGCCTGCAATGGTGATACTCTGACCGACAGAGAACAAACCCGAGGTGCCAACATTGACCGTGACATCGGCATCCGTACCGTTCTCAGTGGTTACCGCGCCGGCCGCAAGCGACGTCGCCGCCGCCGCCGTGCTCGATACCGTGATCGTGAAACTGTCCTCATCAATAACATCCACCACAAAGGTGCCGTTAAATTCGGAAGAATCAATGCCCGCCATATCTTCCGTGTTACCCGAAAGCGTGATGACCGCACCATCAGCAAGACCATGAGCCTCCTGCGCGATCGTCACGACGTTGCTACCCGCCGTGAAGCTGTAGGGGTTTGTATCCAGCGTCGTGCTGCCGGCCAATAATGTCGTACCGCTATCCGCACCACTGGCATCGGTAATATCACGGCTAAAAGTAAACCCACCGTAGCGGTAGGTGAAGTTCAGGCCGTTACCGGTATTAATATTCAGCTTGTCACCACGCGCCAGGCTGTTCACTGTGCTCGGAACAATAATATCTTTCGCAGCAATCTGGTAGTTGTTCGTGCTGAGTGAATCGAACGCAATCGTTCCCGCCGCACCTGGGAATACTGCCTGCGAGGCGTTCAGGTTCGCGCCGATCAGCACCGAGGACGTGGCCGCCGCTGAACCAGTCAGGTTCTGGACGTTCACTACCTGAAGACTGTTCAGGTTGGCGCTGGACGTGGTATAGGTAGTGTTGCCTGCCGCACCGGGGAGGCGGCCTTCGCGATCGAGCGGCCATGCTTGTAAATAGAATCCCGAAGCATTCCGGAAGTTCCCCGTGGAGTCGGCACGGAAAGAACCGGAACGCGTATAGAATACCTGCCCCGTGGCGTCGGCGCTCTGGTTCACGACGAAGAACCCGTTGCCGGAAACCGCAATATCAGTCGCCGAATCGGTCGCCTGCAGGAGTCCCTGCTTGCTGACCAGCAGCCTGTTCCCGCCAAGTACACCGCCCGGTGAATAGGCCGACGTCGTCGTAGCTGATGTCACCAGTGTCTGGAACAATCCACTGCCGCCTTTGTAGCCGACCGTGTTGACGTTCGAAACGTTATCGGAGATCACGCCAAGCTTGTTGGCCTGACTTTTCAAGCCCGATACGCCCGAAAACAATGCACCATATAAACTCATAACCCGACTCCATCGTTAAATTATACTTGTTGCGCCAGCACTGGCATTTCCCTGATCGAAACCACTTTATCGAGCGGCACTAATATGTCTCCCAGTGCGATGTAGGTCTTACCATCGATTGTCTCTACCGACGTGACCTTGCCAGAGCTTGATGTCACGGATTCAATCGCATTACCGCCCGCATCTTTGGCTTTCACTGAAATTACATAGGTGCCATCCGGCGCTTTGGTTCCCTCGTTGTTCCTTCCATCCCATACGAATGTGTTACGTCCAGCAAGGTTCGTGCCACTCCCGTTATAGACAACGTTCCCGTCAGGATCTGAGATGGTAACGTCGGTGGTGGCCGACTCACCCGCCAGGCTGTAAACGAATATTCCCTGACCGCCGAGCAGCGACCCGAGGTTGCCAGGAGCCTCCACGAGCTTGCCGATATAGGAAACATTCTGCGTCACCTGCGACTGGGTAAAATAATTCAGTAACTGCTCAAGATTTTTGTTGGTATTGACCTGCTGCTCCACCGTCGATAGCTGGGCAAGCTGCGACGTGATCTGGTCGGTTTCAAGCGGCTTGGTCGGATCTTGGTTTTGCAACTGCACCGTCAGCAGCTTCACAAAATCCTGATAGTTTGAGAATAGCTTGTCACCAGCCTGCTCGGCTTCCGATTTCTGCGCCGCCTTACCGGCGGCAGTAAAATTATTGATATTATCGGTTTGGCTTGCATCTAAAATCATGGCGTTCTCCTATATTTTTATGTCCAGCCCATCGGACAGGTTGACGACGTAGCTACGAGAGACGACCG
>CAZFKP010000035.1:0-14368 GCA_964518725.1 uncultured Rickettsiales bacterium | reverse complement strand
GGTAGCTCAAGTTCAAAGGACGCCGAAGCTAGGCGATTATTGCCGAGACCTCAACAAAAAAATCGCGGGTGAATTATCATGCCAAATCGTTAATGGCAAGCCCTACCTCAAATCCCCTGCTCACGATCCGGCGATTTCCGCGTGAGCAGCATCGGCGGAACACCGATCAGCCGCGCCGCCCGGTCAAGCGGTGCCTGCATATTATCCATATTCATCAAGCAAAAGCTATTATTCGGAGCGCCCAAGTAAAAAAGCCTCTGGTCTGGTATCTCGGGATATTCCTTCTTATCGGGATATTGCTCTGTCGCCACCTCATAAAGATAATGGAATAATATCTCATGCGGCATATGGTTTGTATCACCAAGAGGTTTCACTAACTTGAAGGGCTGGAGAGGGATATCGTCGAGTGTAGGCAGGGGCAAAACGCTCTCTCCCCTCTTTATAGCCCATGGATCACATATTTCCCGCCACATAAGCTCGCTCCGCAACTTATGTTGCCGCGCCTGATCGGCATCCACCATTACCCAGCCACTACCGGCGAATTTCTTGAATCTTTCGAGATTGAATCTTGTCGCCGCACACTGTTCCGGGGTAAAGGGGGAGGCAAACTGCAGCGTCAACGAACGGCTTTTTTTAAATTCATGCGCCATACGATAGCGATCAATATTGGAAACGATTTGATCGTGGCGGCGACCGAGACCCTGAAGGCTCGTAACCTCGACACCAGCCTCTTTCAACGCCCAAATGATGGCATAGGCAACCATTACGTTAGCAGAATCGCCAATCTCATCAATTCTCGGCAGAGCTACCTCACTGGCGCCCGCCGCCGCACCCTGCAAAGATGCGGACATCGCATCCAGATGTTGTAATAAACCCGCCACGTCTCATTATTACTATTTATTAATACGGTAGTCTACATGAAACTCATCGGGTCGATGTCCATTTTGACACGCACCGAACGGGGGATTTTCACCATTCCCAGCCACCCGCGCAGATAGTTGGGCAAGTTGATATTGCGATCCGCCTTCACCAGGAAACGCATGCGGAATTTGCCACGCAACAAATAGAGCGGGGCAGGGGCGGGGCCGTAGGTGGTGAGTTGCGCGTTGTGAGTGATGAGCTGTGAGAGTTTTTTAGCAACCGTGATGACGTCTTCCTCTTTATGACCCTCGATGATGAGTGCCGCAAGGCGCGAGAAGGGCGGCATGTCGGCCACTTTACGCGCTTCCAACTCGGCAGCAAAGAAAGCGTCGCGCTCGCCGCTCGCCAGCGCCTGCATCACCGGGTGGCTGGGCAGGTAACTCTGCAAATAGACATGCCCATGCACCATCGCACGCCCAGCGCGGCCGGAGACCTGGTGCAATAATTGGTAGGTTTTTTCCGCCGCCCGCAAGTCCCCGCCGGCAAGCCCCAGATCCGCATCCACCACCCCGACCACTGCAAGGCCGCTGAAATGGTGCCCTTTGGCAATCATCTGCGTGCCGATCAGCACATCCACCTCACCCGCCTCCATCGCCCCGATGATGCGCGATAGCTCACCCTGACCCGTAGCACTGTCGCTGGCCAGCAGCTCAACCCGCGCCTGCGGCAGGAACGATGCCACCTCCTCGTAGATGCGCTCAACCCCCGGCCCGCAGGCATGAAGCGTATTCTCGCTCTTGCATTCCGGGCAGATGGCAGGCAGCGGAATGTGGTAATCGCAATGGTGGCACTGCAGCATGGCGCCATGTTTTTTCTGGTGCATCACCATCCAGCTCGTGCAGCTTGGGCATTCAAACCGGTGGCCGCAATGACGACACAGCACCAGCGGCGCATAGCCACGACGATTGAGGAACAGCATCGCCTGATGCCCCTCGGCAATGGTCTCTGCCATCGCCTCGCGCAGCGGGGGTGAAATGAAACTGTCGCGTTCCAGTTTTTGCTCGCGCATGTCAAGCAGATGGATTGTCGGAAGCTGCGCCGCCGCATGACGCATCGGCAGCGTGACCTCGCTGAATTTCCCAAGCCGGACATTGTGCACCGACTCCAGCGACGGCGTTGCCGACACCAGCACCACCGGGAAATTCTCATGGCGGGCGCGGGCAATCGCCATGTCACGCGCATGGTACATCACCCCGTCTTCCTGCTTGTAGGATTGGTCGTGCTCCTCATCCACCACCACCAGCGATAAATTCGGGTAAGGCAGAAACAGCGCCGAACGCGCACCCACCACCACCCGCGCCCGGCCGGTGGCAATCGCCTGCCACGCCGCCCGCCGCCGCGCCGGGGTCACGTTTGAATGCCACAACACCGGCGCCACACCGAACCGCTCCTCAAACCGCGCCAGCCACTGCACCGACAACGCAATCTCCGGCAGTAACACCAGCACCTGTGACTCCGGATCGCGCGCAAGCTCCTTGGCAATCGCCGTGAAATAGACTTCGGTTTTGCCCGATCCCGTCACCCCGTCGAGCAGGCTGATCGAAAACCCCTTGGCAAGTCGTGACACCAGCATATCGGCTGCATCGTTCTGTTTTTTGGACAATTCCGGTATCGTAATATTATCCACCGCAATCAATGGGACATGCTCCGACGTGATGCGCCCCTGCTTCGCAATGTCGGCAATGGGCAACACCATCTTGATGACATTGCCCAGCGGCGCACCGTTATACCATGCCGCCCAGCCAAGGAATTTGCGGAAATTTTCGTTCAGGGGAGGGAACTCACCATGCACGGCAACGATGGGTTTCACCTTGGCCTCATCGAACCCGCCCTTGCCCGCGCCCCACACCACGCCCAGCGTCTGCTTACCGGAAAGCGGCACCGTGACCAGCGCCCCGATGGGAATATCGCCTTCAGGCACACGGTAATCGAACCCGTGGTCGAGCGCATTGGGCAAAAGGACTTCAGCGAGATCGGACATTCACCTAGGGTAGTAGATGCCCCAGCGGCTTGCCAGCAAGAATATGCATATGGAAATGGAAGACGCTTTGCGATGCGTCCGCGCCATGGTTGGTAATCAGACGGTAGCCGGATTCCACCACGCCAAGTTCGGTGGCAATTTTTTGGATGGCAGCAAAAAACCCCGCCATCAATGCCGGTGAAGCGTTTTGTGTAAAATCATCGAACGAAATAAACTCGCCCTTGGGCAGCACCAGCACATGCACCGGCGCCTCCGGCTTAATATCATGGAAAGCAAATGCGAATTCATCCTCATATACTTTCTTGCAGGGCACATCGCCGCGAATGATTTTGGCGAAGATGTTTTGCGGATCGTAAATCATAGGATCGTGCAGGTCTCGCTGAAGCCTGGGCGCGGATTGCGCGGATGCAGCTTCGTCACATCGCCATAGCCGATATTGATGATGAAGTTGGATTTTACCGGCGTCCCGGCAAAGAAGGTTGCGTCGACTTTCGCGTTGTCGAATCCCGAAATAGCACCGGTATCTAGCCCCACCGCCCTAAGCGCCAGCAGGAAATAGGCGCCCTGCAGTGAGCCGTTGCGAAACGCCGTCGATTCGATCAGTGTGGCATTGCCGACAAACCAGCTCCGCGCATCAGCATGCGGAAACAGCGCCGGCAATTTTTCATAAAATTCCATGTCCATACCGATAATCGCAGTCGCCGGCGCGGTCATGGATTTTTCGACATTGCCCGCCGCCAAGCACGGCCGCAATTTTTCTTTCGCTTCCTTCGAGCGCACGAACACAATCCGCATCGGCTGGCAATTGGCCGATGTCGGGCACATTTTCGCAAGATCGTACGCCCGTTGCAACAGGGCATCCTCCACCGGCTTATCGAGCCACACATTATGGGTATGCGCTTCGGTGAACAAGGTTTCGATATCTTTCTGGGTGATCGTCGTCATGATTATTCCTTTATGTTACGGCGTGCTTTTTCATCGAGCCCGGAGGTGCCCTCGCGGCGCGCCAATTCATCCATTACTTCGGCGACACTCACGCCGCCGTCATTGATCAACATCAGCCAGTGAAACAGCATATCCGCGCTTTCATTCACGATTTCTTTCTTGTCGCGCGTCATCGCGGCGATCACAGTCTCCACCGACTCCTCGCCGAATTTCTGGGCTATCTTCTCGGTGCCCTGCTTGAGCCGCTTGGCAATGTACGACATGTCGGGATCCGCGCTCCGGCGCTGCTCCACAATCGCTTCCAGTTTGGTCAGGATATCGCTCATGACTCCATCCTTACCGCAATGCCCGCCGCTTGCATAGAAGCTTTTGCCTGCGCCACGGAAAACGTGCCGAAATGGAAAACCGACGCGGCAAGCACGGCGTCCGCCTTGCCCTCTTTCACCGCCTGCACGAAATGCGAAAGCTCGCCAATTCCGCCCGACGCAATCACCGGAATCGGCACCGCCTCGGACACCGCCCGGGTCAGCGCCACATCCACCCCCATTTTAGTACCGTCGCGATCCATCGACGTCAGCAGTATCTCGCCCGCGCCGTAGGTTTCCATTTGTTTCGCCCATTTCACGGCATTAATGCCGGTAGCGTTCCTGCCTCCATGGGTGAAAATTTCATATTCGCCATTATCCGCCCGCTTCGCATCCATCGCCACCACAATGCACTGGTTGCCGAATTTTTCCGCCGCCTCGCGCACGAATTCCGGGCGCTTCACCGCCTCGGTGTTGATAGATACCTTGTCAGCTCCGGCCAGCAATAAGTTGCGAATGTCCTCCAACGATCGCACGCCACCGCCGACGGTGAGCGGCATGAAGCACGCCTCCGCCACCCGCGAAATCACATCATAGAGAATGCCGCGATTATCGGAAGATGCCGTGATATCGAGGAAACACAGCTCATCCGCACCGCTCGCATCATAGAGTTTCGCCTGTTCGACCGGATCGCCCGCATCGATTAATTCCACAAAGTTTACACCCTTGACCACGCGGCCATTCTTCACATCAAGGCAGGGGATGATACGGGTCTTTAGCATTGCTTCAGCGCTTCGCTGACATCGATCTTGCCGTCATACAGCGCCCGGCCGATAATGACGCCGGAAACGCCCGCCAGCTCATGCTGCTTGTAAGCGGCGATATCCGCATTACCGCTGATACCACCCGACGCAATTATCGGAATGGAAATCTGTTCCGCCAGCGAAACGGTTTCCGCCACGTTCGGCCCCTCCATCGCGCCATCTTTGCTGATGTCAGTATAGATGATGGCCGCCACACCCGCATCCTCAAACTGCAACGCAACATCGGCCGCTTTCTTCCCGGAAATCTCTGCCCAGCCATTGACGGCGACATAGCCATCCTTCGCATCGATCCCGACCGCGATCTGGCCGGGGAAAATACGGCACGCCTCTTTGACCAGCATCGGGTTCTTGAGCGCCACCGTGCCGAGGATCACCCGGCTCACGCCGGCCTCCAGCCAGTCGGAAATCATTTGCATGTTGCGAAGCCCACCGCCGAGCTGCACCGGCATCGCGACCGCCTCAAGGATTGACTTTACCGCCGACCTGTTGACCGGCTTGCCCTCGAAGGCGCCATTCAAATCCACCACATGCAGCCACTCGAACCCCATGGCTTCAAATTCGGCCGCCTGCTCGGCAGGTGTTTTGGAAAACACGGTCGCCTGATCCATCGCGCCGCGCAACAGCCGCACGCACTGGTTGTCTTTCAAATCAATGGCAGGGTAGAGAATCATATCAAACTCGTAATCGGCTCCAGATTCTTGTAATAAAAATGTCCCGCGATCATCTGCGCGCCGACATATTCGTAGGTGGGCAGTGTGCCCCAACGAATGTAATTCATTTCTTCATAGAGCGAAATCGCCGCCTCCTGCGTTTCGCGCACACTAAGCTTGAGCACCGAAAAGCCCTGCGCCCGCGCCTCACGTTCGGCCGCCTCCAGCAATAGCTTGGCCATGCCGTGCCCGCGCGCCCAGGGAGCGACAAAATGGGCATCAAGCGAAGCGCCAAACGAGGATGTTTCCTTGCTGATGCCGGGCTTCACAAGTTGGATGCTCCCAGCCAGCGCACCATCCAGCCTGCCAACAAATAGCACCCGATCCGGCACCACCAGCACGCCGCTCCAGTATTTCTCAAGAATGTCATGCCCCGGCGGCAGCATCCAGTTAAAGCCGATACCGTCGCGGATCGCATCCTCGGTCGCCTGCACCAGCTCAGTGAGGTCGGCGTGGCGGAATTCAGTTAGCTTCTCGACGCGAACAGTCATGATGCCTCTACATACGCAGGAAATTCTGCAATATTGCAAGCCCCGTTTTCTGGCTTTTTTCCGGATGGAATTGCGCGCCGACCATATGATCGCGCCCGACAATGGCGGCCACCGCCCCGCCATAATCCGCCGTCGCAATGATGTGCGGTGCCACCGCCTGTGCGTGATAACTGTGCACGAAATAGGCATGTTCTCCGTCCGCAACACCGCGCATAATCGGGTGATCGCGCATCACCGTGAGATTGTTCCAGCCCATATGGGGAATTTTAAGCGACGCATCGGAAGGCGCAAGCTTCACCACCGCCCCCGGGAACCAGCCAAGCCCTTGATGCTCGCCATGCTCAAACCCGCGCTCAAAGATGAGCTGCATGCCCACACAAATACCAAGGAAGTTTTTCTTCTTCTGAAGCACCTGCTCGTTCAGCGCTTCGACCATGCCGGGAAGCGCCAAAAGCCCTCGCATGCAGTCGCCATAGGCGCCGACGCCGGGGAGTACGATGCGATCAACGGCAGCTAGTTCTTTTGCACTATTGGTGACAAGAATCTTTTTACCGCCCGCCACATGCTCGAATGCTTTTGCTACAGAGCGAAGGTTTCCGGAACCGTAATCGATGATGGCAACTGTCATGGCGCCGCGGCCACCAGCCGGTCGAAGTAGCGCTGCTCAGCGCGCAACAGCGAATCGCCACTGGTGATGTCCTGAAAAATATAGCCCTGCTTCTGCATGCGCCTCCGCAGCACATCGTTGGCATGGAACCCGACCATAACCTGCAGCCCGAACTGCACCAGCCCGGCGGAAATTGGATTCAGCACACCAAGCTTCAAGGCAAAGGCCGCCGCAAAGTTTGCGCCCAATATCGCCAGCCCGAACAGCCACAGGCGCTGAGAAAACGCCCACAGGAACGTGAGCAGAAACGCCACCCAATTAAACCCTTCGCGCAGGAACACCGGCTTTGCAAGCGTGATGCCGCTGCCGGGCTTGGTATGGACAGTGTAGAGTTTCAGGCCGTGGAACATTACTTGCCCCCAAGCGTCCCTTTAGTGCTCGGCACGGCGTCGGCCTTGCGCGCATCAATTTCCACTGCCGCACGCAGGCTGCGCGCCAAGCCTTTATAGCACGACTCGACGATATGGTGGTTATTCACGCCATAGAGGTTCTCGATATGCAGGGTCATGCCGCTGGCAAAGGCAAAAGCCTGGAACCACTCGCGGAACAGCTCGGTATCCATTTCACCGAGCTTCGGTTTGGAAAATTCCACTTTCCAGACAAAATACGGCCGGCCGGAAATATCGAGCGCCACGCGCGTGAGCGTCTCATCCATCGGCACATAGGCACTGGCGTAACGGGTGATGCCTTTGCGTTCGCCGAGCGCTTTGGTCACCGCTTCGCCGATCGCAATGCCGGTATCTTCGGTCGTGTGGTGCTGGTCGATGTGGAGGTCGCCCTTGGCGGTCACCTTCAAATCCATCAGCGAGTGGCGCGATAGCTGCTCCAGCATATGGTCTAAAAACCCAATGCCGGTGGATACTTCATACACTCCCGACCCGTCGAGATTCACCTCGACCGAAATGGAGGTTTCTTTCGTCTTACGTTCAATCGTTGCCTTACGCATAAATTCTCCTAAGGGCTGGAATTTAACAGAAAACCCCAAAACTACAAGTCCGCTTTATTCTTGTGGCATACGGCGAAGAATTCTCTAAAATGCGCGTAAAGAGGAGACGCTATGAAATTCTTTGTCGATACCGCCGATATCAATGAAATCCGCGATCTTGCAGCAACCGGCATGCTGGATGGCGTGACCACCAATCCGACGCTGATCGCCAAATCCGGCCGCGATTTCTTTGAAGTTATCAAGGAAATCTGCACCATCGTGCCAGGCCCCGTATCCGCCGAGGTCACCGCCACCGACGCCGCCGGCATGATTAAAGAAGGCGAAAAACTCGCCCGCATCGCCGATAACGTCACCATCAAAGTGCCGCTCACCTGGGACGGGCTCAAAGCCTGCAAACACTTCACCAGCAAGAACATCATGGTGAATGTGACCCTGTGTTTCTCCGCCGCCCAGGCCATCCTCGCCGCCAAAGCAGGGGCGACCTTCATTTCGCCGTTCGTGGGGCGGCTGGATGACATCGGCGAGTCCGGCATGGGGTTGATTTCCGACATTTGTACCATCTACCGACAATACGAGATTTTTGAAACGCAGGTGTTGGTGGCGTCCATCAGGAGTCCGCAACACATTGTCGATTCGGCAAAATTCGGGGCACACGTCGCCACCATCCCGCCGAAAGTCATCCGCGATCTCGTGCACCACCCACTCACCGACAAGGGGCTGGCCATGTTCCTTGATGACTGGAAAAAGACCGGACAGAAGATTGCATAATGGCAGGGGCGCGCAACAAAGACACCCCGGTCACCATCGAAGAGATGCGTGCATTCCTGCTTGCGAACCCGGACTTCCTGCGCGACAATCTCGACCTGCTGGAAGCGGCAAATACCGAGCGTGATCTTGGCCATGGCGTCGTCGATTTCCAGAGCTTCCTCGTCAAGAACCTTCAGAAAAACTCCGAAAGCCTCAAAAACAAATATGACGTACTGGTCGATTTCTGCCGCGACAATATGTCGGTACAGTCGCAGGTGCATAAGGCCGCGCTTCGCCTCATCCGCACCCGCTCGCTCGAACAGCTGCTCGAAGCCATCACCCAGGATCTGATGAACCTGTTCGATGTCGATGTCGTTCGCCTCGCCATGGAGTCGGAGGCAGCGGGCGAATACGAAACCTCTTATTCCGAACAGCACTATTCCGGCATCGTCTTCATCGTACCCGGCACAGTCGACTATGCCGTCGGCAAGAAAAATATCCTGATGGTGCCCGATACCGGCAGGCAGGCTCCGATCGGCTTCGAGCAAATCTTCGCCGATTGTGATTCAATGATCCAGTCCTGTGCGCTGCTGCGACTTGAACTGGAATTGACCGGCCGCCCGGTGATCCTGGCCTTCGGCGTCCGCTATCCCGATCGCTTCCATCCGGGGCAGGGGGTGGAACTGCTCAATTTCCTCGGCCAGATCGTCGCCCACCAGCTCGACCACTACCTGCATGAGATGGAACAATGAGTGCGCCGCATGTGCAGCCATTCCTCGATTACCTCACCCACAATAAACGTGCTTCCAAACATACCGTCATTTCCTACGAAAACGACCTCACGCATTTTTTCAGTTTCATGCAGGAATATCTCGGCGGGAAACTGTCGCTTGCCACATTGAAGAAGCTGGAAGCCCGCGAGTTCCGCGCCTGGCTCGCCAGCCGCAGCGGCGACTACGAGGCAAGCTCCAACGCCCGCGCCCTGTCATCGGTGAAAAGCTATTTCCGCTACCTTGAAAAACAGGAGCTGTGCAAGAACGCCGCCATTTTTCACCTGCGAAGCCCAAAAATCAAAGTAAGCCTGCCCAAAGCCGTGGCCGAAGACAAGGCGCAAGCAACGCTTGCCGCCATGGGCAGCCGGCGCGACGACTGGGTCGGAAAACGCGATCTTGCATTGCTCCTGCTGCTTTACGGCTGCGGCCTCCGCATCAGCGAGGCGCTGTCGCTTGCACGCGGCGAGGTGCAGGGCAGGGACGCCGTCACCATCCTCGGCAAAGGCAACAAGCAGCGCATCGTGCCGCTGCTGCCGGTGGTCGCCCAGGCGATCGCCCACTACCTCGAAACCTGCCCGCATACGCTGGAGAAAAATGCGCCGCTTTTTGTCGGGGCACAGGGAAAGCCGCTGAATCCAGCCATTTTCCAGAAGACGTTGCGCGACCTGCGCGCCCAGCTCAACCTGCCGGACTCGGCTACACCGCATGCTTTCCGCCACAGCTTCGCCACCCATTTACTCGCGGCTGGAACCGACCTGCGCTCGATCCAGGAATTGCTCGGCCACAGCTCGCTCTCCACTACCCAGCGCTATACGCATGTCGACAGCGCCCGGCTGCTTTCGGCCTACGAAAAGGCGCACCCGCGCGCCTAACCCACTACGCTGGCGGTGGCGGCAACAACAGCATCAGCACCCCATAAGCCTGTACCAGCACAATCACCCAGAATTTAATCTGGAACGACAGCTTGCGGTTCTTGTGGCGCAGGATGCGCTGCGCGGCAAAGCCCGCCGGGCTGCCGCCGATGAAACTCATCATCAGCAACGCCGATTCCGGCACGCGCCATTCATTGTGAACCGCCTGCCGCTTGTCCCACCAATAGAGGAAATAGGTCATTAGATTGACCACCAGCAACACGGGAACCATCAGGGTCGATTCGTTCATACGGCAAATAACTCCTGTACTTTTTGTAATACGTCACGCGCAATCGGCGCCGCCGCTGCCGACCCGCCGCCGCCATGCTCAACCGTCACCGCCACCGCGTATTTCGGCTTATCCACCGGGGCATAACCAACAAACAACGCATGGTGGCGCTGCTCCCATGGGATGGTATTCTGATCCTGCCCACGCACCACAATCTTGCGTACCTGCGAGGTGCCGGTCTTGCCGCCGAATGCAAATTTCGGATCAATGATGCGCTTGCCGTAGGCCGTGCCATTGGGCGCATTTACCACGTCGCTCATCCCCTCCATCGCCAGGTGCAGGTGATCTTCCTTGACCGGAATCGGGTCGAACTGCTGCGGCGACGCTTCCAGCTTCGGCACCACTGCAAACCCACCATTGACCAGCCGCGCCGTCATGACACATAGCTGCAACGGCGTCGCCAGCACATAGCCTTGGCCAATCGCGCAATTGATAGTATCGCCGCCCGTCCATGGCTGTTTGTAGCGCTTCATTTTCCATTCCGGGTCAGGAATGATGCCTGGTTTTTCTCCAATCATCCCAAGATTGAAGGTAGCACCAAGACCGAAATTGCGCGCTATATCGGCAAATGCCTGAATGCCCATGCGATTGGCAACGGTGTAAAAAAACGTATCGCAGGATTCGGTCACGGCGCGCTTGTAATTCACCACGCCATGCCCTTCTTCTTTCCAGCAGTTGAAGCGATGGTTGCCAAGGTCGAAATGCCCGGGGCACGTAACCGTGGTCGCGGGCGTGATGACCCCGGCCTCAAGCGCTGCCAGCCCCACCAGCATCTTAAAAGTCGAGCCGGGCGGATACTGGCCAGTGATCGCCTTGTTCATGAGTGGCACCCTCTTGTTCGCATTCAGCTCGCGCCAATAATCGTTCTTGATGCCAAGGCTGAAAATATCCGGGTTGAACGCCGGCATCGACGCCATGGCCAGGATATGGCCGGTATCAACCTCCATCACCACCACCGCGGCACTTTCATCCTTGATCCGATCCGCCGTAAAACTTTGCAGGCGTTTATCGACCGTGAGCTTCACCGATTCGCCGGGAATGCTCTCGCGCTTATCAATCTCACGCACCGGGATGCCGTGCACATCCACCTCCAGCCGCTTCACCCCCGCCGTACCGCGCAGCCGCGCCTCCAGCATCTCCTCGACACCGTTCTTGCCGATCTTGAAATCGGGCAGGCGAAGCAGGGGCTGGTTATCCGCCGAAAGCTCATCCTCGGATACCGTGCCGACATAACCGGTCAAATGCGCCGCCTCCTCTTCCAGCACATAATGCCGCACCTGGCCAAGGTTGATGAACACACCCGGCAGTTCGGCGGTATGCAGCTCCACCCTCGCCACCTCCTCCCAGCTCAGATTTTCTTTCAGCATCTCCGGGCGCATGGCGCTCTTGAGCTTAATGGTCTCCAGCCGCTCACGGGTCTTGTCCGGCAGCGGCAACAACGCCTGCAACCGAGCGATGACCTCAGAAAATGCATCCCGCTTGAGCCCGCTCATATCCATAAAAAGCTGGTAGTTCTTCTCGTTCGTGGCCAGCGCCTCACCCCGCCAGTCGAGGATGTTGCCGCGCTCCGGCGCAACCAGCTGCAACTTCACTCGGTTGTTTTCCGACAAGCTCACATATTTATCGTCTTTCATCAGCTGCAAATAGACCAGCCGCCCGGCCAGCAGCGAAAACCCCGCTGCCTGCAGCCCGCCAAGCAGCACCGCCCGCCGCGTAAATATCCGCTGTTTCTCATTATCCCTCGGCACGGCGGCACACTCCTACGAACGATGCATGAGGCGGTAGCGCATCCGCGCAAGCCTCTCCACCCATGGATAGCACAACGCATGCAACAGCGGGTAGAGAAATACGCTAAACGCCCACTGCCATAACGCCGCGCCGAGCGGCATGCCGCGCATATGGAAAAACGACGACAACGCCCACAGCATCACCTGCAACACCAGCAGGAGGAGCGCGAAATAACCCCACATACCAGCAAACCCCTCGCGGTGAATGTATTTCCGCTGCGAACGCGCAAGGAACAGGAACATCGCGTAGACTAGCCCCGACACACCAAGCGGCTGGGACGTCGCAACATCGACCAGCAGGCCGATCGCCACCACAAATACGAGCCGCATGTCACGCGGGTGCATCACCGACCAGATAAAGACCGGCACCAGATGCACCAGCGGCATCACCGCGCTCAAACCGCCCACATGTTTTGGGACGACATACAACAAGGCAAGAAAAACGGTTATTCCCATCGGCAAGCAGGAAATCAGCCGAAGCTGGAACTTATGCATCATGGCACATCAGCGGCCAGGTTGGATAACCGACACATACTCAATGTCGGCCATGTTGGCGAACAGCTCGACAGAGAGTGTCGCCTTGTCGGCATCGCGCACCACCACGCCGACCGGGATGTTTTTGGGGAACACCGCCCCGTCGCCAGAGGTGATGATGCGGTCGCCCTTGCGGATGGCCGAATCAGTTGCGACATAGCCAAGGCTTGGCAGATCGGCATTCCGGCCAATCAGGATCATTTTCTCGCGGGTGCGCTCATTCATCACCGGAATGTGGGAATTAATGTCAGTCAGCAGCAACACCTGCGCGCTGCGCTCGCCCGCTTCCGTCACCCGGCCGACCAGCCCACGCTCGCTGATAACCGGCTGGTTCGCCACCACCCCGTCTTCCTTGCCGGCATCAATCAGCGCCGCGCTCGAAAAAGCGCTGCCATGATCGGAGGCAATGGCAGCGGTCACAAAATGCGTTCCGCGCCGCGGCGCGACATTCAGCAATCCGCGCAATTTCTCATTCTCAACTTGCATGTCCTTAGCCAGCGCCTGCCATTTTAGAAGCTCGCGGTTCTCGGCTCTAAGTTCTTTGTTCTGTTGATACGTTGCCACCCAGTTGCGGATTCCTGCCGTCGTATCGCGTAACGCATCCAGCGGCGTGGCCACCACCGACAACACCGGCACCAACGCATCGGCCATCTGCATTTTTAACGACTGCACCATCGGGTTGCCACTACGCCCCATGGCGAGCAAAAGCACCAGCATCGTGAGCACAAACACCTGCCCGACCCGCGCTACCAATGGGCGGCTGGGAAGGATGAACATGCTGTGTTTGCGCGATTTTCTGGCCATTTCACTCCAGTGTAGCAAGAAATGATTAGAACATTCTTACTCACGCGGACAAAACGGGCAAGTATTTATTTCCTACAGCGCGGTAGCTTGAAGGCTATTCCTGCCGGAACAGCACGTGTTTCAACAGTTCTGGGTTCTCGAGTACCCGCCCGGTGCCCATCGCCACGCAATTAAGCGCCTCTTCAGCCACGAACACAGGCAGGGAGGTCGCATTTGAGAGTACCGCGTCCAGCCCGCGCAACATGCCGCCGCCGCCGGAAAGCACAATACCCTTGTCGACGATATCCGATGACAATTCCGGCGGCGTGCATTCAAGCGCGACCTTCACCGCTTCGATGATCTGGCCGACCGGCTCCACCAGCGATTCAGCGATCTGATATTCCGAAAGAGTGATTTCTTTCGGCACGCCATTCAATAAATCGCGCCCCTTGATTTCCACCATGCGGCCTTCGCCGTTTTCAGGCGCGCAGGCGGCGCCGATTTCTTTTTTGATTTTCTCGGCGGTGGTTTCACCAATCAGCAAATTGCCGTAACGACGGATGTAGGAAATAATCGCCTCGTCCATCTTGTCGCCGCCCACGCGCACCGAACGCGCATAAACAATGCCGCCAAGCGACAATACCGCCACCTCGGTGGTGCCACCACCGATATCGACGATCATCGAGCCGGTCGGCTCGGTGACGGGAAGCCCGGCGCCAATCGCTGCCGCCATCGGTTCCTCGATCAGGTACAC
>CAZFKP010000034.1:0-15883 GCA_964518725.1 uncultured Rickettsiales bacterium | reverse complement strand
TCCGCGAAGGCGGCCGCACCATCGGCTCCGGCGTCGTCGCTAAGATCTTGGCGTAGTTCCCGCCGCCATCATTAATAAAAAAGGGCGGGGAATTTACCGCCCTTTTTTATTAGTTACAGCCAACCTTTTTTGCGGAAGTACAGGTAGGGAACCAGGGCGCACATCAGCATGAATCCAATAGCAACCGGATAGCCGAAATCCCAACCAAGCTCAGGCATGTGCTGGAAATTCATGCCGTAAATAGACGATACCAGCGTCGGTGGTAAGAAAAACACCGCAACCACCGAGAAAATCTTAATGATCAGGTTCTGCTCGACGTTGATCATGCCAAGCGTTGCGTCCAGCTGGAACGTAATCTTATCGGCCAGGAAGTCTGTTTGCTTGGTCAGCGCCATCGCATCCGTCGTCAGTCGGTGGATCGCATGGTCAACGTCGCTGCCGGCACCTTGCACTTCCCGGAAATAATGTAGTAGGCGATTGATGCTGTGCAGACTTTCATTGATTTTTGAATTGAGATCATTGCAGGTGCCAAGCCGCCGCAACACCGCCTGCATGAGCTGCGATGGGTTCTTGCGGTTGGTTTCAAATGTGGTGGCGCCAAAAATATCGTGTGACAGCGCATCGAGCACCTCCACCACTACTTCTGAGTTATGAGCAACGCGGGTGATGATTTCTTCCATCAGTCCCTCCATGACCTCGGCGCCATTGCTGAAATTATTCGGATAGCGGAGCACGCGTTGCGAGAAATTCTGGAACGACGTTGGCGAAATATAGCGGATCGTCACCAGATACCCCACGCCCAAGATAAAGGTCACGGCACTGGTTTGCGGATAGGGCGAATCCATCTTGGTGATGAGCGCCGCCGTCATATAGGCCACACCGTCTTCTTTATAAAAACGATTGAGCACCTCGTTTTTCCATACCTCTTCCTTGGACGGAATAGCAATGCCAAGCTGGGTTTCGATGCTGCGCTCTTCTTCGAGTGTCGGATTGACGATATCGACCCAGATCGTACCCTCAGGCAACGTATCCTCCGCTCCGATTATCGCAGAAGAGGCTCCATATTCGGTTTTGTAGAAGAGGTAAATCATACCCCTTACGCTATAGATTTATGATTAATATTGAGTTTATGGACAACAGGTAACATCGTCCGATTGCACCTCCGCTCACGCTCCGGCTAATTCTTATAATATATTGATATACATAAATAATGGCAGGGGCGACAGGATTCGAACCTGCGACCTACGGTTTTGGAGACCGCCGCTCTACCAACTGAGCTACACCCCTACAAGGACTAGCGAATCTACACAAAAAAAGCGCCCGCGCAATAGCAAAACCGCTTGCATTTGTGCCATGATAGGCTATAAGGCTTGCCTTCCCCCCGTATTCAAAGAAAGTGTTGTACGCATGAACCCCGCGAAATTTGTCCGAGAAGTCCGCTCCGAAGCAGGCAAAATTACCTGGCCAAGCCGCAAGGAAACCATGGTTTCCACGGGTATGGTGCTGGTGATGGTCGCCATTGCGGCAACATTCTTTATCGTGGTTGATGTGACGGTTAATGCCGTCATCCGCGCAATTTTAGGTTTATAGGCATTTAGGAGAATTTCGATGGCGCAACGTTGGTATATCGTGCAAGCACATTCCGGCTTTGAGAAAAAAGTCGCTCAGGCGATCAGGGAGCAAACCGTACAAAAGAACCTTTCGGCGATGATCGAAGATGTGGTCGTACCGACGGAAGAAGTGACCGAAGTGCGCCGCGGCAAGAAGATGCAGGCCGAGCGCAAGTTCTTCCCTGGCTATGTACTGGTGAAAATGGAGCTGACCGATGCCACCTGGCATATGGTGAAAAACACCGCCAAAGTAACGGGCTTCCTTGGCGGCGGCAAAGGCGGCCGTCCGGTACCAATCACTGAGAAAGAAGCGGAATCCATTTTCGCGCAAGTGCGCGATGGCGTGACGCCAAGCCGATCGACGATTACGTTCGAGATCGGCGAACAAGTAAAAATCACCGAAGGGCCGTTCGAATCGTTTGTCGGCCTGATCGAAGGGGTGGACGAGGAAAAACAGCGCGTGAAAGTGTCGGTTTCGATCTTTGGTCGCGCCACGCCAGTCGATCTGGAATATGGCCAGGTAGAGAAAGTAGCCTCCTAAGTTAGCGTTTTTGCCATCACGACATCGTCAACATAGGTACCGTCTGCTAATTTCAGGATATGCTTCTCGACGCCCCATGGCTCGAATCCGAGGCTTTTATAGAGAGAAACAGTGATGGGATCGGCGGCCGTGGTGCTGAGATGCACACATTCTAGCCCGGCGCGCCTCGCCTCTCCCAGAACCATCTCGATACAGCCGCGGGCAAGCCCCCTGCTACGAGCCTCCGGCGCGACATACACATTCCACAATGTGCCCTTGTGCTGAACTTTAAGCCCTTTATGCCTAAATAACCCGGCAGCACCCACTAATTTCCCCTCGGTAAAGGCGCCCGCAATCCAGCCATTGTCAAAATATTTGGCGAATTCGATCAGCGGCTTATCCACCAGCTCTTCATAGGCTTCCATGAATGCCGCAGGCTCTTCACGACAAGCACGCAAGCGAAGCGCATGAAATAAGGCGAGATCATCAAGGGTCAACAACCGGATCGTCATTTAATCATCCGAAACACTTCGTACATGGCAATCGCGGCCGCATTGGAAACATTGAGGCTTTCCATTTTATCGCTCATCGGCAGCTTTACCAGCATATCGCAACGCTCGCCCGTGAGGCGGCGCAGCCCCTTGCCCTCGGCGCCCATCACCAGCGCCGTTTTGGCGTCGAACTTGACCTGATGGATTGCCTGCGTTGCTTCGCCATCCAACCCATAAATCCAGTAACCGGATTTCTTGATGTGCTCGATCGCCTGCACGAGGTTCGCCACCATAATATAGGGCACGAACTCCATCGCACCGCTTGCGGTCTTTGCCATCACGCCGGTTTCGTGCGGGGCATGGCGGTCGGTAGAAATCACGGCACCCACATCGAAGGCGGCGGCAGAACGTAAAATCGCGCCGACATTGTGCGGATCAGTGACCTGATCCAGGATCAGTACCGGCTTGTTCTCACCATGCGCCAGCCAATCTGACAAATTCGGCTGTTGCAACGGCTCACATTCAATCACAATTCCCTGATGCACGCTGCCCGGCGGCAGTAAGTTATCGAGCTGCCTGCTGTCGGCCAGCTGGGCGTTGACTCTGCCCACCAATTCTTCTTGTGTTTGCTTGGTAGCCAGCACGCGCTTGATTTTACGCATGGGATTAGCAAGCGCTGCCAGACAGGCGTGGGTGCCGAATAGAAAATGCACAGTCTTAGGGGAATGCTTCATGGCGGTAATAACAAAAGACCCGGCAAAAGCCGGGTCTTTTTATGTTAGCTTCCCGTCGGCGCAAGCGCCTCGGGGTTATCGTTGCCAGCATCGCTTTCGATGACACCTTGTTTCTCACGGTCATGCGCCACTTTACGCAACCGCATCACCGCCGCACCGGTACCCGCCGGAATCAAGCGGCCAACAATGACGTTTTCCTTGAGGCCAGAAAGCTCGTCGACCTTACCGGACACCGCTGCCTCGGTAAGAACGCGGGTGGTTTCCTGGAAGGACGCCGCCGAGATGAAGCTGTGGGTTTGCAGGCTCGCCTTGGTGATACCTTGCAGCACGTGCGAGGCAGTAGCCGCTTTGTAGCCTTCACCAAGCGTCTTAGCGTTGACCGCATCGAACTCTTCGCGATCTACTTGTTCGCCGGCGAGGAAGGTGGTCTCACCCGCATTGTCGATTTCGACTTTCTGCAGCATCTGACGTACCACAACTTCAATGTGTTTGTCGTTGATGGTCACGCCCTGCAGACGGTAAACCTGCTGGACTTCCGTCACCATGTAACGTGCGAGCGCTTCGACACCCATCACCTTCAGAATGTCGTGAGGTACGGGGTTGCCATCCATCAGGAGGTCGCCCTTCTGCACGTAATCGCCTTCTTGCACGGTGATATGCTTACCTTTCGGGATCATATATTCGATACCTTCGGCATCAGCATCTTTCGGACGCACGATCACGCGACGCTTGTTTTTATAGTCTTTGCCGAACTCGATGACACCCTCGATCTCAGAGATGATCGCATGGTCTTTTGGTTTGCGTGCTTCAAACAGCTCAGCTACGCGCGGCAGACCGCCCGTAATATCGTGGGTTTTCGAGGATTCACGTGGAATACGCGCCAGCACGTCACCGGCATGCACTTCCTGACCATCGGTGACCGACAGAATCGCGCCCACCGGCAGGAAGTAACGGGCTTCCAAGCCGTTGGCGAGCGTAATAATGTCGCCTTTTTTGTCACGCAGCGCTACACGTGGCTTCAAATCCGCACCGCGGGTTTGCTGGCGCCAATCGGTCACGGTTTTATTGGAGATACCGGTTGCTTCGTCCATCACTTCGCGGAGCGAAACGCCTTCCACCATATCGCGGTAATGTGCAATACCCGCACGCTCAGTGATAATCGGGAGTGTGAACGGATCCCATTCAGCAAGCTTTACACCTTTTTTCACCTTCTCATTTTCTTTCGCGAGCAGACGAGCACCGTACGGCACCTTGAAGCGTGCGCGCTCGCGGTTATTTTCATCCCGCAGTACGATTTCGCAAGTCCGCGACATCACCACGAGGCGGCTCTTGGAGTCGGTCACGATGTTTTTATTGGAAAGCGTGAGCGTCGCATCATGCGACGACTCAACACTCGAAGATTCCGCACCACGCTGCGCCGCACCACCGATGTGGAACGTCCGCATGGTGAGCTGGGTACCCGGCTCACCGATCGATTGCGCGGCAATGACGCCCACCGCCTCACCGATATTCACTTCGGTGCCGCGCGCGAGGTCGCGCCCATAGCAATGCGCGCACACGCCGTTCTTGGTTTCGCAAGTGAGCACCGAACGCACCATCACCGATTCGATGCCGGCTTCGTCGATTTTATCGACGATGGCCTCATCAATCAGCTGCCCGGCAGCGATGATCATCCCGTCGTTGGTCGGATGGTGAATGTCACGCGACGAGGTGCGGCCAAGAATCTGGTCGGCCAGCGGCACGATGATATTACCACCCTCAATAACAGCTTTCGCCACGATGCCGCGGTGGGTACCGCAATCGCGTTCGGTCACGATGCAATCCTGCGCCACATCGACGAGACGGCGGGTGAGATACCCGGAGTTCGCGGTTTTCAGCGCCGTATCGGCAAGACCTTTACGCGCACCGTGCGACGAATTAAAGTACTCGAGTACCGAGAGCCCCTCTTTGAAGTTCGAAATAATTGGAGTTTCGATAATCTCGCCCGACGGTTTCGCCATCAGCCCGCGCATACCGGCCAGCTGCTTGATCTGCGCTGCCGAACCGCGCGCACCGGAGTGTGCCATCATATAAATCGAGTTGATGTTTTTTGCGATCATTTTGCCGTTCTTGTCTTTCCCGACCGAAGAAATTTCTTTCATCATGTCGTCGGCCACAATTTCCGAGCATTTCGACCAGGCGTCGATGACTTTGTTGTATTTCTCACCCGAAGTGATGAGGCCATCGGCATATTGCTTCTCGAATTGTTTCACTTCGCCAAACGTGTGGGCGACGTGTTTGCCTTTGGTTTTCGGCACGATCATATCGTCCTTACCGAAGGAAATTCCGGCTTTCGCCGCCTGCTTGAACCCAAGTGCCATCAGGCGATCGGCAAAAATTACCGTCTCCTTCTGACCGCAGTGGCGGTACACCTCATAGATCAGGTTGGAGACTTCTTTCTTGGTCATAAGCTTGTTCACCACCGGATACGGCAGTTTCACCGATTTCGGCAGGATGTCAGCGACCATCATGCGACCCGGCGTGGTCTGCACCAGCTGGGTGATTTCCTGGCCGTTTTCGTCGATGGTTTTGAAGCGGCACTTTACTTTCGAGTGCAGCGTAACCTGCTTTGCATCAAGCGCGTGGTGAATTTCGTTCAAATCGGCAAACACCATGCCTTCACCGATTTCTCCATCGGATTCCAGCGAGATGTAGTACAGGCCGAGCACAATATCCTGCGACGGCACGATGATCGGTTTGCCGTTCGCCGGAGACAGAATGTTGTTGGTCGACATCATCAGCACACGAGATTCGAGCTGCGCTTCAATCGAAAGCGGTACGTGAACCGCCATCTGGTCACCATCGAAGTCGGCATTGAACGCGGTGCAGACGAGTGGGTGCAGCTGAATCGCCTTACCTTCAATCAGCACGGGTTCAAACGCCTGGATACCAAGACGGTGGAGCGTCGGTGCGCGGTTGAGCAACACCGGATGTTCGCGGATCACCTGATCAAGGATGTCCCATACTTCCGGACGCTCGGATTCCACCATGCGTTTAGCCGCTTTAATCGTGGTGGCGATGCCGTAGATTTCGAGTTTGGCGTAGATGAACGGCTTGAACAGTTCGAGTGCCATTTTCTTCGGCAGACCGCACTGGTGTAGTTTCAGTTCCGGCCCAACCACGATCACCGAACGGCCCGAATAATCGACGCGTTTTCCGAGTAAGTTCTGGCGGAAACGGCCTTGCTTGCCTTTCAACATGTCGGAGAGCGATTTCAGCGGACGCTTGTTCGCGCCGGTAATGACACGGCCACGGCGGCCATTGTCAAACAGCGCATCGACAGCTTCCTGCAGCATGCGCTTTTCGTTACGCACGATGATGTCCGGCGCACGCAACTCCAGCAGGCGCTTCAGGCGGTTGTTACGGTTGATCACGCGGCGATAGAGATCGTTGAGATCCGAGGTCGCAAAACGACCGCCATCAAGCGGCACAAGCGGACGCAGTTCCGGCGGAATCACTGGCACAATGTCAAGGATCATCCACTCCGGTTTGTTTTCCGAATCAAGGAACGCATCCACCAGCTTCAGACGTTTCACCAGCTTCTTGCGCTTGGCTTCCGACGTCGTCTCCGCAAGATCGATCCGCAGGGTTTCTTTTTCTTTTTTCAAGTCGAGGGCGGAGAGAATGGTCTTGATTGCCTCGGCGCCAATTTGTGCGGTGAAGGTACCGTCGCCATACTTATCCTGGGCATCGTAGAATTGCTCTTCCGACAACAACTCACCGACAGTGAATGGGGTCAGACCCGGCTCCACCACAACATAGGATTCAAAATAGAGAATCTTCTCGAGGTCTTTGAGCGGCATGTCGAGCAGCGTGCCGATACGGCTCGGTAGCGATTTCAGGAACCAGATATGCGCGACAGGCGAGGCGAGATCGATGTGCCCCATGCGCTCGCGGCGCACTTTAGAGGTGGTCACTTCCACGCCGCACTTCTCGCAGACGATGCCGCGATATTTCATGCGCTTGTATTTACCACAAAGACATTCGTAATCCTTGATGGGCCCGAAGATGCGCGCGCAGAACAGGCCGTCACGCTCCGGCTTGAAGGTGCGGTAGTTGATGGTTTCCGGTTTTTTCACTTCGCCGAACGACCAGGAGCGAATCTTCTCCGGGCTTGCGATCGAAATTTTGATTTCGTCGAACTGCTTGGTGACAGCAACCGAATTACCACCAAAAAAACTCATCACTTCATTGACCATGTTCCGTATCCTTTAAAAGGTATGTAACTTTTGTAAGTAACGTGACCCGGGTTGCCCCGGGTCAACTTTAAACTCAGACTTCTTTCTCGATCAGCTCGACATTGAGACCCAGCGACCGAAGCTCTTTCACCATCACGTGGAACGACTCAGGAATACCTGATTCGAAGCTGTTATCACCGCGCACCAGCGATTCGTAGATTTTGCTACGGCCCGCCACGTCATCGGATTTCACGGTGAGCATTTCCTGCAGCGTATACGCTGCACCGTAAGCCTGAAGCGCCCAGCACTCCATCTCCCCGAAGCGCTGTCCGCCGAACTGCGACTTACCACCGAGCGGCTGCTGGGTGACGAGCGAGTACGGCCCAATCGAACGGGCGTGGATTTTGTCGTCCACGAGGTGGTGAAGCTTCAGCATGTAGATGTAGCCCACGGTGGTTTTTCGGTCGAACGGATCGCCGGTACGGCCATCGTAGAGCTGTACCTGGCCAGAGGAATCGTGACCAGCTTTTTTCAGCCAATGCACGATGTCTTCTTCCTTTGCACCGTCAAACACCGGCGTTGCGAAAGGAACACCTTTGCGTAAATTGCCCGCGAGTTCGAGCACTTCACCATCCGACATGCCGCCGATTTCTTTTTGCGTCGCTTTATCTTCGTAGGTTTCGCTCAGAAACTCGCGCAGTTTTTTCGCCGATACGGATTTGGCGTTTTTGTCCTGCAGATCATCCAGCATTTCACGGATTTGCTTGCCGATGCCAGCCGACGCCCAGCCAAGGTGGGTTTCCAGAATCTGCCCCACGTTCATGCGCGAAGGAACACCCAGCGGGTTCAGCACAATATCCGCCGAGGTGCCGTCTTCCAGATAGGGCATATCTTCCACCGGAACAATGCGCGAGATCACCCCTTTGTTACCATGGCGTCCGGCCATTTTATCGCCGGGCTGGAGTTTGCGTTTTACCGCAACAAACACCTTCACCATTTTCAGCACGCCTGGCATCAGATCGTCACCGGCCTGCACCTTGCCGACTTTTTCTTCGAACTTATGGTTAATGCGGGAAATCGCGCCATCGAGTTGTTTTTTCAGACCCTCGATTTCGCTCATGACCGCGTCGTCTTTTACCACAAACTGCCACCACTGGCCCTTGGTATAAGACGCAAGGTCTTCGGCTTTCAGCATGCCGCCCGTTTTGTAGTTTTTCGGGCCGGAGACTGGCTTCTTGCCTTCGAGCAGCTCTTGCAGGCGCGTGTAGACATAACGCTCAATGATGGCGCGTTCGTCGTCGCGGTCTTTGGCGAGGCGTTCGATTTCTGCTTTTTCAATCGAGAGCGCACGCTCGTCTTTTTCGATGCCACGGCGGCTAAAAATACGCACACCCACCACCGTACCGGCTACGCCTGGAGGGAGACGGAGAGATGAGTCACGAACATCGGAGGCTTTTTCACCAAAGATGGCGCGGAGAAGTTTTTCTTCCGGCGTCATCGGGCTTTCCGATTTCGGGGTCAGTTTGCCAACGAGAATGTCGCCTGGCTTCACTTCCGCACCGATATGCACCACGCCGATTTCGTCGAGGTTGCGGAGCGATTCTTCACCAACGTTCGGGATATCACGAGTGATTTCTTCCGCGCCCAGCTTGGTATCACGCGCCATCAATTCGAATTCTTCGATATGGATGGAGGTGAATACGTCTTCGCTCACGATACGCTCGGAAATGAGAATGGAATCTTCGAAGTTGTAGCCGTTCCATGGCATAAACGCGACCAGCACGTTGCGGCCAAGCGCCAGCTCACCGAGGTCGGTCGATGGGCCGTCCGCAATGATGTCGCCAGCCTTCACCTGATCGCCCACCTTAATGATCGGACGCTGGTTGAGGCAGGTCGATTGGTTCGAACGGGTGTATTTGATGAGGTTGTAGATATCCACACCCGGCGAACCGTCTTCGGCTACTTCCGCCGTACGGATCACGATGCGGGTGGCATCGACCTGATCGACAATACCGCCGCGGCGGGCAACCGTCGTCACGCCGGAATCCTTGGCGACGATTTCTTCCATGCCGGTGCCGACCAGCGGCGCTTCGGAGCGGAGAAGCGGTACTGCCTGACGTTGCATGTTCGAACCCATCAGCGCACGGTTGGCGTCATCGTTCTCAAGGAACGGAATGAGCGCAGCCGCAACTGATACGAGCTGTTTCGGCGCCACGTCAATGTAATCGATCTGGTCTGGCGGCAAGAGCAGGAAATCACCGTTACGCCGGCAGGAAACCAGTTCTTCTTCGAATGCACCCTTATCATCGAGCGGGATGTTCGCCTGCGCGATGGCATATTTTCCTTCTTCGATTGCCGACAGGTACACCACTTCGTTGGTTACTTTCTGGTTCACCACTTTGCGGTACGGGCTTTCGATGAAGCCGTATTTATTGACACGCGCGTACGTGGCCATCGAGTTGATCAGGCCGATATTCGGCCCTTCCGGAGTTTCGATCGGGCAGATACGGCCGTAGTGAGTCGGATGCACGTCACGCACTTCGAAGCCAGCGCGTTCGCGGGTGAGACCGCCAGGTCCAAGAGCCGACAGACGGCGCTTATGGGTGATTTCGGAGAGCGGGTTGGTTTGATCCATGAATTGCGAGAGCTGTGAGCTGCCAAAGAATTCGCGGATGGCAGCCGCCACCGGCTTTGCGTTCACGAGGTCGTGTGGCATGATGGTGTCGATATCGACCGAGCTCATACGCTCGACGATCGAACGCTCCATACGCAGCAGGCCGATACGGAATTGGTTTTCCATAAGCTCACCCACCGAACGGACACGGCGGTTGCCGAGGTGATCGATATCGTCGATTTCGCCAATGCCATCTTTCAGGCCGACAAGGATTTTTACCGTGCGTAAAATATCTTCATTGGTAAGCACACCGACGTCTTCTTTTTCATTCACATCAAGACGAGCATTCATTTTTACACGACCAACCGCCGAGAGGTCATAGCGCTCCGCATCGAAGAACAGCGATTTGAAGAGGGCTTCCGCCGCTTCCGGCGTTGTTGGTTCGCCGGGACGCATCACGCGGTAGATGTCGATCAGCGCATCTTCCTTGGTGGTGTTTTTATCGGCAAGCAGCGTGTTGCGGATATAGGCGCCGACATTGATGTAATCGATATCGAGAATCGCGATGTCTTTCACACCTGCATCTTCGAGGCTTTCAAGGCGCGCCGCATCGAGCTCATCCCCGGCTTCGATGTAAATTTCGCCGGTTTCCGGATTCACGATGTCCGACGCGTTGAATTTACCCGCCATCAGTTCATCGGACAGCAAATATTCTTTCAGGCCATCGTCGTACAGTTTCGTCGCGGCACGGGTCGTGAGCTTCTTGCCGGCTTCAGCAAACACTTTGCCGGTTTTCGCATTCACGAGGTCGTAAGCGAGCTTCAAGCCCTTCCATTGCTCCGGAATGAATTTCGCCGACCAGCCTTCTTTTTGTTTTTTGAACACCGTCGAGCTGTAAAAGGTTTTCAAGATCGACTGGTTATCCATGCCGAGGGCACGCAAGAGCGTCGTCACCGGCACTTTGCGGCGGCGGTCGATGCGGGCGTTCACCATGTCTTTGGCATCGAATTCAAAATCGAGCCACGAACCGCGATACGGGATGATCCGCGCGCTGTAGAGGAACTTGCCCGACGAGTGGGTTTTGCCTTTATCGTGATCGAAGAATACGCCCGGCGAGCGGTGCATCTGCGAGACGATGACGCGCTCGGTGCCGTTGATGATGAAGGTGCCGTTGTCCGTCATGAGCGGCATGTCGCCCATGTAAACGTCCTGCTCCTTGATATCCTTGATCTCGCGCGCTTGCGTATCTTCGTCGACAATCCACACGATCAGGCGCAGCGTCACGCGCAGCGGGGCCGAGAAATTGATGCCGCGGCTACGGCATTCATCCACATCGTATTTTGGTTGGTCAAAGTTAAAGCGCACAAATTCAAGCGTCGCGGTTTCCGCAAAATCACGAATCGGGAATACCGACTTGAACACGGACTGGAGACCGGTGTTCGTGCGTTTTTCCGACAGGATGTTGATCTGGAGAAACTGGTCGTAAGAATTCTTCTGAACCTCAATCAGGTTCGGCATGGGGGTGGTGGTTTCCATGCGACCAAAACTTTTACGGATGCGCTTGCGAGCAGTGAACGACAGACGGGATTGGGATGCTTGTGCCATAGGAACCTTCGGTTCAGTGACCGCCAGCTTGTGGCTGGCAATCTGTTTTTATTCTAATCTCCAGTCAGCGGCCACTGGCCACTGACCACAACATAAGCGGCAAAACCGGAGCGTCGCGTCATTCGCGATGCCCCGGTCTTTAGAACCACATTACGTTATTACTTAACGTCAACAGTTGCGCCAGCTTCAACGAGAGCTTTTTTGATTTTCTCAGCTTCGTCTTTGTTCACGGCTTCTTTTACTGGTTTCGGCGCAGCTTCTACCAGATCTTTCGCTTCTTTCAGGCCGAGACCGGTGATTTCGCGAACAACTTTGATCACGCCGATTTTCTTGTCAGCAGGCGCTGAAGCAAGGATCACGCTGAACTCGGTTTGAGCTTCAGCAGCTGGCGCACCAGCGGCAGCGACGCCGCCAGCGGCAGCAACAGCCACAGGCGCAGCAGCAGATACGCCCCATTTTTCTTCCAGCAGCTTCGACAGTTCAGCCGCTTCGATGACGGTGAGCGCTGACAGTTCGTCAACGATTTTTGCAAGGTTAGCAGACATAAAATACACTCCAGTTAAAAATTATCAGTTTCGTTCTTCCGTTCGGTTTTTATCTCAGACCCGCGCTACTCCTTCTTGGATTTTGCGGAAATGACACGGGCAACCTGACCTCCCGGAGCCTGCAGCACACACGCAAGGCGCGTTGCAGGAGTCTGTAATATGCCAACGATTTTCGCGCGCAGCTCATTGAGCGACGGCAGTTTGGCAAGCGATTCGATAGCTTTGGGATCGAGCATTTGCGAACCAAACGCACCACCGACGATCACCAGTTTTTCATTCGTTTTGGCAAAATCCACCAAGCCTTTGGCGACAGAGACCGGATCTTGCGATGTCGCAATGATCGTGGGACCCTTCAGCAACGGCGTGATGTTCTCGAAACCGGTATCCTTGGCCGCAATTTTGGCAAGGCGGTTCTTCGTGACTTTGAATTCCGCACCGGCTTCCCGCATCTTGCCGCGAAGCGCAAGCATTTCAGAGGCGTTCAGGCCGTTGTTATGCACCACCAGCGCAATGCCCGAAGCCTTGAGCTTGGTATTGGTGGTTTCAATGACGTTTTGTTTTTGTGTCCTGTTCATGGCGCTCTCCTTATGCCGCAACATCAGCAAGGTCGAGCTTCACGCCCACACCCATGGTGGAAGAAATACCGATCTTTTTAATGTAATTGCCCTTTGATGAGCTGGGCTTTGCTTTTTTCACAGCATCGATGAACGCCTTGATGTTCTGCGTAAGCTGCTCTTCAGTAAAGCTTGCTTTGCCGATGCCAGCATGGATGATGCCCGCCTTGTCGATGCGGAATTCAATCTGGCCGGATTTCGCAGCTTTCACCGCTTCGGCCACGTTCGGAGTTACCGTGCCAAGCTTCGGATTCGGCATCAGGCCTTTGGGGCCGAGCACCTTACCGAGCTTACCAACCACACCCATCATATCCGGGGTTGCAATGACGCGATCAAACCCGGTGAACCCGCCATTGACTTTTTCCGCCAGATCGTCGCCGCCAACAAAATCGGCGCCGGCCTTTTGTGCATCGGCCGCTTTGTCGCCACGAGCGAATACCGCCACGCGAATGGTTTTGCCGGTGCCGTTTGGCATCGACACCATGCCACGCACCTGCTGGTCGGATTGTTTCGGGTCAATCCCAAGATTCATCACGATGTCGAGTGTCTCATCGAATTTCGAGGTAGCGCCGGTTTTGACGATTTTTACCGCTTCACCGAGCGTGTAACGTTTGGTGGCGTCCACTGCCGCGATGCGAGTTTTACGTTTTTTGGAGATACGCGACATTATGCAGCCTCCACAATCTCAAGACCCATCGACTGCGCCGAGCCACGAATCATGCGCGCCGCCGCTTCGATATCATTAGCGTTCAGGTCGCACATTTTTTCTTTTGCAATTTCACGGATTTGCGTCATGGTGATTTTACCGGCGAATGCGCCCTTACCTGTGGTTTGCGAACCTTTTTGAATTTTAGCCGCTTTTTTCAGATAGTACGATACTGGCGATTTGCGGGTGATGAAGGTAAAGCTGCGATCCTGATAGGCGGTGATGACAACCGGAATCGGAGCGCCCGGCTCCATTTTTTGCGTAGCAGCGTTAAACGCCTTGCAGAATTCCATGATGTTGAGACCGCGCTGACCGAGCGCAGGACCTACTGGCGGGGACGGATTAGCTTTCCCGGCCGGGATCTCCAGTTTAATAAAACCAGCGACTTTTTTAGCCATGCTCACTACTTTCTATAAGTGGTTCAAACGCTGGCATCACGCGCGTTAGCACGGCACCAGCTCCCAAAAACTTTCCCCACGCTTACGCACAGGGAGGCGGACTTATAGAAGAACTTATCCTCAGGCGCAAGCGCTTTTTTCACTCTTTATTAAATAAACAGTGTTAATCGCCGTTTTTTCTGCTAATGGACAAGCATGACAACAACCCAACCCATTGATGGTAAAGCATTTGCCGCTAAGCTGCGCGAGAATATCGCCGGGCGCGTGGCGGCGCTCAAGGCCAGCAAGGGTATCACGCCGGGGCTCGCAGTAGTATTGGTGGGCGAAGATCCGGCAAGCCAAGTCTATGTCAAGAGTAAGGGCAAAGCTACGGTTGAGGCCGGAATGAACAGCTACGAGCACAAGCTGTCTGCCACCGTTTCGCAAACCGAGTTGCTTGCACTCATCAACACGCTGAACAACGATATGAAGGTACATGGCATATTGGTGCAGCTCCCCCTGCCCGCCCATATTTCGGAAGATGCGGTGATCCAAGCGATCAATCCTGATAAAGATGTGGACGGGTTCCATGTGGTAAACGCCGGAAAGCTCGCCACCGGACAGGATGGGTTTGTACCTTGCACGCCACTGGGTTGCTCGATGTTGCTTAAAGATGTAATTGGCAACCTTGAGGGCAAACACGCGGTCGTGATCGGGCGCTCGAACATTGTCGGCAAGCCGATGGCGCAGCTCCTGCTCAAGGAAAGTTGCACCGTCACCATCGCCCACTCGAAAACAAAAGATTTGCCAGCGCTGCTCGCTACCGCCGATATCGTGGTTGCTGCCGTGGGCCGCCCGGAAATGGTGAAGGGCGCATGGTTAAAGCCGGGCTGTGTGGTGATTGATGTCGGTATCAATAGGGTGGATGGCAAACTGGTCGGCGACGTCGATTATGCATCGTGCCAAGGGATCGCCAGCGCCATCACCCCAGTGCCTGGCGGCGTTGGCCCCATGACCATCGCCTGCCTGCTGGAGAATACGTTCCATGCCGCATCCGCCTAATCCGCTGTTTCTGAAGAATACTATCCGGCGTCACAAAAACTTCATGTTTCCGTGATTGTTAGCCGCTCACTACCATGGCAAAATGGCCGGGTACATATGTTTTTAGGGGGCGTCCATGGCGGATAAAAGCAAACAGGATACAATCGAAGAACAGCTTTCGGTCAGCCGTTTTACCATGCAGCAGGCACGCACACTAGGCTTCCAGCTTGGCGGCATCGTGCTTGGCTGGTTTGCCGGAAAATCACTCCGCAACAGCGGTGCCAGCAAAACTGTCGGCAAGTGGTTCCAAAGCAACCTGCAGGGCGCCGAAAACGCATCGGCGGAAGCGCTTGGGAATTATGTTATCCCATGGGTGGGGGCGGCGATTGGCTCCACCATCGGCGGGATCGCGTCGCTGTATGAACATTGGGTGAAAGTGGAGCGCGAACGGTTGAGTGTGCAGGAGATCAATAAGGATGTCGCATCGGTGATGGCCAGTCGCGTGCAATTCGAGGATACGCTGAATCAGCAACATGAGATCGTGAAGTCGCTGCTTGCCGAGCGCGGTCATGCACCCTCCGCACAAGAAAGAATCCTTGCCGAGCGCGAGCAGGCGGCAACCTCCGAACATGCGCGGGCATGAGGGCACCCCATGGCCAACGCCACCATCCTCGATGACAAACCCAAGCAGGCGACACTGAAAAACCAGTTCGTCCCGCATTCAAAACGCGAAAGCGAGAATGTCGACTGGCAGCCCTTCGTCTATGAGACGGTGAAGTTTTTTGTGGTGGCGAAGCTTTCCGCCGTTG
>CAZFKP010000033.1:0-19799 GCA_964518725.1 uncultured Rickettsiales bacterium | reverse complement strand
ATGCGGATGCATGGCCAATTGAGGCGCGCTGCCACTTGCTCGATATGGGTGGATTTCCCGGTGCCGTGATAGCCTTGGATCAGCACCCGGCGGTTATGGCTAAAGCCGGCGAGGATCGCCTTGGTGGTTTCAGGGTCGAAATAATAGCCGGGGTCGATTTCCGGCACGTGCTCCTCGGAGGTGGAGAAAGCGGGCAGGGGGTGCGGCCATTTCACACCGAACAGCGTTTCGGCGTTGGCAATGGTATCCGGTTGGTCTGGCGGGGAGGCTTTCGGTTGTTTGCTCACTGGGGTGTTGTCGCTTTCTCTTTGGCTTTTTTCTCAAGCAACGTGTCGGCATGGTTGAGTGTTGAGATCATTTCCGGGTTCTTTTGTTTGCCGATCCGGCGCTGGTTGTTTTCCATACAGGTTGCGAATTGCTGGGCACCTTTGGGATTTTTCTGTGTACGGTAATGGCAGAGTTTTTTTACCTGCATTTCCGTCCACGGGCCGCTATTATCAATGGCACCGCCATCGGCTGCATTGGCGGTGGCTGCGAAACAGAAAAGAACACTAGCTGCGATTAGGGACGCCTTCATCATTGATCTCCGTGGATAGTGCCGGCATCATAGAAACTTGCCGTGGATGCCGCAAGTATTTACTCGCGCAAATGTTCGTGGAGCACTTTGTAGGCATTCGCTACGGCCTTGAATTTTTCTTCGGCCAATTTATCGCCGAGGTTTTTGTCTGGGTGGTAGCGCTTAACCAGTTGCTTGTACTGACGTTTGAGGGCGGCTTCGTTGTAGGGATAGTCGATTTCAAAGACCACCAGTGCCTTGCGGATCTTCGCGCTGACTTTTGGGATATCTTTTGTTTTCCGGCGTGAGCTGCCGAGGAAATCATTGAGCGCGGCATAGAGTTTTTCTTGCGCGTTCGGCAGACTCTGCGCGCGTTCCCATGTCGGGCGATGCCCGGTGACGGCATCTTTCATGAACGCTTCGATTTCCTCACCGCTCATGCCGGAGAAATAATCCCACTGCTTATTGTAGTCGCGGATATGGTCGAGGCAGAAATAGCGGTATTCATTCAGCCGCTGCCGTCCCTTGGGAGCTTTGTAAACCCCGCTTTCCGTACAGCCTTCGGCTTCACAGGGCGGTGCGTCCGTATCGTCGATGTGAGGTGCGTAATCTTTTTTACGTCGTACCATGTGACTGCCTATCAATAAAAAAAGGGGGGCGGATGCCCCCCTTTTTCGTAGAAGCATTTCTGCTTATTGGCCTTGTGCCGGCAGCGTCGGAGCAACAGCCGGAGCTGCTGGAGCTACAGGTTCAGCTGGAGCCATTGCAGCGTCTGGAGCTGGGGTGGCAGCGTCTGGAGCTGAAGCAGCAGCTTCCGGAGCTGGGGTGGCAGCGCCATCCATAGCTTTTTCAACGCTTTCAGCGGCCTGATTAGCGGCGGCTGCAGCAGCGGCAGCAGCTTTATCGGCCTCTGCTTTCGCGGCATCGGCAGCTTCTTTTGCAGCATCGGTCACCGATTGTGCAGCGTCTTCAGCGGCGCCGGTGATGCTGGAGGTTGCGTCGGTCGGTGCGGTTTGTTCAGTGGTTTGCGGTTTCATCAGCAGTGCAACAACTACTACGGCGAGCAGGGTTGCGATGATATAAATCAGGTTCTTATTCATGGAGTTCTCCTTAAAATGGTAAATATCGTTGAGTCTTGTATCAACCGAGTGTGTTATAACCGCATTTTACTGTAGCGCAAAAAGTTTTTTCCACTTTTTTGATGAAATATTGGTCATGGTCGATAAAACGCTTGCAAAACAGGGGTGATACGTTATAACTCCGGAAGAAAGGTGGGCACGTCCCGCCTTTTCTTTTTGCTTTTTTTAGCCGCAGGACAATGGATATTGCAGAAAAAATAGTGGGCATGGTGTCACCGTCGCTGGAAGCGATGGGCTACCGCATTGTGCAGTTGAAGCTGATGGACGGTAAGCGCAAAACACTTTCCGTGATGGCGGAGCGTATCGATGGCCGCATCATGAGCTTTGACGATTGCGCCGGCATCAGCCGTACCGTTTCGGCGCTGCTGGATGTGGAAGACCCTATTACCACCGCCTATAATCTTGAGGTATGCTCGCCGGGTATCGACCGCCCGCTCATTACGTTTGAAGATTATGTCCGGCATATTGGTTATGAAATCAAGCTGGAAACGCTGATCCCGATTGCCGGGCGCAAGCGGTTCCGCAGTAAAATCGCGGCGGCTGCCGCTGGTAAAATAACCCTCGCTGATGAGAATGGCGAAACGGAAGTCGTCTTTTCCAACATCCGGAGCGCAAAGCTCGTGATGACGGATGAGCTGGTGAAGTCTTTTATGAAACAACAAAAACACGAATCTAAACTTGCTAATTAAGGAGTGAATATTATGGGTGCCGCACAGTCTATTTATGGTAGCACGGAATTATTGCAGATCGCCGACGCGGTTGCCCGCGAGAAGGGGCTGTCCCGGGAGTCGATCCTGGAGGCGATGGAACAATCGATCCAGGTGGCCGGACGCCGCAAATACGGCCATGAGCACGATATCCGCGCCCATATCGACAGAAAAACCGGCGAAATCAAGCTGCACCGTGTGCGTACGGTGGTTTCCGACAATGATGCGGAGAATGGCGGCACTGAGGATGCGCCGTTTGAGTTTAACGACCACACCCAGCTTCGCCTGAAAGACGCAAAGAAAATCGACAAAAACGCTGAGATCGGCACCGAAATCAGCGATCGCCTGCCGCCGATTGATTTTGGTCGCGTGGCCGCTCAGACCGCCAAACAGGTGGTGCTGCAAAAAGTCCGCGATGCCGAGCGCGACAAGCAGTTTGACGAGTTCAAGGACAAGATCGGCGAAATTGTTTCCGGCACCGTCAAGCGTGTGGAATATGGCAATGTGATCGTCGATTTCGGCCGCACCGAGGCGATGATCCGCCGTGATGAGCTCATCCCGAGGGAAGTGTTCCGTACCGGCGATCGCATCCGTGCCTACATCGCCGATGTCCGCCGCGAGCGCACCGGCCCGCAGATTTTCCTCTCCCGCATCCATCCGGGCTTCGTCGCCCGCCTGTTCGCGCAGGAAGTGCCGGAAATCTATGATGGCATCATTGAAGTAAAAGCCGTCGCCCGTGACCCTGGCAGCCGCGCAAAAATCGCTGTATTCTCGAACGATGGCAGCGTGAATCCCGTGCTCTCTTGCGTTGGTGTGCGCGGTTCCCGTGTGCAGGCTGTGGTAGGCGAACTCCAGGGCGAGAAAATCGACATCGTCGAATGGTCGCCGGATTATGCGACCTTCATCGTCAATGCGCTGTCCTCGGCGGAAGTGTCGAAAGTGGTGATCGACGAAAATAAAGCCCGCGTCGAAGTGGTGGTGCCGGATGACCAGCTGTCGCTTGCCATTGGCCGCCGTGGCCAGAACGTGCGCCTCGCCTCGCCTCGCAGCTCACCGGTTGGAACATTGATATCCTGACCGAAGCGACCGAATCCGAGCGCCGCGCGGAAGAGTTCAACACCCTGTCTGAACTGTTCGTCGAAGCGCTGAACGTCGAAGAAGTCATTGCCCAGCTGCTGGTGACCGAAGGGTTCACCTCGGTTGAGGAAGTGGCTTTCATTCCGGTGGAAGACATGGCGGCAATCGAAGGGTTTGACGAGTCGGTGGCCGAAGAGCTCCATAACCGCGCTCAAGGTTGGCTCAAGGCCAAGCAGGAAGAAACCCAGAAGAAGCTTGCAGAACTCGGTATGGATGCCTCGCTCATGAATTTCGAGGGCATTTCGTCCGAGTGGCTGATGGCGCTGGGGAACAATAAAGTGCTGACACTCACTGATTTCGCTGACCTTGCGACCGATGAATTGCTGGAAATCCTGCCGGAAGACGCGATCAGCTTTGACGACGCAGGCGCACTTATCATGAAAGCCCGCGAGGTTGCGTATTAATTCGATTAAATGCTAGTCTGACTGCAACAAAGAGAGTATAAGCTACAGCCCTATGACCGATGAAAGCTCAAAAAAAGACACGCTGAAGGTAGCAAACCCAGGCAAACTGTCACTCACCAAAACCGTTGAAAGCGGTAAGGTGAAGCAGAACTTTACCCATGGGCGCTCCAAATCCGTGACGGTGGAAGTCAAGCGTACGCGCACCTTCCAGCAGGGAGCTGCCGGCATGGTTGAGGTGAAGCCGGCATTTGCGCCGGTCAGTGCCGCTGCTCCGCACCCGGTGCAGGACGAAGGCATGCGCCGCCTGACGCAGGATGAGCAGCAGGCTCGCATGAAGGCGTTGAAAACGGCGGAAGAGCATTTCAAGGCCGCTCCGCCTACGCCGCGCCGCGCCGATACATCTTCAGCGGAGGAAAGTGCCGAAGAGCCGAATGTGCCGTCTACTCCTGCAGTAGAAGGCCGTGAGCGCCAGGAGCCGTCCTCCGGCATTGTCCGCCCTAAAAAACCGATTGGGGCAGAAGCGGCGGCGATTCGCGATAAAACCAACGTCAATCTGGCCGCACCGCTGAACGGCCCGGCTCGCCCACCAAAGTCGGTGGTTCCGAACGATGAGGTTGATGAGCGCGCCGAGAAGAACAATAAAGCCGGCAAGCTTAAGCTCCGTGTTGGTGATGATCGCCGCTCGTCGGGCAAGATTACCGTGGTGCAGGCGCTTTCCAATATTGAGGAAACCCGCGTTCGCTCACTCGCTTCGATGCGCCGCCAGCGTGAAAAAGCGCTGAAGAAAATGCAAGGCAACACCGGGCCGGCGGAAAAGGTGATTCGCGATGTAGTGATTCCCGAAACCATCACTGTGCAGGAACTCGCCAACCGTATGGCCGAGCGTGCAGTGGATGTGATCCGCACCCTGATGAAACTTGGGGTGATGGCGACCGCCAACCAATCGATCGATGCCGATACCGCCGAGCTGGTGGTCGGTGAATTCGGCCATAAATTTAAGCGTGTAACTGAAGGCGATGTGGAAAACATCTTAAGCGACGATTCCAACGAACCCGAAGGCGCGCAAGAACCGCGTCCGCCGGTCGTCACCATCATGGGGCACGTTGACCATGGTAAAACCTCACTGCTGGATGCGCTTCGTAAAACCGACGTGGTTGCCAAGGAAGCTGGCGGTATCACCCAGCATATCGGAGCCTATCAGGTGGCGGTAGAAGGCGGCCAGAAAATCACCTTCCTCGATACCCCCGGCCACGAAGCCTTCACCGCTATGCGCGCCCGCGGCGCGAAGATCACCGATATCGTCATCCTGGTGGTAGCGGCGGATGACGGCATCATGGCGCAAACGAAAGAAGCCATCAGCCACGCGAAAGCGGCCGGTGTGCCGATTATTGTGGCGGTCAATAAAATCGACAAGCCCGGCGCCGATGCGAACCGCGTGAAGCAGGAGCTGATGCAGCATGAGCTGGTGCCGGAAGAATTCGGCGGCGATATCATGGTGGTGGAAGTCTCCGCGAAAACCGGACAGAATCTCGATAAGCTGGTGGAAACCATCCTGCTGCAAGCGGAAGTGCTGGAGCTCACCGCCAATCCCGATCGCGCCGCTGCCGGTGTGGTCGTCGAAGCCAAGCTCGACCAGGGCAAGGGTGTTGTCACCACGGTTCTGGTGCAAAAGGGCACGCTCAATGTTGGTGATGTGGTGGTTGCTGGCCCGGCTTACGGCAAAGTGCGGATGCTGATCGACGATAAGGGCGCCGCCCTCAAATCCGCCATTCCTGGCATGCCGGTGCAGATTCTCGGCCTGAACCTTGCGCCGGAAGCGGGCGATACATTCTCCGTCGTCGAAAACGAAAAAGCCGCCCGTGATATTGCTGAATACCGCGCCCGCCGCATCCGCGAACAAAACGTGGTTGCCAGCGCCCGCACGATGGACAGCCTGTTCGGCGAAGCTGCCGGCACCAATGCCAAAGAGCTGCCCGTCATCATCAAGGCGGACGTACAGGGCTCGGCGGAGGCCATCGTCGGCTCGCTTGCTAAATTCACCACCGAGGAAGTCACCGTCCGCACGCTGCATTCCGGCGTTGGCGGTATCACCGAGTCCGACATTACGCTGGCGAAAGCGACCGGGGCGATGATCATCGCGTTCAACGTGCGCGCCACGGCGAAAGCCAAGGAAATTGCGAGCCGCGAGAAGATCAATATCCGCTACTATTCGATCATTTATAACGTGGTGGATGATGTGAAGGCTGCCCTTTCGGGGATGCTGTCGCCGACGCTGCAGGAGAATTTCCTGGGTTACGCCGAAATCCGCGAAGTGTTCAGCATCACCAAATATGGCAAGGTGGCTGGATGCATGGTCACGGATGGGCTGATCAAGCGTGGCTGCAAAGTGCGCCTGCTGCGCGATAACGTCGTGATCCATGAAGGCACGCTGAAAACGCTGAAACGCTTCAAGGACGAGGTGAAGGAAGTGAAGAACGGCCTCGAATGCGGCATGGCATTTGAAAATTATGAAGACATCCGCATCGGCGATCAGATCGAATGTTTCGAAGTCGAAGAAGTCGCACGCAGCGTTTAATCCGCGGGTCATATCATGGCAAAACTACACGATTTATTTTCCAGCAAAGGCCAGCAGGGTCAGCGTCCCAAGCGTGTTGGCGAGGAAATCCGCCGGGCGCTGTCGGAGATTTTCCTGCGCGGCGAATGCAATTTCCCAAGTCTGGCGAACGCCTCGATCACCGTCTCGGAAGTGCGTGTGGCGCCGGACATGAAAAACGCAACCGCGTTCGTGATGCCGCTTGGTGGCCAGAACAAGAAAGAGCTTCTGGAAGCGCTAAAAATTGCGGCACCGGAGCTGCGCTACCTCGTCTCTAAGAAAATGGCGTTGCGCTATATGCCGAAAATCCACTTCTCGCTCGATGAATCATTCGAAGTGGCTGAAAAAATCGACCTCTTGCTCAAAAAGCCGGAAGTGGCAAAAGATTTAGAGCCGAAGGAATAAAATGCACGGCTGGATCAACCTGGATAAGCCGCTGGGCATGTCCTCGGCATTTGCTGTCGACAGGGTTAAAAAAATACTGAACCTCAGAAAACTTGGCCTTAAAATCGGCCATGGCGGGACGCTCGATCCGCTGGCGACCGGGGTGTTGCCGCTGGCGGTGGGGGAGGCGACGAAGCTGATTCCTTATGCGATGGATGCGGCGAAGGCCTATAGTTTCACCGTGGCCTGGGGTGCCGAGCGCAATACCGATGACATGGAAGGCGAGGTGACCAAAACGAGCGATAAACGCCCCTCCGTGGCCGACATTGAGGCCGTTCTGCCGCAATTCACCGGCGAAATTATGCAGGTGCCGCCTGCCTTCTCGGCCATCAAGCAGGCCGGGGTTCGGGCGTATGAAGCGGCGCGGGGCGGCGAGGAAATGACGCTGGAAGCGCGCACGGTGCGGGTGGATGAGCTTTCCGTCCAAGTGGCTGATTCTGCTGATGAAACGACCTTCCTCTGTCGCTGCGGTAAGGGTACGTATATCCGTTCGTTGGCACGTGATATGGGGCGGGTGCTGGGGGTTTATGGTTATGTTTCAATGCTCCGGCGCGTAACGGTCGGAAAATTCATCGAAAATAGTGCGATTTCACTGGAAAAGCTTGAGGATTTAGTGCATAAGGGCGACCTCGGTTTTATCAACCCTCCCCAAACGGTGCTGGACGACATCTTGGCATACCGGCTGGACGAGAAAGAGGCGGCGCTCCTCAAGCGCGGCCAATGGTTCGAGAAGCCTTCCTCACTTGCAAGCGGTTCGATCATCGCCTGTATCCACGGGGAAACGCTTGTCGCTATTGCCCGCACGGACGCTCGCCTCGTAAAACCCGAGAGAGTTTTTAACATTACAACATAGGAGACGCTGCGATGTCGCTTAAAGCAAAACAAGATACCATCAAGGAATTTGCCACCTCTGCCAACGATTCCGGTTCGCCGGAAGTGCAGGTGGCACTGCTCACCGGCCGGATCAACCACCTGACCGAGCATTTCAGCGAGCATAAAAAAGATCACCATTCACGCCGCGGCCTGCTGATCATGGTCGGACGCCGCCGCCGCCTTCTGGATTACCTGAAAAGCAAAGACAACGAACGCTACGAAAACCTCATCAAAAAACTGGGCATCAGGAAGTAATATCATGGCGTCTGTCGGCCCCGACTCTTTGAACGCGATCAAATCTCTAACATCCAGTGATAGGCCGAGAGTTACCGCCGTCTTGACCGGTACAGCTGAGTTTGATGAAATTAAAAGGCAATTAGGAGGTGACCACAGCATAGTGAAGTGTGCCGTTTCTCCTCCTCCGGGCAGGCCATTCGGGTGTTTGGTTGCAAAGGTTCGGGATCCGGAACTCTATGTCGGGCTTTTGAACGGGATGGGCATTGATGCTTCGGTTGTTGACATAAAAACAATGCCCAAGCTTCGTATCAAGTGGGGGGCAACTTCCGGGGCGTTCGTGATGACGCATGCACAGGCTAGGGATTTGCTCGGTGAGGATTACACCTTGTCGGAGGTATACGCTAAGGATGGGGTAATTAGGTAAATTTAATTTTGTAGGAAAGAGAGATAGAGAATGTTTAATATTACACGTAAGTCGATCGAGTGGGCTGGTAAAACCTTAACGCTGGAAACCGGCCGCATCGCCCGCCAGGCGGATGGCGCAGTCCTTGCCACTTATGGCAATACCTCGGTGCTCTGCACGGTGGTGGGTGCCAAGGCGCCGAAAGCGGATGTCGATTTCTTTCCGCTTACTATTCACTATCAGGAAAAAGCGTTTGCTGCTGGCAAAATCCCGGGTGGCTTTTTTAAGCGCGAAGGCAAACCTTCTGAGAAAGAAGTGCTCACCTCCCGCCTGATCGACCGTCCGATCCGTCCTCTCTTCCCGGAAGGTTTTTATAACGAAGTGCAAGTGGTGTGCACCCTGCTGTCGCACGATCTGGAAAACGATGCCGACATCGTTGCCATGGTTGGCGCATCGGCGGCACTCACCATTTCTGGCATCCCGTTCATGGGGCCGATTGCTGCGGCACGTGTGGGCTATATCAACGGTGAATATGCCATCAATCCCACCAAAGCAGAACTCGAAACCAGCGACCTCGACCTCGTCGTTGCCGCGACTGCGCGTTCGGTGATGATGGTGGAATCCGAAGCGAAGGAGCTGTCGGAAGATGTGATGCTGGGCGCGGTGGTTGCCGGACATAAAGGCATGCAGCCGGTTATCAACATGATTATTGAGCTGGCGGAACAAGCGGCCAAAGATCCGTGGGAGTTCACCTACAAAACCGATGAAGCCCTCATCACCCGCATCCGCGGATTGGCGGAAAGCGGTCTGCGTGATGCTTACAAAATTCTTGGTAAACAAGAGCGCTCCAACAAGCTTGGCGATATCAAGAAATTGGTCAAAGAACAGCTTGTTGTTGCCGAGGGCATGGACGAGAAAATGGTCGGTTCGTACTTGAAAAAAGTAGAGCAAGATATCGTTCGCGGCGATCTGGTAAAAAACAAAACCCGTATCGATGGCCGTGGCCCCACCAGCATCCGCAACATCGACTGCCAGGTCAGCGTGCTGCCGATGGTGCATGGCTCGGCGCTCTTTACCCGCGGTGAAACGCAGGCGATCGTTGTGGCCACCCTCGGCACCGGCCAGGATGAGCAGCGTATCGACGCGATTGACGGCGAATACACCGAAAACTTCATGCTTCACTACAACTTCCCGCCTTATTCTGTTGGCGAAACAGGAAGAATGAGTGGTCCTGGCCGCCGCGAAATCGGCCATGGCAAGCTGGCATGGCGCGCCATTCACCCGCTGCTTCCAAGCAAAGAAGATTTCCCATACACACTGCGTATGGTGTCGGAAATCACTGAGTCGAACGGCTCGTCCTCGATGGCGACCGTCTGCGGCTCGTCGCTGGCGATGATGGATGCGGGTGTTCCGCTGAAACGTCCGGTGGCTGGCATCGCCATGGGGCTCATCAAGGAAAAGGACGCGTTTGTGGTTCTTTCGGATATCCTGGGCGACGAAGATCACCTGGGCGACATGGACTTCAAGGTAGCCGGTACCGAAGCTGGTATCACCGCGCTGCAGATGGACATCAAGATCGACGGCATCACCGAAGAGATCATGAAAATTGCGCTTGAGCAGGCACATGGTGGCCGTAAGCACATCCTCGGCGAAATGAGCAAAGCGCTCACCGGCAGCCGTGAAAGCGTCGGTGCAACCGCGCCGCGCATCACCACCCTGCAGATCCCGAAAGAGAAAATCCGCGAAGTCATTGGCTCGGGCGGCAAGGTGATCCGTGAAATTTGCGAAGTGACGGGTGCTAAAATCGACATCGATGATGACGGCCTGGTGAAAATCGCCGCCGTCAACGAAGAGTCGGGAAAAAAAGCCTATGATTGGGTGTATGGCATCGTGGCAGAGGCGGAAATTGGCCGCATCTACGAGGGTAAAGTGGCGCGCAACGTCGATTTCGGCGCATTCGTTACCTTCATGCCGGGTAAAGACGGCCTCGTTCACATCTCCGAACTCGCTGACTACCGCGTTGCCAAAACCGACGACGTGGTAAAAGAAGGTGACATGGTGAAAGTGAAAGTGCTGGAAATTGATGGCCGTACAGGCAAAGTTCGCCTCTCCATGCGCGTCGTTGATCAGGCCACCGGCGAGGATATCTCGGATAAGGTCGGCAAACGCGAGAAGAAAGACGCTGCTTCGGCATAACGTGCTGCGTTTATCTAATCAATGCAAATCCCTTCGTTTGAAAAAACGGAGGGATTTTGCTATGATGCTACGATGAAATCCATTCCACTTCTCACCGCCGATGAAATGCGCGCTGCTGATCAGGCCACGATCAAAAGCGGAACTCCGGAATCGGTGCTGATGCAGCGTGCGGCCGAAGCGCTGGTGTCGGTAATAACAAGGCATTTCGAGCCCTGCCGCACGGTGGTCGTGTGCGGGTTCGGCAATAATGGTGGGGACGGGCGCATCGCCGCTGGCCTCCTCAAGGAACAGGGATGGGATGTCACTATCGCCACGCCGCAGGAAAATATCAGCGGGCTGCTTTATAATGCCGAGCTGATTATCGACGCGCTGCTTGGCACGGGGCTTAACAAGGAAATGACCGACCAGTTTGTGGAGGCCATCGCAGCGATGAATGCGGCCGGGTGTCCGGTCGTGGCCTGTGATATCGCGAGTGGGATCAACGCCACTACGGGCGAAGTGACGGGGTGTGCGGTGAAGGCCGATCATACGATTACCTTTGCCAGCGCCAAACGCGGGCATTTCCTGCTCCCCGGCAAGGCGCACACCGGCATGCTGCATATCATGGATATCGGGATCGCGGTGCCGGAGGCAGGCGCTTACCTCAATACACCGGCTCGCTGGAAACTACCCCATCCCAAACCGGGTGGACATAAATATTCGCGTGGCCATGCACTGGTAATGGGCGGCATGCTTGCCAGCACCGGTGCGGCCAAGCTCACGGCAAACGCGGCGCTCAAAGTTGGTGCGGGGGCGGTATCGGTTATCGTCGACGCGCAGACATTACCAATTTACGCCGCAAGCTTAGCGGCGGTGATGACCAAACCGGCAGCCAACAACGATGAATTTTATGCGCTGGTGCATGAACCGCGGGTGAAGGCGCTTGCCATTGGTCCGGGGGCGGGTGTCCATGAGCAGACGGTAGTGCGTGCCGTCACCATGCTGGAAAGTGGCAAGCCGTGCATACTCGATGCCGATGCGCTGCAAAAAGAAGTGGTGCGGCATGCTCGCGCCACTACCATCATTACGCCGCACGAAGGCGAATTCACCCGGTTATTCGGTCAGCATGAAAACAAAATCGCTGCGGTGGAGCGTGCGATCAACCATTATCCCGGTGTGCTGGTATATAAAGGCAGCGATACAGTGATTGCACAGGCTGGGAAACCGCTTGTCATCAACGGCAACGCGCCGGCAGGGCTCGCCACGGCCGGAAGTGGCGACGTACTGGCGGGGTTGATTGCGGGATTGCTGGCGCAGGGGATGAACGCATTCGATGCGGCCTGTGCCGGAGTCTGGCTGCATGGCGAGGCGGCAAAAACACTGGGGCGGTTTTTCACGGCGGAGGATTTAATCCCGGCGCTTGGCAGTGTGCGGCCATAAAAAAAGGGGCACCGAAAAGTGCCCCTTATTTTTAAGTCAATGGGAGTTTGACTCTTAAACCAATCCTGTATTAGAGGCGGATTGGGGTAACTTTTTTAGCAGAAGAAGCTTTCAGAAGGCTGATGCCAACTTTTTTCTTCGCAGCTGGTTTTTTAGCAGCTTTTTTAGCAGCTGGTTTTTTAGCGGCTTTTTTAGCCACTTTTTTCTTGGCAGCTGGCTTTTTAGCAGCTTTTTTAGCTACTTTTTTAACAGCTTTTTTAGCTACTTTTTTAGCGGCTGGTTTCTTAGCTGCTTTTTTAGCAGCTGGTTTTTTGGCTTTCTTCATCATAAGTAACTCCATTTTGGTTAGATGTATCCAAAACACACCGTGTGCTCGGATAACGATTTCACTTCTAAACCAGTAATCGTGAATTTTCTGTTAACGCTAAAAGTAATATTCGGAAGTTTTGGCGCCTTACGAGAATAATACACAGCCATTCATTACGGATGCGGAATGAAATGGATCGCCAGCAAAATCTCGCTGGCTGTTCATTGTATTGTTACGGCATGGTTATGATTATAAAAAAATTGCATGAAATTCTGATAAAAAACAAAAAATATTTTTTCCGTTTTTTCGTTACGACTGTGATATAAAAAACACAATAGTGCGGTGGAGATGAATCGTGTAGGATCATTTTCATAACAGAAATCATTCCGCATGCGTCCATTATTGTTCCACCTCCGAATCTATTTTCTTGCGTTGCTTGTAATGCTGCCGGTTGCGCCGCACGCGCACGCGCAGCTCTCCTATTTCAACATGGAGGAAGAGCAGAACACCAACCTGAAGCCATTCCCGAAATGGACCAATGTGAGGGCGCGGTTTGTATCGCAGCAAAAAATCCCCGACAGCGAATGTGGCAAGGTTGCTTTTCATCCCTGCGTCATTCCGCAATGGCGGGATTTTGTCGCTGGGTTAAAAACGGACTCCTTCAAAGATCAGTTGGAAAAAATCAATGACTGGGGCAACGAGCACCCCTATATCGCCGATCAGTTAAACTGGGGGATAGTCGATTACTGGGCGACGCCTTACGAGTTCATGGAAGTGAACGGCGATTGCGAAGATTATGCGATTGCCAAATATTACTCGCTGCGTGCGATGGGTGTGCCTGCCGACCGTCTGCGGATCATGATCGTGCAGGATTTGAATCTGGGCGGCATCATCCACGCCATTCTTGGGGTGTATGATGATGGTGTGCTGTGGATACTTGATAACCAGATCAAGCAAGTACGCGATGCCATGAGCATCTACCATTATCGCCCGATTTATGGTACCAACGAGAATTACTGGTGGCGTTACACACCAAATAATTAACTAGGATATACGCCGGAAGACGGTATAATACGGCGCGCAACAAATGAGGATGTATGTCACAGGAAGATGGATTACAACCCGGCGATAAACCCGCGAACTTTGCCCCGCGCTTTTATAGCATCGCGCTGATTGTTGCTGCGATCGTGCTGATTGGTTTGTGGCTGGTGACGCGCTATATCGCGCTCGATGTCGCGCGCGATATGCGGACATGGCAGGAAAAGCTGAACCTGATTGCCGAAAGCCGTGCCGCCGAACTCACAAAATACGTCAATAATCGCTTCAACGAACTGCGTAGCTTGTCGGATAATCCTTCAGTGCAGCTCTACCTGACCGAGCTGCAGATGATGCCGCAGGATGCTGCAAGCAATAAGTCTGAGCCGCCAGCGCAAGTCGAATATCTGCGTAACTTGCTGATTTTCACGGCGCAGCGCGGCGGTTACATGGCGTCGTCGGCCAATGCCATTCCTGCTAATGTTGAGTCCGACCACAAGGGCGGGCTCGCCGTACTCAATAATAAAAACGAACTGGTGGTTTCAACCGCCATGCCGCAATCGGTCAAGGAGCAGGTGGTTGCCGGGGTCGTCGATCTTCCGGCGGATAAAGAGGCTCTGATCGATATGAAGAAAGAAGAAGACGGCACCATTTATATGGGCTTTACCGTGCCGATTTATTCGATCCAGGGCGAGCGTAACGAAGAGTCGCTGGTCGGGCGCGTTGTTGCCATCAAGCAGGTGGAAAGCGATTTCTGGGAGATGCTGAAACATCCAGGGGTGACGGAGAAGACCCTTGAAACGGTGTTGATACGCACCAGTGCCGACAATATCCAGTTCTTAAGCCCGCTGCTTGACCGCTCGGAGGCGCTCTCGAAAGAAATTGACAAGAACCCGCGCAAATTTTCTGAAGCCCGACTTTTGGTGACGGTCGGCAATTTCATTTCCGACATGGATGATTATGGCAAGAAGCGCGTGCTCGCTACCTCGCGTGAAATTCCCGGCACGCCGTGGACGATGATCGTCAAGGTTGCGAGCGAAGAAGCGCTGCGTGCCAGCAGTGTTAACCGTAACAACATGATTGCGTTTTTCTTCTTCGTGATCGCCATCGTGGTGCTGCTTATCATTGCCATCTGGTGGCACGCGATTTCCAAGCGCTCGCTGATGCTCTCGCACCATTACCGCCAACTGGCCGCGCAAGCGCGCGCGCAGGAGAAGCTGCTGCGGCTCGTTGCCGATCATCAGCCCCAATCGATTTTCATCCTCGACGCCGACCAGCACTACCAGTTCGCCAATAAGAATGCCGTGGAGAGCGTTGGCATGGATCCGGAGATGGTGGTTGGCAAGCATGTGCGCGATGTGCGTGGCACAGCACGTGCTGAAGATATTATTGAGCAATCGGTGGAAGCACTGACCAGTCAGCACATCACCTACCAGCAGTTTCGACAGGAAACCCACGGTGAGCAACAGGTCATCCGGGGCGCTTACGTGCCGGTGCCGCATATTCCGGTAAGCCATTTGCCGGATCCGACGCCGGGAGTGCTGGTTATCGAGCAGGATATCACCGAGGTGGTGAGCGAGCGGGAGAAGCGTCTGCAGATACATCAGGATTTAATCAACACGCTGGTGACGCTGGTGGATCGCCGCGACCCGTTTGCCGCCAACCATTCGCTGATGGTGTCGAGCCTCGCCAGCCATGTCGCTAATGAGATGGAGTTGGATGCGACAAGCATTGAAACGGCGCGCATTGCGGCCAGCCTAATGAATGTCGGCAAGATTGTAATTTCCACCAAGCTTCTGACCAAAACCGACCCGTTGACCGACGAGGAACGCCACATCATCCAGGGGTCGATGTTCGATGCGGCGGAGCTGGTGAAGACCATCCATTTTGAAGGACCTGTCTATGAAACGCTCCGGCAGTGGCAGGAGAAATGGGATGGCAGCGGCATCCTTGGTCTGAAGGGTGAGAATATCCTGACGACTGCGCGTGTGCTTGGGGTGGCGAATACGTTTATTGGCATGATCAGCCCGCGCAGCTGGCGCACGGCCATGACAACGGAAGCTGCGATCAATTTCTTGATGGATAATTGCGGCACCCTGTTTGACCGCCGGGTCGTGGTAGCGCTCGTGCATTTTATTGAGAACCACCAGGGTAAGGCATGGCTTGCCAAAATCCGCCACCAGACACAGGCGGCCTAGCCGTTTCTGAGGGCGGTCTTTCATTCACCAAGTCTTAAACACTTGGCGCTATTATTCGCCCATTGCAACCTCAGGTGGCGGCCATGGTCGATATTTTTTTCTCCCTAAGTTTTGAGACGCAGGTTTTCCTGGTCACCATTGCTATTTTTACACTGATTTTTCATGTGACCTATGGGCCGGCAACTGTTGAAAAAGCCCCGGCTTTTCTGACGACGCTCGGCATCTTCGGCACTTTTGTCGGCATTGCGATCGGGCTTCTGGAATTCAACACGATGAATATCAGCGAGAGTGTGCCGAAACTGATTGATGGGATTAAAACGGCGGTGTGGGCATCGGCGGCGGGTATTTTCGCGGCACTCACCCTGAAGCTTCGCGACATCGAGGGGTTTCGCAAACGTCGCCCTAAGGAAAGCAAGGCCAGCGTCGAGGAGCTGATTGAGGCGTTGCGGGCGGTTGAGAAAGCACTCACCGCGCATATACAGCCGCCACCGCCAGTACCAACGGCGCCACCGCCACCTCGTCCTGCGCCGGTGGTTCATGAAGAATATAAGCCCATAGAAAATGACCGGTTCTAGGACATGACGGACATCAATCAACTCGTGGATTCATCCGCAGCAAGCCATGGGGATGAGGCGCAGTGGATTTCGCTTTCTGACCTGATGAGCAGCCTGATGATGATTTTCATGCTGATTGCGATTGCGTTCATGCTGAAGACGCAGGCCGATTCCCAGAGCATCATGCGCTACAGTGAACAGGCACGGTTGAACGCCATGAAGATGCAGGATTATGCCAGGAAAATGGAAGCCGATGCGGTGAAGATCAAGCAGGTGGCGCAAGTGTATGACAAGGTAAAGTCGGAGCTGTACAGTGAACTCAAGCAGGAATTTGAAGGGGATTTCAACCGCTGGGGTGCGACCATCAACAAGGATCTCTCCATCCGTTTTGAAAACCAGTACATTCTGTTCAATCGTGGCGATACCGAACTGAAGGCGAGTTTTCAGGAAATACTCGCGAATTTCTTTCCGCGTTATATGAAAATTATCACCAGCCCGAAATACAAATCGTCGGTGCAGGAAATCCGCATCGAGGGGCATACGTCGAGCCTCTGGAGCGCCAACACCTCGCCGCAGGAAGCCTATTTCAGGAATATGGAATTGTCGCAGGCGCGCACCCGCAGCGCGTTGCGTTATGTGATGGGGTTGTCGCAGGTGCAGGCCGAATCGGCATGGCTGCGTAAATATGTGACCGCCAACGGGCTGTCTTCCTCGCAGCCGATCCTGAATCCGGATGGCACGGAAAACGAGGTGTTATCGCAGCGCGTTGAATTCCGTATTCGCACCGACGCCGAGTCGAAAATCAACGACATCCTCCAGTCCGCTGCCGCCCCGACGGATGGTGCGGATGCCGACCTGTACAATCAGGTGAAACCGCTTTTTCAGTAGCAGACGGGTATTTACATTGGCGGCGGTAGTAATATGCTAAGGATCGAACTATTTATTGTTATCTGACAAGGGGCATGGAGCGACATGAAAAAAACTAAAAAAACGACCGCCAAAACGAAACCCATGGCGAAACCTTCCGCCGCCACCAAGGCGTTGATTGCCAAGGGGCGGAAATATTACACCCATGCCTATAAGCCGCGTGAGATGGTGGTAGCCAAAGGCAAGGGCGCGCAGGTGTGGGATACGGATGGCAACCACTATATCGACCTTGGTGCGGGGATTGCTGTCACCAGCCTTGGCCACCACAACGACGCGCTCAAGAAAGCACTGATGAAACAGGCTGGGAATATTTGGCACACAAGCAATATTTTCTTCACCGCGCCGCCGGTTCTGCTTGCCGAGGCACTGGTCAAATCCTCGAAATTTGCGCGTCGCGTGTTCCTCACCAATTCCGGTGCGGAAGCCAACGAAGCGGCGATTAAGCTCGCGCGCAAATATGCAGCCGACAAAGGCAAGCCGCCTGAAAAACGCACCATCATTACCTTCACCGGCTCATTCCATGGCCGCACCTTGGCCACCGTCACCGCGACTGCCCAGCCGAAATACCAGCAGGGGTTTGAACCGCTGCCGGGTGGGTTTGTCTATGTGCCGTATAACGATCTTGAGGCGCTCAAAAAAGTCATGAACGATTCGGTCTGTGCGGTGATGCTTGAAGTGGTGCAGGGTGAAGGGGGGATCACGCCGGTGAAGCCAGGCTTCCTGAAGGCGGTGCAGGATATCTGCCACAAATATGATGCGCTCTTGATGCTTGACCAGGTGCAGTGCGGCATGATGCGTACCGGCCATTTATTCTCGCATTTCGCGGAGAAGGGTGTGGTACCGGATGTGGTAACGCTGGCCAAGGCGCTGGGCGGCGGCATGCCGATCGGCGCGATGCTGATTGGTGCACGCGCAGAAAACACCTTCCAGTTTGGCAGCCATGGCTCGACGTTCGGCGGTAATCCGCTGGCGTGCGCGGTGGCGTTCGAGGTGCTGAAAACGTTGCAATCGAAAAAGCTGCAAGACAATGTCAAAGCCCGCAGCAAAGAAATTTTCGCCGGCCTGAATGCCATCAATAAGAAACTCAAACTCTTCAAGGAAGTGCGTGGCCGTGGCCTGATGGTCGGCGCCGAATTGGTGCCGGCATTCGCTGGGAAAGCAGGGGACATCGCCGAGCTTGCCCGCGCCCATGGCGTGCTGGTGTTGCAGGCCGGGCCGAATGTGCTGCGTTTTCTGCCGTCGCTGACGATTACCCAGAAAGAGCTGGCCGAGGGGTTGAAGCGTCTGGACGCGGCGCTTACCAGCTTTATGGCCGGGTAGTCGCACCATGCTCATTCTCCGTCCCGTGACCATGAACGACCATGCCGACCTGCTGTTGCTTGCGCGCGAGGCAGGCATCGGCATGACCTCGCTCCCGGCAGACAGCTACGTGCTGGAGAAAAAAATCCAGCGGGCGGAATTAAGCTTCTCCGGCAGCAAGGAATGGAAAGGCTACGAGGCATTTTTGTTTGTACTGGAAGATACGGATGCAAAGCAGATTGCAGGCACCACCGGGGTGGTCGCGCATGTCGGACTCAGGAACCCGTTTTATTCCTACAAGCTATCGACCATTGTGCAGGCGTCGAAAGAGCTGGGGGTTTATTCCAGTCAGCGCGTGCTGCACATGGTCAACGATTATACGGGCGCGAGCGAGATTGGCTCGCTATTCCTGCGTGAGGGCTACCGGCGTGACGGTATCGGGCGGTTTCTGTCGCGCAGCCGCTTTGTGATGATGGCGGAATTCCCGGATCTGTTTTCCGACGTGGTGATTTCTGAAATCCGCGGCGTGCAGGACGATACGGGCGAATCGCCCTTTTACAAAAACCTCGCGCAGCATTTTTTCCAGATGCCGTTCCGCCGTGCTGATTTCATCAACGCCACCCAGGGCGGCCAGTTCATCAGCGACCTGATGCCGAAATACCCGATTTATGTGAACCTGCTGGATGCGAAAGCGCAGGCGGTGATCGGTGAGGCACACCAGCTCTCCGTGCCCGCCAAGCAAATGCTGGAGGCGGAAGGGTTCCGCTACCAGAATTATGTCGATGTGTTTGATGCCGGCCCCACCCTGCAGGCCGACCGCGCCGCCATTCGCACCGTGCGTAAGAGCCGGAAAGTGCCGGTGACCGACATCCGCCCGTGCGGCGACACGGCGACGCATATGGTTACCAATACCGTGTTGCCAAAATTCAGGATTGCCTATGCGCCGCTTGAAATGGCAGGTGATGGGGTTGTGCTGAACCAGGAAACCGCGACGGCATTATCGCTCCAGCCGGGTGACATGGTGAGGGTAATGGAGTGACCTCTCCTTTCCCACACATCACAGCGTGGCTGGAGGCTGCCAAGGCATGTAAGGATATCGCCGAGCCGACCGCGATGTCGCTGGCGACCTGTTCGGCGGATGGGCGACCTTCGGTGCGGATCGTCCTGCTTAAGGGATTTGATCCGCGCGGGCTGGTGTTTTACACCAACTTACATAGCCATAAAAGCCGCGACCTGATCGCCAACCCCAGAGCCGCTCTGTGTTTTCACTGGATGCCGCTGGAGCGCCAGCTGCGTATCGAAGGCGCCGTGGAGCCGGTGAATGACGCCGAGGCCGATGCTTATTTTGCCAGCCGTCCGCGTGAAAGCCAG
>CAZFKP010000032.1:0-20990 GCA_964518725.1 uncultured Rickettsiales bacterium | reverse complement strand
GATTGCAGGTGGCAGGGTGTTATCCGATAGAAGGTTTAACCCCAGCAAATGAAGGTAAATGCCATGCAAACCATCGAAAACACCACCGAAACACCCCAACGTGACAACCAAAGCCCGATCATCGCCGCTTTGAACGACCGCTTCCGCCAGACATACTGGGGAGGCAAGGTCATGACGACCAGCGGCGTGAACCAATTAAGCGAAGAAACAAGCGCAGCCGTGTTCGCCGCCGTGATGCACTACGACAACTTCACCGAAGACAACGACCCATACGGCGAGCATGACTTCGGCAAGGTAGTGGTCGAAGGTCAGGACTTCTTTTGGAAGATTGACTACTACGACCACACCATGAACTTCGGATCAGAAAACCCCGCCGACCCAAAGGTCACCACCCGCGTGCTGACCATCATGCTCGCGAGTGAGTATTAACTTTTTACCTTGAACGAACGAAGGGGGCTTCGCGCCCCCTTTATGCTGCAAGTTTCGTTATAATCCTGCTGCTTGTGTAGTTGATTTTATGTTGTACTATGAGCAGGCAATCTGGTGCGTAAGTTCGAAAAGCGTTCGCTACGCGCCGCCATTATTATGGCAATCTTCGCAACTTCATGCTCACATTGAGGTTGGTGGAGTTCGCAAGGCTGCTTCTTTTTTCATGCAATTACACATGGCATTGATACATAACACATTTGTGAGTTCGAATCTCGAATGCGATTCTTATACTAATATTTTCTGAACTATTCTTTTTAGCTTTGGAATCACATCTTCTTCAAACCATGAATTTTTCTTGAGCCAAATATTATTGCGTGGGCTAGGGTGGGGCAGCACCAGCATTCTTGGCCAGTATTCTTTCCATGCGCGTACGGTTTCGGTGAGATTTTCTTTTTGTTGTTTTCCCAAATGCCAGTTCTGCGCGTATTGGCCAATAACGAGTGTAAGTTCTATATTAGGCAGTTGCGAAATAAGTTTCTTACGCCAATGCTCCGCGCATTCAGGGCGGGGAGGCAGATCACCTGATTTCCCCGTTCCTGGATAACAAAAACCCATGGGTAAAATGGCGATTTTTTCAGCGTCGTAAAACGTTTCTCGATTCACACCCATCCATGCACGCAAACGATCACCGCTTGGATCATTAAACGGAATTCCCGTTTCATGTACGCGCACGCCCGGTGCTTGTCCGGCAATCAGGATTTTAGCTTTTGGGTGCATTTGGAACACTGGCCGTGGGCCAAGCGGAAGATGTTCGGCGCAAATAGTGCAAACTTTGACTTCGTTTATGAGCTTTGCGGCTTCAGCTTTCATTTTTCATCAGCCGTATATCTATCTCGCGATCGACAAATTCCCATTCGCGGCTTGCGCGCAGTTTGGCCACGAGACGGTTAAATGCGTCTTCATGTTCCGGCGCAAATTCAAACCAGGTCAAAAAATCAAACGGCTCGCCCAAATCGCGGCTATGGTAGAGCCTGCGCGCGATGGCGGGAAGATAGTCCATGCTCATGGCAATATGTTGCGATTCTTCCTCAAAAATCTTCCGCCGTTCATCCTGCGCCATATTCCACCAGGCTGCCGATTTACGAATGGGAATCAGCGCAGCGCAGATAGCCTCATTGCGGCCCAATCCTTCTTGTTGTGCTTTCATCGCCTCTACTTCGTTGCGCGTGGAATAGCGCGTGTGGTTATTGGTGCCGTGCAATATCCATGACGCTGTCGTGTGGGTTTCTGGGGGAGGAGTATGTGATGCGTGGAGGGCAATATACGCAACAGATGTAAGCGGTGCACCCACAATGGTATCAACGCGCATGACTTTCCACGCACCTTTACTGCCGCCAATAAAACTAACAGGATTAATAGAAGTCATCATTCACTATAGATAACGTTGAGAGCATGTTTTATGACCATATCAGTGTATTATTGAGATGCGACAGAAAAAAAGGGGCAGCGCTTGGCCGCCCCTTCATAGATTTACGATTTATTGAGTTCTGAGGCTGGAGTGTTTTTGATATTTGGCCAATTCACATCAGCTTCCTTAATTTTGCCAGCACGATCTTGATCCCATATCGCCTGAACTTTTTTGTCCAGATTCAGGTAGAGTTTACCACCCACCACTGCCCATACCTTGGGATCGCCAACAAATTTTTTGTTCACAGCGGCACCATAGGCGCAATAACCACCGTATTGTGGTAGATATTTGCCAGGGTTGGCTTCAAAGGCTTTTTTATTTTCTGCATTCGCAAATACATAAGAAATTCCCTCATGCACCACGAGGTTATTCCCATTGCCAGCAACAGGGCCAGATTTCTGGTGATAGGACACTAGATCATAGCCTTGCACTCCAACCAGGCTGTTGGCAACGTCATCTACCGCCAATGCCGCTACTGGCATCAGTAATGCTGCGAACAAAGAAAGCATAGTGAGTTTGATTTTTTTCATACAATTATTTCCTTTTATAAGTTTCTAATGTTAAGCAGCTTTACGCACGTTATGGGCATTCACGACCGGAAAATCGATTTCGGTTTTGAAGGCTTCGTTGAAGTAGTTGGTGAAGGTGTTGAGCGCCACGTGAGCAAGAATTTCCACCACTTCTTCATCACTGAAACCAGCTTCACGCACCGCTTTCAAATCAGCTTCGCTTACACCACCGCGTTTTTCCACGAGCTGCGAAGCGAAAGTTAAAGCGGCTTGCGTTTTCTTGTCCGACGATTTGCCTTGCAGGTTGGCAGCCGCTTCATCTTTGGCAACGCCAGCATTGGTTGCGAGGTACGTGTGCGCCGATGCACAATAGTCGCAGGAATTTTCACCAGCAGTGACTAGTGCCAATTGTTCGCGCAGTGCGGGGACAAGTTTGCCCTTGCTGAGTGAGCCAACTAATCCGAGCAATCCTTCAAGTGCTGCAGGTGCGTTTGCAAAAGCGCCGAAGATGTTGAGTTCTTTGCCCATGGCTTTTTTGGCGCCTTCCAAAAGCTCTTTACCTTTGCCTGAAGCAGTTTCAATCGTGAGTGTTTTGATTCGTTGCATAATAAATTCTCCATGTGTTTGCTAGGAAACAACATTGTTCCCTATTCGGCGTTTATAGTAAACTGTTTTGTTTTCGTCAATAGGTGTTTTATAAAATAATATTCCTTGTTATTACAACGGTTACATTTATAATTGCGTTTAAGGAAACAACAAGTGCACCTATTTTATAGAAACCTTATAGTTTACCAAGAGAGAAGCAATATGCCACGCCCTTCGCGCCGCAATGATGTAATAAAAACCGCTATTTCCCTGTTCAGCAAACACGGGTTTAACGGCACGGGCGTGGATATGATTATGCGCGAAGCTAAGGTTTCGAAAAAAACCATGTATAGTTATTTCCGCTCAAAAAATGAACTGATCCTAGCCACACTCCAGCATTATGACGGCGTGTTTCGCAACAACTTCATGAAGCAGGTAGATAAAGCTGCCTCAACACCTGAGAAAAGATTGTTGGCGATGTTTGATGTAGCCAAAATCTGGTTCATGCAGGATAATTTTTTCGGCTGTATGTTTATCAATGCGGTGGGTGAATATTCCGATACGGATACACCTATTCGCAACATCAGCGTTCATTTCAAAACGCAGATGCATGGCTATATCAAAGAATTATGTCTGCAAGCGGGCGCAAAAGATGCGAGTGGGCTTGCCGACGAGCTGGCACTCTTGCTTGAAGGTGCGATTGTCACTGCGCAGGTTGGCAAAAATCCCGCTGCTGCCGATGTCGCCAAAAAATCTGCACAGAAAATTATCAATGCACATTTAGCTTAAATGATAGATGGCTGTGGATTCCCAGCTCATTCCTCCCGTAAGGCTTATTCTCTTCGCCTTCTATCCCGCCAAGCGATTAATAATGCCGCTATGTGAATAATTCACTTTATGTTGTACTATCAACAGGCACTCAGTCGGGCAGGTTCGAAAACCGTTCGCTACGCGCCGCCATTTTCAGTTGGGTTTATCAAAACCCTCTAGGTTCGAATCTCAATCTCGGCTCACGCAGGTTCGCAAATAGTATTTCCCGTTTTTTAGTCGCTGAGATATAAGGGAAAAATAAATTCGAATATCAATGGGAGCATCAAATGAAACAAACCAAAATAAGCTTAGTATTGTTACTTTTAGGTTTGATGTCTTTTCAAGCTTTTGCGGCTGAATTTGACGATGCTGCATTCTGCAAACAGATGGAGGCATTTAAAGCAAATGGTGAAGTTGATGTTGGAAAAATGGTTGATAAGTATACGCGTAACGACGGCATTGCCGTTTTATGTGGGAACAAAATAGTAGACTTCAAAAAATTTATGTTCGCGAATCAAAATGATATGCGCGAGGGCTGGCAAGATAGAAAAGCTGCTCAATGGAATAGCATTTATTGTGAAGGTGAATGGCTTGAAGCAATAAATAATGGTTGGACGGTTGCCTTAACTTTAGTGACACAAGATGGAAAAAGATTTTGGCATAAAGCAACCTGTAAGTGATTCCATTGATGTCTAGCATTGATTACAAAAAGCACTATGAACAATTTTCGCAAAATGTGGCTTTTGCCGTTCGAACATGGCATCATCATGTTCACCTTAATAACAGAGCCAATGAAGATTCTGCGATTCTAGCGGCTTTAAATAAAGCCCCGCGTTACTGGCTTGATCAAAGATATATTGCCGTCCAGACAACTATCATTTTTTTAGGTAAGATTTTTGATAATGACCGACTTGCTTATAATGTTGATAAAACAGTTAGGGCAGCAAATGATGGAAAAGACCATTTCAGCAAGTCGGAACTGCGTAAAAGAAAGATAGAATCGGGCAGTGAATTTGAAGGAATTGATGAGTATATAGAGAATGCAACTGAACTGAGTAATGAAGACCTTAAAGTTATCAGTAGCGAAGTTAAAAGGGCAAAGGCTATTTGGGAGCGTGTCAAACCGTTACGTGATAAGGTGTATGCTCACAATCAGATGCTCTCTGATATTGAAAGAAAAGAGCTTTATGAAGCTGTAAAAAATGCAGATATAACCGATATCCTTCAAATTCTTTTGAATATTTCAGAAGTTTTATGGCAGGCTGAGTTCAATGGTCGCAAACCAGATTTTTCATCAAATCATAGCCAACCCATCGAATGGGCTAAGAAGAATATTGAGGAATTAATTGGTAGTTTGTTGCATGCGTAATCTCATAACTCCAAACTCATCGCCTGTTTTGATTAACCATTTCCGTAAATAGCTAAAGCGTGAAGGCATAAGAACAACAAAGGCATAGGTTTCCTTGCAGGTTCGCATAGCGTCTACAACGTCCCGCCATTTAACAGCGTTAATCCAAATATCCTCAGAGGCTCTGAAAGCTGGGGCGGTGCTCCCATTGTGTATCTAGAAGATGATCCCGAAATTACGGCAATAAAAACCATCCTGAAGCCAGGGGAGAAGATGCCGCAGCTAGCGACCTAACGTGAATGTTCGCATGGCCTAATTCGCCCGTTTGAGCTGCTCGGGGCTATCGAGTGAGAAGGCGGGGATGGTAATCAGAAAACGTTCGCCGCTTGGTGTTTCCATCTCATAGGTTCCCTGCATGATGCCGGTGGCGGTGGTGAGTGACACGCCGCTACTATATTGATAGCTGTCGCCCGGTTCCAGCACCGGCTGCTCGCCGACCACGCCCGCCCCGCGCACGTCCTGAACACCGCCGCGGCCATCAGTGATGTGCCAGTGGCGGTTGATGAGCTGGGCGGTTTCTTCTCCCAAATTTTCCAGGCGGATAAAATATGCCCAGCAGTGCTGCCCGCTATAGCTATCCGACTGGTCAGGCAGGTAGCTGGGAAATACGGTAACCTTAATGGCACGGGTGGTGGCGGTATACATACTGCTATGTAATCAGTTTTTTTAGGAATGCCAAGCACTCAGAAATTTGTCCGATGTCGATAAATTCGTTCGGCTTGTGTGCTTGCTGGATATCGCCGGGGCCGCAGATGATCGCCGGGATGCCGTTTTCGTTGAACACGCCGGCCTCGGTGCCGAACGACACGGCGAGTTGCCGGTTGGTGCCCGCCGCATGCATGATACGGTGGCATTCAGTTTCGGCATGTTCCGGCAGGCTGACGCCCAGCATGCGCGACATCGGCTTGGTAGCAATATCTGTCTCCGGGCTGATGGCCTTGATTTCCTCACGGAGCTGGTTGCACTTCCACTGGAAGCGCTCAAATAATTTGTCGCCATTATAGTTTGGCAGCGGGCGGATTTCCCAATGGAATACGCATTCACGCGGAATAATATTGCGTGCCGTGCCGCCGTGGATAGTACCGACATGCACCGTGGTGTGCGGTGGATCAAAACGCTCGTCGCGCAGGCCATGCGCCCGCAACTCACGCGCCATGCTGGCAAGATAGCTGACCAGCTCGGCCGCAACCTGCACGGCGTTGACGCCAAGGTGCGGCTGGCTTGAGTGCCATTCCAGTCCGCGCACGGTGGTTTCATACGATAGCACACCCTTATGTGCCGTGACCACCTGCATCATGGTTGGCTCGCCGATGATGGCGATTTCTGGGCGGATGCCCTTCTTTACAAGCTGCTCTACCAGGTACGGCACGCCGAGGCAGCCGACCTCTTCGTCATACGAGAAAGCAAAATAGATGGGCTTGGCAAGGTTTTTCAGTTCTGGGGCAAGCGCAAGGCAGCAGGCGATAAAACTTTTCATGTCCGCCGTGCCGCGCCCGTAGAGGAGATTATCCTTTTGGGTCAGGGTGAACGGATCGGTATTCCACGGCTGTCCGTCGACCGGCACCACATCTGTATGTCCCGACCAGATCATGCCGCCCGGCGCGGCCTGGCCAAAGCGCGCAATCAGGTTGGCCTTTGCGCCATCGGGCGAAGGGACAAGCTCCACTTCCGCGTCGTGTGTTTCCAGTGCGTTCCGGATATAGGCGATAATCGGTAAATTGGAATGGCGGCTGACGCTGTCGAATGCTACCAGCTCGCGCAGGATGGCGATGGCTATATCTGTGAGTGGATTATTGATTGCCATGTTTCAGCAGGCTAAAAAATTCCTGCCGGGTGCGCGGGTCGCTTTTAAATAAGCCGGTCAGGTGACTGGTTTGCATGATGCTGCCGGGTTTGCGTACCCCGCGCATGGTCATGCACATGTGGGTAGCCTCGATCACCACCGCCACGCCTTTGGGTTTCAGCACTTCATTCAGTGATTTGGCGATTTCCGCCGTCATTTTTTCCTGGATTTGCAGGCGTTTTGCATAGACATCCACCAGCCGCGCGAGCTTGCTCAGGCCAACAACTTTGTCGGTTGGGATGTAGGCGATGTGCGCCCGTCCAGTAAAGGGGAGTATGTGGTGTTCGCAATGCGACGTGAATTCAATGTCGCGCAGCACGATCATCTCGTCATAGCCGCCGACTTCTTCAAAGGTGGTGGAGAGTACATCACGCGCATTCAGCGTATAGCCAATGAATAAATCGCCGTAGGACTTGATGACCCGCCGCGGCGTATCTAACAACCCTTCGCGTTTTGGATCTTCGCCCGCATAACGCAGCAAGGTGCGGACGGCTTCCTCAGCCTCTTTGACAGTTGGTTTTTTCATAGGCGGACATTTATAGCTGGACATATGAATCATGCAACCTACATATAACGTATGCTGAAAACGACAATTCCATTCATTGACTTACGCGGCAAAACACCGGTGGATTTATTGCGTGCCTACCCCGACAAGGCGCATGCTCTGCTGCGCGCCAGCCGCCGGACGTTTGGGCTGGCTTCCCACCTTGCGAGCGGGCTGTTGCTGCCGTTTTCCGACCAGCACTCCAGGAAATGGCTTGCGCGCCATGCCAACCCCTATCTGCATGAGATCGAAACTATGGCGGACATTGTGGGGGCGCGCGGGGTGGTGAGCCTCAATGTATGCTATGAATGGGCATGCACCGGGGGTGCCTACCTGCAAGGCGAGCACGTCAACCTGCTGCGTGTCATGGATTGGCCGTTTCCCGGCCTTGGCAAACATCTGGTCGTTGCGCTCCAAAGTGCACCGGCGGGGGAATTTTTTAACATTACATGGCCGGCGCTTTCCGGTGTGTATCAGGGAGTGGCGCCGGGGCGGTTTGCTGCCGCCATCAATCAGGCGCCAATGCGGAAATATGGGCTTGGTTATGCCGGGGATTGGCTGATGAACCGGGTGCGGGTGAACCGGGAAAAAGGCCTTCCGCCGTCGCACGTGTTGCGGCAGGTGTTCGAGCAGGCGTCTTCCTATGCCGAAGCCAAGGAAATGCTGTGCAAAGCCCCGTTGGCGATCCCGGCGATTTTCCTGCTTGCCGGCCTTGCTCCGGGAAAGGGGTGCATCATTGAGCGGTTGGAAGGCGCAGCGGAAATCATGGAACTCTCGGCGGCGCAATGCGTGTCGGCCAGCAATCAGTTTCATAGTGGCTTCGCGCAGCAGGGCAGAGGGTGGCGCCCCCGCGAGATTGACAGTGCCGGACGCTATCGCCAAAGTACGGGCATCAGCCTGCATGATTTGCAGCAGGAGGATTTTTCATGGCTGCGGCCGCCGATTATTAACAACCGAACGCGGCTGGTGATGCTCGCCGATGCATCGTCCGGCGCGCTCAGGCTCCAGGGGTTTGAGGGAGCTGGCGCGGTGACGGAAATATTTTCTACACAAGCACGGAATTAGCAGGGACAGATGGAACTTGAAGGATTGCAATTAGAAAAGTTGAAGTATAGCCTGTTCCTCAGGCGGCGGTTCCTGCCGATTTTCCTGGCGACCTCGCTTGGCGCGTTTAACGATAATCTGTTGCGTTCCGGGCTGGTGGTGATTATCGCCTATGCCGCCGTCAAGGGCATTACGCTTCCCGCGCAGCCGGAAATATTGGTAACGATTTGCTCGGCGCTTTTGGTGGTACCGCTTTTGCTGTTTTCGTTCATTGCCGGGCAGGTTGCCGATAAGTTCGAGAAATCGCGGCTGGTGATCTACACCAAAATTGCCGAGGTCGGGATCATGGCGTTTGTCTATTACGGCTTTGCCACCCATAACATCACACTGCTGATGTTTATGCTGTTCGTCAGCGGCACCCATTCCGCGTTCTATGGACCCATCAAATTCAGTATCCTGCCGGAGCACCTGAAGAAGAACGAACTGCTGGCGGGTAATGGCTTCATGGCGGGCGGTAGTTACCTTGCCATCTTGCTTGGAATGGTGACGGGCGGGCTGCTGGTGGAGATGCCCGGTAACGTGATCGGCCAAGCGGCGCTCGCCATTGCCGGGGTCGGGCTGCTATTCAGCCTGCTAATTCCTCAGAGCACGCCCGCGCACCCCGAAATGGAAATCAGCTTCAATATCTGGAAAGGCTCAAAGGAAATGGCTGCCGCCGCCATGCAGACAAAGAAGCTGATGTACAGTATTTTTGCGCTCTCATGGTTCCTGCTGGTGGGGTCGGTCTATATGTCGCAGTTCCCCAACTACGCGCAGGGTGTGGTGCACGGCAATAACGAAGTGTATATTTTGTTCCTCACCACCTTCTCTATCGGCATTGCCATCGGTTCGCTGCTGTGCGACTGGCTGCTGGATGGAAAAATTTCCGGCAAGCTCACCCGCTGGGCGGCGCTGGGTGTTTCGGTCTTCACCTACGGCATGATTGCGCTTACCCCCAAGCCGGAGCATATCGGGCTGATCGGCGTGGCGGATTTCATCTCCGTCCAATCGCATTGGCCGATGCTGGTGTGCACCATGATGTCGGCGGTGTGCGGTGGGATGTATATGGTGCCGCTCTATGCCTTGCTCCAGTCTGAAACCAAGTCCACCCACCGCTCACGGGTGCTGGCGGCAAGTAATTTCAGCGATTCGGTATTCATCACCTTCGCTGCGATTGTTTCGGCATTGCTCCTGTATTATGGTCTGGGGGTGAAGGATTTATTCATTGTTCTCGCCCTGTTTAACTTACTGGTGGTGTGGTATGGCCGAAAAATTACTTAGACCCGTCTTGGTGACGCTGCTGAGGCTCTGTTTCCGTGCACAGATTCGTGGGCTTGAACATTATGCCGCTGCGGGCGAGCATGTGTTGATTATTGCCAACCACCGCTCATTCCTCGATCCGCTGCTGCTTGCTATATTGCTGCCGGAAAAGCCCGCCTTCGTGATGAACCTGTTCCAGGCGAATAAATGGTATTTCGGGTGGGTCAAGAAAGTCGCCAAGCTGTATATTATCGACCCTTCACAGCCGATGAGCATGAAAACCCTAATGGGTGACATGAAAAAAGGCGCAAAGGTAGTGCTGTTCCCGGAGGGGCGGATTACCACCAGCGGTGGCGTCATGAAAATTTACGACGGCACGGTGCTGCTGGCATCAAAAACCGGCGCCACTATCCTGCCGCTGCATATCGAGGGCGCCCAATTCTCACTGCTTTCGCGCCTGCGCGGCAAGGTGCCGCAGCAGCTGTTTCCTCGCCTGACCTTGACCGTATTCCCGCCGATTACACTGGGCACTGCGCCCGCGCTTTCGTCGCGGCATATTTACGATATCCTGACCCGCAACGAATATGAAGCGCAGGACAGGAACCGGCCATTGCTTGCCGCACTGTTGGAAGCAAAATCGCTTTATGGCTCACGACGTGTCATTGCCAGCGACATTTCGCGGCAGGAAATGAGCTACCGCTCACTGATCACGCGCACCATGATTCTTTCTGGCAAGCTTAAGCCTTACCTTGCTGGTCAGCAGCGTGTCGCGATGTTGCTGCCGAATTCACTGGCAGCGATGGTGACATTCGTGGCGCTGCAGGCGCTTGGCCGTGTTCCCTGCATGCTGAATTTTTCCTCTGGTAGCAAGAACCTGCTGCATGCCTGTAAGCTTGGGACGGTGAGAACCATTCTGACATCGCGTGCCTTTATTGAGAAAGGAAAGCTTGAGCATCTGATTATAGAGCTCGAAAAAGACCATGTTATTATTTACCTCGAGGATGTGCGGACATCCATCAGCGGCATTGATAAGCTGGTTGGCGCACTCAAGGCGCTGGCGCCTGCGCTTGTTTGGAGCGCCGCGCTTAACAATGCAAAGCCTTATGATCCTGCCGTGATTCTTTATACATCCGGCTCCGAGGGTGTGCCGAAAGGCGTTGCGCTGTCACATAGTAATATCCTCGCCAATATCTATCAGTCGGCGGCGCGGTTTGACCTGAACTCGTCGGATAAGTTGTTTAATGCGCTACCGGTGTTCCACTCCTTTGGGCTGACCATCGGCATGATTATGCCGATGCTGCGCGGCATGTGCACGTTCCTCTATCCCAGTCCGCTGCATTACCGGGTGATCCCGGAACTGGTCTACGACACGGATGCCACCATCATGGTCGGCACCGACACGTTCTTCCAGGGCTATGCCCATTACGCGCATTCCTATGATTTCCGCTCCTTGCGCCTGGCCGTTGCCGGTGCGGAGAAGCTCAAGGAAAGCACCCGCAGGCTTTACGCCGACCGTTTTGGCGTGTCGATCATGCAGGGGTATGGCGTTACCGAAACCAGCCCCGTTCTCTCCTGTAACACCGAACTTTATCACAAGGAGGGCACGGTTGGACGCTTCTTCCCCGGCATTACATGGGCGCTGGAACCAGTCGAAGGTATTGCCCGTGGTGGAAAGCTATGGGTGAGGGGGGCGAACGTTATGCTCGGTTATATCAAGGCGGATGCGCCTGGTGTAGTGCAGCCGCAGGGAGAGTGGCACGATACCGGCGACATTGTGGAGGTGGATGAGGAGGACTATATCACCATCCTTGGCCGGGCGAAGCGCTTTGCCAAAATCGGTGGTGAAATGGTGTCGCTCGCCGCTGTTGAGGAGTTTGTATCCTCCATTATTGCCGACCATATCCATGCGGCAATCGCCATTCCCGATGACCGGAAAGGCGAGCAGATACTCCTATTTACCGTTTCCCAGGACATTACGCGCCAACGGCTTGCAACTGTAGCGCGGGAGGTGGGGTTGCCGGAAATATTCATGCCACGGCATATTGTTGTGCTGGAGTCCATCCCGCTGCTCGGCAGCGGCAAGATTGACTATATGCAACTGACGGAATGGGCAAAATCAAACCCGCCGGCTTAAGGTTGCGGCACTGCGACACCGGCACGGCGGATGCGTTCGGCCTGCTCCGCTTCATGCAGGTAGACTTCATAGCGCCAGCGCAACCCGACATCGACGATTGGCAAAACACCCTCGACCATCACATCCACCCCGGCTGAATTCGGGTGAATGCCGTCGGCAAGGGTGAGGGCATAATTGTTCAGAATGCCTTCGAGCGTTGAAGGATACAGGGCAATGCCGCGTGCCGACGCCACTGAGGCAAAGTACGAAGTGACTTCCCGCGTATAATCCTCACCCATGGCGGCGGGCGGTTCAATGCCCATCAGTACCACGTAAGCGCCGGCGCGCTTAAATGTCTCGACCATGTTATTTAAATTATTGGCGATAGCGCTGGAGACGACGCCGCGTTTCGTATCGTTGAAGCCGAGCTCGATGACGACGACATCAGGCAATTTCTGGACGACAAGATCAACATCTGCCGTCGCGCTGGCGGTGGATGCATTGGGCTTGCTCATGTTAATGACTTCAATTTTTTCGTAACCGGCGGCGCGCAGTCTTTGCTCCAACCGTGCCGGAAATGCATCCTGCTGTTGTAGCTGGTAACCTGACGTCAGGCTGTCACCAAATACGACGACGCGGTAGATTTTTTCCGCCCATGAATTTTCTGGACTTAAGGCCAAAAATGCGAATAGTGTGAGTGTAATTATAATACGCATACGAGGAGATTATAACATGATCCGCTCCGTCTTGGCTTCTAAAAAAAATATTATTGTTATTTCTGCCGTCGTTATCACGCTGGCGCTGATGATCGGCTCGTATTATACTAAGAAAAGCCGCATACAGAAGCAAGCTGAGCTCGGCGGAATCAGCGAGATAGTAAGCGATAATGTGCCGTTGCCACCGCCGGAATACGATTTTGCGCGCACCCGCGTGATGCGCTTCTCCCATGTGGCGGATATTAAGACGACGCTCACGCTTCCGAGCGGTGATTTTGAATCGAACGTCCGGGTTGTTGACGCACAGTACCCGCTGGTTGGCTATCCCAACCTTGATCGCTCGAAGTTTAACCCGATTTTCAGCTTTATGCCGCAGAAGAAAATTTTCGGTGTTGCGGTGAATAAGGCGTTTCTTGAAAAAACCAGGATGGAAATCGGCCAATCGTTTAAAATGAACGACATTACTTACCAACTGCGCGGTACCATCAATACACTTCCCGACATATCGGGACAGAAACTGATGCAAGAGGGGCCTCTCCTGATGCTGCGCCATCCGGCAGTGGCTGGCAGTGGCATGTTTAAGGCTGCGACGGTAAAAACCTTCCGTTATCGCCTCATGCATCCGCGTGTGGCCACCAAGCTTTGGGAAAAATCATATAGGGAGCGTTTTCCCAAGAGTACGGTCGTCATCAATAAATGGGATGCGTAGCCCCGACTTCTTCTGATCTTCGAAAATTCCGCACGGCACTGCTTAGATGGTACCGCGCCCATGGTCGCCATGATTTGCCGTGGCGCCATAGCCGTGATCCCTACGCCATTTATATCAGCGAAATCATGCTCCAGCAGACACAGGTGGAAACGGTGCGTGTGCGGTTTTATCCGCAATTCCTAAGAAAATTCCCCACCATGGAGGCGCTGGCTAAAGCGGATAGCGAGTCCGTGCTTTCGACGTGGCAGGGGCTGGGCTATTACCGGCGGGCGCGGCACCTGCATGCGGCGGCGAACCAGGCAGGCGGGGTGATGCCAACCACGGTAGAGGGGTTGATGGCGCTTCCCGGCATCGGCAGGAATACGGCGCATGCGGTGGCTGCTTTTGCCTACCACGCGCCGGTGGCGGTGATGGAGGCGAATGTGAAGCGCGTGCTCTGCCGTATGTTCGCACTTTCAAAACCATCCGATGCCGAATTGTGGCAAAAGGCGGAATTGCTGCTGAATCACAAGCAGCCGTTCGATCATAATCAGGCGATGATGGATATGGGGTCGATGATCTGCACCGTGCGTGCCCCGCAATGTGACATCTGCCCGGCGGCCAGCTTCTGTCAGGGGAAGAGTGCTCCGACGGCTTATCCTGCAGCGCCAAAGAAAAAGACGCTGCCGGTGCGACGCCGTCACATCATCCTTAAGATGAATCGTAGCGGGAATATTCTGGCGACTGCGCGCAGGGGGGAGTTCCTGCACGGCCTATACCATTTTTATGAACAGGATGATGCACCCGGTAAAGCCGCCAAGAAAATAGGCGACATTACCCAAGTCTACAGCCATTTTAAACTGGAAGCTTCAGTGTATATAAAGCGCACCAAGACATCGGCAGAGGCGGATTACTATAGCGTTGCCACGCTTCGGCGGCTGCCGATGTCGATGGCAGAAAAGAAGATATTGCAGCTTGTGTCCGGGCATGGCACATCTGTGGAATGACGGGACGGATGCATATTCTCATTGCAGGAGGCGGGTTTGCGGGGTTTGCCTGCGCGCGGGCGCTAGCCGAGCGCGGTGTGCCGGTAACGGTGCTGGAACGCAAAAATGCCGCCGGTGTCGGAATGCATACCACCGGCATCATCGTCAAGGAATGCGCCGACGAATTTGATATTCCCGATGAACTCACCCGCAAAGTGACGAATATCCGCCTGTTTTCGCCGAATTTACAGCATGCGGATCTTGTTTCGTCAGATTATTTTTTCCTGACCACCGATACGCCAAAGCTGATGCAATTCCTTGCTGCGGAAGCAATCGCAGCGGGTGCTAACATCGTGTATGACACGGCATATGAGCACAGCCAGATTGTTGGCAACAAAGTCGTCATCAATGGCGGGAATTACGCCGCGGATTTCTTGATTGGTGCTGATGGACCACGCTCCAAAGTGGCAAATGACTACCAATTAGGTAAAAACACCGAATTTCTGCTTGGCGCCGAGGTGGAATATACTGGCCTGCCGTTGCACGATAATAATGCGTTTTATTGTTTTCTCGACCAGACGCTTGCCCATGGTTACCTTGGTTGGGTGATTCCCGGCGTCGGGGTGGCGCAGGTGGGGCTTGCACAGCGTATGCCGCGCAAGCCGGATATTGACGCGTTCGTCGGGCGGATGCGGGGTGTTTTTGATTTTTCGGTGGCAACCGTTGCGGCGAGGCGGGGCGGGCTTATCCCCTGTGGTGGGCTGGTGAAGCCTTTTGCTGACGAACGGGTGATCCTGCTTGGCGATGCGGCGGGGATTGTTTCGCCGCTGACTGCCGGCGGCATCCATACGGCGCTGCGCTATGGAAAAATACTCGGAAAAACGCTGGCGGAACACGTGCTCCACGGTGCGCCGCATCCGGCGGAATTGCTGCATAAAATCTATCCGCGTTTTTATGCCAAGCTTGCCTTGCGCTATATCTACGAGCACACCCCCAACCGCCTGATCGATTTCGGCATCACCAATCCACTTTTTTCACTCTTTGCCCGACAGGTTTTTTACAAGAAAAAGCGGCTAAAATAGTGGCTTAATTTAGAGCTCACTTTTTTTAAAAATTCGCTGGCACCAGGGGGGGCTTTGCACTAGGGTGAACAGGTCAGTGCAGTGATATTTTGCGCCGCCCCATTTCAGAAAAAACGATAGCAGATGAGGAGAGAACCATGTTCCGCCGTAAAGAAGAAAGCCTTTTTGACAACGAATTCACCGAAGAGAACGAATCTTTCAGTGTTGTTCAGCCCGCCTCGGAAGATACTCCCGTTGCGGCTAATACGCAGTCATCTGTTGTTGCCCCAAGCACAGCGTCGGTGCAGCCGATTACCCGTCCTGCTGCGCCTGTACCGGTTGCGTCTGTTTCTAGCTACCGTCCGGCATCTTCCGTGACTGCCACCCCTGTATCCAATCCCATCACCCGTCCAGCAGAAGGTAAACCTATGACCAGCTCTTTGAATCCCCTTTCTTCGTCGCATGCTTCGCAATCTATATCCAAACCCGGCAACCGCATTCTCACCGTCGGCAACGATATTCTCCTCAAGGGGGAAATCACCACCTGCGACCGCCTCGTGGTGGAAGGCAAAGTGGAGGCCACCATCAGCGATGTCAACACGATTGAACTCGCTGAATGCGGCTCGTTTAAAGGCTCGGCCAATGTAGTTGAAGCACAGATCAGCGGCCTGTTTGAAGGCGACCTGATCGTTACCGGCCGCCTGGTGATTTATGCATCGGGCAAGGTGCGTGGCAACGTGACCTATGGCGAAATTGAAATCGAGCGCGGCGGCGAGCTTTCCGGCCAAATCAAAGCGTCTGCTGCATCGTCTTCGCAGAGCAGTCTGCCAAAAGCATTACAGAAAGCTGCAGCATAGCATTAAAGTTCCCCCCCCGCCAAGAATGGCACGGGGCGCGCTGCTTGCTTGCATAACTGATTATGATCCCCGTCGTTTTTGTATAAAAAACGGGCGGGGATTTTCTTTCATATAAGGATACATCATGTCGAAACAATTGTTCTCAGTAACCACTGGTGCCCTTCCGGCCTCGCGCAAAGTAAGTGTCGATGGCGTAATGATGCGTGCCATCACCCTCAGCAATAACAAAGGGCAGGTGGCAGTGTATGATACGTCGGGGCCATATACAGATGCGTCGGCGAAGATTGATATTTACAAGGGGCTTCCGAAGCTGCGTGAGCAGTGGATATTGGAGCGTGGCGATGTCGAATCCTATACTGGCCGCGAAGTGAAGCCCGAGGATAACGGCCTGCAAGGTGCTGCGCGTGGTGCGGCGGTTGAGGAATTTCCGAATGTGAACAAAACGCCATTGCGTGCGAAGCCGGGCAAGTCGGTGACACAGCTCACCTATGCGCGTGCCGGCATCGTCACGAAGGAGATGGAATATATCGCTATCCGTGAGAATGAAGGCCGCACCACGGCGTCTGCTGCACCGAAAAAACCTTACCAGCGCGGCGATGGTTTCGGGGCGAAAATCCCTGATCTCATCACCCCGGAATTTGTGCGGGCGGAAATCGCGGCGGGCCGCGCCATCATCCCCTGCAACATCAACCACCCGGAAACCGAACCGATGATTATCGGCCGCAATTTCAAAGTGAAAATCAACGCCAATATCGGCAACTCGGCGGTGACCTCGTCGGTTGCTGAAGAAGTCGAGAAAATGGTGTGGGCGATCCGCTGGGGCGCGGATAACGTGATGGATCTCTCCACCGGCCGCAACATCCACAATATCCGCGAATGGATCATTCGCAACAGCCCCGTGCCCATCGGCACCGTGCCGATTTACCAGGCGCTGGAAAAAGTCGGCGGCGTGGCGGAAGAACTAACCTATGAAATCTACCGCGACACACTCATTGAGCAGTGCGAGCAGGGTGTGGATTATTTCACGATTCACGCGGGTGTGCGCCTGCCCTTCATCCCGATGACGGTCGACCGCAAAACCGGCATCGTGTCGCGCGGCGGCTCCATCCTCGCTAAATGGTGCATGAGCCACCACAAGGAAAATTTCCTCTACACCAATTTCGACGACATCTGCGATATCATGCGTGCTTATGACGTGAGCTTCTCGCTCGGCGATGGCCTGCGCCCCGGCAGCCAGCACGATGCGAATGACGAAGCGCAATTCTCCGAACTCAAAACCCTTGGCGACCTTACCAAGATCGCATGGGAGCATGATTGCCAGGTGATGGTGGAAGGTCCCGGCCACGTGCCGATGCATCTCATCAAGGAAAATATGGATAAGCAGCTCGAACTGTGCCATGAAGCGCCGTTTTACACGCTTGGGCCACTCACCACCGACATCGCACCGGGTTACGACCATATCACCAGTGGCATTGGCGCGGCCATGATCGGCTGGTACGGCACCGCCATGCTTTGTTATGTTACCCCGAAAGAACATCTCGGCCTGCCGGATAGGGACGATGTGAAAGTTGGCGTGATTACGTACAAAATCGCTGCCCACGCTGCCGACCTCGCCAAAGGCCATCCCAGCGCCCATCACCGGGATGATGCCGTGTCGGATGCACGTTTTGATTTCCGTTGGGAAGACCAGTTCAACCTCGCGCTCGACCCCGAAACCGCGAAGGATTTCCACGACGAAACCCTGCCCGCCGACGGCGCGAAAGTCGCCCATTTCTGCAGTATGTGCGGCCCCAAATTCTGCTCGATGAAAATCTCCCAAGACGTGCGCGCCTATTCCTCGTCATTGCGAGGAAGCGAAGGCGACGCGGCAATCCAACTTAAGGAAGATGGATCGCCACGCGGCCTAGAGGCCGCTCGCGATGACGAGTTGCTCGAAAAAGCCATGGCCGAAAAAGCCAAGGAATTCGTGGAAGCGGGCGGGGAGATTTACCAGAAGGTGGGGTGATGTATGCCGCGCCGCTCAAAGGATGAGCTAATTGAATCTTTTAAGGAGCAGTTGAATTTTGTCAAAAAATCAAGTGCAGCTTATGATGAAGGCGATAAAAGTGAGGCGAAAAGACTTGCTACACATATCGATATTCTTTTGCATGACAGAGGAAAAACTTTATCACTGCTCACACAATTGGGTTTTTTATCCAACACAAAGTTCTTCTCTCCAGCGCATCCCTATAGTCAAGGAAATGTTCTTTCGGAAGCGCGTCTTTGCATGAAGATGTTAAATGCAGACGGTGTGGCTTATATGCCTATATTAGATGATGCGTTCCTAGGGTGGAAACAGCTTGATTTCAGCGACTGGTGGGAAGAGCCAATTTTAATTCTACGAGGATCTGATTTTCAAAGCCAGAATGAAATAGGGATTACTCGCAAAAAGCTTATTGTAATGATGCGCGATAAGGACGGTGGAGCGCATATAGATAACTTGATACCTAAATACTATTCTGATTTAGGAAGCGGCAAGTCTATGGGGTGGCAATATACTATAGGTAATCAGGAAGCTAAATTTATTCCCTATCCTCATTTTGCCTCGGTCAGGCACATTGCTCATGAAGTCTTAAAAAGCACGGGGCATTTAATTGCAAATTGACGCATTATGCCAATCCCCCATCCATCACCCTCCGATAATACCCCGCCCGCGCTTTATTCCACCCTCTCTCATGCATGTTGAAAAACACCGTCTGCACCAGCGGTTCGATGATGCCGACGGAGAGCGCAATCCGCCAGTCGCTCGTAAGGGCGTAGGCGACGATGATCGCCACCGTGAAGTGCATTAGGCAGTAGGTGGCGGTTTTTGCCAGTATTTCATGTTTAAAAATAAGCGTTGCCATAATTTCCTCCGATGCCTTCATTATACTGCAACTAAGAATCATTTGCAATAGCAGGGCAAGGGAAATCCGTATATTTGGCCTAAACCGGCCGTCTTTACGCTATCTTAACCGCTCCTGTGCTACCTCTTAGAGTCCGGAGGTTATCTATGCTGAATATTATCGAAGTGCTGAAAATCATTTTCATGGATCTTGAGGACAGGAACTCCCAGTCCTGATCCTTTTTCCTGTTCCCGATAGGTTGCCAGGCTACACGCTCATTGCAGCGTGGGTGCTTGTGCTTTCATGGTCGTAGCGCTGGGCGAAGCTTGCCGTCTCGCTGATGCGCGGTTTTTTCAGCACGTCCTGCGCCATCGGCTTTCTGTTATCCGGCTCTATATCCGAAGGTTTGCTACCGGAAGTGTCGATGGCAATCGGCAATGGCGCGGCTTCCGCCTCGGCCTTCTCTTTTTTACGTTCATGCGAAACCCGGGCGATGCCGCGGCTGGAAATATACAGACCCAGCGTGCAGACAGAGGTATAAAACGCCTCGAAGAAACCGATGCGTGACAGCTCGCGCACATCGTGGTCGCCCGCTATCCGTTTGACGGTGGGTTGCTTGGCTAGCCACTCGCCGGCACGTAACCCAGGACTGTTGAACAGCGTGTCATTCAGCCCGGTTTTGTCGAGCGCAACGGCGGTCGGCACGACAATCGAGGCGGTGAGGAAGCGGCCGCCCAGCACACTGAGCCATGTCTGTTTCGGTTCGGCGGCGTAGACGGATTCATCTTCCGGGCGGGTGCCAAGCCGGTCATCCATCCAGCGACCAATTTGCTCGCGGCGATCCTCCAGCCATTTCACCGGGATTGCCATGATCGAACCGTCGATGAAAGAGAATGCCACCATTTTTGACATGTCGGCCTGGGCGTCGCTCATGCCGACGCTTTTGAATTTATTGGCCAGCCATGTGCCGCGGTTCTGGAACCACTCGCCCGCTTTCCCATATCTGAGGCTGCCATCGGCAGTACGCATGCCACCTTTGGAAGTGAGGTACGTCGCAACCACCGAAATAGCGAACACGCTGAAATTGGTCAGGATCGGGTAGATAAACACGTCCAGCAACTTGAGGCCGGGTGTGCGCGCACCATGCCCGGAGGGTTGACCCGGTGTCTCGGTAGCGGTTTTTCCCGCAATATCTGAAGGTTCTACAGACTTTTCCATGATGCTACTATAGACGATTTGGCGCGATAACTCATGTGAAGTTTATATGACGATTCACGGATTTTTGTGTGTTTTAGCCAGAAGAATCAGATAGAAAGATACACCGGCAGGGTGTAGGCTTTATGGGGTGGGGTAGGGATATTATTACTGTTTATCATTGGGATAGGTGGTTGTAACCTGCGGACACCTGACTGCGAATATATTGTCAGAACCATCCAACTCTAAGGAGCCGCCATGTGTAAATTTTCATGCTTGAACCAGCTTGCTACCCGCATCGCGCATGCGTTGGAGCCACTGTTGCTGCTCATTATACGCCTCTGGATCGCCAAGGTGTTTTTTACTTCTGGCCTGGTCAAAATCGAGGATTTTGATACGACGGTGGCGCTTTTTACCGACGAATATAAGGTGCCGTTGCTGCCACCGTATTTCGCTGCGCTTTCCGGCACGTTCTTTGAGCTTGTGTGCCCGGTACTCCTGGTGCTTGGATTTCTCGCGAGGTTCGCGGCACTGCCGCTTCTGGCGATGACGGCGGTGATCCAGTTCACCTA
>CAZFKP010000031.1:0-21743 GCA_964518725.1 uncultured Rickettsiales bacterium | reverse complement strand
ATCGCTGGTTGCAAAGCTTTCCGAACTTTCCTGGGCGCAACGTGATGGGCTCGCTGTTGCCCCTGTACCAACGCAGGTTTCAGCAGAGATTGACGATCTTTTCCGCCTAGCGGCATGTGAATTTGGGATCGCTCATCCACCACACACCAGTGTGGTTCAGACCGTTCCGGGTGAGAAACCAAAAGGCGCTAGTGGCCTGGAGGTTCGCCTTACCGCGGATGAAGTTGCTAAACTTGAATTAGGGCTGGATTTGGAAACGCTCCCCGAGACTCGCGTGCGCCCAGGCTGGGCACACAGCAGCCCCACGGAAGCAATCGACATCAGTGCGTTGCCGCGTTCAGCGCGTGACGTAGTGAATACGCTCCAGCAATTGGAATGGAAGCCGGCTCCGAGGGAAGATGGTAGGTTTTACACGGCGGATTTACCGACGGATCGTTTGAATGTAACTCGCGTGGTGTTTCAAGACCATGGGGGGCGCTTTAACATTCCAACAGCAGATATGGATAATCCCACGCCACATGATCACGTCCAGCTGTATCCGGGTAGTGTTGGTGGGAATAGTACTATTGTACTCTCTGGGGATGCGTTCAAGAGCCTTGGGCTTAATAACGGTCGGGTGGCAGCAAAATAAACCTGCCTGATACCAACAATCCATAAAAAAGGCAGCCTTTTGGCTGCCTTTTTTATTTGGACTATTCGGGTAAACAGCGTTATAAGCCGCCTGCCAGACAGCCGGATGACCGCGGGGGCGAAAGCCTTCGAGGAAAGTCCGGGCTCCACGGGGCAAGGTGGCGGGTAACGCCCGCCGGGGGTAACCCCAGGGAAAGTGCAACAGAGAAGAGACCGCCCACGCAAGTGGGTAAGGGTGAAACGGTGCGGTAAGAGCGCACCGCGCGGCTGGTAACAGCAACGGCATGGCAAACCCCACCTGGAGCAAGACCAAATAGGGAAGGCAGTGCGCCCCGCACATTATGACCTTCCGGGTAGGTTGCTTGAGGCGGCTGGCGACAGCCGTCCCAGATGAATGGTCATCGCCCCGCAAGGGGTACAGAACCCGGCTTATAGGCTGTCTGGCCTATTTCCCCTATAAATAGTTAATTTTATTCACCAATATTGATGAATATTCATATTTTGTAAATTTCTTCTTGTCTTCAATTTGAAAGTGCGATAGGTTCAGGCAATCCAAAAAAAGAGGTGAATCAATGACTACTGAAAGCAAAACCAAAAGTTTCTCCGGCGCGCTGCTGACCATCATCCTGTTCGTGATCGGCTGCTTGTTCCTGTACTGGGCGGTGGAATATTGGGTGTACAACAATTTTGATCGTGCACGGTATGAAATGTCCAAAATCCAGCCTGCGGGCGGTGGTGATTCATGGGCGTTCTGGAAGCTCGATCGCCGCACCGGTGCCGTGGAATATTGCAGCATGGATGTGAAGGCGGGTGAAAACAAACCGGATTTCCTCTGTGTGCGTGCAAAAGTAGTGGATAACGAAGATGCACCGGCATTCAAATCGGCTGAACCTGCAGCTGCTGAACCTGCACCTAAAGCAGAGTCTGCGCCGGTAGCAGAAACGCCTGCGGCAGCACCGGCAGCACCGGAAGTTCCGGTAGAAGCCCCCGCTGCTGCTGCCCAACCTGCAGCGCCGCAACAATAATATAGTAGGTTTTTAATCGCCGAAATGTAATAGCCCCGGGCATGTGCCTTGGGGCTATTTCTTTTTCTTCTTGCGGCGTTTGGTGACCATTTCGGTATAGAACCCCGCCGCTTCGGGAGACGGTTTTTCTTTGGTTGCCTTGACAATCGCATCGGGGAGTGGTGGCGCCGAGGCTGGCCGGGTAATCCCGTTGCTACCGACGATTTTCACATCGATGACGTATTTCCCCTCATCGCGCTTGACGACGGAAAGCTCCAGCCGTTGGATGGGGCTTACGCCTTTCTCTGCCTTCCGGTAGGTCATGATTTTCAGGCGGTTGACGCCGGGGATGCTGACTTCCGGGAATTCCTCATGCATTTTCATCAGCGCATCAAATGCGGATTGCATCGTCGAATAGGTTTTACCGCGTGCCGCGCTGCGAAGCACCGGATGCCCGGAGTTGGGGTAGCGCCGCGATACTTTCACACGCAGCGGATGCTTGACCAGCGGGATATCGACCCGCACCATGTTCAGCGTCCATTTGCCGTTGGGTAATTTCAGCAGGGAAATCTTGGCGTAGTTACCGAGGTAGCCGAGCTTTTGCTGGTCTTCGGTAACATCCAGGCCGCGCACCCACAGGAATAGCGCCGCCCGATCCTTGGGGTCGCGCATCTTGGGCGAAAGGATCACCTCATCGGCAAAGCGGTTGCTGACAAGCTGCGCCTGCATCGCGGTTTGAAAACGGAACAGCGAGTGGAGCATGGCCTGCACGGTCTCATGCTCGACATAGGCGTAATATTTTTTATCGTCCCTCTTTGCCATGCTCTACCTGTATATTGGCGTGGCAAAAATTACAAGCCCCGCCCTTGCATGGATTTAAGGCTGCTGCGCCAGCTCATGCCGAACGCGTAAATGCTCACAAACATGAGGACGTCGAGCAATGTCCCGAACAGCAGGTACATGAGCGGCAGGAACAGCAGCGTGCCCTCATGGATGATGACGGCATGCAGCATGTACTGGCAGGGGATAGCAATGAAATAGTAGGCAAGCATCAATATGGTAAGCACCAGTTTGCGCCATAGTCCGAAATCGAAAATGTAATATACGAACCCGAGCACCGCCGGCAGCAGGAACACCAGGTACACACACAGGGACAGCGTGTCGGTCATATACAGCTTCAGCGTGTACGGGAAGAAATCCGGCGAGATGAGGCGGTCAATCGAGGCGGTGGATTGGATCAGGAGCGCCGCCCGTGTCAGGTAGGTGAGCGGGGCAATGCGCGACGGCATCAGGAAACTGAGGACAAACGCCACGGCGCAAATCACCAGATTCCAGTAAACCATCGACGATGACGGGGTTTCGGCATCCAGCATCGGATAGGGAATGGTGAGGTGCCGGCCAAGGATGCGCGCTTCTTCATGCCCGATGTTGCCGCTGTAAATGCGATCTGTCCAGAAAGCGAGGATGCCGCCCCAGCCGGCAATAATGACCGGGAGGAATAACCATATCAGTGCCAGGAATATGAGTGGCAGTACGAAGGCGGTGATCCGCGCCGATCCTGGCATCTGCACCGTCAGGAATGCGTGGTGCATCGGGATGATATTGCCCTTGGTGTTGCTATAGCGCAGGCTTGTGAAGCGTTTGAGTTGTGGCTCTTTGTTCATGCCTAGAACTCCTTGAAGATGCTGAACGTGCCACCCGTGCGGTGGTAGGCCGGGTTGGTGTAATATTCGCTGCCAAGGTTGAAGCCCCAGTCTTCGCCGATCCACTGGCGCCAGTTCAGCCCAAAATTATGGCTGTTGAATTCATTGACTACGGCGCCTGCGCCGAGCAGTTGGTAAGCCTCGCGACCATATCCGGCGGTGGCGGTCAGGAAGAAGCGTTTCTGGTAGCCGTAAGTGACGGCGCCGAAGGTGGAATAGCCATAGACACTGCCGGGATCGCTGCGGTCGAGGCGTACGCCGCCCTGAATCACCCATGGGGCGTTGAAATAGTAGCTGGCGCCAAGCAGCAGCCCGGTGCTCGAATAGGTGTTTTCGGCGCGGGAGTAGCTGAGTCCCGCGGTGGTCACGAGGTTCTGCATGCCCGGCCAGCGGCGGTTGATGGCGGCGTCGGCGCGGAAACGCGATAGGAAGTTGGCGTTGGTGCCCAGTGCGATACCGACATTTGAAAACCATTCTTCATCGAACGTATGGGTGTTGCCGACGGCGACCAGATACCCTTCATCATGGAACGCTTTCTGGTGCTGGAGCTGGGCGTTCCAGCGGTTCCACGGGTCAGTTTGTACTTGCCCGGCGATAAATTGTCCCGACCAGTTGCCCTGGTTGTTGCTGACATTGTGGTAATTGACCCCGGCTTCCACATAGTTGGGACCGGTGATCGGCACATAGACTTTGTTGATGATATCGGCATCATTGATTTCCGGCACCACCACCATGTTATCTTCGACCACTACCATATTATCCGGGGAAGCTTGCGGCGCAGCCGTGGCCGGCGGAGTGGGTTCCAGCGGCAGGTCGAGCGGCAGCATCACCATGTTGCTCTGGATGGCGGGTTGCGGCTGGGCGGCGCAGACATCGGTTGCGAATACACTGGCGCACACACTGCTCAACAATGCCAGCCGTGACAGGTTACTCATGATAATCCACTCCCAGTAAAATATTGCAGATGCGGTGCACGACATCGCTGTCGCCGAACGGGTTCGGGGCGTTGCACATCGCGGTATATTGCCCCGGATTCTCCGAAAGGGCTTTGATGGCGGAAAGTATTTTGTCCTTGTCGGCGCCGACCAGCGCAGCCGCACCTGATTCGATCAGCTCCTGACGTTCGGTGGTCTTGCGGAGGACGAGCACCGGAGTGCCGAGCGACACCGCCTCCTCCTGGATGCCGCCGGAATCAGTGAGCACTACCCATGAATGTTCGAGTACCCACAGTAGCACAGGGTAATTGAGCGGGCGGGTGAGGTAGAGGCGGTCGGCGAGTTCAGGCGCGAGGTGTTGTAGTTCGCTCTCGACGATGCCGATGACTTTTGGATTCGGGTGAATAGGCCATACAATCAGCATGTCCTTGTTGCGGGTGAGCAGTTCGGTGGCGGCGGCGGCGATGGCGCGGATGCCATGCTCATGATTCTCGCGGCGGTGTGAAGTAACGAGCAGCATCCGCATGCCGTCCTTGCGGGCGGACAGCTTGTCGATCAGGTCGGGCGTGCTTGAAGGATGGCGCTTGCGGTGCGTCTCCAGCAACTCGGCACCGAGTTGGGTTGCCTTGACGATGGTATTGCCGACAACATGGATGTTGGTTTCCGTCACGCCTTCGCGCAACAGGTTGCCGCGCGCGCGGGCAGTGGGTGCGAAATGCAAATGCGCCAGCTGGCCGATCAGCACCCGGTTTTTTTCTTCCGGGAACGGGTGGTATTCATCATACGAACGCAGGCCGGCTTCAATATGCACGATTTTGCATTTATGGTAATAGGCGGCAAGCGTCATCATCAGCGCGCTGCTCGTATCGCCGTGCACCAGCACCATGTAGGGATTCACCTCCGCCAGCAGCTTCGAGCATTCAAGCAGCAGGGCGCTGCTCAAATCGGCAAGATCGCTGGGTTTGGCGCTGGCATCGTTTGGGTTCGGCTCATCGCGTTTCAGGTTGATGTGGTAGTCGGGCGTGATGCCGAAAATTTCATAGAGCATCTTGGCCATGTCGCTGTGCTGGCCGGTATGCAGCAGGCGCACATCGGCGCCGCGTTGTTTCAGCTCCAGATAGATGGGCGCCATTTTGATGATTTCCGGGCGGGTGCCCATCGACAGCAGGATGGTAGCCTGTGAGGCAAGATTCTTCATGACAGCACTCCCGCGCATGTGTATGCGCTTGCCGGTGGTAATTTTGATTCGACGGCCTGGAACGCTGCTTCATCGACGACGTCCCACGTGCCGCCATGGCGGTGCGGAGCCACCTGCTGCACCCAGCATCCGGCCGTTGCCAGATCCTTGCGCTGGGTAGCGACCACGGCGACGAGTCCCCATGGATAATCTTTGCCGATCAGTTCAAACCATGCATGGCGGTAGCGATCCATCCATGCGCTGTAAAAATGGTCATCCGAGCCGCTGGCTTGGGCGTCGAAGCCGTGTAACATCGGGATAATTTGCGCCACATCATCGGGGTAGAAACCTTCTTCCGGGCGGGTTTGGGTTGATATTTTAAATCGCTGGGCATCGTTGTCCCAGAAGGTTTTCAGGATGCCGATTTTCAGGCGGGCGGCGCGTAGATTCAGTTCTGCCGCTTTATTTTTATCCCCAAGGCGCTTGGCTTCCTTGCCGGCACGTGTGAGTGCGGCATAGATTTCAATGTTGTCCATCAGCAGGCCGACCGGCATCGCCTTGGAAATAAAATAGACGCCGGACTGCGTATCATACAGCGCATCGAGCTGGGCGAGGGCTTTAGCGGCGCTTGCTTTCCATGCGCCGGGCATCCCGCTGCTGGGCGCGGTGCGGTAAAGGATTTCGATCCACATCGCCATCATCGAATCGTCAGCATCGGCGACAAGGCAGGCCATATGAGCCTTTTGATCCTCGTCGTAGCAGAAGCGCGAAAACAGCCCATCGTTTTCCTGGCGTGCCAGCAGCCAGTTGATCCAGCCGTGGGTGAGGTGGGTGTTGTTCAGGCCATTATCGCTGGCTACCAGCAGTGCTTTGGTCGGAAAATACGGGTCGATGAAACTTTGGTTGTTCGGATAGGTGAGGATTGCACCATCTGCCTGCACATACCCATCACCCAGCGTAAACGGCGCCGCTGCAAGTGGGCTCGCGGCGGTCAGCATCAGGAGGGCGGCGGCGATGGTGTGTTTCATGCGACAGCCTCATCGGGGTGTTGTGCCGGGCGGACAAGACCGCTTTCGGTTGCCCACAGCGTGCCGTAAATCACACAACCACTTTCGACGATGATGCGTGGTGCTGTCACGGTGGTCGGGCACTCTGGCGAGCCGATGATGGTTCCGGCGCCGATAATCAGGAGCCCTTCGGCGATGACTGGGCCAAAGATGCGGCAATGTTCGCCGATAATCAGATCGTGGGAACTGACGAGGCTGCCGTCAATGCGGACGTGGGTGCCAATTTCGCAGCGCGCCATTTTCCGTGTGGTGCGGGTCGGCACACCGCTCGTATGCAGGTGATAGGCGATATCGTCGCCGGCGTTGCATTTCACGCTGCCTTTGATGTGGGCATGGCTGCCGATGGTAGCGGTAGTGCCGGTGACAATGTCGCCGTCAAAGAGGTTGTTGGCTGGGAAGTCGAGATGTCCGTTCAGCACCCAGCGGCGACCGGATTGTACTTTCACGTCCGGCAGCGTGTTGAGTGTGGCCAGGGCGACAGGTGCGGCAACGCGGGGATTCTTGGTGACGGTCGTCATGATCTTCGGGGCGTGCAGGCGCTCGAAATGCACGCCGTCGCCGAGGATGATGCTATGGCGCGAGGTGGCGCGGCCAAATAATTTCGTGTGGCGGCCTACCACCATTTCACCTTCGCTATGCGCCCAGCGCAGCACAGTGCTGTGTTCGCGCAGCATTAGCGTATCGTCGGCCATGATGGCGCGGAAATGGCTGCGTTCGCCGGTCATGATGCTCTGGCGCCCATAAATTTCGGATTCAAACAATTCACCGGCGGGCAGGGTGAGCGGGTGGGCGGAGAGCAACAGCTTGGTGGTGATGTTGGTGGCGTCGAGGTTGGGTATACCTTTCTCGCCGACAAGCTGGTAGCGCGTATCGTCGATCAGGCGGCCATTATGGTTCTGCGTGCTGTGGATATCGCGGAAGTTGGTGCGGATATAATCGCGAAACCCGTCGGCGAAGTGCATCGGGTTGCTATCGTAATCCTGAGACACTCGGAGCGGCTTAACATCGGTTGGGCGAATAAGTTCAATCAAACCCGGCACCAGTGGCAGGGTGAAGAGCAGGGCGGTAACGAGCGAGAGGACAATGATCCAGGTCATGACATTCCTATGTGCTGGTTGTGCTGGCGGAAGGCGCACGGAAGCGCACGGTTTTATCCCATTTTTCGCGGTGGGTCGGTTTGGCGAACGCGTGGGTGACGATGCCGCGTGTCACCGACAGGATGCTGATCACGAAATTGAAGAAGTTGAACGGCAGGAGGCGCAGGCGGTTTTTACCGCCATCGAGATAGACGGCGGCGGCGATTTCAAAGAAAGCGGCCGTGTTGCCGACCGACGAGTAGGAAATAATCGCGAGCAAGGGGAGGTAGCCGCCGTACAACAACATTTCGCCTTCATAGAACAGGATCATGCCGATGACCCAGCCGGCGATGATGATCGGCGACATGATATAGACGCCAAGCAACAATAGCGCGTCAAGGCGCTCGGTAAAACGCAGGGTGTTATTGCGGAGCACGAAGCCGGAATAGCGGAACAGCGACTGGTTATGCCCCTTTGCCCAGCGGATGATCTGGCGAATACGCACCGGCCATGTCTCCGGTACTTCCTCATAACATTCTGAACGGTTCTGGTAGACCGTTTTCCAGCCGTTAAGCAGGGCGCGGTAGGTGATATCGGTATCTTCTGACAGCGTATCGTCGCGCCAGCCGCCGACATCTTCCAGTGTGGCGCGGCGTACACCACCGACCGTGCCGCCATATTGTGGCACCAGCCCCATATTCATCCGTGCCTGCTGGTCAACCTGGTAGCCGCCGGAGCGTTCCATGTCGAGCATGCGGGTGAGCAGGTTGCTAGCGGTGTTCATCGGCACGACGCGCCCCATTACCAACCCGACTTCCGGATCGAAGAACGGTGCGGCGAGTTGTTTAATTAGGCCTTTGCCGGGAGTATAATCGGCGTCGAACACCATGACGATGTCGCCGGTGGCAAGCTGGGTGGCATCTTTGAGTGCTGCCGCCTTGCCTGGTTTTCCCTGCACGCGCTGGAAGTGATAAATGAGGCCGGGATATTTGTCGGCATACTGGTCGATGATTTCGCCGGTGCGGTCTTTACTGCGGTCGTTGACGGCGATGATGTTCAGTCGGTCATGCGGGTAATGCACGGCGACCAGCGCGTCGAGCGAATGGGCGATCACTGCTTCTTCATTGTGGCACGGCACCAGGATAGTCACACTTGGCCATACCGCCGTGTCGATGTCGATGTAGGGATGGCGTTGCCGACCGTAAAGGCGGTTGAAGGTGAACACGTAGTGGCGGATCGTGTAAATGATAATCAGCGTAATGATGATGTCGTATAAAAAATGCAGTAAATCCATGCACACGGCCTAATGATTAATAATTAATTAATTGCACACATTTACTAACGTATTTTTACCATAAGTGCAATGTAATTTTTGGATTATTCACCTTACAGAAGCTTGGTTAAAAATACGATAAACTTCCAACCGCTGGAAGGGCAAAATATAAATCATTATAATACTGATTTATATGATTTATCTATTTCCACTCCTATACCAATCAGGAACCGCCTGTCAACTTGCTTCAGGCTGACGGGTCAGCTTCCTTCCCAGCCAGCGTCCGGGCGTTTCGATAAACAGGTATGATAGCACCGATAATACGAGCAGCGAAGCCACATAATACACCCCCAGCCACGGGTAGCCGATGGCCAGAATGGACTGGGTATGCACCATGAAGTAGGTGAGCGGGTAGTGCAGCAGGTAGATCGAGTAGCTGATCCGACCGAGGAATGTCATGACCGGCAGGGAAAAAATAAAGCAGATCAGGCCGAAGCGATAGAGGCTGACGACAAGAAGCAGCGGGATCAGCACCAGCTGGAACATGTAATCGACGCCGTAGACCAGCAGCGCCTGATGGTTGGAGGCCAGCATCAGCGTTGCGATAAGGAGTGCGATTTCAAGCGGGTAGAGGAAAATGACGGGGATCCTCGGCAGGCGTTGGTGGTAGCGGAAAATCAACCAGCCGAAGCAGAACCCGAGGATACTGCGGCCGATAGGTACAAAATGTGTTGGCGTTTCCAGTGAGTGCGGGGAAATATTGATTAAATATGCAGCGGTGAAACCAACGATAAGCCACAAAAGGATCGTCGAAATGCGGCGGTAGTGCCAGACCAGCGCGAAGAAGGCGAGGTTGACGATCCACTCCGCTGACACCGACCAGATGGGGCCGTTCGGCTGCGCCATATGGGTGATGCTGCCGGTCATGGTGAGTTGCGCGAGGATCCATGCGACGAAGTTTGGCCCCATGCCGAAATCGATGATTTTGAGTGGTGAATTCCACGGAATCATATAGTGGTCGATGAGGAGGGCGGCACCGATGCTGACAATATACAGTGGGTAAAGACGGGCGAGGCGGCGAATGGCAAAGGTGCGGAAACTGACGGTACGCATGGCAATGCCGGCCTCATATTGGCGGGCGATGATAAATCCCGACAGGATAAAAAAGAAATCCACGCCGAGATAGCCGAACGGTGTCCAGTGCTCGTTGAAAAAAAGATTCGAGAAGTGGAAGCTTACCACGCACAGCGCAACCACACCGCGCCAGCCTTCCAGCGGCGCCAGGTAGCTTTTGTCGGTAATCAAATGCGAAGTTTTGCTCATGCGGTTTTCCTAAAAAATCGTCGGGCGGGGTAAAAAGCTAACAATTGTATACTATTTGCCCGGGCAAAAATCCAGCCTTAAATCGGGCGAACTGTCATTATTGTATCCAGTTGCCGCCGTCAAGCGCCGGAATTACCCGGAAATATGGCGGCATTAATTGGTTTTTAGGGCTTTTGACCCTATAATTGCTAGCGTAATCAGGGATTATGGGGGATGCCATGGCAGATGACGATAACACCACGGATTTTGCAGGCAGGGTAGGGGTAACCCGTCGCGATTTTCTGAAAGCTACGGGTCTTGGCGCTGCAGCCCTAGCGCTTGGCTCCATGGGCGGGGAGGAGGCGGCAGCACAGGCGGCACCCATGCCGTCCAAGCCGCGCTTTACCTTGCCGCCGGGGCTGCCGGTGACCTTCAACCGTCGCCCGCAAATCCCCCCGCAGCTTTATAACCAGCAGGCCATGGGGCAATTCAGACTGGCTGGCGGTGCGAATAATGCCAGCGAGATTGATTATGCGAATCGCTTTTGTATTGCGGTGAATATGCCGATTGGTGGGCGGCCGGATATGGCGAAGCTCATCATGGATGGCGGAACCGCAGACGAGCTGGCAGCGGATATTGGCCGGGCGCGGCTTATCACCCGGGCGCACATAGTTACCCCGGATAAGGATGACCCCGACAAGGGGAAGGGCGACTATATCCGGCTTGGCGAAACGCGGGTACATAGTGTGCGTGAAAACAGCGTGGCGATTTCCGTGACGCTACAGCCCGGCCACCGGATGGCGCTCAGCAACATGCCGAATACCAAGATCGTCCCGGAGGCGGATGCGAGTGTCAATGAAAATGATGTGGACAACAAGATCATCGCCAACAACACGGTCGAGCCGCAAAAAGTGGTGCTGCTGATTCCCGAGGAGGATTACCAGTTCAAAGCGCCGGGCGTGTTGCCGCGGCCGCTGCAGCTGATGCTGCAAACCGGCAAACGGCCGGAGCTTGCGGAAGATTTTGAAACGCTCGAAGAAGGCATGGCGGCGTATAACAAAGCCCGGATGGCCAGTGACAAGATTGCGGTGCTCACGAAACTCAAGCCGCTGATCGACGAGACGCGCATCGCCATCGCCGCTGATCTGGGAGCGCGCAAGCAGAACCCGAAAAAAGAGCCGGTCTATAGCGATGACGAGGTGAAACGCTTTAGCGGCAAGGCGGTGGATTGGGCGGTTGCTAACGGGGTGATGCCGCCGCCGAAAGCCGCGCCGGTCAGTCCCAAGAGCAAGAAAAAAGACGATGAGCCGAAAGGTGCGCCGGATGGGATACTGGAAAAATTCACCGCTAAATTCAAAGTGGATATGGAAAATGAAAAGCTGATGGAGGCGCTGAAGGAAAACGGCGTCTCGGCGCTGGGGGAGGTGGGCGACCACGTGAAATCCCTTGTCCGGCGCGAAGAATTGCGTGGCTTCTTCCCCGGCAGCGACCCGGTTAGGCGCGGCTAGCAGCGAAAACACCTGCTATTATTTCCGCGCTCGCGGGTGATCAGTAGCGTCACCCGCGAGGCCTTCAGGCCGTGGCGATCTATCTTTCACCTCCGTCACTGCGAGCGACCATCGGGAGCGCGGCAGTCTATCTTAAGGAAGGAAGATGGATTGCTTCGCAAATGCTCGCAATGATAACAGTTCGTCACTGCGAGGAGGGCAGCGCCCGACGTGGCAGTCCATCTTTCTTTCCTGAGATGGATTGCTTCGTTACACTCGCAATGACGGATAAAAAAAGCCAAAAAAAAGGCCGCCCGACTCGTTCCTTTCGGATTAAGTCGGGCGAGCCCAGTGACGTTCTACAACCACCAGCTTGTCACAGCTGGGGAGGGAAGAAAGAACTACTCAGCCTTTGGGGCGGGAGGAGTATCTTCCTTCTTGGGTTCTTCCTTCGGAGCTTCAGGCTTCGGAGCTTCTGGCTTTTCGGCCTTCTTCTCCTCTGGCTTCTTCTCCTTGGCCTCGGCGGCTTCCCACTCCTTTTCGAGCTTCGTAATATCCTCGCGGAGATCTTCAAGCTTCTCTTTCAAGAGCTTGTTGGAGATGGCGCGACCGCTGAGAGACTGCAGAACGTTCTTCGGAGGCTTAATTGTCTTGACCCCCTCTTGCGTTCCTGCAAAAGCCCACCAGTAGCTGGTCGGTGCCGTCCACGTGGTGAACTCGCCTTCCTTGGTCCAGATCTTGGCGGAGCCAAGATGCCCGACTGCCCCTGTTAGGGGGTCGAAGGACACCGCAGCCCACGTTCCGTCGACAGGTGTCCACCCGTAGACGTACCCGTTTCCCAAGTTCCAGATGCGGGCTTCAGCGGGACCCACAACGAGTGCGTCCCCGATGAAGTAGCGGTAAATCCCTGCGTCTTTCGCTGCTTGGGATTCACCGGCACCGACTTGACCGGGGCTGATGAAGAATTGCATCTGGGCGTTGCAGGTGTTCTGCGTGAACACCACCGTGACGAACGCGGCGAGCGCGATCATCATTGCGAACAGTTTCTGAAGCATGGACGGGTTCTCCTGAACCGAGACACTGCCGAGGTTTCCGAAATTCCACACACGAACGTGCATGGCGGAAACCTCTTCACTGAACAAACACCCCGACGTTGGGGTGTTATACGCGAATGAACCTTCCTTGCGGAAGTTTCCATGCTCTCCGAGGTGGAGAGCGGTAGACTAAAAAAACCGAGGTTTTTTTAGTTAGGAACTTAGTTCGTCACCCGCGAGGCCGCGGCAACCCAGCTTATTCAAGATGGACTGCCGCGCTCATTTCATTCGCTCGCAGTGACGAATGATTGTCATTGCGAGGAGTGATCCGACGAAGCAATCCATCTTCCTGAAGGTGGATTGCCACACCCGCAACAATGCGGGTTCGCGGGTGACGAAAACTCTTATACCCATAAACAATAACAAATATTAACTATTTGTCAATCTTTATCGTATGAGCCTTCCGTCATTGCGAGGAGGCGTAGCCGACGCGGCAATCCATCTACCTGTCCCAGATGGACTGCCGCGCTCATTTCATTCGCTCGCAGTGACGGAGGACGAGATGGATCGCCACGGCCTTACGGCCTCGCGGGTGACGATCTGTCGAGCGGGTGACAACAGCCATCCATCAACGGTTCGGCACCTGACCTTTTTGCATGACCGGTTTCTCAATTACGAAAAAGCCCGGTTTTCCTTTATGCCCGACAAATCCGAATGTCTCCGTCTGTCCGTCCTTGTCGTAATCGGCCGGTGTCAGGCCTTCGATTTTCCCCGTTTCCGGGTTTGTTGTGGTCATCTGAGTCACGCCGCCGAGGCGGTTGTTCTCGGTATCCCACTCCACGTAGAAGACGTTAACCTGCGGATGCTGTGCTGCTGAAAACCCGGCTCCAAAACCGTTGGTCGTCGAAATAACCAGGTAATTGTCGCGCAACGCCTTGTCGGGTACGACGAAATGCACCGTCTTCCCGCCGCGACCCAATTTCCCAACCGGTGTTGTGATCTGGTCGCCCTCCCAGCGGTATTTTGCTAAATCCCTCTCCTTGGTTTTCGCAAACCTGTGCGGATCGCCCAGCTTCTCCAGAAATTGATAGATAGGCTTTTCCTTGACATCGAGGCTTACTTCGGCTCTAGCAGGATTTTCGCCTAATCCCCCCACCGCCCCAACAAACCCGGCTGTTGCCGCGCCACGCCCTAACGCCTGTAAGAAACTGCGCCTATTGAGTTTGGGCGAATCCTGATCCGTTTCCGTCATGGCAATCCCTCCCTAAAGTTCAGCGAAGCATAACATATATTAACTATTTGTCAACTAACCAGCAATCGCAGACCCCCATTCTACGCCTCCTGGGACGCGGGGCAAGTGACAGTCTCGTGACAATTTCGTTAAAAACGCCTATGGGCTTGGGTTACAGGCGGTTTTTCCCGCCGACCATCCTATTTTTTGTTCCGGTTATAGAAAGATGGATTGCCTTCCCCTGCAACGCGTGCGGGGTCGCAATGACGCGGTGAAAAAACACCATCCTGTTGGTTGGCTGGTGACAAAGCCAACGTCGGTGCTATAACCCCCCGCATGGTGCATATGCCTTTTCCAACAAGTGAGCCGACGCCGAACGATGGCCGCATTGCCATTATCGACATTGGCTCCAACTCGATCCGCCTGGTGGTGTACGACCAGCAGAAGCGCTCGCCGGTTTCGATTTACAACGAAAAAGTGATGTGCGGGCTGGGCAAGGGGCTGGCTTCGACCGGGGTTCTGAACCCGGAGGGTGTGGTGCTGGCCAAGGCGGCGCTCGCCCGCTTCCTCGCCATGGGGCGCAACATGGATATCCAGTCGCTGTCGATCATGGCGACAGCCGCCGTGCGCGATGCCAGCGACGGGCCGGCCTTCGTCGCCTACCTCGAAAAAGAATATAACATCACCATCGACGTGATTTCCGGCGAGACCGAAGCGCTGCTCGGTGCCTACGGCGTCTGTTCCTCGATGCACCGGCCGCGCGGCATCACCGGCGATCTCGGCGGCGGCAGTTTGGAGCTGGTGGCGGTCGATGACGGTGAGACGCTCGGCCATACAAGCCTCGCGCTCGGCTCGTTACGCATGTTCGACGAAACCAAAGGCGACCGCGATAAAATGCGGAAGCTCATCGACAAGCGGTTTTCCGGACTTGATTGGCTGGATGGCAGGTCGGTGCCAAATTTCTATGCCATCGGCGGTAGCTTCCGGGCGCTGGCGAAAATGTACATGACGGCGAATAAATACCCGCTGCACATCCTGCATGAATTCACCGCCGAGTCGAAACCATTCCTTGGCTTCGTGCGCGAGATTGCGGCGCTTTCCAATGAGAAGCTGGAAAAATATCCGGGCAGCGCGGCGCGGCGTGTGCCACAGCTACCGGGCGCGGCGATGCTGCTGGAAAAAATTATCACCACCACCAAATGCGAGCGCGTGGTGTTCTCGGCCAGCGGTATCCGCGAGGGCTATGTCTATGAAATGCTTTCGCCGCGAGTGCGTGGTGAGGACGGGCTAATCAGCTCTTGCAGTGAGTTTTCGACGCGCGGCGGCCGAACGCTCGCCTATGCTTCCGACCTTTATATCTGGATGGCGCCGCTGCTGCCGGGCGAGGATGAGCAGAACAGCCGGCTGCGGCTGGCCTTCTGCCTGCTGTCGGAAATTGCGCTGCATATCCACCCGGAATACCGCGCCGATTGGGCGTATGGCCGGGTGATTTTCTCGGCGCTGACCTCGCTTACTCACCGCGAGCGGGTGAAACTCGCGCTCGCCATGTACCACCGCTACCAATATAAATTGCAGGAAGAAAAACCGGAGATGAAACTCATCAGCGAATCCGACCGGCGCTGGGCGAAGATGGTGGGCACGGCGGCAAACCTTGCGTATCACCTAACCGGCAGCATTGCCGGTAACCTGCACCATGCGTCACTCGATCTCGAAGGTTCGCCTATTAGGTTGCAACTTTCCGACAACATGGAAAACATCATGGGCGACGCGGTGATGCGCCGCCTCAGCGGCTTGGACGACGCCTACCGCGCCTATTACAAGAAATAATATTGTGGAGTTGTGTGTCACGCGAGCGTAGCAAGCGCGAGTCAGCCCTGAGCATGCCTCATGGGACGCGCAGTAGCGCGTACCGGAGGCAAGCAATCTAACATTATCCTTGGCGGATATTGACCAGGAAGCCGTCCACTTCGCGCCGCAGGATCTCGGTCTGGCGGGAAAGTTCGCCAGTCGCAGCGGACATTTCCTGCGCGGCGTTGCCGGTTTGTTCCGAGGAGCTCGCCACTTCGGTTGCATTGCGGGCGACTTCTTCGGTGCCGCTGGCTGCTTGCTGGACGTTGGTTGCGATATCCCGGGTGGCCGCGCCTTGCTCTTCCACCGCGGCTGCAATGGTCGAGGAGATGCTGTTGATGTCCCGGATTTTGGCGCTGATGCTGTTGATCGCCGCCACCGTGTCACCGGTTGCACCCTGAATCGAGGTGATGAACGCGGCGATCTGTTCGGTCGCCTTCGTGGTTTGCGAGGCGAGGTTTTTCACTTCGCTGGCAACCACCGCAAAGCCTTTACCTGCTTCGCCAGCACGCGCAGCCTCAATCGTTGCGTTGAGCGCCAGCAGGTTGATCTGGGCAGCAATCGAGTTAATCATCTCCAGCACTTCACCGATTTTCTGCGAGGCATCGGTCAGGCCATGCACCGTTTCATCGGTGCGTTTGGCCTCTTCCACGGCTGCCGAGGTAATGGTGGTGGCGCGGGCGATCTGGCCGCTGATTTCATTGATGGCGGAAGAAAGTTGCGACGTGGCGGAAGAAACCATCTGCACGTTCTTACTGGTGCCGGAAATCTGGGTGTTAAGGGCACTGAGTTTTTGCGTGTTGTTGGAGGCGACTTCCGATACGGAGCGCGACGTGGCGTCCATCTCGGTGGCGGCGGAGGCTACCATGTCGACGACGCCCTTGACGCTTTGCTCGAACTTGTCGGCCATCTCGCGGAGTGCGCTGCGTTTCTGTTCTTCGGCTGCTTTTTTCTGCAATGCTTCGTTCTTCTGCATTTGTTCGATGGCCATTGCGTTTTCTTTGAACACCTGCAGGGCAGAGGCCATTGATCCAATTTCATCTTTGCGTGAAAGATGCGGAACTTCAGCCTGCAACTCGCCGTCAGCCACTTTCCGCATCGCGGCGGTAATACCCGAAATGGCTTTGGTGATGCTGCGCCCGAATAACACGCCAAGTAAGCAGATGACGGCCATGATCCCACCGCTGATGGCTAGAAATTTCTTTTCTGCCGCGATGACATCTTCCATCACCTCATCTTTGTTCATTTCATAAATCAGCGCGAAGTTGGCGCCGAGGAAATTATAGTTTTTGTAGGCGGTGACGACTTCGGTGCCGTTTTCATTGCGCGCGTTCAGATTCACACCTTCCTGCTTGTTCAAGGCACCGGCCACTTCCGGGGAATCGATTTTCATTTTGAGGATGGTGGATTCCTTGGCGAAGCGCGCGTTGTTACGTAGCAGGCGATCCTCGCCAACGAACAGCACGCGGCCGGTCTCACCCATGCTTTTCTCATCGCTGAACACGGCGTTGATGCGGTCAACCGGCATTTGGTAAATCAGCGCGCCGATGTAATGCCCTTCGTGATCCTCGATCGGGCGACCCATGAAAACGGCCGGAAGGTTGTTACTTGGCGCATAGGGCGCGAAATCCATGTAAACAGCATCTTCAGCGCTTTTGAGCTCCATGATCTTGGCGTAGATTTTTCCGAGATCCGTATCTTTCCATTGGCCGGTTTTTAGGTTGGTAGCGTAATCGAGCTCTTTAAACACGGTATACACCACGTTGCCCTGTGCATCGACCAGGAACACATCGTAATAGCCGTGTTCTTCAAGGAATTCGCGCAAATAAGGGTGGCGCGCACGGTGTAGCTGGCTGTAGCGCGAGCCATCATTCGCCGCGTCGAGCAAATGTTTCTTGCCGGTCTCGTTCGGGTTATCGGTGATGTAGTGTTGCTGCAGGTAACCGACAGGATCAGAGCCAAGCTCTGCATAGGCGATGGAGAATTCTGCAAGTGAGTCTACAACGTAAGGATTATCGGCCAGCGTGTGCAAATCGCCAACCACGGCTTTCATCAGCCCGTCGATCAGCAGCTCTTTTGAGTTGAGATCATGATGCATCAGGATTTCCACATCATGTTCGGCGGTTTTGACCAGCGTGTCGATCGACATATAGCCGATAGAAGCGGCGGTGATGAGTGCCGCGCCAGCAATGGCGAGCGGGATTTTGTGGGCGAGTTTGACGGTCATGGCAATACCTTGCGTAAAATTGATTCTGGGATATATTCCAAACTACAACCTATAATTCTTTGTTTAATAAACAATTAAGATGGCGGCCATGTTTTTGGACGGTGGGTGTGGCGCATTGTCACAAAAGCTTCATTTTGGCTGGAGCGTGGGTTGGGTTAGAATGAACGCATGAAAGACGAGGAAATCCACAAGCAACGCGAGGATGTCGCGCACCTCATTGGGCTGGAAAAGCTTGGTGGGAAAGGCGAACCTGAAACGGTTGCAAAACTCAAGGCGGAAGAGGCAAAACTCGCCGCCGATGAGACGGGTGCGGCGATGTCCGAAATTGCGGCGGCAGAGCGCGCAGTGCAGTCGGCGCGGACGCATATCGAATCAGTTGTCGCGCAGATGAGCCGCAAAGGCATGCCCATTCCATCGGAGCTTTCTTCGGCACTCACCGCGCTTAACCAGCAGAGTTTCTCAAGTGTTGCCGATGCATCGGCGGCCATTGCCGCAGCAGGCAAGGGCGAACAGTTGGCGGCGGCGGCAGAAGGCGGCATGATGCTCGCAACGGCAGGTGAAATGGCGCTTGGCGTTGCAACCGGTGTGGCCGCGCTTGCAGCGTCACCGGAAATAAAAAAAGCGATGCTCGACTTTGGCAAGGCGTTTGGTTTTGGTGAGGGCGGGCACAAAATTGCACATGCCGACCTGGCTGAAAAGAACCTGAAGCCGCAACATTTGGACAATGGCGTAGCGCTGGCGGAATTAAATAACGGCGTCACCAAGAACGAGAAGGGCGCCGCACAATCGACTGTAATAGCTATATAAACCACATTTCTGGGTGGAAATGTGACAGTTTGGCTAACGTAAAATCAGATACTTAACCCCGCCGTCATAAAAGCTTCATTTGAATGCATGCGCGGTTTCCGATAGGATGGAAGCATGAGAAAATCTATCAACCTAAGGCAATACGATCATGGCTGATGAAGAACAAGATGGCGCACCGGAGCATCCAGCTCTGAAAAATTTCAACCGCACGGTTGAAACGGTGAAGCATGTGGTGGTTTCGACCCTGAAAACCGGGCTAAAAGGCGCGCTGGTCGGCGGTTTGGCATTGGGTGCCGCATCGGTGGTGCTTGGGTCGCCGCTCATGATTGCTGGGATGCTGCCGGTTGTAGGAGCGACGGCCAGCGGCGCAGCGGGGTCGTTGACCGGTAGCTGGCTGCTCACCGGAGCGCTGATGGGCGCGGGGATTGGCGGTGCGGTTGGGTTGGTATCGGGCGTGAATTCGGCCGAAGATGTGGTGAACGAGCGTGCGGAAGAGTTGGTTGCCAAGGATAACCGCCGTCTTCAGCTGGCTGCGAACCAGGAAATGATGCAAATGAATATGGAGCGCCAACGGGCGATGGCGCGATCCGGCGGCATGGCAATTCAGCCGCAAAATCAATTACCTATGGGTGCGGCCTTAGCGGCACGGCAAGGGGCGCAGTCATTGTCATAAAAGCTTCATTTGTGACGGTGATGGATAGAAGGCATAATGGAAGCGAGTTTGAAACGATACGAACGGGATGAGGTTAATTATGGCACAGCCAATTAAACACGATTCAGTAGATATAGTCGATGGCGCGGGCGCGGGTGCGCTGAAGGGCGGCGTCGGTGGGTTCCTAGGATCTTTCGCTGTCGGTGCGTTGGCCGCAGCGGCGGTTGCTGTGCTGGCCGTAGCAACGATTGCGTCCATTGGCGGCGGACTTGCTGCCATCGGTGGCGCGGTCGCAGCATGGTCGGGTGTAATTACTGGTGTTTCTGTGATCGCAGGGGTTATGAGTGCGGCAACATTTGGCGGCGTGGCCGCAGCCGGTGGTGCACTGTTCGGCGCGCTGCGCGGGTCATCGCGTGTCCAGAGTGAAAATGCAGCCTATGTGGCTAAATCGCGTGAACAATCCATGTCGCGTGAAACGGATATGGTCAATGCCCGTAACGAAGCCATGCAGATGGGTTTCCAGGCAGGTGCCGAGCAAGGTCGTGCAGTTGGTCAGCAGGAAGGCGCACAGATGGTGATCGCCAAACTGCAGGAGCATGCGGCGCAGCAACAGACGGCAGCCAAATCTGCCGCCCCAGAACATGGTCATGCCCATGACCACGCGCATCCTCACACCCATGCCGAAGCGCCGAAAGCCGAAGTTGCGGCGGTTGCGACCACCATGTCGCATGCTGATGGGTTTGCGGAAAAAGCTGGCAAGTCGCATGTGCAGGCCGTTACCGAGCGGCGAGAAGCACAGGCTGCTGCCGGAGCACAGCTGGGGGCGTAAGCCATGGCAGTCTCCCTCAATCCACGTGTATGGCTAGCAGCCGGTGCGAACAGGGTAGGGCTGGGTGCGCTGAATATGCCGGTCAGCACGGCAGTGAAAGGTTTCGGCCTTGCAGCGTTGATCGCCGGCGCGGCAGGTGGCCTGATCGCCTATGACGCCGTTGCCGAGCGTGGAAAAAAACATAAAGACCATGATGTCCCGGTTGAGCCGCTTCCGCCACTACTACTCACTCCACAGGATTTGATGATGCAGCCGATGCCGATGGCCGATGTTGGCCCGGCGGATGGTTATGGGCCTAACCAGTGGCGTAACATGGTGAACGCCAGCCGTGGTCAGGCGCCGGAAGTGGCCGCTGCCGCCCAGCCACGCATGTCGGCCATTGATCCTGATTCCGTGCGCGACTTAGGCGCTGCTAAAACCACCCAAGCGGTTTAAATGCCCATAACGTGGCCTGCGTCCCTCAATTTTGGAGAATTGTGGGCGAACGCGCAGGCGACCTTAGCACTCACCATTTTCAACAATTCCCAAGGACACTGCCTTTTCGATAGCTGGAAAATGGCACCGCCATTCCTGTCGTTGCAGGAATACGGGCTGACCGATTTCAAGACAAGGCATGTAGCAAGCCATGACGGCAACGGCACCGATATCGGCATTTGGTACCGGAAGCCGGATGATGATGGCAAGCCTGTCTATGTGTTGTTCCATGGCCGGTCGGGACATTGGGGGAGCGTGTCGCCCGGTGCGCTCGAAACGCCCGGCAGCGCTCCCGTTGTCGATCCATCACCCCAACTTGGGTATCGCCTGCAATGGTTGAAAGCAATCGCGGCGACAGGTGCCGGAGTGGTGGCGGTGCACACGCGGGGTTGTGGCCTGAGCCGTTCAAAATCATGGCCGCCAGATTCGGCACCGATCACGGAAAAACATTTGCGTGGCGACATGGCGGCAGTGAGTGAATTCTTGCAGCAGCAAGGCATTCGTTCGGAGCGCTGCATTGTCGCCGGGGAATCGCTCGGTGGCGCCATGGCGGCGATGATGGCGGAGTCAATGCCCGAACCCCCGGCGGTGCTGGCGTTGGTCAATACGTTTGGGCGCATGGCGGATACGGTGCATCACCACATGTCGAACACCAATGTGCTGGAATATGTCCCGTTCAACCCATTGGCAGCGATAAAATGGAAACCGGGGCAGCACGCAAAACCGCAGCATCTGGATGATATACTGAAGAAAAGCGATCGCCGATTTGCAACCGAAGAGCGGCTTCGTGATACCATCAACCGTAAGACCCATTGCTACATTGCCTATACGCCGGATGATGAGGCGATACCAGCTTATCAGGGACACCACAGCAGGCTTGCCGCTGCTGCCGAGGGCATGAAGCTGACCGTGCGTGAAATTACTCCGGAGCTTCGCAGGAACGGGTTCGCACATGTGAGCTGGGATGCGAAGGCGATTGTAGAGGAT
>CAZFKP010000030.1:0-23877 GCA_964518725.1 uncultured Rickettsiales bacterium | reverse complement strand
TGTCCGCGCCGGAATCGTCACCTCGTTTTTTTCAATCGAGCCACGAAGACGGATGGATTGCGCCGCGCCGAAACGGTCAATATCCACCGCCGACGGCTCATAATTCTCGGCAATGAAAATGCCTTCCTCGAAGGCTTTCTCAACCTCCTCATGGTTCAGCCGGTAGCTTGGCGCATCAATCAATCGCTTGCGGTATACAAGCTTGACGCCGCCCCATGAATCGAGGAGCGACCATATATCCGGATTCGGTTTTTTCTTTTCTGCGCGAATGGCTTTCGCGTGCATGATAAATTCTTCGGCCACGACAGCATCTTCTTCCGTCCAGCGTGTACGCACCGCCGCTTCGCCGCGTTCAGCAACAAGCGTTTCATACCGCGCAAGAAATTTTTCCACCTGCACTGGGTAATAGGCGAGCGATTCCGTTGCCGTATCAATCGCCGTCAATCCTCCGCCAATCACCACCACCGGCAAACGGAGCTGCAAATTGGCAATCGAATCTTTTTTCCCGGCACCCGTAAGCTGCAATGCCATCAGGAAATCCGACGCCGTCCGCACCCCTCGCGCCAGACCACCCGGAATCTCAAGCACCGTCGGCCTGCCCGCCCCCATGCAAAGCGCGATGTGATCGAACCCCAGAGCCCATGCATTGTCATAGGTGATGGACGAGCCGAACCGAACCCCGCCAATCATCGAAAACTGATGACGGCGCTCCAGCAGCAACCGGAGAATTTTGAGATAGTTCTTGTCCCAGCGTACGGTGATGCCATACTCGGCAACACCGCCAAACCCGGCAAGCGAGCGCTCGTCGAGCGCCTCATAAAGTTCCGAAATATCTTTTATCGGCGCAAACGGCACGCGCACGCCCAGCTGAGTAACCCCCGAAATAGATTCCGGCAGCGGTTCGATTTTCAAGCCGTCAATTCCCACGACCGTGTGCCCATCATTCATCAGGTGGTGGGCGAGCGTATAGCCTGCAGGCCCAAGCCCGGCGACCAACACCTTGTAACCAGAATCGGCCTTTGGAATCGGCCGCGCAAGGTTCAGCGGGTTCCAGCGGGTGAGCAGCGAGTAAATCTCGAAACCATACGGCAACTCCAAAACATTTTTCAGCACATGGGTTTCAACCAACGGAATATTGACCGGCTCTTGTTTCTGGTAGATGCAGGATTTCATGCAATCATTGCAAATGCGATGGCCGGTGCCGGCACACATCGGATTATCCACCGTCACCACTGCCAGCGCGCCAAGCGGAACGCCGCTGGATTTCAGCAGGTTCATCTCGGAGATTTTTTCTTCGAGCGGGCATCCGGCAAGTGTAATATCGAGTGAATTCTTCTTCACTTCGCCGGTTTTTTCTTTCAGCCCTTTCGAGCAGGAATCCTTGCCCTGATTATGGCAGAAAATACAGTAATGCGCCTGGTCGAGCGCCTCTTCCAGCGCGCCTTTATCATCGGTGAGCTTAAACCCATCACGCACGCGGTAATGCGATTTCGGCAGACGCAATATCGTTACCCCATCACGTAATTCTGTCTCTGCTTCAACCAGATGCTCGGGGTCGAGTTTCTTGGGTTGCTTGAAAAGCACGCCGTGCTTGTGTTTGGCTTTGCCTGCCTCAGAAAACAGCGCCCACGAGCCGTAACGCGCCGCCAGCTCCAACAGCGATTTATGCTCCTCTTCTTTTTCCAGCCACCCCATCACGGTTTTCGAGAAGGCAAGCTCAAAGGCAAACCCATGGACATCAGGAATCGGCAACATCGACAGCAGGGCCGCACCATCGATGTTTTTCGCCTGCGCCTCCGGCAGCGCCTTCGCCGCCTTGCGCTGGATGAACAATCGTTTGCAGCTATAGATCGGCGCCAGCGCGTGGTGCGATTCGGCAAGCACCATAATTTCTTTTTTGATGCCGAACAATTCGCCAATAAAATCTTCCACATGCGGCGCAAGATCGACCAGAAGCTGCGAATGTTCTTTTTCGGCAAGGGCAGTAACGTCCGCACGCGCGGCCACCAGCCGGTTATGAAGCGCCACATCCACCGATGCCAAATGGGCAATGAAGGCCACATCAATTTTTACCGCCCCATCGCGTGTGTAAAGCTCTTCAAAATGAATCCCAAACCCGAAATTATCCATTATATCCCCGTCCCACCGTAAAGATTCATTTGCCGTGCCGGCTCAACCAACTCATGCTCAACATATTCAAGCAGCGCCGCCACCGAGGCTTCGACCGACAGCACCTCCGTATCCACCACCAAGTCAGGATTTTCAGGCGGCTCATACGGCGCTGAAATGCCGGTGAAATCCTTGATCTCTCCCGCACGCGCCTTTTTGTACAACCCCTTCAAGTCTCGCTTCTCGCATGCTTCAACCGACGCCTTGATGTAGATATTATGGAACAATTCCGGCGCCATCGTCCGCACGCGCCGACGATCTTCTTTATACGGAGAAATGAACGACGAAATAACAATGACGCCTGCCTGCGCGAACAGCGCCGCCACCTCACCGACGCGGCGGATATTTTCACTACGGTCTTCCGGTGAAAACCCAAGATCACGGTTAAGTCCGTTGCGAATATTATCACCATCCAGCATGTAAACCTGATAGCCCTTGTCGAATAGGCGGCGGTGCAGCGCTTTGGCGAGCGTTGACTTGCCCGACCCCGAAAGCCCTGTCATCCAAAGGATGCCGCCCGTGTGGCCATTGGCAATAGCGCGCTGCTCCATGGTCACGCCCACATCTTCAGCGGTGATATTGGTCGATTTCACGCTCATGCCACCATGCGTGCGCTGGTCGGCAAACCCCTCCGTCGAAATGATGCCGCCGCCGGCCACATCGTAGTCCTGCAAAATGACGAACCGGCCAAGCCGAGGGTTATTGTTAAAATCATCGACGGCCACAAGGCTACGTGTACGCAGGATCACCTCGGCAACATTGCCGCGCTCGACCTTATCACTCTGGATATGGGCAAGTGATTCAGCGTCAATCACATGCTCAATCATTTTGATTTCCGCCATGATCTCGGAAGTGCCGAGTTTAATTTTATAGCGCCTGGAAAGTTCTAATGGCTTCTTACCTAGCCAGAAAATCCGCGCACGGAAATGGTTGGTAAGCAACGGCGCCTGCTCGGCATGGCTTACAATATTCCCGCGTTCGACAAAGATTTGTGACTCAAGCGTAATTCCCACGCACTGCCCGGCGCTTGCCTGGGTGATCGGAGTAGCGGCAGGCGGCCACGACTCGATGCTGGCAACGGTTTGCGGCGTGTTGGTCGGCGAGAAAATAATGGCGTCCCCAACCCTGATCATACCGCTTTCAATACGTCCGGCGAGGATGCGGCGCTCATCGAATTTATACACATCCTGAATGGGGAACCGTAGTGGCAGGCGTTCATCGGCAACCGCCACCGTGAGCGCATCCAGCGCACCAATGACGCTTTCGCCTTTGTACCACGGCATGTGTTGTGACGGCTCAACAATGAGGTCGCCTTCGCGCGCGGAAATCGGGATAAAACAGGTTGGTTCCACGCCAAGTGTTTTTAAATAACTGCGATATTCTTTCTCAATCACATCGAAAGTTTTCTGGTCGTAGCCCACCATATCCATCTTATTCACCAGCACTGCAATCTGGCGAACACCCAGCAGATGCAAGAGCACGCCATGGCGCTTGCTTTGCTCACGAATACCTTCCTTGGCATCAATCAGCAGGAGCGCGCCGTCGGCTTGCGCCGCGCCGGTAATCATGTTTTTTAAAAACTCCTTGTGCCCCGGCGCATCGATGATGACCACGTCACGCTTAGGGGTTTTGAGCCATATCTGCGTTGTATCAATCGTAATGCCCTGGTCGCGCTCAGTCTGCAGCGCATCCATCAGGAACGACCACTCAAACGGCATGCCGCGTTTTTTGCACGATGCTTGGATCGCCTCCATCTTCCCATCAGGCAGCGAATGCGTGTCGTGCAGCAGGCGCCCGACCAGCGTCGATTTTCCGTGATCGACATGGCCGACAATAACGATTTTCAGCTGTTGTTTTTTCTCACCCATCACATGTACCCGTCGGCTCTCAAGCGTTCAAATGACGATTCATCCTCGTCCGCACCCATCGGCCTGCCGGAGCGTTCAGAGACCTTGGTCGTGCGCAATTCTTCAATAATTGCATCGATCGAATCCGCGCTGCTTTCGACCGGCCAGGTAATGCCTTTTTCACCGAGTGAGCGGAAACGCATCACCTTGCCGCCAAAATCACGGCCCTCAAATTCACAGTATTCGCGTGCGTAATAGAGCGGCACAATCGGGATATTTTCGCGTTTGATATATTCCCAGATATCGAGCTCCGTCCAGTGCAGGAGCGGATGGATACGGATAGATGTTCCCGGCGCAAATTCGGTTTTATACTGATCCCAGAATTCAGGCGGCTGGTCTTTCACGTCCCACCCACCTTCCTGGCCACGCGGCGAGAATACGCGCTCCTTGGCGCGGGTCGCTTCCTCGTCGCGGCGAATCCCAGCGATAATACCGACATAGCCGTTTGCTTCCACCACCTCTTTCAAACCCAATGTTTTACGCGAAGCGACGCGCGCCGCATGCGGCAGAGTGGCGTCAGTTTCCTCAATCGGCGGGCAGATATGGCTGATGAGATTCACGCCCCATTCCTTGGAATACTTATCCCTGAATGCATAAACCTCTTCCATCTCGATTTCTGTATCGCAATGGATGAGTGGGAACGGCACCTGGCCGAAAAACGCCTTGCGGGCGAGGTGAATCATGACGTTGGAATCCTTGCCAAATGACCAGAGCATGGCGATTTTATCGATCGCGTGAAATGCCTCGCGGAAAATATAGATGCTCTGCGCTTCCAGCCTGTCCAGATGATTCATCACACGCTCCAATCCGCTGTTTCTTCCGCCGGCAGGTGAATGCCGCACTCGGTTTTCTGTTCATTCTCCAGGCCAATTGTATGCGCCCAACGCCCTGCCCGCTCGTCCTGCCCCTCCGTCACCGGCTGTGTACACGGCGCACAACCGATCGAAAGGTATCCCTTACCCAGCAACGGGTGTTCCGGCAAGCCAAGCAGCTTGCTTTCTTCGCGCTGCTTCTCTTTGGTGTAATAGACGAGCGGATTGATCCTGAAAATTCCTTTATCGTCCAGCTCAATTTTCTCAAGCTGGGCGCGCTCCGACGTTTGGTAGCGCTTGCGCCCGGTAATGAGAGCTTCCAGCCCAAGCGCCTTGACCGCACGATCGAGCGGCTCGACTTTCCGCATCCAGCAGCAACGGTTGGGCGTGGTGCTCCAGAGATCGCCCGCGGGGTCAATGCGCGCGACCAGCGCCGGATCAGGCGTGAGCCAATGAACATTTGAAAGGCTGAGATGATCCGTGAGCGCGGCCACATAATCGAGCGTCTCGGGAAAATGTTTCTGGGTCTCCAGGAAGAGAACCGGGGTTGCCCTATCCACCTCCGCAACCATCGAAAGCAGGAGCGCCGCATCGGCGCCAAAGGATGAGATAAGCGCAATCTTGCCGGGAAATTCGTCACGGATCATCGCCCGCAGCAGAGCCGGGGCGCCGAACTCGCTGTAAAACATCGACAGGCGGGAAAGCGACGCGCTCATGACTTCAGCCAGCCTTTCTCATCAAGGAACGCATCCGATGCCGCCATCACTTCCTGCATCGATTTTCCTTCGCCGCGCAGCCGTTCACGCAACTCTTTCATAACCCGCGTATGGTTCGCCCATTCTTCGCCAAATAATCCCGCAATCTTCTCCCGAACGCGCTTGGCAAGCGTCGGCGAAGCACCGTTCGTGGAGACGGCAATCAGCAGGTCGCCGCGGCGGACATAGGACGTAAAATAGAAATCACAAAGTTCCGGCACATCCTCAACATTCACCAACTTCCCAGCAGCACGCGCATCACCAGCAATGATTCCGGATACGGAACTATCAAGGCCAGCAACCATCACCACGGCAGCCTCTTCCATGTGACAAACAAGTTTCGTCGCCCCGTGCTCAGTAAGCTGGCGCTTCCTTTTTTCAAAAGCTTCGCCTTCCCCGGTCAGGAAGATAGGAACTTTGGTGAGGTCAAGCGCGATCGGATACATCGGTCAGGCCACACCTACACGGTGGCAGAAATCACCAAACCCCTCGCCATGCTTACGCTCGGCAGCATAGCGGATAAAAAGCGGCTCAAGCGTCGCCGGGATATCGGCCTCCGGAACCTTGTCAAAGAGCTTGGTCGAAAGCCGCGTACCCTCGAAATCGCCGCCAACGAAAATCGCATAAGCGCCGGGCAGTCGGCCAACAATCCCGATATCGCCAACATAGGGACGCGAGCAACCGTTCGGGCAGCCGGCAATGCGGATCGTCATGCGCTCGTTGGAAAGTCCGTGCTTGGCAAGCATGGCGGTCAGCGCATCCATCACCGGAAATTGCACCCGCTCCGATTCGGCAAGCGCCTTGGCACAAGTTGGCAGCGCTACACAGGTAAAGAAGTGCAGCTGCATTGGGGTATAGGCATCGGCAAGCGGAATGCCGTGCTGGGTCAACATGGTTTCGACGGCCGTTCGTTGCGAAGGGTCGATATCGGCCAGCAACATTTCACCCGTCGGAGTGAGCACGATGTTTGGTTTGAACACCTCGATTACCGCACGCAACCCAGTACGGTAACGCGCCGTCTTGAAGATACCGGTCACGTTTCTGGTATAGCCACTCTGGTCAGGCGTATCGTAATCAACGATGCGGCCGCTGGGGATTTTTAGGCCGAGGAATAATTTTCCGTCACCCTGCTCGTGCCATCCCATATGATTGGGGATTTGATATTTCGCCACCGGCGCCGGATCAGCCAGATGGTTGCCGCCCGCCTTGGCAAAATAATCTCCGAACGTTTTTCGCGTCCATTCCACTCCGCGCTCAGCCACCACATATTTGAGCCGCGCATGCTGCCGGTCAGTGCGGTCACCAAAATCGCGCTGGAGCTTAACCGCTGCCTCCACGGCCGCCAGCAAATCGTCGGCACCGACAAATGCGATCGGATCGGCCAGACGCGGGTAGGTTTTTTTCTCATCCCAGCTTTTCACCGCCTCGTGCTTCATGCCCATGCCGCCACCCAACAGGATATTGTAGCCCTTGAACAGATCGCCCTCATAGACCAGCACAATCCCCAGATCATGGGTGAACACATCGACCGAATTATCTTCCGGCAGCACGATGCCAATCTTGAATTTGCGCGGCATGTAGGTCAGCCCGTACAGCGGCTCCACCGCATCATCCCCCGGAAACTTCACCGTGCGCTCGCACACCTCGTCTTTTTCCTCATCCAACCACAACTCCCGGTAGCCGGTGGTTTTCGGCTTCACGAATGCCGCTACGCGCTCCATATCAGCGCGCAGCCGCTCATACCTGGCATTTTTCAGCGGCGCCGGTGAGGCGGTGATATTGCGAACCACGTCGCCACACCCGGCAACCGTCGATAACATCGCGTGGTTGATCGCCGCAATATGGGCTTTCAAATCTTTTTTCAGGATGACATGGAACTGGAACACCTGCCGCGTGGTGATCCTGAGCGTGCCGTTCGCATATTTCCCGGCAATGTCGTCCATCGCCAGATATTGTCCAGCATTCAGTCGCCCGCCCGGTATGCGCGAACGCACCATGAACTCATATTCTTTTTCAAGCCCAGCTTTTTTGCGCTCGGTCGCCGTATCGCGGTTATGACCAAAATAGCTGCCGTGGAATTTGAGCAATTCATACGTGGCATCGGTCACATCGCCCGTGCTGGCATCAGCAAGCTCAGCAGCAATGTTGCCGCGCAGATAATTGCTTTCTTTTTTGATCGCTTCCTGGCCAGAAAGTTTTTGTTCGGTCATGAATGTTCCCTTCGGTGAGCAGGGTTTATAGGGCTATTTTACCATAAATTCAATAATTTTTGTGGTATTATTTAATCTACATTGTTAATTGTCTAATTAAATAACTGATGTATATAATACAGCGTATTAACACTGTTTTGATACACAACACATATGAATAGCGCCAGTGCCAGCGCCGGGCCAAACGGGAAGATGTCGCCACGGCCAAGACCGCGCCAGATAAGCCCAAGCACCACCCCTAGCACACCCGACAGGAAAATAAACGGCACCAGCGGCCACAGGCCAAGCCACAACCCCGCCACCGTGAAGAACTTAACATCGCCGAACCCCAGCATCACCCGGCCGCGAATGGCGCTGTAACCATAATGCAGAAACAGGGCGAATCCCATCATGATGCCAGTGGAAAGCGCCACCTCATCCCACGGGTTGCCAACAACATAATGGTAGGCCAGCCCAAGCGGTATCAACGCCAGATGCACCGAATCCGGGATAAGGTAATATTCGAGATCAACAACAATCATCACCATCAGCGCCACCGACATCAGGCAGATAATCGCCGTTTGCAGCGTCATGCCGAATTGAAGATAGGCCAGCAGGAACAGGCCGGCGGTCGCAAGTTCAGTTAAAGGATAGCGGATAGAAATAGGCGCCTTGCAATGGGCGCACTTACCCCGGCTCGCCAGCCAGGAAAAAAGCGGAAACAGGTCGCGCGGCGTGAGCACCGTACCGCACACCGGGCAGTAAGACGGCTTCTTCACCACATCCTCCCCGCGCGGCAAACGATAGCTCATGCAGGTGACAAAGCTGCCAAACACAAGGCCGAGGGCGATTACTACGGCAATATCAAAAAAATCCATCATCCGCGGATCTCGATAAACCCGTCGCGGCGCAGGTTACGCATGTATTTCTGGGCTTCCAGCTCCATGCGCTGCTGATACACCGCGGCCTTGGCGCGGTTGGCATCGACCGTCACCGAAACCCCTTCCCGCTTGCCGCAGAGCATGAATAATTTAATGCCGTCCGCATCCGCCAGCGGACTTGAAATGTCGCCCACCTTCATCCCATCGGCAATAACCCGAAGCGCCGCCGGTAAATCAGAAAGCATCTGGGTGGTCTTTTCTACCGAGATGGAGGCAACGCTTCCATCATCAATACCCGCCACGCCCTTTTCTTCGCAAGTGCCGGGGTGGGCAGCGACATCTTCTGCAATGTTTTTCAGCGCGCTAAGCTCCTTATCGCTGGTGCTTGAACGCAGCTTAAGGCTGATTTCCTTAAAAATAATCTCCGTATCGAGCGGTTTCTGCCCAGGTAGTTCACGTGTGTCATACACGCGGATGATGGTATACCCGACCGCATTCTTCAACGGACCCGCAACATATCCAGGCGTCGCACCCTCAAGTGCCTTGGCAATCAGCGGATCCAGGTCGTCCGGCTGTACCCAGAAGGCAGGAGTTTTTGCACCCTCGCGGGCTGCACCGCCGGCGAACTGGCGCGCCACCTCATCAAAATCGGCGCCGCCACGCACCTCTAACACCAGTTTTTCTGCCGCCTGCCGCACTTCCTTATCGCGCGCAGGCTTATCGACCGGCAATTGCAACAACGCAATATTCAGCTCTTGCTTTACCACCGGAGTAGATAGTTTCTTCACCATCTGTTCGACATCGGCATCGGTGATCTTGATCTGGGCACGCACCTTGCGTTGCAATAGTTTTCCCCAGACAATCTGCGCCTTGATCTGGTTGATAAACGTCTCCGGCGGAATGTTGTTCGCCGAAAGCATGCGTGTAATCTCACCCGCCGGCATACCGCGCTGGTTCTCGATCGCGGCAATCGCCTGTTCAACTTCTTTCTCGCTCAACTGGATATCGTTCTTGCGCGCTTCCTGCAATTGCAGCCGCTCATCCACCAGCGCCCGAAGGATTTGCGGCTTGAGGCGCGCCACGGATTCCGGAGAACCGGAAATTTTGGTGGTGGCGAGCACAAATTTAATCCGGGCACTCAGGTCGTACGAGGTGATCGCCTCGTCATTGACCACCGCAGCGATGGCCGAACTGGTCGTGGCCACCTGCGCGGCGCCAGAAGGCGCGCTCACAAGCAACACACACCACCACACCATCGAAAACAATATAAAAAGTCGCATACTTAATTCAGGTTCTTCAGTGAAACACGGATCAGGTAGCTGGTATTCGGTTTTACCTCGCGGTCGCGTGTGTATTCACGGCTTATCACATTCGAAATATTCATACACTCGTTTTCGAATACAATTTCCCCACCAATATTGGTCAGCTGGTCGATCAACAGGTCGCGGCGACCAGCAACACCCACCGCCCAGTTTTTGGCTACCTTAACCCGGGCGTTCCCGGACACTTCTTCACGCGAAGCGAACACAGGGTCGTTCTGCAGCGAAATGTAGGACACCGCAAACATCACCGGTTTGGAAGTGTAGCGCATGTCAAGCTCCTTGCGGCGCTGCACCAGCGTTTCCTTGTCCATGCGGAAGCGGTAGGCAAGATAAAATGGCCGTATCTGCACCCCGACCTTTCCCACATAGTCGGAAAGGTGGTCGTTAATGTCATTGGAGAACGGGAAGTTGCTGTCTTCCTGCACCCGGTAATGCTGGCCGAACAACGCATCAATATACGCCTCACGGTAGTTCATCAGACCACGCAGGCCATAGCTTGCGCGAGCGCCCTGCTCGATCCGGTCATACCCGGCAAAACGGTTGCTGGAGAAAAGGTTGGTGTCCGTGAATTCTGGCACCAGACTATCTTCGTTTGGAATGCTGTCTGGATTGCCGCCATTAGGACTTGCAACCAAATTCACCACCGGCTCCAGCACCAGATTGGTCTTGCTGAACTGGTTGATGAACGGGTAGCGCCACAACGCCGAAACCTCCGGCACCACACGCCCGGTTACACCATTAAAGACGCCGCCTGCACCGTCCGGCACATCGCTTACATCATAAATATCGCCTCGCACCTGCGAGGTCAGTTCAATCACTTGCCCGCTATCAGTAATATAAGGCAAACGCCAGCCAAGCGTATTCGACAGCCGGCGGCTTTGTGCACCAATCGTCCGCGAAATCACAAGCGCATTGCTGTTGATGAAATAGCGCGAGCCATAAGCTCCAACATCGGACTCATAGTCAAAATTGACGAGCGGTAACGCAAGCGGAATATTGTCCTGGTCATCGCCAGCGGCAAGCCCCTGGAACGCAAGCCCATCCGCAGTAAGCGACGAGCGACTCGACGAGCCGGTAAAATTATAAGTCTCGCCATAGACACGCGCCGTGAGCGAGGTGCTGCCGTCAATGTCGTATTTACGCAGGTACGTATCGTCCGTAGTGCGCTTGGCATCGAACCCCCAGCGCGTATCATCACTGGGTTCAAAATCGCCAACCGCAAATATATGGCCGCGCACTTGCCGCCCCGGCGCAAGGTTGCCGAGCGTATCGCGGTCGCGAGGATTCGTAAGCGAACTGTCGATTTTCATAAGCCCGCTGTCAAACCTCTGGGTATAGAGCGTGCGGATCACCGGCCCCTCACGACTGGTATAAATCGGCGTGATAATCATGTCGCGGTCGCGGCCGATCGCATAATAGACCGGCAATTTATAAACGTTGCCTAAATTGTCGTTGCGCTCAAACTCCGGCACCGTGATACCGGACTTACCGTCAGCTCCAGGCGTCGCGTGCGAGAGATACGGCGTATAAAACACGGGAAACCCATACAGCTCCATCCACGCATCGTCATACACCACACGCTGCGCCGCCTGGTCGACCCGCACATGTTTTGCGCGCAATTGCCAGAGGGGATCCTTGGGATGCTCACCTTCCGCCAGATCTTCGGCACATTTCACTTTGCAGGGCGAATAGAGCGCATGGTCCATTTCAAGCACATTATCATCGACTTTCACAGCGCGCGCTGCGGCAAACACCGTATCATCGGTAAGCCGCGTCTTGAACTGTTCGATCACGCCGCTACGCATATCGTCGATCAGTTCCACCTCGTCAGCGAATATCACGCTACCGGTCTGATCCATGACGCTGACATTGCCTTCGGCATTCACCACCCCCGAGCGGCGCTGGTAAACCAGCTTGTCCGCCAACAACAGCGTATCGCCCTGGATGACCTCCACCCTGCCCCTGGCCACCACCACATCTTCCTGTTGCAGGTAATCAATCTGGTCGGCCGTCAGCACCACCGGTTTCTCATCGGAAACAATGCTTTCCGATGGCATCACCGTGGGAGTGAAAGAATTGGGCGCGGCAGTGAACGATGTCGCACGCGCAAACACGGGCGCCGTAACACCGGCAACCAGCCAGAAAAAAAGCACAATACGCAGCAACTGCACGCGAAGATTCTCCCTATCGCCATCGCCATGCAGGCGACCGCTCGGGCAACCATAATCGAGTGGGCGTGATTATCAAGGCAGTACTGCCTTGATAGGACGTTTTAGCCTAGTGAAGTTTTTTCCAGATGCGCTTTTTGGCGACGTACATGAAGCCGGTAAACACCGCAAGGTACACCAGCACCTTGATACCAAGCTGCTTGCGTTGTTCCATTTCCGGTTCGGCTGCCCATTGCAGGAAATTCACCACATCGCGCGCCATCTGGTCGACACTCGCCGCTGTGCCATCTTCAAACGTCACCTGCCCATCGGAAAGCGGTGCCGCCATGGCAAGCTTATGACCGGGGAAATAGGGATTGTAATGCTGGCCATCGCCCAATTGCACATCGGCAGGCGGCTCCTCGTAGCCGGTAAGCAGCGAGTAGACATAATTAGAACCATTCGGGCGCGCCTTGATAATGAGGCTTAAGTCCGGCGGATAGGCGCCATTATTGGCCGCACGCGATGCATTTTCATTCGGATAGGGCGGAATAAATTTATCCGACGGCAGGCCGGGACGCTCAAACATTTCGCCATCATCGTTCGGGCCATCTTTTACCGTGTATTCAGCGGCCAGCGCTTTCACCTCAGCTTCGGAAAACCCAATCTCGGTGAGGCTGCGAAAGGCAACACGGGCGAGCCCATGGCACGCAGCACAAACCTCTTTGTACACCTGCAATCCACGCTGTGCCGACGGCTTGTCAACGCGGCCAAAGGCGCCATCGAATGCCCAATCCACATGCTTGGGATGCTTCTGGTCGCTACTGGCATAAGCAACATTCACCATCATCAGCGACGAGATAAACAAGACAGAAAAAATTTTCATACCAATTCCCTTAGTGATGAGCAGAAGCAGAGGATTCGAGCACGGCTTTGCTGATGCTTTCCGGTAGCTTCATGGTTTTCTCGCGCCCGCCCCGTGTCAGCCACCAGAGCGCGACAAAATAACCGAAATAAAGCGTGAGGCAGACACGGCCAGCAACAATGTAGATGCCCTCCGCAGGCATTTGCCCAAGCCAGCCAAGCACCAGCGCATTTAAGATGAATAGCCAGAACAGCACCCGGAACACTGGGCGGAAATTACCGCTCCTGACCGGCGATTTATCGATCCACGGCAACACGAACATGATGAGGATCGAACCGAACATGGCCAGCACCCCCGCCAATTTCGATTCAATAAACACGATGTTGGTGAAAGGAATGCCGATATCGGGCGTTGCACGCAGGATCGCATAGAACGGCAGGTAATACCATTCGGGCACGATGTGCGGCGGCGTCACCAGCGGGTTGGCCGGGATATAATTGTCCGGGTGACCAAGCGAGTTCGGCGAATAAAACACAAACAGGGCGAAGATAATGAAAAAGACGCCAAAGCCGAACATATCCTTGATCGTGTAATAGGGGTGGAAAGCAATCGTGTCCTGCTCGCTTTTCACATCAATCCCAAGCGGGTTGTTCGAGCCGTGGATATGCAGCGCCCAGATATGCAGCACCACCACGCCGACAATCACAAACGGCAGGAGGAAGTGAAGGCTATAGAAACGGTTAAGCGTCGGGTTGTCGACCGAGAAACCGCCCCATAACCAATGGACGATGGATTCACCCACCACCGGAATGGCCGAGAACAGGTTGGTAATCACCGTCGCGCCCCAGAAACTCATCTGCCCCCATGGCAGCACATAGCCCAAAAAGCCGGTTGCCATCATCAGCAGGAAAATCACCAGCCCCAGCCACCACAAAATCTCACGCGGCGATTTATAGGAGCCGTAATAAAGACCGCGGCAGATGTGGATATAGACCACGACAAAAAACATCGAGGCGCCGACCGCATGCATATAACGCAGCAGCCAGCCGTAATTCACGTCACGCATGATGTGCTCAACGCTATCGAACGCAAGGCTCACATGCGGCGCGTAATGCATAGAAAGGAACAGGCCAGTGAGGATCTGCAACACCAGGCAGATGCCGGCGATGGAGCCAAAATTCCACCAATAGTTCAAATTGCGCGGTGCCGGGTAGTTGTTACCGAGGCTATTGTTGAGGAACGAAAAAACCGGCAGGCGGTATTCAATCCATCCTTTGATGCCGGGGGCTTGGGGAGCGGGTTTCTTGGCCATGAACTATCCAATTTTAATGCGGTTATCGGAAAGGAAAGCGTATTGCGGCACGGCAAGGTTTTTTGGCGCCGGCCCCTTGCGGATACGACCGGAACCATCGTAGTGCGAGCCATGGCACGGGCAGAACCAGCCCTTGTAATCTCCCGCATCGGCCAGCGGAATACACCCCAAATGCGTGCACACACCCACCATCACCAGCCACTGGTCATGGCCTTTCTGTACACGATCCTGATCGGACTGCGGATCCTTCAGCTCCGACATTTCCACCGTGCGCGCCGCCTCAATATCTTCCGGCGTGCGATTGCGAATGAACACCGGCACACCACGCCATTTCACTTTGATCGTCTGGCCAGGTTGAATGGGCGACAGATCGACTTCGATGCTTGAGAGCGCGAGCACATCCGAAGACGGGTTCATGCTATTCACAAACGGCCACGCCACCGCACATGCCCCCACCGCACCGAGCGCCGACGCCGTCAGCACCATGAAGTCGCGACGCGACGTGCCGTCTTCGTGGCGATCCGCAGTTTCTGGGGTTGCATTTGATGTATGGTGACTCATAAAGATACTCGCAAAAATAATAACGTGCCAGAATCTATAATGAATCCATTTGTAATTTCAACCGAATATATAAGCGGGAATTAAGAATGCGCTGCTTACGCGCCCTGCCGTGCCAATACGGCACGCAGAAGTGAAAAAAACCACTCGATAATGTGCGAGCCAAACGCAATGAAACGATCAAGCCACATCGCCGAGACATCGGCGCATTGCTGAACCGTGTCGAGATCGAACAGGCAAACGCTGAACCCCGACGCAAAGGCGAGGAACGAACTACCGGTCAGCAGAAAGAAAGCGCCAATCTTGGGGTCAATATTTTGCAGCATAGTAATTCAGTATCGCATAGAGTTAACCTTTACATAACCGGTTTTTTGTGAACTTTTTATAACAATCCACTAAGCTACTCTATTTACAGGACATACGACGGGAACTATCATGAATATTGTTCTTTATCAACCCGATATACCCCAGAATACAGGCGGCTTTGTGCGGCTGTGCGCTTGCCTCGGTGTCGGGCTACACATCATCGAGCCATGCGGCTTCGTATGGGATGAAAAAAAGTTAGCCCGAGTGGCGATGGATTATCTCGATCTCATCGTCATCACCCGCCACCAGAGTTTCTCCGCATTCCTCGATTTTAAAAGCACCACGCAGGATGCACGATTGATATTGCTCACGACAAAAGCATCGGTTCCGTATGCCGGCATTGCCTACCAAGACAATGATTTTCTGTTACTCGGCCGCGAATCAAGCGGCGTGCCACAGGAAGTACATGAGGCCGCCGACCTGCGGGTGACCATACCGATGCGCGCTGGCGCTCGCTCGCTCAATGTGGTAAATGCAGCAAGCATCGTTGCCGGGGAAGCCAAACGACAAACAGGATGGAAATGAATGCATATTGATGAAAAGAAAGAAGCCGCCCGTACATGGTTCCGCGAATTACGTGACGCAATCTGCGCGGAATTTGAAGCAATCGAAAAAGAAGCCGGAAGTCAGGCAACCTTCACCCGGACACCATGGGATAGAGCCGAAGGCGGTGGCGGCGTAATGTCGGTCATGCACGGTAAAATATTTGAAAAAGTCGGAGTGAATATCTCCACCGTACATGGCGAATTCTCAGAAGCCTTCCGCAAGGAAATCCCGGGCGCCTCCGACAAACCCTATTTCTGGGCAAGCGGCGTATCGCTGGTGGCACACATGGCCTCACCGTTGGTGCCCGCCGTACATATGAATACGCGGATGATCGTCGTGAGCGATACGCCGACACGTGATGAGAGCACAGCAGCGCGAACCAGCCTTGAACCGAGCTCCATGGAATTTTCAGCAGAAAATTCCGGGAGCAACTATAAAAGCTGGTTCGGCGGTGGAGCGGATTTAACACCCATGATTCCGAATGATGCCGACACACATGATTTCCACGCAGCCTTCAAAGCAGCCTGCGACGCTCACGACCCGGCATATTATGCCAAATTCAAACAATGGTGCGATGAATACTTCTTTTTGAAGCACCGAAATGAACCACGCGGCATCGGCGGCATTTTTTATGATTATATGGATACGAACTGGGCAAAGGATTTCGCCTTCACCCAGGACGTCGGCAAAACGTTCCTCTCCATTTACCCAGCGCTGGTGCGCCACCACATGCAGGCGCCGTTCACGCCCGAACAACGCGAGCAGCAACTCATCAAGCGCGGACGCTATGTGGAGTTCAATTTACTCTATGACCGCGGCACCAAATTCGGCCTGATGACCGGCGGCAATACCGAGGCTATTTTGATGTCGATGCCGCCGGTGGTGAAGTGGCCGTAAGCCACCACAGCATCAGCAACGGCGGAATGCCGATTACCGCCGAAAGCATGAAAAACCCATCCCAGCCGAGCGTTTCGGCAGCCAGCCCGGATGGGGTGGAAAGCCAGGTGCGGCCAAACGCGGCAAGCGATGAGAGCAGCGCATACTGTGTCGCGGTGAACCGCAAATTGCAGAGTTGGCTCATATACGCCACGAACGCCGCCGTCGCCAGCCCTCCGCTGATATTATCGAGCGAGATGGTAAGCGCCAGCGCATACGGTTCCGCTCCTACGTGCGCCTGCCAGATAAACGCTAGGTTGCTGATGCTCGCCGCGATGCCGCCGACCCACAGCGAACGAATGACACCGATGCGGAATACCATGGCGCCGCCGACAATACTGCCGACGATCGTCGCGAGCAGGCCATAAAGCTTCACGACCTCGGCGATGTCGATTTTGGAAAAGCCGAGTTCGATATAAAATGGGTTGGCCATCACGCCGAGGAAGGCATCCGACATCCGGTAAAGCAGGATAAACAGCAGGATTGCTATCGCCTGCGGCCGCTTCATGAATTCCACAAACGGCATCACCACAAAGGTTGCAACCCACGCCGCCATGCCATGGCGCGGCGCGGTTTCGTTGCGGCTGCTATAATCCTGCGGTTCCTTGATAAAGAAAATCATCACCAGCAGCGCAGCAAGTATGGCCGACATAATCAGATAGGTCGATTGCCAGCTCACGTTGCTTGCCAGAACCAAGGCTCCCGCCGTCGAAAAAATATTACCAACACGGTAGCCCAGCACGAACGATGCGGCGCCCGCACCCTGCTCTTCCACCGGCAGTATCTCCACGCGATAAGCATCTTTCACAATGTCGTGGCTGGCAGAAAAGAAGGCGAGCAACAAGGCACATAATCCTGTGAAGAACGGCGCCTCGGCAGGATTACTCATTCCCATGAAAAAAATTGCACCAATCATCGCAAGCTGGGTTGCCACCATCCAGCTGCGTCGCCTGCCAAGCGCCGAAAACAATGGGAATGACGTTCCGTCCAGCAGCGGCGCCCAGAGGAACTTCAGTGAATAAGGAATCGCCACCGCCGCAAAAATACCGATCGCCGCCTTGCTGATGCCCGACTCAGTGAGCCATACCGCAAGAGTGGAGGCAGTGAGTGCGAGCGGCAAGCCGCTCGGGATACCGAGAAAAAACTGCACGAGGATACGGCGCTTGAAATAGATTTCCGCACTGGCGAGCCAGGATGCCATCAAGCCGCCAGCAAGCGTTCAAGCGGCTCCATGGTACGAGCGCCGAGTTGCTGGATAATATGTGCGGCCGTGCGATTGCCAAGCGCGACCGATGCTTCATGCTGCCAGCCACGCGTGTAGCCATAGAGGAATCCGGCGGCGAATAAATCGCCGGCACCCGTCGTATCAACCGGCTTGTCAACGCGCACGCCCGGCACCTGCCCGGCGCGGTCTTTGGTGATGAACACCGCGCCTTTTTCGCTGCGAGTGATCAGCGCAACATCGCACAGCCCCTGCAAAGTGCGTGCCGCCTGGTCGAAGTTGCTCGTGCGGAAAAGCGCCCCCAGCTCGGATTCGTTGGCGAACAAAATATCAACTTCTTTGCTAATCAACCCAAGGAATTCATCGCGGAAACGATCGACACAGAATTTGTCTGACAGGGTCAGTGCAACTTTCTTGCCGTGCTTCTTCGCAAGTGCAATTGCCTTGCGAATTGCCTGCTTTGCGGTGTCGATATCCCACAGGTAGCCCTCGATATAAAGCACTTGCGCGGCAGCAATCAATGCTTCGTCAATATCATCTTCCGACACGCGATTGCATGCGCCGATGAATGTCGCCATGGTGCGCTGTGCGTCGGGCGTAACACACACAAGACAAGTCGCGGTCGCAGGGCCAGATGGGGCGGGTCTGCTGTCAAAATGCACCCCGACGCTTTTCATGTCGTGAGTGAAAATTCCGCCAAGCTGGTCGCTCGCCACCTTGCCGATGAACGCCGTGGTTGCACCAAGCGACGCCATGCCGGCCAGCGTATTGGCGACCGAGCCACCCGAACACTCCTTGGTCGGCCCCACCTGTTCGTACAGCGCTTTGGCACGCGCCTCATCAACCAGCTGCATGCTGCCTTTAGCCAGAGAGTTGTTATCCAAGAATCCGTCTTCTACGTGAGCAAGCACATCGACAATCGCATTGCCGATACCGATGACATCATAATCTTTTTGCATAGAGCTTCCTTGCTTTTTCTAAGCCTTCCGGCGTATCGACGCCCAGCGGTACAGTATCAACCACGGCCACGTCAATGCGTAATCCATGTTCAAGCGCGCGTAGCTGTTCCAGCTTCTCGCGTTGTTCCAACTCGCCCGGCAAAAGCGACACAAAGGTTTCGAGCGCAGTGCGATGGTAGGCGTAAATGCCGATGTGATGATAGTGCATCCCCTCGCCATGCGGGATGGTGGCGCGGGAAAAATACAGCGCGCGCTTTCCGGCAAGTACCACCTTCACGACCGACGGGTCAGTTTTCTCGGCCTCATCCGTGATGACGGCGGCGAGCGTACCGATATCCACTTCCGGATCATGGAGCAGCTCGGCAGCACGCCCGATAATGGCGGAATCGAGCAGCGGCATGTCGCCCTGCACGTTGATAATCACGTCGTGATTCATTTCGGGATCAACCGTTGCAAGTGCCTGGAAGATGCGATCGGAGCCGGAAGGAAGATCGGGATCGGTCAGCACTGCCTTGCCGCCGACATCACGGATGGCCGAAGCGATCGCCTCACTGTCGCATGCCACCACCACTTCGCCGACATCTGCACGCACCGCACGCTTCCATACCTGCACAATCATCGGCGCATCACCGATCATTGCAAGCGGCTTGTCAGGCAGCCGTGTCGACGCCATGCGCGCCGGAATAAGAATAAGGGGATTCATAAAGCCTTAAAGATTTCCTGATTGATTGATTGAAGTGAGCCTATTATAACTGCACCGAAATTCCAGTAAGTTTTTAAGGTTGTTATTATGAAACCAAGTAATTTTGAACTCAATAAAATCATTGGCGCCATTCTACTGGCCTCCATGGTTGCCATGGTGAGCGGCTTTGTGGCAATGGGTCTGTACACCGGCTCAATCGGCGAACACGGGCATCATGAGGAGAAACGCGGCTATACTATCGCAGGCGCCGACACAGCGGAAGCAGGCGGTGAAAGCGCCGCTGCAACTCCCGAAGCGCCGGTGGATATCATGCCGCTGATGGCTGGCGCCGATATCGAGGCCGGCAAGGCACAGCTCAAAAAATGCACCGCCTGCCACACGTTTGACCAGGGCGGGAAAAATGGCGTCGGCCCCAACCAGTGGGGATTGTTCGGTGCCGCCTGCGGACACCGCACCGACTACAGCTATTCGGATGCCATCAAGGCGATGCATGGCAAAGGCATGAAGTGGGATGAACAAACGTTGTCTGATTTCCTTGCTAACCCGAAAAAATACGCGCCGGGCAACAAGATGTCGTTCGCCGGCATTAAAAACCCGCAAGATCGCGCTAACCTGATTGCCTACCTTAAAACCCTCAAATAACCGGGAGGTTCTCGATGGCGCATTACATGCTCTGGCTGCTGGGAGGTGTTGTATGTTTGGCAGCGGAGGCTGTGGGGATCAACGGCATTGGGATGCTGTTTGCCGGGCTCGGGGCGCTGACCACCGGCTCAATTGTCACCATCTATCCGGAACTAGACATCCTCTATCAATGGATTATTTTCTTCGCCGCTACCTCCCTGTGGGCCATCTTCCTGTGGAAACCGCTTAAGCAGTTCCGCAGCACCGTTTCAAAAACCCCGTTTAAAAACATGATCGGCGACGTTGCGTTCATCGGCGTGGCGGGCTTACAAAAAAACATGGTGGGCGAAGCCACCTGGTCGGGCACCATCATGCGCGCAGAACTGGCCGAGGGCGCGGAACCTATCGCTCCCGGATCGCAAGCAACGATTGTCGCCGTCGCCGGCAATACCCTGATCGTCAAGCCCCGGTAATTCCGGTTTGTATTAAATAAAGGAGAGGCTGCTATGGAAATATTTATCGCGCTTGGCATTATTGCCCTGATTGTCATTTTCATGGGCATTAAGACCGTACCTCAACAGCAGGCGTGGATCGTCGAGAGCCTGGGCAAATTCGATAGCAAGCTCGAACCCGGCCTCAACATCCTCATCCCGTTCTATCAGAAGGTTGCCTACAAGCATTCGCTGAAAGAAATGGCCATCGACGTGCCGGAGCAGGCCGGCATCACCCGCGACAACGTAACACTCGTGCTTGACGGCGTGCTTTATATGCGCGTGGTTGATCCCGTCGCCGCCTCTTACGGCGTGTCCGACCCGCTCTACGCTGTGTCGCAATTGGCACAAACTACCATGCGCGCCGAAATCGGCAAGCTGACGCTCGACAAAACATTTGAAGAGCGTGAAACGCTGAATGCGAACATCGTCACCGCCATCAACCACGCCGCGCAGAACTGGGGCATCCAGTGCATGCGCTATGAAATTAAAAACATCACCCCACCCAATTCGGTGCTGAAAGCCATGGAGCTGCAAGTGGCAGCGGATCGCCAAAAACGCGCCGCCATCCTTGAGTCCGAGGGCAAGATGCAGGCACAGATCAATGCCGCGCAGGGCGCCAAGGAACAGGTGGTGCTGGCGTCGGAGGGCGCACTGACCGATCAGGTAAACCGCGCCAAGGGCGAAGCCGAAGCGATCCTCGCCGTAGCCGAGGCGACCGCAAAGGGTATTGAGATGGTAGCAGCAGCCATCAATAAGCAGGGTGGTAGCGACGCCGTGGCACTGCGCGTCGCCGAACAATATGTCGGCGCGTTCCGAGAGCTGGCGCAGGAATCGACCACCGTCCTCATGCCCGCCAACGCCTCGGATGCCGGAAGCATGGTAGCGCAGGCACTCACCGTGTTCGATGCCATCAAGCAAAAAACCGTCGCCACGAACAGCGGGCCGTGGGAGAAAAAATAATGGGTCAGAAGCACGGTGCGCGTAGCACGGGTGGTTTAGCGCTATTCCTCCCCCTTGCCTCGTGCCTGATGCCGTATGCCGCGAGCGCCGCGCCTTCGCACTGCCTTTCATTGTACGACCCCTGTAAATACCCGGCCGGATTTACCCATTTCGATTATGTGAATCCAAGCGCGCCGAAAGGCGGCAGCGTCAAACTCGCCGAAACCGGTACGTTTGATAGCCTGAACCCGTTCATCCTGAAGGGCGTGAAAGCACCGGCGATCAGCATGATTTTCGATTCGCTGATGGTAAATTCGCTCGATGAGCCACAAAGCATGTATGGCTTGATCGCCGCATCGGCCGACCTGGCCGCCGACAAAAGCCGCGTGGATTTCGTATTACGCAAAGAAGCGCGGTTCCATGATGGTAGCGCCATCACCGCCGATGATGTGGTATTCTCATACACGACGCTCCTCGCCAAGGGCGATCCGACCTACCGCATCCTGTTCGCGCCGGTCAAATCCATCGCCAAGCTGGATGCCCGCACCGTGCGCTTCACGCTTGATACCGAAATGCGCGAGGCTCCCCTGATTGCAGCTAGCTTGCCGGTTTTTTCCAAGACCTATTACAGCAAGGCGGACTTCGAGAAAACCACCCTCGACTCACCGCTCGGCAGCGGCGCCTACAAAGTGAAGGCAGTCGACCCTGGGCGGAGCATCACCTACGAGCGAGCGGATGATTACTGGGCGAGAAACCTGCCGGTTGCCCGCGGGCAATATAATTTCGATACGATCCGCTATGACATTTACCGCGACGAGAACGTGGCGCTCGAAGCCTTCAAATCCGGGCAGGTTGATTTCCGCCGTGAATATATCGCCCGCAACTGGGCAACCGCCTATGACCACCCGGCAATCAAGGATGGTCGCATCATCAAGCGCGACGTACCGGATAAAAGCCCGCAAGGCATGCAAGGCTTCATCTTCAACAGCCGCAAACCCGCCCTGTCGGATCGTCGGGTGCGCGAGGCCATCAACCTTGCCATGGATTATGAATGGCTGAATAAAACTATTTTCTACGGCGCCTATAAGCGCAACCGCAGCTTCTTCGGCAACACCGCTTTCGAGGCGACTGGCACGCCGTCCACATCTGAACTCGCCTTGCTGGAACCATTCCGTGATTCACTGCCGCCAGCCCTATTCACCGAAGAATACGCACCGCCCACCACCGACGGCTTGGGCAACCCGCGTGAGAATCTCCTGAAGGCACAGGCGCTGCTTGATGCCGCCGGCTGGGTAGTGACGGATGGCAAGCGCATGAAAGATGGCAAGCCACTATCCATCGAATTCATGCTGCGCCAACCAACTATGGAGCGCGCCATCGGCCACATGCGGAAAAACCTTGAGCGCCTAGGGATTACCTCCAGCATCCGCATGGTTGATGATTCGCAATACCAGAAACGGATTGATGAAAAGGATTTCGATATTGTTTCCATCTGGATCAATCGCGGGCTGTTCTACCCCGGCAACGAACAAATGGCGCTCTGGCACTCGTCGCAGGCCGACATCAAGGGTGCCAACAATCTCGCCGGCACGAAGAATCCGGCACTTGACGCCGTGCTGCTGGCGCTGACCAATGCCAAAAACAAGAACGAACTGGTGGCGGCTGGCCGGGCGATCGATCGGATTTTGCTGTTCGAGCATTATGTATTGCCAAACTGGCAATCCGGCTCGTTCCGCATCGCCTATTGGAACAAGTTCGGCATGCCGCCTACCCCGCCCCAATACGGGCTGGGCTTTGAAAGCTGGTGGATAAAACCATGACCAGTTACATCATCCGCCGGCTCATGTTCATGATCCCGACCCTGCTCGGCATCATGATCCTCAATTTTGCCATCGTACAAGCGGCGCCGGGCGGGCCGGTCGAGCGCATGATCGCACAGCTCACCGACATTACCAGCACCCACGATGCCACAGCGCGGCTTTCCGGCGGCGGATCGGATATGGGGGCGGCGCAAACTGGCTCGCTCCTGCGCTCCGGCGCCGAATCGGCCTATCGCGGCGGGCGCGGGCTGGATCCAGAAATCGTCAAGGATATCGAGAGGATGTATGGCTTCGACAAGCCTCCCCTCACCCGCTTCCTGCAGATGATGAAAAACTACCTGCTGTTTGATTTCG
>CAZFKP010000029.1:21192-24712 GCA_964518725.1 uncultured Rickettsiales bacterium | reverse complement strand
GTTGAGGTCTCGGCAATAATCGCCTAGCTTCGGCGTCCTTTGAACTTGAGCTACCCGTTGGAGTCTGCGTGAAACACTCTGGTGAAATGCAAATCGCGTCCCGCTACACAAGCGCCCTGTTTGATATTGCAAGCGCTGCATCGGCTTTGGATGCGGTCGAGAAGGATATTGCCGATCTCGCACGGGCGGCTGTCGGGAATGAAGGTTTCGCCGATTTCATCGCGAGCCCCTTGCTCAACCGCAGCCAACAGCAACAGGTGGTTGCGGCGCTGGCCGACAGCTTCCAGACCCACCCGGTGACCAAGGCCTTTCTGGTGGCGCTGGCGGGCGCCAGGCGCCTTACGCTGCTTGCCGAAATTGCGCGCCAGATCGCAGAAAAAGCTCAGGAAGCGCGGGGCGAAGTTTCGGCCGAGCTGGTAACGGCGTTGCCGGTTGGCGACAAGGAAACAGCGCTGGTTGCCGAACGGCTCGGCAAGGCGTATGGCAAGAAAGTGACCTTGCGGAATGTACAGGATGCGCGGGTGCTGGGTGGCGCGGTGATAAAAATCGGCGGGGTGGAGATTGACGCATCGCTCGCTGGTAAATTACAGCGTCTGGAACAGACATTGAAGGCGGCATAAGTGATGAGCGAAGAAGAAGCCACAATAGACGCAAGATACCTAACTGCCCGGTCAAAGTGGACGGACACCGTAGGGACGGCTCGCACACCCACGATTGATTTTGGGGATGCGGATGTCGCGCGTGCGGGCTATTTTCTTGCCAAGGCGACTCTGGGGGATGGTGCCCCTGATGCCAGAACCCTCCGGCTGGATGGCACGACAGTTAGCGTCAGCTTTGGTGGGTACGATATTATTGTTAGGGGTTTAAACGATTGGGGAATACCAAGCAACCTTCCCTCGTTGTGAATTTTATTTTTCATCAGTTATAAAGGCAGTTATGGATATCAGAGCTTCGGAAATTTCAGAAATCATCAAGAAACAGATCGCGGGCTTCAATGCCGATGCGGAGCTGTCGGAAACCGGGCAGGTTGTGTCCGTCGGGGATGGTATCGCCACAATCTTCGGCCTTGAAAACATTCAGGCCGGTGAAATGGTCGAGTTTGCAAACGGCATGAAGGGCATGGCGCTGAACCTTGCATCGGACAGTGTCGGTGTCGTGATGTTTGGCGATGATCGCGCCGTGAAAGAGGGCGACACGGTAAAGCGTACCGGCACCATTATGGACGTGCCAGTGGGCAAGGGCCTGCTTGGGCGCGTGGTCGATGGCCTCGGCAACCCGATTGACGGCAAAGGCCCACTGAAAGATGTCACCCGCGCCCGTGTGGAAGTGAAAGCGCCGGGCATCATCGCCCGTAAATCGGTGCATGAGCCGATGTCGACCGGCATCAAGGCCATCGACGCCCTCATCCCGATCGGTCGCGGCCAGCGCGAGCTGATCATTGGTGACCGCCAAACCGGTAAGACGGCGATTGCGATCGACACTATCCTGAACCAAAAGCAAATCAACGCCGGTTCCGACGAGTCGAAAAAACTTTATTGCATTTACGTGTGCATCGGCCAGAAACGCTCGACAGTCGCGCAGGTAGTGAAAAAGCTCGAAGAGCAAGGCGCGCTGCAATATTCGATCGTGGTGGCGGCGACCGCTTCCGAACCGGCACCGCTCCAGTTCCTTGCGCCCTATACCGGCGCCTCGATGGGTGAATATTTCCGTGATAACGGTATGCATGCGCTCATTATCTATGATGATCTCTCGAAACAGGCTGTGGCGTATCGCCAGATGTCCCTGTTGCTCCGTCGCCCACCGGGTCGTGAAGCCTATCCGGGTGACGTGTTCTACATTCACTCACGCCTTTTGGAGCGTGCGGCGAAGATGTCGGACGATATGAAAGCTGGAAGCATGACGGCGCTGCCAATCATTGAAACCCAGGCCGGTGACGTATCGGCCTATATTCCCACCAACGTGATTTCAATCACCGACGGCCAGATTTTTCTTGAGACCGAGCTGTTCTATAAGGGCGTGCGCCCGGCGGTGAACGTCGGTCTGTCCGTATCCCGCGTGGGTTCGGCGGCGCAGATCAAGGCGATGAAGCAGGTGGCCGGTTCGATCAAACTCGACCTTGCCCAGTTCCGCGAGATGGAAGCCTTTGCCCAGTTCGGTTCCGACCTCGATCCGGCGACGCAGAAATTGCTCTCGCGTGGCCAGCGCCTGACGGAACTGCTGAAGCAGCCGCAATATTCCCCGCTTTCGACGGCAGAGCAGGTCTGCGTGATTTACGCGGGTGTGAAAGGCTATCTCGACAAGCTCGCCGTCAAAGACGTCGGTGCCTTCGAGCAGGCACTGCTTTCCGAATTGCGGAGCAGCCAGAAAGAAATCATTGACGAAATCGCGGCGAAATCGGTGCTCACCGATACGGCGGAAGCGAAACTGAAAGTGGTCATCGAAAACCTGACGAAGAGGTTTGGATAACCGATGCCTTCACTTAAGGATCTCAAAAACCGCATCAAATCGGTCAAAAATACGCAGAAGATCACCAAAGCCATGAAGATGGTGGCGGCGGCGAAGTTGCGTCGTGCGCGCGAAGCGGCAGAAGCTGCGCGTCCTTATGCCGAGGCGATGGAGCGGATGTTGTCGTCGCTGGCGGCGTCAATTCCCGAGGGGGCGGATGGCCCGCGGCTTCTTTCCGGCACCGGAAAAAAACATTCTCATCTTCTGGTTGTTGCGACATCGGATCGCGGCCTCTGTGGCGGGTTCAACAGCTCGATCGTGCGGGCGGTGCGCCGTCAGGTTCGACTGCTGCAGACGGAAGGCAAAGAGGTAAAGCTGCTGTTTATTGGCCGCAAGGGCTATGAGCAGCTGGTGCAGGAGTACCGTTCGATCACGCTCGGCAAGCTTGATGTGCTGAAAAAGAAAATGAGCTACAGCGATGCCCAACTGGTGGTTGACGACGTGCTTGCGCGGTTTGATGCCGGGGAATTTGACGTGGTGAGCGTGGTCTTCAGCCAGTTCAAATCGGCAATCAGCCAGGTGGTGACGTTCCAACAGCTGATCCCGCTTACTGGTGGCAGTTTGCAGTCGGCAGAAGAAAAAAAGAAAGAGGCTGCCAACCGCCAACTGCCAACCGTAAGCTACGACTACGAGCCGGAGGAGGAAGAAATCCTTGCGTCCCTGTTGCCCAAAAATCTTGGTGTGCAAATTTACAAGGCGCTTCTGGAAAACTCGGCTTCTGAGCAGGGCGCCCGCATGACGGCGATGGATAACGCCACGCGCAACGCCGGCGACATGATCAAAAAGCTCAACCTGAAATATAACCGTACCCGCCAAGCGGCGATTACGAAGGAACTCATCGAAATCATCAGCGGCGCGGAAGCCGTATAGAATTTATAAGGAGAAAGACCATGGCTAACACAGGCATTATCACCCAGGTTATCGGCGCGGTGATCGACGTAAAATTTCCGGCGGGCAAGCTGCCGTCAATCTTAAACGCGCTCACCACCAAAAATGACGGCAAGACGTTGGTGCT
>CAZFKP010000029.1:0-21182 GCA_964518725.1 uncultured Rickettsiales bacterium | reverse complement strand
CGCGCAGCATCTGGGCGAAAACGAAGTCCGCGCCATTGCGATGGACTCGACGGATGGCCTGACCCGTGGCCAGGAAGTTTCTGACACGGGCGCGCCGATCTCGGTGCCGGTGGGGCGTGAGACGCTGGGTCGCATCATGAACGTCGTTGGCGAGCCGATCGATGAGCGCGGACCGATTGGCAATAAACAGACCGCTCCGATCCACGCGAAGGCACCGGAATTCTCCGAGCAATCGACCAAAACCGAAATTCTCGTGACGGGCATTAAAGTGGTCGATCTCCTCGCCCCTTACGCCAAAGGCGGCAAGATCGGCCTGTTTGGCGGTGCGGGTGTGGGCAAGACGGTGCTCATCATGGAGCTCATCAACAACATCGCGAAAGCGCACGGTGGATTCTCGGTATTTGCCGGTGTGGGTGAGCGTACTCGCGAAGGTAACGATCTGTACCATGAGATGATGGAATCGGGTGTTATCAACCTCGAAGACCAGACGAAATCCAAAGTGGCGCTGGTGTACGGCCAGATGAATGAACCTCCGGGTGCGCGTGCCCGCGTAGCGCTGACCGGCCTCACCCAGGCTGAATATTTCCGCGACCAGGAAGGGCAGGACGTTCTGTTCTTCGTCGATAATATTTTCCGCTTCACCCAAGCCGGTTCCGAAGTATCCGCACTGCTTGGCCGTATTCCTTCGGCGGTGGGTTACCAGCCGACGCTCGCGACCGACATGGGGCAGATGCAGGAACGCATTACCTCCACCAAAAAAGGCTCGATTACTTCGGTGCAAGCGGTTTACGTACCGGCGGATGACCTGACCGATCCGGCACCAGCGACGTCGTTTGCCCACCTTGATGCCACCACCGTACTCTCCCGCCAGATCGCGGAGCTGGGTATTTACCCGGCGGTGGATCCGCTCGATTCGACCAGTCGCGTGCTTGACCCGCAAGTGATCGGTGAAGAGCATTACGCCGTGGCGCGTGAAGTGCAGCGCGTACTCCAAACGTATAAATCCCTGCAGGACATTATCGCGATTCTTGGTATGGATGAGCTGTCGGAAGATGATAAACTCGTGGTAGCGCGTGCGCGGAAAATCCAGCGTTTCCTGTCGCAACCGTTCCACGTAGCAGAAATTTTCACCGGCTCGCCGGGGAAACTGGTGGCGCTCGCCGATACGATCGCCGGGTTTAAAGGCATCTGCGAAGGCCGCTATGACGACCTGCCGGAAGCGGCGTTCTACATGGTAGGCGGCATTGAAGAGGCGGTAGCCAAAGCCAAGAAAATGGCGGCGGAAGCAGCGTAATGAAACTCCAACTCATCACCCCGGAGAAAATCTTTTTTGAAGGCGAGATCGTGCAGGCGCAAATCCCCGGCGCGCTCGGCGAGTTCGGCGTATTGCCTGGGCACGCGCCCTTTATTTCCATCCTCCGCGAAGGGGTGGTGACGATTGATCTGGTGAGTGGCGGCAGCAAGAAAATAAGCGTTACTGATGGCGTTGCCGAAGTGACACCGGAGCGTTGCATCGTGCTGGTTGATAGCGCGGCGGAAGTGGCGGCGTAAGCGAGCTGGCACGGCTCTTGCTTTTCATCGCTGCATGACTGTTGCACTGACCATCCATCCAGAGTTTTCTTCCGGTTCTCCCGCGCAGGCGGGCAAACCCAAAGCGCCCGAGCTCGTCAATGACGATTTTTTCTCGAGCTTTGCCGATTTGCTCGACATTATCAATCCGCTTCAGCACCTTCCGGGGGTTTCCACCGTGTATCAGGCACTCTCGGGCGATACGATTAGCGCCGGCGCGCAGATTGCGGGCGGCGCTTTGTTCGGCGGTCCGATTGGTCTGCTTGCTTCCATTGCCAATGCGGTGTTTGAGCAGGAAACCGGCAAGGATGTTGGCGCCAGCCTGTTTGCGGCGGCCACCGGCAATTACCAGAAAACGTCGGAACTGAGTTAGGTTGGGCTCTGGGGGCTCCGCTCACCAAACAGCGCGGTGCCGATTCTCACGCATCCGCTGCCCATGCGGATGGCGGTTTCAAAGTCCCCGCTCATGCCCATGCTGAGTTCGGCAAGGCCGTTTTCCAGTGCGAGTTTACGTAATAGCGCGAAATGCGGTGCCGGCATGTCATCTGCGGGCGGGACGCACATTAGCCCGGTAATATTCAGTCTAAGATTCCGGCAATAGCTGATAAACTCTGCGGTTTCAGAAGGTGATACCCCGGATTTCTGAGGTTCTTCGCCCGTGTTCACCTGAATAAAAAACTCTTTGGTTGCTCCCGGAGTTTTCTCCTGAAAACTCCTTGGAGCGTGCTCAGGGCTGGCTCCGCCTGCTGGCGTCGCATCACCAGTACGAGCGAGTTCCTTGGCGATGGCGGCGGCTAGCTTCGGCCGGTCAAGGGTTTGGATGACATCGAATAGCTCGAGCGCTTCCCCCACCTTATTGGTTTGTAATGGGCCGATCAGGTGCAATCGCACCTCGGGATGGGCTTTTTTCAGGGCAGGCCACTTCCCGGCCGCTTCCTGTACCCGGTTTTCCCCAAAATCGGTGAGGCCGGCCAGGATAAAATCCTCAATTACCCCCGCCCCCTGCCCCTTGCAGGCTCCAAGTAAAATGGTTGAATTGGCTGCCAGCGGTGACCGGGAGCGGGTTTTGGTAATAAGGGCGCGGATATGATTTAAACGTTCCATAGGGGGTGGGATAGCCCCTCTCCCCGGAATATTCAATTAATAAACTATTAAAAAAACGGCTTTTTGACGCGGTTTTGTTGCCCAATTGCAACATAAAGGGGAAAAGCCCCCCGGATTTTGGCAAAAAAGCGGGTTACGACTTGCAAGGGGGGTGGGATTGGACAATAACTCATCCCAGGTAAGCGCAGATGGCATCCGTGTCATTTGTGTCCTAAGGCAGGCTCACGCTTGCAGATTTTAACTCTAAAGGGAATATTACTATGAAAAAAATTCTTCTTGGTTCAACGGTTCTCGTTGGTGCTGCTGCCCTGTTCGCAGGTGCTGCATTCGCTGGCGAAACCCCTAAAGTAACCATCGGTGGCGTGTCCGACTTCCAAGTTGGCATCGTTGGCGAAGACCGCGATACGAACCTCCGTTCGGGCGCGTTCAAAACCGAAACCGATCTGTCGGTCAAAATCGATGCGAAAACTGACGCTGGCCTCGGCTACGGCGGTGAAATCGTTCTCGATGTTTCCAACACGAACGACGCAGACAACACCGACGACCAAGTTGGCAAAAGCTACGTGTACCTCGATGGTGCATGGGGTCGTTTAGAAGGTGGTTCGAACTACGGCGCTGCTAGCACGCTGAAAGTTGACGCTTCGAAAATCGCTCGCGCTACCGGCGGTATCGATGGTGACTTCAACTACTTCATGAGCACCACCACCGGTTCTACCATCGCAACCCCGGATCTGATCCTGGATTACGGTGCAACCCAATTTGGTGATGAATCGCAAGAAGCCATCAACAAAGTCACCTACTACACCCCACGTTTCATGGGCTTCCAAGCAGGTGTTAGCTACCTGTTCGATAGCACCGGCACGGACCGTGGTACGGGCATCAGCCGTGCTGATAACAACAGCGAAGCTGAAAACATCTTCGTTGGCGGTATCAACTACGAAGGCAAATTCAGTGATGTTGGCGTTGCTGCTGCAGTAACCGGTGAGTTCGGTGATTCTGAAGTTGCTACCCGCGAAGACCTCCGCACCTGGAACGCTGGCGCGAAAGTTTCTTACATGGGCTTCAGCGTAGCCGGTTCGTATGGCGATTGGGGTGATAGCCTCCAACTGACCAGCACTGCTGCTGACGAAGACACGACCTACTGGACTCTGGGCGGCGCCTATGAGTACGGTCCGTTCGGTGCTTCGGTGACCTACCTCAACAGCGAATTCGATAACGGTGCTACCGATAACGAATTTGACAACCTGTCGATCGGTGTTGACTACAAACTCGCTCCTGGCCTGACCCCGTACGCGGAAGTTAGCTTCGTTGAGTTTGACAACGGTACCGGTACGGCGAACGACAATGACGCTACGGTGTTCATTGCTGGTACCCAACTCGCTTTCTAATCACTTAGAAAGTCTGATTGATAAAGGAAAGGGCGGTGCTTGCACCGCCCTTTTTCTTTGCTATACTCCCGCCTTCACCATCGTAGGAGAGACCGTATGAAACGCCTTGTGATTCCTTGTCTTGCTGTGCTTTTTCTGGCTGCCTGCGGCAGCGATATGAAGACAGAACCGGCTGGGACGCCCATGAATCGGGAAGATGCACAGCGTGCAGCGCGTGGCAAGCTCACCGGGCCGGGCGGGCTGTTTGAGCTAGGTGGCGACAAGGAATCCTCTTCTGGTGGCACGATCGGCGTCAACAGCTACTTGTGGCGTGCAACGCTTGATACGATTTCCTTCATGCCGCTCACCTCGGCGGATCCATTTGGCGGCACCATCATTACCGACTGGTATGAAGACCCGAAAACACCGGGTGAGCGCTTCAAGGTGAATGCGCTGATCCTCGATAAGACGCTCCGTGCCGATGGCGTGCGTATCCAGCTTTTCAAGCAGAAGCTGGTTAAGGGGGCATGGCGCGATCAATCCGTGGATGACAAGCTGGCGCGGGCATTGGAAGACACTATCCTGACGCGGGCGCGTGAACTTAAGGTCGCAGCGGGCAACAAGTAATGTCGGACGCGGCGCGCTACCATTTTCGTGAGGCTGAGGCCAAGTGGCAAAAGCTATGGGATGAGCAGTCGAGCTTTGCCGCGCGCGAAGATGCGGGCAAGCCGAAATATTATGTGCTCGAAATGTTCCCTTACCCGTCTGGGAATATCCATATGGGGCATGTGCGGAACTACACGCTGGGTGATGTTGTCGCCCGCACCAAGCGCGCGCAGGGCTATAATGTGTTGCACCCGATGGGGTGGGATGCTTTCGGGCTTCCGGCCGAAAATGCGGCGATCCAGAATAACTCGCATCCTGCCGACTGGACATACCAGAACATCGCCACCATGCGCGAGCAGTTGAAGTTGATCGGCCTGTCCTATGACTGGTCGCGGGAGATTGCCACTTGCAGCCCGGATTACTACAAGCATGAGCAGGCATTTTTCCTGAAATTTTATACGGCGGGGCTTGCGTACCGCAAGGAAGCCGAGGTCAACTGGGATCCGGTCGATAACACGGTGCTGGCTAACGAACAGGTGATTGACGGCCGCGGCTGGCGTTCCGGTGCGCCGGTCGAGCGGCGAAAGCTTTCGCAGTGGTTTTTGCGGATTTCCGATTTTGCAGAGGATTTACTGGCCGGGCTTGAGTCGCTCAAGGAGTGGCCGGAAAAAGTACGGATTATGCAGGAGCGCTGGATCGGCAAATCGCAAGGCGCGATGCTGGCGCTGGAAATCCAGGGGCGCAGCGCGCCGCTTCAGATTTACACCACTCGGCCTGAAACCTTGTTTGGCATGAGTTTTTGTGCCATTTCTCCGGGGCATCCGCTGGCGGTGGAATTGGCGGCGGACACGCCAGCATTGGCTGAGTTCATCGCCGAATGCAACCAGCTCGGCACCAGTGAAGAGGCGATCGAGAAAGCCGAGAAAAAAGGTTTTGATACGGGGCTTACGGTCATTCATCCGTTTGATGGCCGTTCGGTGCCGCTTTACGTTGCCAATTTTGTGTTGATGGATTATGGCACCGGCGCCATCTTTGCCTGCCCGGCGCACGATGAGCGAGACTTTGAGTTTGCGAAGAAATATGGTTTGCCGATTTTGCCGGTGGTGGAGGGCGGCGAGGAGCCACTCTCCGAAGCCTATACTGGCGATGGGGTGCTGATTAATTCTGATTTTCTGAATGGCATGGATGTGGCGGCGGCGAAAACCCGCATGCTGGCGGCGCTTGAAGCGGTGGGTATCGGTACGGCCAAGACCAATTACCGCCTGCGCGATTGGGGCATTTCCCGCCAGCGCTATTGGGGTTGCCCGATTCCGATCATTCATTGCGAGGCGTGCGGTGCGGTGCCGGTGCCGCCGGAGCAGCTGCCGGTGGAACTGCCGAAAGATGTGACCTTCGATACGCCCGGCAATCCGCTCGATCGTCACCCGACATGGAAGCACACTTCCTGCCCGATCTGTAAGAAACCGGCGGTGCGTGAGACCGACACGTTCGACACGTTCTTTGAATCAAGCTGGTATTTTTCGCGTTTTGCGACCATGCCCTCGCCCGAGCCGTTGCACGCCCAGTCTTTGAATTACTGGCTGCCGGTCGATTGCTATATTGGCGGTATCGAGCATGCGGTGCTGCATTTGCTCTATTCGCGTTTTTTCACCCGGGCGCTCAAGCAATGCGACCAGCTGGGATATGACGAGCCGTTCAAGCGGCTGGAGACGCAAGGCATGATTTGCCATGAAACGTACCAGTCGGCGGAGGGCAAATGGCTGACGCCGGAGGAGGCCGAGGCGGCGCGTGGCAAGGGGCTGCCGGTGGCGGTTGGGCGCAGCGAAAAAATGAGCAAATCGAAGAAGAACACGGTCGATCCGCGGCGGATGATGGAGAGTTACGGCGCCGATGCGGCGCGGTTGTTCATGCTGTCCGATTCGCCGCCGGAGCGCGACCTCGAATGGACGGATGCGGGCATCGAGGGGGCGTGGCGCTATCTGAACCGCCTGTGGAAGCTGGTGCAGTCTGCAAAGGAATCCTCCGCACCGGATAGCGACGATATCCGGAAACTTACCCACAAAACCATTGCGGCAGTGACCGATGACATTGAAAAATTCCATTTCAATAAGGCCATCGCGCGCATCCGTGAACTGACCAATGCGCTGGAAAAAGCGCCTGCCGGCTCCGTCCGTGCGGGTGTTGAGGTGGCGCTGCATTTGCTCCAGCCGTTCCTGCCGCACATTGCCGAAGAGTGCTGGCAATCGCTCGGGCATACGGATATGCTGATTCAGCGTCCGTGGCCGAAAGCCGATCCTGCCTTGCTGGTTGACGATGCGGTGACGATCGCGGTGCAGGTGAATGGAAAATTGCGGGCGACCATCGAGCTGGCCAAGGATATGGACAGGGCGCTGGTCGAGGAAACGGTGCTTGCCCTGCCCGCGCTTAAGGATGCGCTGGCGGATAAGAAAGTGAACAAGGTGATTGTCGTGCCAAACAGGATTGTCAATGTTGTCGCTGCCTGATGTTGCCCGCACTGTCGGTGTATTTATGCTTCTGGCGCTTGCTGGCTGCGGCTTTTCGCCCATGTATGGTGCCGCCAGTAAACAGGCGCTGGAAGGCGGCGTGCGGATCAAGACATCGAGCGATGCTTCTGGAAGGCAGCTGCACGACGAGCTGGAAGACCGGTTGAATCCGCAAGGCTTGCCCGCCAACCCGCGCTATATGCTGAAGGTTACGCTTACCAGCGCTTCTGCGGCGATTGGGGTGGCGCGTGACGGCACGGTATCGCGTTTCAATGTGATGCTTGATTCGCAATATGAGTTGGTGCGTCTCTCGGATAATAAAATTATTCAGAATGGCGACCTGAGCCATGTCGCCAGTTTCAACAACCAGCCCAACCAGTATTTTTCTACCTACATCTCAGAAAAGGATGCGATTCGCCGCGGCATCACCGAGCTCAGCGAGCTGTACCGGCAGCGCATTGGGTTGCGGCTGCTTAAAGATACTCCGTCATGAAAATCCAAACCAAAGCGGTTGCCGGGTTCCTGGCGAAGCCGGAAGGCGCGGCGGTGTTGCTTTATGGGCCCGATAGCGGCCTTGCTCGCGAGCGCTCGCAGCAATTGGTTCGTGTAATGCTTGGCGCGACGCCCGATCCGCTGTCGATGCTGGATATTGCTGAGGCGCGGCTGCTTGCCGATCCGGCGGCGCTGGCCGACGAGCTTTCTGCGGTGAGTTTCCTTGCCGCCAACCGCGTGATCCTGATCCGTGACGCGGGCGATAAGCTCACCAAAATCCTGGAAGCGGCAAGCGACCTGCTTCGCCCCGATGTGTATGTGATTGTGCTGGCCGACGAGCTTGGGCCGCGATCTTCCCTGCGCGCCTGGTTCGAGAAGGCGCCGAATGCGGCGGCGGTCGCTTGCTACCACGACGAGGCGCGGGATATTGGCGATGTGATCCGCGATACGTTTGGCCGTGCCGGGATGCAGGTGTCGTCGGATGTGGTGCGCTACCTCACCGGCAAGCTTGGCAATGACCGCTATGTAACGCGGCAGGAGCTGGAGAAAATCATTCTCTATGCCGGCGATGAGCTGGTGGTGTCGATGCCGATGGTGGAGGCGCTCGTCAATGATAACCGTGACACGGTGATGGACGAGGCCATCAACGGGCTGGCCGACAAAAATCTGGTGGCTCTGGATAATGCTCTTACAGCATTGGTAAGGGATGGGGTTGCACCCATGCAGTATCTGAGGGGGCTTTCGCGCTATTTTCAGCGTTTATATGCGATTAAGCTCCAGGCGCTCGATGCAAGCGTTGAGTCGGTGATTGCCGGGTTGCGCCCGCCGGTGTTCTTCAAGCAGGTGCCGATTCTGACCCGGCATGTGAAGCAATGGGATTTCGATAGTATTTCCAAGGCGTTACGTCTTATCAGCGCGGCGGAGCTGGCCTGCAAGACCAGTGATATCCCAGCCTTTGCGGCCAGCGAGCGGGAGCTATTCAAGGCGGCCACCGCCAGCTCCAGGGCGTGAGCGCCTGAGTGAAAGCAAAACTTTACCAAATAGCGCTAGAATGCTGTCATGGATGATTTACAGGCCTATATCGATCGCATCCGGCAGAAATATAAGCTGCCCGCGCTCGCCGTTGCGGTGGCACGGGACGGCCAGCCTGACCTGATACTGGCCAGCGGTGTGCGTAAGGTCGGCTCGGATGTGCCGGTGACGGTGGATGATAAGTTCCATCTCGGATCCTGCGCCAAGGCGGCGACGGCCGCGCTGATTCATAAGCTGATCGGCGAGGGTAAAATGAAGATGAGTGACAGGCTGGAGGATTTGTTGCCTGGTTTCGACATTCATCCGGGATATCGGGATGTGACGATTGCCAACCTTCTCACCCACACCTCCGGCTTGCCGAGGGATGAAGGGTATCTTAAAGACCCGCCGGCTTATCCGCGTGGCGAGCACTATTACAGCAATGTCGGCTACATGCTGCTAGGACAGCTTGCGTGCCATGTCAGCAATAACAAGCCGTTTGGGGAACTCATCAAGCAAGAAATTTTCGATCCGCTGGGCATGAATCACATTGGTTTCGGTATGCCGGCAGATAGTGGTGCTGCCTTGCCCGACCAGCCATGGGGGCATGTAGTGGATTATGAAACGGATGAGTGGACGCCAGTGCATAAGGATAACCCGGAAAGTTGGGCGGGGGCTGGTACGCTGCACGCCACGTTGGGAGACTGGCTCACCTTCCTTAAATTCGAATTAAAACAGCGCCGGTTGGCTGAACCGCACACGGCGGTGAATGATCAATTCGGTAATTATTATAATGATTCGGCGTTTTTTCAGGAGTTGGACGGCACGTTTTCACATGTTGGCACCAATATGTCGCAGCTTTGCGGCCATGCGCTGATGCCGGATCAGGGGGCGGCGATCATGGTAGCGTGCAATGCGGAATCGGATACTTGCCTAGAGGCGATTAACGAGGTGATTGATCACGTTAAACAGCGGATTGTTCATGATCATGCGCTTGAGCAAGCAAATGAATTCCGGCGCGCCGATGGCCGCACGAACACGGTTGGAGCCTCTATTTGATGGATTGCTTCACTGTGTTCGCAATGACAGTAGCGTCATCGCGAGGCCATAGGCCGTGGCGATCCATCTTTCTAAACCACGTGATATGAAGGCAGCAGCCTGAATCAGCCGTGGCGAAGCAAAAAGAATGGTCATGCAAGCGCAGGAGCGCGAGCCAGCCATGAGCGCATTTCATGCGGTTTCCAGTAGGAAAGCGCGGAAGCAAAAAAATGCATTTCCCCCCTTCCGTGACGTCACAATCCCATGAGACACTCTCCCTGAGGGCGGCAGTGATGCTGAATGCAACGGCATGGCTCCCCGCCTTAACGAAAGGGAGAGTCGCGTATGAGAGAACCACGAATCACGCAGAAGTAACTCTGGCTTTGGGACGGAAGCTTCGCTTCAGGACGGGCACGGAAACGGGAATTCCGAACCTATAATCAATAGCCTTCGCCGAGGCGTTTCAGGATTTCGTCGAGCTGGCTCAGCGAATCGTAAGTCAGCACGATTTCGCCGCTTTGGCCGCGGTCATAAATACTGACCTTCAAGCCGAGATTCTCAGAAAGGGTTTCTTCCAGCGCCAGAATATCGGGGTCTTTCACGCCGCCGGTTTCCTGTGGGCGGTAGCTGTTCGGAACTTTTGGCCGTGCTGTGCGCTCTTCTTTCACCCGGGTGCCAGCGCCTTTGCTGAAATTCTCCGCCTGGCGGACATTCAGGCCCTTCCTTGCGATCTGGCGGGCAAGCTCAATCGGATTATCGGCGGTGAGCAGCGCGCGCGCGTGCCCCATGGTAATCTCACCCTTTTCGAGCATTACCTTGACTTCTTCCGGCAGCGCCAGCAAGCGTAGTAAATTAGCGATGTGGCTGCGGCTTTTGCCAACTGTTCCTGCCAGCTCTTCCTGAGTATAGTCGAACTCTTCGATTAGTCTCTGGTAGCCGAGCGCTTCTTCCAGTGGTCCCAGATCACGGCGCTGGATGTTTTCGACCAGCGCCAGTTCGAGCGCTTGCTTGTTGCTGATTTCGCGGATAATGACAGGAACCGTTTCAAGCCCCGCCAGTTTTGCCGCCCGCCAGCGGCGTTCACCGGCGACGATTTCGAGCTTGCTGCCAGCGCCCGGGCGGACGATGATCGGCTGCATGATACCATTCTTCTGGATGGATTCGGCGAGTTCGGTCAGCGCACCTTCGTCGAAATGGGTGCGTGGCTGGAACTGGCCGGGATGCAGGCGGGTGTGTGGCACATGATTGATGCCGGAAACCACTGCCGGGCTGCTACCAGCGGATGATTTAACAGAGTTTTCGGAAATAAGGGCGGAGAGGCCTTTGCCGAGTCCGCGGGTTTGGGTGGTGGTGCTCATAGACGATCCTTTATGCTGCAGCCGTTGCGGCTTGTTTTTTCTGTTCGCGCTCGCGTTTCAAGATTTCTTTCGCGAGCTGAATATAGGCCTTGGATCCGGCGCATTTCATATCGTAGATAAGCGCGGGCTTGCCGTGCGAAGGGGCTTCCGACATACGCACGTTACGCGGAATGACCGATTCATATACTAGCTCACCAAAATATTCACGGACATCTCGCTCAATCTGGTCTGTAAAGCGATTGCGGCGATCATACATGGTAAGCACAATGCCCTGGATAACAAGCCCATCATTCAAATTATCCCTTACCAATTGCACGGTACGCATCAGGTGACTCAACCCTTCCATTGCGTAGAACTCGCATTGCAGCGGGATGAGTACGGAATTTGCGGCTACCAGTGCATTGAGGGTGAGCAGCCCGAGCGACGGCGGGCAATCAATAAGGATATAATCATAGTGCATGACGCCCGCATCGATAACGTTTTTTAGGCGGAATTCGCGGCGCTGTAGGCTCACCATCTCGACCTCTGCCCCCGACAAATCAATGGTGGCGGGAACAACGGAAAGGTTGGGAACTTGTGTTTTTTGGGTGGCCTCTTCAAGCGATATATCGTTTAAAACCAAGTCGTAAGAGGTGATTTCGCGATTCGTTGATTCAATACCAAGGCCGGTGCTGGCATTGCCCTGGGGGTCGAAATCAATGATGAGCACCGACTTGCCGACGGCGGCCAAGGCGGTTGCAAGATTGACGGTCGTCGTCGTTTTTCCTACGCCACCCTTCTGGTTGACGATTGCCACCACCCTGGTTGTGTGGGTGAGTTCTTTTGGACTTTCTGTCATGACTCTCTCCTGCGAATGTTGGACAATTCAAGGATAGCGGATTCTTTTTCGGTGATGCTCGGGTGGGTGACGACATCAAAATGCCACTCTCTTTTTGCATCTTCAGTTTCTATAATATAGTTTTTGCCTTTTAGGAAGAGACATTTTGTTTCATGTGAAACGATTTTTTTTGACCATGAAAATAATTGTGAAACATCGGCACATGCCCGTGATGTAATATAGTCAACATTAGGAATAGATGATGTTTCAATTCTATCATTGTGGATTATAACTTTTGTTTTTGTTTCACGTGAAACCTCCGACAAGAAAATACACTTCTTTTTGTCGCTTTCGATAAGGTGAAACTCTCCGTCTATCATCATAGCCAACACTAGCCCCGGGAACCCTCCTCCGCTTCCTATGTCGACCACCACCGGGTTTTCCTTGGCGACGTATTTTGCCAGTTGTGCCGAATCAATGAAGTGGCGATTCCATGAGTCCCCGAGGGTAGATGAGCCGACCAGATTTATGGATGCCTGCCACTTCATAAGAAGTGTTTGGTACGTTAGTAGTCTGGAGTAGATTTCGGGAGAAAAGCGGATCATGCCACTTTCTTACCATGCCTTTTGTCGTTGTTCAATTTACGAATATGAGCCATCAACGAAATAATCGCGGCGGGTGTGACTCCGGGGATGGCAAGGGCTTTCCCGATGGTTGAGGGCTTGTGATCGCGTAGCTTTGCCTTCACCTCATTGGAAAGAGATGAGAGCTGATCCAAGTTGAGGCCTTCTGGGATTGCCAGCCCATCTTCATTTTTCAGTTGTTCCATATCTTCGGATTGACGATCGAGATAGGAGGCGTAGGTTGCTTCAATGACAAGTTGGTCGCGGATAGCATCGGGGATGGATGATAATTGTGGCCAGCATTTCACGATGCCATCAAACCCGATCGTGTCGTAACGGATAAGGTCAAATGCTGCCCGGCGGACGCCATCCTGATTAATGGCGATACCGTGTTTTTTGAGCTCGTTTGGGGTGGCTGAAAGTTCATGTAGTGATTCACGTGAAACAGAAAGCGCCTCTCGTTTTGCACTAAACAAATCAAATCTCTTTCTGCCGATACAGCCGGCGGCGATACCCAGTGGCGTCAATCGCAAATCTGCATTGTCGGATCTGAGTGAAAGGCGGAACTCAGAACGCGAGGTGAACATACGGTAGGGTTCGCTGGTTCCGTGGGTGATCAGGTCGTCAATCATCACTCCGATATAGCCTTGGGTGCGATCAATAATCAGCGCTTCCGAACCCGATGCGGACAAGGCGGCATTGGCGCCAGCGACCAATCCCTGTCCTCCGGCTTCTTCATAGCCGGTCGTGCCGTTGATCTGTCCGGCGAGGTAAAGCCCCCTCACCTTTTTCGTTTCTAATGTTGGGCGTAATTCTCGTGGGTCGACGTAGTCATATTCAATTGCGTATCCCGGGCGAATCATGATGGTATTTTCAAGCCCTGGAATGGTTTTCAGGAGTTCAATCTGGACGTCTTCCGGCAACGATGTTGAGATGCCGTTCGGATAGACTGTATCGTCATCCAGCCCCTCCGGTTCAAGGAAAATCTGGTGGCGTTCCTTGGTAGAAAAACGAACGACCTTATCTTCGATCGATGGGCAGTAGCGCGGCCCCCGGCTTTCAATCTGTCCACTATACATCGGCGCCCGGTGGAGATTTGCTTTGATGATTTCGTGGGTCGCCGCCGTGGTATGGGTGATGGAGCAATGGATCTGCGGCACGTCTACCCTCTCGGTGAGGTAGGAAAATGGCTTCGGCGGATTATCCCCTGCTTGGGCTTCGAGCGATGCCCAATCGATGGTTTTCCCGTCCAGCCGCGGCGGGGTGCCGGTCTTTAGGCGGCCAACCATTAAATTAAGGTTCTTCAGTGTATTGGCCAGTCCTATCGAGGGTGCATCCCCCACCCTGCCCGCCGGAGTTTTCTTCTCGCCGCAATGGATGAGGCCGTTTAAGAATGTGCCGGTGGTCAGCACTACCTTACCGCAATCGTAGCGGGTGCCGTCGCCAGCGATGACCGCCATCACCTCGTTATTTTCAACAATGATGTCCTCTACTGAAGCTTCGATGATCGTGAGATTTTCGGTATTGGAAAGCGCCTCCTGCATGGCAAGCCGGTAGAGTTTCCGGTCGGCCTGGGCACGCGGCCCATGGACGGCGGGGCCCTTGCTCGCGTTCAGGATGCGGTAATGGATGCCGGCGCGGTCGATGACGCGTCCCATGAGACCATCGAGCGCGTCGATTTCACGCACCAGTGTCCCCTTGGCAATGCCGCCAATGGCCGGGTTGCAGGACATTTCGCCAATGGTCGCAAATTTGTGGGTGATGAGCGCGGTATTAGCACCTACACGGGCGGATGCCGCCGCCGCTTCGCACCCGGCATGGCCACCCCCAATCACAATTACGTCGAATTTTTGTGTCATTTTCTATATTGAATCCGGCTAAAGACCGCGCTTATACATGATTCAGAGCGGATTTGCCAGAGTTTTATAAGCATTGAATCTTATTAATAAATGCGGTAATATGCAGCTGTCTTGGGATTCATCATGAAAAAGCACGATAGTCTTCTGTATTTGCTGACAAAGTGGGGGGTATGCGAGCAGTTTCCCAACCTGCAGTCGCATCTGCTGCTTGAAGATGTCCGTGTCCCCGATCTTCCCTGCATCATCAAGCTTGCGGAGATGTTGAGAAAAGATGAGGAGGAAATTAACCGGGAAAAACGCGAAAACAAAGGAAAAAGCGCCATAGAGGATGAGCGCTCGGTTGCTGCAAAGCTGCGCTGCGCGGAAGAAGAACACCAGCAACCTCCTGCCACCGGATTCCTAAACCGTTACCTTCGGGCGCAGGCGCTAAAACAAATTCCAACCTATGTTCCTGCGGTGGTGCGCGAGCATTACCATGGGCTTAATGCCCTTGAAAGCGGCGCGGCCTATATGCAATATGCGGTGGGAGCCGTGCTTGCCGATGACCATCATCATCCTGCGCTCAGGGATCGGGTGCGGAGGCTTTCTCGGAAAGCCGGCGTCGCTTGCCCGCGGGTCATTGTCATGGAAAGCGATTTTCCCGATGCGGCCGGGTTCATCTTTCCGCATCACCCGCCCGCGATGATGATTTCTGAATTTCTTCTGAAGAATCTTAATGATAGGCAGCTTGATGCCACGATTGTCCATGAATTGAGGCATATCAAGGAGCGAAGTGGCCGTGGCTGGGTGATGAGCGCCCTAAGGAGTGCCTATACCGATTGGATGGCGATGGAGCCAAACATCCAGGAAGAGTTCCGTGCGGATAAGTTCGCCGTTGATGTGACGGGTGATCCTGACGCCATGGTAGAGGCGCTGGTGATTGCTACCGAAAGGTTCTATGCTTTAAAGAAATTCGGCAAGGAGCTACAGGGCGCTCTCCAACAGTACCATGTTGCCAATTCGGCGCTTCCGGCACCGTTTGGAGCGCTTACCATGCTTGCCCATGTGCCTATGCGGGTGTTCCCTGAAAAAACCCCGGAAGCCCACCGTCGGGCTAACAGAATAGATCCGCACCCGCCAACGATTGAGCGTTTTGATGCGCTTTCCCGCAATGCCGAACCAAGCGGCTTGGGATAGTGGCGGCTATTTGCCGATGCAGAATTCCCGGAAAACAACGTCCAGCACATCATCTATGGCTATTTTCCCGGTGATTTTACCGATGGAGTGCGCGGCTATCCTAAGTTCCTCGCATTTAAGCTCCACTTCCGGCACCGTAAAAAAGCGTTCAAGATGGCGCATGGCCTCCATAAGCAGTGCGCGGTGTCGGGCGCGGGTGATCATCGCCCCCTCGCCCGAAAAACCGCTGACGATGCGCGATTCGATGAGCGCGAGCAGCGTTTCCACCCCCTCGCCTGTGGTGGCAGAAAGCGCGATGGCACCTGGCAGGCTATGGCGCTGTGGCAGGTCGGACTTGGTAATCACCGCAATCGCCCCCTCGCCCAGCAATGCGCGGCTTGCGGTGTCTGGCGGCTGCGTGCCATCAAACAACACCAGCCGTAGGTCGGCATGTGCAGCGCGGTGCACCGCCCGGCGGATACCTTCCGTCTCGATGTCGTCCTGCGTTTCGCGTAGCCCGGCCGTATCGACCAGTATCACCGGATAACCAGCGATTTCCAGATGCACCTCAATCATGTCGCGGGTCGTACCGGCGTGGTGCGAGACAATCGCCGCCTCGCGCTTTGATAACGCATTGAGAAGACTTGATTTACCTGAATTCGGCGCGCCAAGGATGACGATGGAAATACCCTCGCGGATGCGTTCACCCGCCGCGTGCTGGGCAAGTGTGGTGCTGATCGTGGCGATGACCGCCCTCACCTCGGCTTCTAACCCTGCGAACACCGATTCAGGAATATCCTCGTCGGGGAAGTCGATGGTGGCTTCCAGATGCGCGAGCGTCGCGATAATCTCTGTCCGCAGCCGTTCGTAAAACCCGCTCATGTCACCCTGCATCTGCCGGAGCGCCTGATGCCGCTGTTCGGTGGTCTCGGCATCAATCAGGTCGGCCAGCCCCTCCGCTTCCACTAAATCCATCTTGCCGTTTAACAACGCCCGGCGGGTGAATTCGCCGCGCTCCGCAGGCCGCAGGCCATCCAGCCCACCCAACACCCCCAGCAGTTCGCGGATAACGGCGAGGCTTCCATGTACCTGTAGCTCAACTACATCTTCCCCGGTGAAGCTCTGAGGCGCCTTAAAATAGATAGCCATGCCGCGATCGATGAGTTGTGAGTTGTAAGTGCCGAGTGCTGAGTAAGTAAGTTTATTGGGCATCCAATCGTGCCTGCCGGTAAGTTGTTGTAGTGCAGGTAATGCGCCCTTGCCGGAAATACGCAGCACCGCCACCCCGGATTTACCGGGTGGTGTGGCAAGGGCGAAGATGGTGTGGCTGCTCATAGGGCTATTTCAGTAACGCGGCCTCGATCAGGCGTTTCGTGTAATCCGCCTGCGGTTGTTCCATGATTTTGGCGGTTTGTCCAATCTCAACTATTTTGCCCTTATAGAGCACGGCGATCTGGTGTGAAATGGCACGTACCACCCGTAAATCATGGCTGATAAAGAGGTAGGAGATATTGTACTTCGCCTGGAAAGATTTGAGCAATTCGAGGATATGGGTCTGTACCGTGAGGTCGAGCGCGGATGTTGGTTCATCCAGCACCACGAATTTCGGTTTCAGGATCATCGCGCGGGCAATGGCGATGCGCTGGCGTTGCCCACCCGAAAATTCATGTGGGTAGCGCCCGGCCATTTCAGGTGGCAGGCCGACCTCGGCAAGGATAGAGGCAATGCGCCCTGCATGATCGGCCGCGCTCGGTTCGTGCACGGCGAGGCCTTCGCCCAGTATCTGCCCGATATTCATGCGCGGGTTCAGGCTGCTATAGGGATCCTGGAACACGAGTTGCATCTGGCTGCGTAGCGGACGCATGGCGGCAGCGGGGAGGGGGGCGATGTCGCGCCCCATCCAGACAATGCGGCCTTCGCTTTTCACCAGCCGCAGCAGGGCGAACCCCAGGGTGCTTTTTCCTGAGCCGGATTCCCCAACAATGCCAAGCGTTGACGATTCCGGAAGTGAAACAGATACATCATCAACTGCCTTGATATATCCGGTAATTTTTCGTAATAGCCCTTTCTTTATAGGAAAATAGACCTTCAAATTTTCACAGGCAAGGGCAGGGGCGGCGTTTGCGGGCAGGGGTGGCATGGCGCCTTTGGGTTCGGATGACAGCAGCTCTTTCGTATAGCCCTGTTTCGGGTGGGCGAATAGTTCTGCGACGCGCCCCTGCTCGATGATCCGCCCTTCTTTCATCACCACTACGCGGTCGGCGAGGCGCTTCACCAGCGTGAGATCGTGGGTGATGAACAGCATGGCCATACCGCGCTTGGTTTGCAACTCTTTCAGCAGTTTCAATATTTTTGCCTGGACGGTGACATCAACGGCGGTGGTCGGTTCGTCGGCGATCAACAGCTTGGGCATATTGGCGATCGCCATGGCAATCATCACGCGCTGCCGTTCGCCGCCGGAAAGTTCGTGCGGGTAGGCGGAAAGGCGCGCAGTCAAATGACCAAGGCCAACCTCCTCCAGCAGCTCGCAGACCCGCGCCGGGATGTCGGTGATGCCCTTTTGGTGCAAGTGGATGATTTCGGCAATTTGCTTGCCGATCGTATGCAGGGGATTCAGCGCCGTCATCGGTTCCTGGAAGATCATCGAAGCGGTTGAACCTCGGAGGGCTCTTAATTGTGCCTCCGTGATTTTCTTCTGAAAATCACATGAGGCTTGCTCATGGCTGATTCGCGCTGCTGCGCTCTCATTACTCAAGACCTTCTGCCCATCCAGCGTAATATCGCCAGAAGCCCGTGCGCCTGCAGGTTGCAAGCCGAGGCAGGAAAGGGCGGTCAGCGACTTTCCTGAACCGGATTCCCCGACGACAGCGACCATCTCACCGGAATTAATATCGAACGAAATATCGTCAATCACCGGGCGCTCGCCAAAGATAAGTGATAGGTTCCGGATGCTAAGGAGTGCCGTCATTTCAGCACCTTTTTCGGGTCGAACGCATCACGCACAGCCTCGGCAATGAAGATGATGAGCACCAGCATCAGCGCAATCACAAAGAACCCGGTAATGCCAAGCCACGGCGCTTGCGGGTTATTCTTGCCCTGAAGGAGCAATTCACCCAGCGACGGTGAACCGGCGGGCAGGCCGAACCCAAGGAAGTCAAGGGTGGCAAGCGCGGTGACGGCGCCGCTGACCAGAAACGGCATCATGGTCATGGCGGAAGTCAGCGCGTTGGGCAGGACGTGGCGCAGCATAATGCGAAACTCCGGAACCCCTAAGGCGCGCGCTGCTTTCACATAATCGAAATTCCGGGCGCGCAGAAATTCGGCGCGCACGACACCGGTAAGCGACATCCATGAAAAAAGCAGTAATATCAATAACAACCACCAGAAATTAGGGGTAATGACCGAGGCAAGGATGATGAGCAGGAAGAGTTCCGGCAGTCCCGACCATATCTCGATCACTCGCTGGAACAATATGTCCGTCCAGCCGCCAAAATAACCTTGCACCGCGCCGGCCATGATGCCGATGGCGCTGCTCAGGATGGTAAGGGTCAGCCCGAATAGCACCGAAATGCGGAAACCGTAAATGAGCCGTGCCAGCACGTCGCGCCCCTGGTCGTCGGTGCCCAGCCAGTTGGTGTTGGTTGGCGGCGAGGGTGCCGGGGTTTTTAAATCATAGTTGATGGTGGAAAATGAGTAGGGCAGCGGTGGCCACAGCATCCAGCCCTCCGCTTCGATCAGCGCGCCCACATGCGGGTCGCGGTAGACGGCTTCGGTGTCAAAATCGCCGCCAAACGTGCGCTCGCTATAGGTCACGAAGGCGGGAAAATACAGATCGCCTTTGAAGGAGAGGAGCACAGGTTTATCATTGGCAACCAGTTCGGCAAATAGTGACGCCAGTAACAGGAATGAAAATATCCAGAAACTCACAAAACCGCGGCGGTTGGCGCGGAAGAGTTTCAGGCGGCGGATGGTGATGGGCGAAAGCTCACGCATGCGAAGAAAACCAATCCAATGTGCGTTTCATAACATCGTCCCAGTGGCGGGTGAGGGCGTGATTGCCGCCCTCATATAGCATAAGTTCGTGCGGGTTTCCATGCTGTTCGAGCGCGGCGGCCAGACCCTCGCTCTGGCTGTGTTGTACCCGGTCATCGCCTGTGCCGTGCAGGAGCAGGAGCGGTGCCGAAATTTTCTCCGGCCAGCAAATCGCCGAACGTGCTTCAAGGGATTCTTCCTCGTAAGCCTCAAAATCGGGAATATAGCGCTTATACACCCGTTCACGCATTTCGCTGCGAAACACATTCCAGTCACGCAGTTCCGCCACTCCGGCGATGCAGGCGGCGGCCTTGGCGCGGAAGCCTTGTTTCAGCATGAGGTAGGTCATCATGCAGCCGCGGGAATGGCCGATGATGAAGGTTGGAACATCATCTGCTGCCGGGTGAGCCATGGCGATCCTGTGCAGTGCGATGCTGTCATCCACATCCCGCCCGCCAAACTCATCCTGCCCGTCCCCACCATCATTCCCCCGGTAGTTGGAGGCGACGACGAGGTAACCGGCACGGGCAAGAGGAATTATCTGGCGCACTACCGCATGAACGGTCAGCATGCCGAAATTGCCGCTGCCGCCGCGATTATACACCACCACGCCCTTGCAGGCACCCACCGGTTCGGCGATGAGTCCAGTGATATTTAAGCCATTGCTTAAATATACAATGCGCTGCACACGCACATCGTGGGTTTCTTCGTAGCGGCTGACAAGCCGCGTATAGGCGGCCTCGGGCAGGGCATCCTCCCGGAAGGCGTAGCGCGCAACCAGATCGTGATAGTCGTGCGGTACGAAGGGCGTGAGTGAAACGATATCCTGGTGGAAGCTCATGCGCCGCGTTTCTCAAAATCGATGCGGGGGTCAACCAGCATGTAGGTGAGGTCGCCGATCAGGCCGAAGATAAGGCCGATCAGCGTGAAGATATACAGCGTGCCGAACACGACTGGGTAGTCGCGGTTGACGATGGATTCGTAGCCAAGCAGCCCCAGGCCGTTTAAGGAAAAAATGATCTCGATCAGCAGGGCGCTGGTGAAAAACACTCGCAGCAAAGCTGCGGGAAATCCAGCGATAACGATGAGCATGGCGTTGCGGAATACGTGGCCGTAGAGCACGTCGCGCTCGTTGAGCCCCTTGGCGCGGGCGGTGAGTACGTATTGTTTGGAAATTTCATCGAGGAAGCAATTTTTGGTCAGCATGGTCAACGAGGCAAACCCGGACATGACCATGGCGATGACCGGCAGGGTGATATGCCAGAAATAATCCCCAATTTTGGCGAGGGTGCCCATCTCCTGCCAATTATCGGAAGTCAGCCCCTTCAGGGGGAACCACTGAAAGAAGTTGCCGCCGGCAAAGAGGATGATGAGCAGGATCGCAAACAAGAAGCTGGGAATGGCATAGCCGATAATGATCAGCCATGAGGTGGTGATATCAAAGGCGCTGCCGTCACGCACGGCCTTGCGGATGCCCAACGGGATCGAAATAAGGTAGGTGATGAGCGTGGTCCATAGCCCCAGCGAAATCGTCACCGGCAGGGTATGCAGGACGAGGTTCACCACGCTTTCATTGCGATAAAAACTCTCGCCGAAATCAAACAGCAGGTAGTTTTTCATCATCTGCAGGAAGCGGGTGAGGGGAGG
>CAZFKP010000028.1:1090-24767 GCA_964518725.1 uncultured Rickettsiales bacterium | reverse complement strand
CTTTATTCCCATCTGATAAGCCTATCTTGAATAGCTTATCTAGACCAGCCCCTTATATTAAACATAACTTAGTGCAAATTACGGGAAGAAAATCAAATAATGATGTTGCTGCAGGTACGGGCTTTCTGATTTTACCCGGGATAATTCTAACATGTGCACATGTTATTGATGATATGGACATTGATGAATATATTCATGCTAATTTTAAGAAGAATAAAGTAAAAAGTAAAGTTTCTGATCCAACAGTAGATATTGGAATTATCTACTTGGAAGAGGCAATAGAACCTATACTAAAAGATATGGCTTTCAGAAGTGCCCGTGAACTAGAAGAGGTGGTAATTGCAGGCTTCCCAAGTATTCCGTTGGGTATTAGTCCAACAATAACTGTTAATCGCGGTGAAATATGTGGTAGCACAGAAACTTATTATAATCAGCTCTTTACGTTATTTAGTGCTATTGCCCATCCGGGTAATAGTGGTGGGCCAGTTGTAGGTTTAGATGGTCGTATTGTTGGCATTGTAACCCGCAGTCTAGAGAGGCAAAGAGAAGAAGTGGATCCCATGGAGCCGCTCCCATTCTTTGCGGCAGTACCCTCGGAAGTTATTAGAGAATCTTTTCGTAATCTCAGTGAGGGTAAAGAAATCCCTTGGGAAGACTATAAATAAATTAGGTCATGCAAGCGCAGTAGCGCGAGCCAGCCATGAGCGCATTTCATGGGAATGCCAGCAGGCATTCCCGGAAATATTTTTACGTTCCCCCCTTCCGTGACGTCATGAATGCGTGGGAGGATGGCTCTGGAAGCGGAAAAGCGCGGAATGCCAACGGGCGGCTCCAGGCTTTCGGGAAAGGGAGAGAATCATGAAAAAACAGCGAATTAACAAGAAGTAGCACCGGCTTTGGGACGGGAGCAACGCTTCAGGACGGGCACCGGTACGGAAAACCGGGAATGAATCACATGAGTAATCGGCCATAGTAAATGAAAAGCCCCGCCGCTGTTACCGGCAGGGTCTTTTTCAGCGGCACGCCCAGCATCCCGGCGGCGGTGACCAGCACGTTCCCCAGTGACCACGGCGCCAGCACCAGGATCAAAAACCCATAACGGTTCGCGTGGGCGGAAAGTTTCTGGAACATGGCGTGGTGTTTCGGGCTGGAGGGAAGTTTCATCAGCATCCGCCCCAGCCACCAGTTGAAGCCATGGCCGGCCAGTCCGCCGAGGATGGCCGCGCATACGGCGAGTCCGATCGGCTGGCCAAAACTTTTCATGGCATAAATCATCGCCTCGCTCGCCATCGGAATCAGGCTCGCGCGGTGGGCGGCTTCTAGGAAAATCTGCATTGCGTTACTGCTCATCTTCTTTCCGTGGGTAAGGGCGTAATTCTATGGCTCTACCAGAAGGAATGTACCACACATTCCGATCCGGGTAATGGTCAATTAATTCCTGGTTCTTTTCCGGCGATAAAGGCCATGCCCAGATCACTTCGGAATTGTCAATGTCCGGCTCGTTGTAAATTGGCGCCAGTGAGCGATTCATCGAGAAGACGATGTCTTTGCCAGGTTGTATCATCAGCCGTTGGTTGATATCCCATTTGCGCATCGTCCGCATGGCATTCGGGAATGTATAGGTATAGGTTCCAATCGTCGCCAGCATGGTGGCATACATCCCGACACAGGCGGTGAGCACCAGCCGATTAAACATTACGCCACGGCTGCTTGCCGCCAGCATCACGACAATCACCGCAAAATAAGGCGCCAGATAGTGCGGCATGGATGGAGCTGAATAAATGAAACATAGGCACAGCAATATCCAGCAAATGTAAAACGGCAATATCGAGTGCGTGGTTGGTTTGTGCTTTTTGGACTCCAGCCAGAGGGTGATGAGCGGCAAATGTGCCGCGAAAAACGCGAGTTGTGTGGATAGACGTGGTAGGCGATCCAGTCCGGTGAGAATTAAGAAATTGAGAATCAGCAACCCAACCGGTCGTTGTTTCTTGTCCCAATAGTACCGCATGTCGAAATTTTGCAATTTAGTGATGACGGGGTGTGCAAAATTATTTTCGTAGCGTGGTTGCTGGAACGTAAAAAGCGGCTGTTTGGCATAGAATGATTCATAGGCCATATACGGCAGCGTTAGCGCGTCTCCGGTTACGCGGTAATTATAATACATTTGCCATGCGATATAGCTGCCGATGATAATCGTCATCGGACGCCAGATAGCATGCAGGAATTGTCGCCGCTCTGCTGCGCTAAAGTAGCGCCACCATGTAATTGCCCCGGAAATGGCCAGCGCTAAGGCCAACACGCCACCCTCGAGTGGGCGGGAAAGCATGGCCAGTACCAGGCCGAACGATGCAGGAATGATGGCGCGGTAATGGTGATGAATAAAAATACGCGGATAGGCACCGAGCATCAGCATACTTGCCAGGAAAACATGTCCTCCGCCCCAATAGCTTTGTATCCAGTAATGCGGTGCCCGGAATAGCAGCATCAGGACAAGCGCCCCTGCCAGTGCAACCGGCCGGCTGCACCACCCGACCATCGCCCAGTAAGATGCTCCGATTGCTAACGCCATGCAGGCAAGCACTCCCCAATAGGGATGATCGAACCACACGATACCCGCCGCCATAAACAGCGCCATGGCGGGCTGGTATTTCATCATGCGGGTTGGAAAATTGACCACGTACATTTCAAACAGCTGATCATGAAGCAGTACCGGTGGATTGGTAAGCCTTCCCAGGGCGAAGGTTTCGGCACCCAGTAGATTAGTATGTTCATCGACAACCACCGGTGCCGGTATCGAATAGGTGCGGAGATCATGGATCCGAAGCATCACCGTCGCGGCGATGAGCAATAGGATGATTAGCCAGTCGCGGGATTCCCGGAGGCATGGCCATATCCGCGTGATGGCGGCGTTGAGAGGCGGCTGGGCGGCGGTGTCTGTCACTGGTCAGTCCGTATAGGGTGTGGGCAAGGCGTTGGCATGCGGTGCAATATACCAAATTTTCCGATGCGGGTAACGGCGCGTCAATTTTTTATTTTCATCCGGCGACACATACCATGCCCAGATGATGGAGGCTGGTTCGATATCCGGCGCATTATACACCCAGCCGGTAGAGATGTTATACTCGCTGGCTTCCTTGCGCTGGTCGACAAATATCAAATCATCGCCGTCTTCGGCTAACAACATGCTGGTCGCTTGGGCGCGCAACGTTGAGGGGGTGTTACCAACGGCAAACACCTCGCCATCGAATGCCGCAAAAAACAGATAGGTGATGGCAAGTAGTGCTCCGCCGCGCCGCAGATGCTGGCGTGCAAGGCCTTCCCACCACAGGGTGATGAGGATGAACGCCACGGCGCATTGCGGGGCAAGGTAGTGCGGGCTTGCTCCCGAGGCCATGGTGTAGGGAATAAACAGCGCCGCCCAGCTGACATGCAGTGCGATGCGCGAGCGGTCACGCAGTCGGTAATCCTGCCAGGCCATCTGAATCGGCACATATATAAAGAAGAATACCAGCGCCGTGAATTCGCCGATCACGGCGATCATGCCGGAGAGCCGATCCATTTGCAGGAGTTCCGACAGGGTGAATAAATACAGAATGCCGGAAGCCTGCCGCTTCAACTGGCTCATGCCGATTTCCCATTCCTGCAGGGCGCGCATGGCATAATGAGTTGAAAGGTTAGCCATGTTCATGCCCTTGCCGATTAAGATGGAAGCAACCGTGTGCTGGCGGTCATAGGCAAGGTAGGGCAGGGTGAGCCAGTCGCCAGTGACGGCATGGTTGTAGATAAGCTGGAACGCCGCATATGCCGGGAGGATAAGCAGCACCGGCAGTGCCGATGATTTTAGCAGCGCCATCTGTTCCTGGCGCCCGAAGGACAGGGTGCGGTGGGCGGCGCAGGCGGCAAGGCATAAGGCGAGCGCCCCGCCTTCAAATGGACGTGACAAAAAAGCGAGCACGACACCGAGCAACCCGACAGCGACATACCCGAATTGCTGTCGGTTGAACACGCGTCCGTAAGCGCCGAGCATCATGAAGCTTGCAAGTAAGATCGGCGCGCCACCCCAATAGCTTTGCATCCAATAATGCGGGGTGCGGAAGAGCAGAACGAGCGCGATCGCGGCGGCGAATGCGGCGCGTTGCCCTAACCAGCCGCGCAGCGCCCAATAACCAGTTGCGAGTGCGAGCGCCATGCAGGCCACCACACCCCAATAAGCATCGCCCAGCAGGGTGATGCCTCCGGCCATGAACAGTGCCATCGCCGGTTGGTATTTCATCATGCGCGTCGGTTCGGAAAGCGTGTGGAATTCTAAGAACGCATCGGCGAAGGGGGGCGGCGGATTGGTAAGCCTGCCCATGGCAAACGTTTCGGCGCCAAGTATAGTCGCGAATTCGTCATGAATCATCGGCACCGGAATAGGGTAATAAGAAAGTGCCGCCAGCCGAAGGCAGACAGCCAGCAACGCGATAAAGATAAACAGGGCGGGTTCGCTGAGGCGAGAACGCTTAGCCACGCCGCGCAATCACGAACTTGGCAAGCTTGCGTAAATGATCGGCCTTCTTGTCGAAGACATCGAGGTGAGAAATGGCTTGCTGAATCAGGATTTGCGAATGTTCACGCGCCCGCTCAATGCCCATGACCGATACCAGCGTTGCCTTGCCCGCCGCCTTGTCCTTGCGGACATTCTTGCCGGTTTGCAGGCGGGTGCCTTCGGCATCGAGCAGGTCATCGGTGATCTGGAATGCCAGCCCCATGTCGTGCGCATAAGCGCGCAAAAGGTTCCGCATCATGTGCGGCGCTTTACCGAGAATCGCCCCGGCCTCGCACGACACGGCAAACAGCTCGCCGGTTTTCAGGCGTTGCAGGCGGATGATTTCATCAACCGAGAGGGTTTTATTTTCCGCTTCCAGATCCATCATCTGCCCGCCGACCATGCCGAAACAGCCGGAGGCCTGTGCCAGCGCGTTAATCAGCTCGCACCGCACCGCGGTATCCGAATGCAATTTCGGGCTGGCCATCACCTGGAAGGCGTAGGTGAGTAGGCCGTCACCGGCGAGGATCGCGGCTGCTTCGCCAAACGCCTTGTGGCAGCTTGGTTTGCCACGGCGCAGGTCGTCATTGTCCATGGCCGGGAGATCGTCATGGATCAGTGAATAGGTATGGATGAATTCAATGGCGGCGGCTGCTTCAATCGCCGCATCCATGCTCACGCCGAACAATCCAGCGGAACATACGGCGAGGAACGGGCGCAGTCGCTTGCCGCCGCCGAGGGTGGAGTAGCGGATCGCTTCCATCACGGTTTCTTCGCCACGCACATGCCGCGCATCGCCTTCGCTTGCCTGTTGTTTTGGCGTCATGCACACCACGTTGCCGTTCATATCGGCAGCGCCCGGCACGAAGAGCAACCGGCTCATCCGTGACTCAAGCTGTTCGGAAACGTGGCTGATGGCGGCTTGCAGGTCGTCGGGGAGGCGGATAACCATTATTTTTCCTCAAAAGCTTTGGTGGTGAGCGTGCCATCCTGGGCTTTCAGGATAGATTCGACTTTTAGCCGCGCCGCCTCCAGCTTTTGCTGGCAAAATGCCTTTAGCTCGGTACCGCGCACGTAATCGTTGATGGAGTCCTCAAGGTTTTGCTGGCCGCCTTCGAGCTTACGCACGATCGACTCCAGCTCCTTCAGGGCATCCTCAAAATTAACAGGTGCGGTGGCGGGTTTGGTGTTTGTCATCGGCGGTGATATTACGCAATCGCGGCCAACCCGGCAAGCACTAACTCGCAAGCCATTCCCGTAAAATGTCGGACGTTTCCTGCAGTGCCTGCTCCAGTTCGCCGATGCTGGCTGTGAAGTCCGGCGCGGGTTGTTGGTGGGGGGCTTCTTTAGCGCCCAGTTCCAGGGTGCGGGCAATCTCGGAAAGCCGCAGCGCGCCGATTTGCCGCGCCGAGGATTTGATCGAATGGGCAGGCAGGATCATGGCGTGCAGGTCGTTGAGTGCAAGCGCGCTCCGTATGGCCGCCGCATAATCGGTGCTGTCTTCGATGAAATAACCGAGGATGGCAGGAAATTTGTCCTGAAGGAGATCCTTGGCTTCGGTAAAAATGTTTTGGTCAAGAAGCGGCAGCAATGTCATCAGAAATCCATTTTCTTAGGGTGTTATAAAGCGTCTCGGCTTGCACCGGTTTGCTCAGGTAATCGTCCATGCCGGCGGCGAGGCATTTTTCCTGCTCGCCTTTCATCGCATGGGCGGTAAGCGCAATGATCGGGCGGGGTGGCACGGCGCCGGATTGCTGAAGCTGGCGGATAGTGCGGGTGGCATCATAGCCGTCCATCACCGGCATCTGACAGTCCATCAGGATGGCGTCATGCGCGTGTATTTTAGCGCGGTCAATGGCTTCCACCCCGTTCCTTGCCGGGATCACCTTGCAGCCAAACTTACCCAGTATCTCAGTGGTAACAGCCATATTCGTCCGATTGTCTTCGACCAGGATAACGGTCTTTCCGGTCAGGGTCGAAGCCTCGATTTTTGTGTCAAGGAGCGATGTCGGTAGCCATTTGACCAGCGTTTTCAGTAATGCTTCCTTGCGTAGGGGCTTGCTCAGGTAATCGATCATGCCGGATTCGACGCAGCGTGCACGGTTGCCGCCGGTGCTGCCGGTCAGTGCGACAATCGGTTTGATCTTTTTGCCGGATCCCCGGTAATATTCCACCAGGCGCCGGCTGGTTTCATAGCCGTCCATGATCGGCATCTGGCAATCCATGAAAATCATTTGGAAGTCCTGCTGTTCGGCCAGCGCCAATGCTTCGCCGCCGCGATGCGCCAGCATAACGGAGCATCCGACTGATTCCAGCAATTCACGGGCAAATTCAAGGTTTACATGATTATCATCCACCACCAGAATTTTTGGCTGGAGGAAGCGTTGCTGCGTGAGGTCGCGTTCCTGAAACTGCTGTGCGGTGACGATTTCCATTTCCGGGGCGGAGGAAAGCGGCATGGTAAACCAGAATGTTGAGCCGACATTCACTTCGCTCTCAACGCCGATTTCGCCGCCCATCATCTGCACCAGCTCACGGCAGATGGATAGCCCAAGGCCGGTGCCGCCAAATTTGCGGGTGGTGGTTCCGTCGGCCTGTGTGAACTTGTTGAAAATCTGCTCTCGCACGTCTTCCGGGATGCCGATGCCGGTGTCTTTTACCTCGATCCTGAACTGGTGGGCATGCTCTCCGTTCAAGAGGCAATAGGGAGAGGATACGGTAACGTTGATACTGCCCGCCTCGGTGAATTTGATGGCGTTGGAGATCAGGTTGGAAACCACTTGCCGGATACGCAGCGCATCGCCAATGACCATCTGCGGTGTGTCGTCCTCGTAGGTTACATGCAATGCCAGCGATTTCTCCTGCGTCCTTGGAACAAATAAATCCGCCGTTGCCGACACGGTTTGCAGCAGGTTCATCGGGATCAGCTCCAGCTCCAGCTTGCCGGCTTCAATTTTCGAGAGGTCGAGGATATCGTTGATAATTTCCATCAGCGCTTCCGACGATTGCATGATGGTATGGGCGTAATAATACTGCTTCGGCTGCATCTCGGTTTCCAGCAGTAAGGAGGTCATGCCGAGGATGCCGTTCATCGGCGTGCGGATTTCATGACTCATATTGGCGAGGAAGCTACTTTTCATTGCGGTTGCCTGTTCGGCGCGGCTCACGGCTTCATCAAGCAGCGCGTTCTTGTCGGCAAGCTCCTGGGTGCGTGTTTGTACTTCAACCTCCAGCTCGCTATTCAGGTGGTGCAGGGTTTTCTCTGCCACAGCGCGGTGCAGGATATTGCGGTAAAAAAACGTCAGGATCACGAGCAGGGCGGCAAGGGCAAGACCGCAAGAAATTCCGACAATCAATTGCTGGTCATGCAAGCGCTCTTCCCGCGCTGACAGCACTTGCATCAATTGCACCGAACAGGTGCGATAAAACTCGGTGTAGATAGCGAGCAGTTCTGCCGCCACCCCATCGGTGCGCGCATGATCGGAGTTATAGTTTGCCGTTTTCAGCCTTTCGAGCGTTGTGCTCATGCGCTCTTCCAGAAGTCGTAGCGCGCGCTTGGCACCCACGTTATTGGCATAGACCTGACGCAGCGAGTGGCGAATGTCTTCGCTGCGGTCTTCGATATTATGTAACGCATAACTATTGAAACTGCCGGAGTTGATGATTTCATGTGCGTGCATTACCAGCAATGGCAGGGTGTTAACCAGAATATTGACCAGATGGTAGCTGTCGGGGTAGGGATCAAGGATGATGTAGGAGCTGTCTTCGACATGTCGCATTAATGCCAGCAGCTTATGGAACCTGTCATCCGGAGCCTCGGCCTCCTTCAGCCGTTGCCACGCTTCGGTCGTTTTTAACGTTTTACCCCAGCGTAGGTCGAGTGTTTCAACCCGTTCCATCGCAGTAGCAATCGCCTGATTATCCTTGCGTAAGTTTGCGTCGAACAGTTCGAACGTGGCCTGGTGATATTGGGTGCCACGCAGCTCCATCTCGGTGAATTCTTCCCGCCGGTCGAGATCGTCCACCGCGCGGTAGGTGACGATCAGGAAGGGTAATGTAAAGAACACGATGGCTAGCAGCAGTGTCTGATAGGTGCGCTTGGATGTTTGCATGCGGCAAGCATACAATCCCAAGGTTAATATTTTATTTATTGCACAACTACTTAGTGGCGTCTTTTGGGATCAGATAGATGCGGTCGGCGCCCATCCGCAGTGCATCGCCCATCATTTCCTGGCCTTGTGCCGCGAACGCCGGGGTTTTTGCCAGAACCTCGCCGCCCAGCCACAATCCCGAGCGGTGTGCCGGGTGGATGGCCAGCAACTCCTGCACAATGCCGAGCAACTTCCGGTGTTCGGTATCGCTGGGTAAATTCCATAATGCGTCCAGAAATGGGGCGATCGCATCTTCGCGGTAAGGCGCCCGGGCGGTGTGGAGCTTCGCCATGGCAAAATAGTTGGCCGAGGCTTTCTGGCGGCATTCGGTGAGCAGCGGGTGCCGAAGGGTGGTGATGAGCACGTTGTAGCCGTAAAGGACTGCCGCGCCATTATAGGCACCGGTCGCCGGGTCTTTTGCCAGCGCTTCCATGCTGTCGAGATAATCCTTATAGAGCGCTACGTGCTTGGTCTGTACCGCCCCTTCATTGCGGGCGATACGTTTGGTGGTGTTGATGAAGAAACTCCGTAGCCGGTCGCCGCCGCGGATGATGTCTTCCTGCATCAATGCCGCCGTTGCCGCCTTGCCGTAACGCTGGCCAAATGGGTCGGACAAGCGCATGCTGTAGCGAATCGCATCATACTGTGCGGTTGCCGACCAAGACAGCAGTGCCACCACCAACGCCCCGGCAGGTAGGAGATGGGTACGCCGTAGCTGCCCGTAGGATTTCGCCGCCGGAATTTGGCGCATAAGCAGGAACCATGCGAGCGCCTGAAACGGCATGGTTTGTGGCATCACAAACCACACGTGCTGCAATAACGTGACGGCAACCAGCATCGGCACCACCGGCCAGAACAGTGCGCCAGGCAGGGCGCGGATGGCGATCACCGGCAGGATCAGCCACAGCAGCATGCCGACCAGCCCGAGCGACAGCAGCGTCTCGCTCGCCATGTTGTGGCTATGGTAGTTATACCCGCGAACCAGCGGCCAGTTGGGCTGGTGCCGGCCATCGTCATAAATACGCACATCCCGCACCAGGCTGTATTTGAAAAAGTCATCCGCGAATTGTCCCCACCCATTCCCAACCAGCAGGCGCGACGGATGATCGGCAATCGCCGTCATGCTGATATGGTTGAGCAGGATGCGGGTCGGCACGCTCTGCGACTCTCCGGCACTGTAGTTAGCGGGAATATAGGGCGATGCCACCAGCCAGCCCACCGGCAGCAGGCAGGCAATGATGGCAAGCTGCCGCCACGTGCGCGAGACGTGTGAAAAATGCCGCGTGCCCATCCCCCGGATAATCCCCACGACGACGCTGACCAGCGTCGCATAGCCGATCAGGAAAAAAGCTGCCCGGTTGCTGGAGGCAAAGACCACAAACAGCACCAGCACGCCCAGCAGTATGTTCCAGCGCCGCCGCATGCCGGGGAAGGTGAGTTGGAGTGCGATCCATCCCCATGCTGCCATGTAGCCGAGGTAATCCGGCCAGACAAACGGCAGCCAGCCGACCAGCGGCTTGCGGGTGGCAGAAAAGAAAAACCCGGCCAGCGTGTTATTGCCCTCATCGCTCACCAGGTGCAGGCAGGCGAGCGCTGCCATGATCACGACCATCAGCCCGAGCAGTAACTTGCGGAAACCTGCATGGTGCCAGAGCTGCGCCAGCAGCAGCATGAACAGGCTGGCACAAATATACCACGCTAATCCCTCCGATTGTTCCGGTGGTCCGAACCAGGAACGCCATGGGCGGGCACTGAACGCGGTGGCCAGCGCCTGCCAGCCGAGCCATGCAAGCCAGACGGTAATAAGCATATGCCCGCGTGGCATACGGAATGTGATCCATCCGCATACGGCGCCGAGGGTGAGCCACACGCCGATGAGCGTCCCGACTACGAACATCGACAGCGTGATCGGCTCGGCGTTCCAGTAGCCGAGATGGAAAGGAGGGAAGCCGAACAACCCGATCGTCATCATACCGCAGGCCAGCGCCATGCCGGCAGCGGTGAATAATCGGGGCGGGTGGGTGATGTTCATGCTTCAGCTATAGCGACTAACGAAAAGTTAGTCGCTATCAAAAATAAAAAAACCCCGCCGGTTGGGCGGGGTTTTTGCTGAAACCTGTGACTGAAAGTGTTTCCGCTAGGATGCCACCGTCTCGTCTTCGAGCATGGCAAAGTAGCGCTGCATTTCTTCTTTCAGTGCCAGGTTTTCTTTTTTCCAGTTGGTAATCAGCACGAAATCAGGTGAAGGCCTTGCCGCCTCCCGTGCTATGTTTCCTTTAAGTTCTTCCCGTTTTTTGGCAAGTGAATCAATGTGAGCTTCGATAGACATAGCTACTCCTTTTTATGATTGCCAGAGTGGCGCCCCCAACGAGCCGCCATCTACCATTTAAAAACAACTTGACCGAAGCTACAAGGCAAATGTACGTCAAAGGTTTTTTATTTTTCATGTCGCTTTTTTTGTTTGACAGCCTTTTATTTAAAAAAAACCGCATTATATTCAGTTCTGTCCCATTTTAACGAAAGGCCACCTTTATGATTAGCACGAAAAATTCCCTCTCAGCCGCTGCCCGCAAGAAAATCATCGCCACACTCGCGCCGCTTCTTTCCGACGCGCAGGATCTCTATTCCCAGACCAAACAGGCGCACTGGAATGTGCGCGGTGCGAACTTTATCAGCCTGCACGAATTGTTCGATACCATTGCTACCGAGGTAAACGATGCGGTGGATATGGTCGCGGAGCGCATTGTGCAGTTGGGCGGCGTCGCCGAAGGCACCATTCGCACCGCCGCGAAGAAGTCCCGCCTGAAAGAATACGCCGCAACCGGCAATGATGCCGCGAAGCACGTGGCAGCGCTCGCGTCGGCGATCGCACAGTTTTCAACGCATAGCCGCAAGGCAATCGACGAGACGGCAGGGCAGGGCGATGCGGTGACTTCTGATATGCTCACCGAAATCACCCGCGGGCTGGACAAACAATTGTGGTTTGTCGAAGCGCACCTGGGCTGAAATCACACCAGCAGCACGACCCACGTAAATCCGGCCGTGACCATGTCGAGCCAGAAATCGCGCAGGAAAAGCTGTGTGATGTCATCGCCTGGGAAAATAGTTTTCTTGGATTATTCAGAGTTATTGCCAGTTATCGCAACAGGTTAGTGGCAACTTAACGAAGCCTTAAATTACGCCTCATCCGGTTTAACGTAACGTTAAACGATAGAACGTATAGTGAACTGGTGCGCGAGAAGCGCGAACAATATTTTTCCCGAGTTGGAGTCTGGTTATGGCCGTTAATAAAGCGATGAATATTCTGGTGGTGGATGATTACAATACCATGCGCCGCATTGTAAAAAACTTGTTGAAACAGCTTGGCTTCGATAACGTTGATGAGGCTGCCGACGGCACCGAGGCGTTCGCGAAATGTCATGAGAAAATGTATAACCTGATTATCTCCGATTGGAACATGGAGCCGATGACCGGCATGGAGCTGCTCAAAAAAGTGCGTGCCGACGAGAAATTGAAAAACACCCCCTTCATCATGGTGACAGCGGAAAGCAAGCCGGAAAACGTGATCGCCGCCAAACAGGCGGGTGTCAGCAACTACATTGTGAAGCCATTCAATGCGGAAACCCTGAAGGGTAAACTGACCGCCGTGATCGGTGAGTTTTAATCGAAATATTAAAGGCGAGGCTGCGTTATGGCGGATATGCAATCGAAACTCGGCAAAGAACTGCTCAAGACCATGGTGGAATTACGCCAGTCGAAGGGCGAAATTACGCTTGAGGATGTGGGCGGGATTTTCATGAACATGGCGGCATCACTTGGGTCGGAAGGCTCTAATGTCGACAAATTTGTGCATGACGAAATCGAGCGCCTGGCACGGTATATCGTCGATACCAAGCAGGAAATTTTTGCCATGCAAACCAATGACAAATCGGAAGCGGTTATCATTGATGCATCGGCGCACCTCGATGAAGTGATCAAGCATACGGAAGAAGCCACCAACGCCATCATGGATGCGTGTGACAGGGTGCAGGCAGGGGCGGCGGGTATCGGTGGGGAAAAAGAAACCCAGATTATGGACGCCACCAACCAGATTTATGATGCCTGCACGTTCCAGGACATTACCGGCCAGCGTATCCGCAAGGTCATCACGCTGCTGCAGAATATCGAAGAGCGCATCAACAAGCTGAACGACTTGTTTGGTGGCTCGCCGGTATTTGCGGTTGAGGATGGGAAAAAAGATCCATCCAAAGTGGTGCTGCCGAAGGACGACAAAGACCTGCTCAATGGCCCGCAGCTCAAAGGCCAGGGCACCAGCCAGGATGACATTGACGCCCTGTTCGCAAGCCTTGGTGGTGCGAAGTCGGCGTAATCACGGCGAGCCTTGCCTAACCCCGTAGATGCGTCTAGTATGGCATGGAAAATGCCATAGTGGGTGGGTATGACGCGCTGGTTCCGAAATTATTGCCTTGCGATGCTGCTGGTATGCTGTGCCAGCACGGCGGCGTTTGCCGACCTGAAACCGCAGGTGCAGGGGCGCATGATGCGCGATTTCGCACGCCTGACGTTTGAATGGCCGGAACCCACCCTGTTTACGGCTAAAACCAGTGGCAACGACGTGATCCTCACCTTCGACCGCAAGGCCAATCCCAACATGGGGGCGGTGCTGAAGCAGCTGCATCCCTACATCCTCAAGGCCGAACGGAAGGCCGATGGCAAAACCATCGTGCTGACACTCGACAAGCCGCACCGCATTCGCACCTTCGTCAGCGATAACATCAGCGGTATCGACCTGCTCGATATCAAAGGCAGCAAGCAACCGGTCGCTGCGCCGATGGTTGCGTCGGCGGCACCCGAAAAGAAACCGGAAAAAAAGACCGAGAAAAAAACTATCAAACCGCTATTGGCAAAAACTACGCCAGCTAAAAAGCCGGATGCGGCGAAAACGCTGGCCATGCTTGCTCCGGCGGCAGGTGAGGAAGAAAAACCCGCCGTTACATCAACGGAAAAACCAGAGGCTCCTGTTGTTGCCGAGCCGGAAGAAAAACCTGCCGCGGTGGTAACGGAACAGTCGGAAACTCCTGTCGTCGCTGAGTCGCCGCTGGCAAACGCCGAGCCGATAAAGACGAATGAAACCCCAGCCGAACCTACTAAGGAAGCCGCGGCGCCTGCCGCTGAGAAGCCTGCCGGTACTGAAACCGAACAGTCTTCTCCGGTACAAGCTGTCGCCGCGCCTGCTCCTGAGGCAACGCCCCAGACACCTGCCGAACCGGCAGTAGCAGAAGCCCCCAAGACGGCAGCTGCCGCTCCCGAAGTTGCCCCGGTAAAAACAACCGATCTCGAAGGCGACAAGCCGGCGCTCTCACATCATAGCACCGGCGTCAGCATGGTGCCGATTGCGGTCGATCGCGATACCGGGGAAACACCCGAAACACCGCCGGAAGAACAAGAGGCGCAACCTGCTGTGCCGGTCGAAGGATCGACGGTGGAGGCGTCAGAAGACCATGAAACTCCGGAGCCGCTGACCACCAACCGTATTGTGGTTTCTGCCGATAGCGATGGGGCAACACTGCGCTTTCCGCTCAAAGAGCGCGTTGCCATGGCGGTGTTCGTGCGGCTCAACATGCTGTGGATCATATTTGACAAAAAACTGGATTTTGATCTTGCGGATTTTGAAGAGCTGCCGCAAACAATTTTGGACAAGGCCGTGCTGTTGCCGCATGACGATGCCACGATCCTGCGTATTCCGGTGCATGACAATATCTTTGCATCCATCAAGCAACAGGAAGGCGTGATGGATATTGCCGTACTGCTTTCAGGTGAAAAACACACGCCGGATGCGGTAATGGATATTTCCATCAGCACGGATCCGCCGGCACCGGCGCATGTGTTTGTCCCGGCATTGGAAGTAGGAAAAACTATCGAAGTTCAGGATCCTGATATTGGTGATACGCTCAGCATCACCCCGATCTTCACCCGCGAACAGGGTATTGCCCAACAGCGTAATTTTGTCGAATTCTCTTTGTTGGCCTCAACACAAGGGCTGGCAATCGCCAAGAAGGCCGATGCCACCGAGGTTACCATCCTGCGTAACGGGCTGCGTATTTCATTGCCCAAGGGCGCGCACCTCAGCCCGGAGGTGGTGTTTGACGGATCCGCCGGCGCCCGCGCCGTTCCTACCTCATCGGCAGAAACGCTTTTTCCGGATGAACTCTGGGCGCTGGAAAAAGGTAAGCTCCTGAAGCCGACGCTAAGCGCCCTGTTCAACAAAACTGTGTTTGCCCCGAACGAAGGCGCACGCAACCTGGCGCGCCTACGCATGGCGCAACTTTATTTGCGTGACGGGCTGGTGGTGGAGGCGCTCGGGCTCCTGGATAATATTAAGCGCACTAATCCTTCCTATTACCGAAGTGCCAAGCTTTCTGCCATGCACGGCGCGGCGAATTTTCTGCTCTATCGTTTCAACGATGCCGCACGGGATTTTGGCGCGGCGGAACTCAACAACAATCAGGAAGTTGCTTACTGGCGCGACATGCTCTCCGACCTGCTGGGCAACCCGCAGAAGAAATATGATTTCCTGGCGATCCACGACAGCTACATCAGCAAATACCCAGCGGTTTTCCGCCAGCGTCTGGCGATTGTTGCTGCTGATCGTGCCATCGCCGCCAAGGAATACAATACTGCGATCAAGGTCTTTGATACGCTCACAAAAGATAGTATAGCCGCGCCTATCCAGTCGTACATCGACTTTCTGACGGCAAAAATTTCTGCCGAGAATGGACAGGAGCAGGAAGCCATGGAGGTTTGGAAACGGCTTGCGGATGATGACAGTAATAAATTCGTAAAAGCCCGCGCAACCTTTGCCTCGACGTTGTGGCAGTTGGATAATAATGAAATCACCCGTGACGAGGCTACCGACCGGCTGGAGCGCCTCCGCCTGCGCTGGCATGGGGATGGTCTGGAGTTGCAGATCGTGCAGCTTCTCGGCGATTTATACTATGAGAAACAAGATTACGTGAATGCCATGCGCGTGTGGCAAATCGGAGTAACGGGTTTCAAAAACACCGGCCCTGCCATTGAGATGGCGCGCAAAATGGAAGATGTGTTTGTGAAGCTGTTCAACGAAGGTGTGGCGGATAAAATGACGCCGCTTGAGGCGCTTGCACTTTATTATGAATACCGCAACTATACCCCGTCCGGCTCTATTGGTACGCAGATGATGGAAAAACTTGCCGACCGGCTGGTGGCGGTGGATCTCCTTTCGACGGCCGCCCAACTCCTTGAGCAGCAGATGCGTACCCAGATGGAAAAAACCGAACGCAGCCGCGTGGGATCGAAACTCGCTGATATTTACCTTATGAACAACCAGCCCAAGCGCGCCATGAAATCGCTGCAGGATTCGGTGTATGGCGACAACCCGATCCTGCTTCGCATTTACCGCAACCAGCTTACCGCCAAGGCGATGATGCAGCTTGGCCGTCCTGATGAGGCGCTTTCGGTGCTGGGACAGGATGAGAGCGTCGGCGCCGAAAAACTGCGGACGATGATTTATTGGAACGAGAAGGACTGGCCAAACATCACCAGCAGCATCGAGAATATCTTCAAGAAGCGCCCCGACCCAAGCCAGCCGATGACTCTGGAGGAGGGTGAATTCCTACTTCGGCTTTCGCTTGCCTACGTGTTCCAGAACGATGTGCAGCAACTGCAATATCTACGCGATTATTTTGGGCCGCTCATGCGCTTTAATCCATACAAACAGGCCTTTGATTTTGTAACGGCACCTGACATACGCCCGACCACCCGTAACTTTGACGATCTGCTTGAAGCCTTGTCAAATACGCGCGGGTTCATTACCAATTACAAGGCGCGGCTGGAACTGGCCGATACCGGCGGCACCACCGCAGCGCCACAACCCTAGGAACCTTATGCGCTGGACAGATATACGAGAAATTGCCATTCGACTGGAAGAACTCCACCCCGATGCCGATAATGTGAACCTGCGTTTCACGGATTTGCGGCAGTGGGTAATCGACTTGCCGGAATTCAACGACACCCCTGCCGGATGCAACGAAAAAATCCTCGAAGCCATCCAGATGGCATGGCTTGACGAGCGCGATTGATGGGCGCTATCACCCGCCAGTTTATGCTCCAGCGGCTCGACGACACGGTGGGGATTGCCGCAGCATTGGCCGCCTCTGCCCGTCCGGGTGATGTGATTGCGCTATCCGGCGAAGTCGGCACCGGCAAAACCAGCTTCGCCCAGGCCTTCATCCACCCGTTGCTGAAAGCGCCTGAACCGGTTACCAGCCCGACTTTCACGCTGGTGCAGCGCTACGAGACAAAATGGTCGTGGCAGATTGTCCATGCCGATTTATACCGGGTGAAGCACGTGGCCGAGCTTGCAGAGCTTGGGCTGGAGGACGCGTTTGAGCAATACGTCATGTTGGTGGAATGGCCGCATATTGCCGAGCATTTCCTGCCGGATGATCGTTTGAATATCCATCTCGACGACCAACCGCAGCATGGACGCACCATGACACTGCATACACACTCAGAGCGCTGGAAACAGGCCATCGCGGAGCTTATCCTATGACCACCCGCCCCGAACATATCACGGCGTTCCTTCAGCGTGAGCTGGGTGCCTGCGAACAATTCCCCCTTGCCGGAGATGCGTCGTTCCGGCGTTATATCCGTATCCGGCAGGGCGAGGCGTCTTTCATGCTGATGGACGCGCCGCCGGATAAAGAAACGCTTGCGCCGTTTATCCATGTGTGCGGGCTGCTTGCCGATGCCGGGTTCAGCGTCCCGCGCATCCTGGCGGCGGACAAACCGCAGGGGTTTTTGCTGTTGGAAGATTTGGGCGACGACACGTTTTCACGCCTGCTCAAGGTTGATGCGCGTGAAGAGGAAATCTACTATCAGGCAGCGGTAGAGGTGTTGGCCGCATGGCACACCGGGGATTTCGCTGTCGATGGCACGGCGCTTCCTGTATACGATGCGGCGCTGCTTACTAGGGAAGCGACGTTGTTTTCCAACTGGTTCCTGCCACAGATACTCGACGGTGCCGCCCTTGCCGATGCGCAGGCGGGCTACATGAACCTTTGGGGTGCACTGCTGAATGAAATACCGCTCGCCACCAACCAGTTCGTCCACCGTGATTACCATGCCGACAATTCCATGTGGTTACCTGCCCGCAGCGGAGTGCAGCGTGTCGGGTTGCTCGATTTCCAGGATGCGGTGATGGGCGATGCGGCGTATGACCTTGTCTCGCTTCTCGAAGATGCCCGGCGCGATGTGTCGCCGGAACTCGCCCGGCGGATGGTCGCCCATTACCTGCGCCATACTGGCGCCAGTGCAACGCAATTTTCGATGGCCTATGCATTGTTGGCCGCCCAGCGCAACAGCAAGATCATCGGTATTTTCACCCGGCTGGCGGCGCGGGATGGCAAGGCGCACTACCTTGATTACCTGCCACGTGTATGGCGCCATCTGGAGCAGGATATCACGCACCCCGAGTTGGCATCGCTGAAAGCATGGCTTGATCGCCATGTTCCAGAGGGCGCACGCGGGGTGCTCACCATTCGCAAGGATGCGCGCATGCTTGGGCTTGCCGCATGACGCCACTCGCCGATATGCACGCCATTGTGCTGGCGGCTGGACTTGGCAAGCGCATGCGCCCGCTGACTGACCATATGCCGAAACCGATGGTACAGGTGGGCAGCAAGCGGCTGATCGACCACGTGCTCGATTGGCTGGTTCTTGCAGGTATTCGTGAAGCGGTGGTCAACACCCATTACCTTGCGCCGATGCTTGAAGCACACCTTGCGTCGCGCCAGCATCCGCGCATCGTGTTTTCGCACGAGGCAACGCTGCTCGAAACCGGTGGCGGCATTCTGAAAGCCCTGCCGCTTCTGGGCGATGTGCCATTCTTCTCCGCTAACAGCGACACAATCTGCCTGAATGGAAAACAACATGCACTAGAAGATTTGCGGGCAGCATGGCAGGAGGACGCGATGGATGCATTATTGCTCCTGCATCCGGTGGCGGACGCAATTGGCTATGATGGGGCAGGGGATTTTGACATTGCTGCAGATGGTTCGGTGATTCGCCGTGGCACAAACGCTTCCGCGCCGTATGTCTTTACCGGCATCCAGATGCTGCATCCTCGCCTGTTTACAGGCGCCCCGCATGGAGCCTTCTCGCTGAATCTGCTATATGACCGCAACCTTTCGCGTGTCAAAGCCATCGTGCATGATGGGCGGTGGCTGCATGTCGGCGACCCGGTTTCCATCGCGCTGGCCGAGCGCCACCTTCAATAAAGGAATGCGCTAATTCGTGTTGGTGATCCGCCGGAAACGCGGCTGCTGACCTGGATCGATATAGATCCTCCAGCCGCGCGGGTAGAAGCGCGTGATAGCCGACTGGGCGCTGCACTCACCCCATTGCGGGCCGCACAGCGTATTATCGGTAATCGCGCCGGTTTGCGGGCCTTTATATTCAGCGGCGTAATGCGGTGGCGGATCGTAGCCGCCATTGGCGCAGAAGCCCCACAGGTCGCTGTTCACCGTTTGCGTCAGCCCTTGGTAAATAACTTCGTTGGAAACGCTGTTCTGGCCGGTGATGCTCATGACCCATTGGTATGTGGCATCAAGGTCGTAGTTGCTTCCTTGCGGTCCGATGACACTGGTATAGTTTTTACACTGGCGAACATCAATGCTTGGCCGGTAAATCTGGACATTGTGCCATCCGAGAGAATTGCCAGCGGCAGGCAGCACGCAGGCACTCAAATCCGTATCTTCGCATGAGGGTTGGCAGTTTTTCTGGATGCAGTCGTTGCTGGTGAAAGCATCATAGCCGCCCGGCAGCGAGCCAAAGCTATTGCGGCATTCCGTCATGATGGTTGTGTTGCCGCTCCCATCGTCATATGGCACGTCGGTCAGTGCACTCATGGTGCGCGAGCAAATCTCGCGGCGATAATATTCCGGCACTTTATATTTGTAGATCGTGCGTTCCGCGCCCATGCCCCAGGATACGCTCACGCCGGTGGAGGTTGGGAATTTGCCCTGATCCCAGCCGATCGTATAAACGCGCTCCGGAATCATGATGGTGCCATTCGCCCCACCCTCGCGGAACTTGGCGATGTTGAAGTCGAACACCGCCGTGTCGCGGTTTTTATCAACGGCAAAGCCGATGTCGGTCACAAAAAGAATGTGGGTTACGCCGGCGGAGTTATACATCAGGATGTCGCCCGGCAAGGCATTATCAAGCCCGGAACCAAGCGCCCCGGCATTGACACGGTCTTTATTGAAATCAGGCTGCCGGTCGAATGCAAACGGGAAGCGTTTGGACGTCGCTGTCTGGTAATTCAGGTAAGACCCCCCGGTTGCCGTTGCATAGCCGCGCCATCCCATCGACCACGGCCACTGTCTGCCGTCGCGGCTGGTGTAGCCGGCTCCAGCTTTCGATAGCGCGTAATTTTCGGCACCGCCTTGCTTAAACAGCTTCTCATAACGGCCGATGCAGGACATGTTGTAGCGGCGGGTGGTCTGCATCTGGTGGGCTTTCAGTTCTGTCCATCCGCCAAAACGCCCCATTTCGCTTGCATTCGGTTTCAGTAACCGACTCGTGCGGATGGGATCTTGATTATCATCTGCTTGCCGCGCAGCAGCCTTTGCATCCTGCTTATCGCGTTCTTCGCGCCCCACACCAATCAGCGTATCGAACGTTCCCAGCGAGTTGGTGAAGCTGCCGCCATGGAAGGGATTGCCGGCAGATACGCCGGTATCCCACCAGCGCATGTAGGGCATGTGGTCGCTGAAGTAGCGCATGAAACGGTAATCGGCTGGCTCGGTATTATTGCAGCCCAGCTTCAACATCCGCTTATGAATGGCAACGGCCCTCATGTGGATACCACGATCGCCGTTCATTTCCGGATCGACGGTGCGGTACGGGTTGAAATTATCATCTGTATAGGGGTCAAAGATATCATCGAGGTAGGTGTTGGTCTCCGTATCGGTATTGCCGTAGTAATCAACCTTCCCACCGAGTAATTCCTGGATTTTCCCATCAGTCCGGATTCTTTTGCGTAACCCCTCGCAGGTGCGTATCTTGAGGAAGTTGGTTGGCACGACGTCTTTCACGATAATGCGGCAACATTGCTGGACGCTGTATTTTGTTGGGCAATCGAAAACCGTATCCGTTTCCCAATAGCGGGTTTTACATTTGTACCAGCGCTTGGTTGCCGGATCCGCTGTGTCGGCAATTTGATCGGGCGGCAATCCGCCTGGCCCGCTTTTATCCGCTAACCATGTCCTAAAATTGTAATTAATGCGCTGGCTCATACAGTTTTCAAACGCTGCCGAGCGGAAACTTAGGATATCCACTGGTGTCACGCCGCAGGTGACGTGCCAGACTTTTTCGTTGCCAACATTCGTCCATGCTTCATGTTTTGGAATCTTCCGGCCTAAATATCCCCAACGGTAATCGATGCATTGGCCTGATTGTTTGTCAAACTTGACACAGACCAGGCGACCCGTGCGCCAGGAATAGTTACGATCCAGGTTGACAATATCCTGCCGCGGGGTGAAGGGGTGGGAAGTATCGTTAATTTTTTCAATATTAGGACAATAATAAGGACCAACCGTTGGCGGGGACTGATAAACATAATCACCATCTAGCAAGTGTAAATTATCCCAGATGCTTTTCTTCTTTTTCTTTTTTGGATTTGTTACACTGGATTTAGGGTTGCATTCGATATCCCTGATAGGATCCGGCTCTATTCCCGGCTCGGGCAGCGGCTCTGGAATTACGGATCTGTCTTCGATGCAGGGAAGGCCAACATCCTGGAATTGCGGGGTGTACTTAACGTAGTTGTTCTGGTCGCGATCAATGCCTTTCCAGTAAGGCAGGTTGTAGTTCCAGCTGCCTTGCAGGTAGTTGCCCATGATGTATTCGGCTTCGTCCCAGTGCGGCAAATCCCAGTAGCGCAGAACCGGGGCGTAACCATAGGCTTTTTCGTTGGTGAACTGATTGTAATGGGACGGCGGCCCGCCTGTCTTAAGGACGGCGGCTGCATCGGCACCATTGATAAAGGGCTGGCAGCTATTGAGGAAGGCGCGGTCGGCATCGTATTCGGTCAGCGGGTCATCGGTGCTGAGGCCGGCCTTCTCCAGCGTATGCCACGGGCGTTTGCTGTGGTTGAGCAAATAATAATTATAGCAATAATCGGCGCGCAATAAGTTCATGAGTGCATATGTGCCGCTCGTCGAACGCTTGCGTGGAGTGTTGAGCAGATTCTGATCAAGGAGGATTTCGGGGCAACCGAGCACCCCGCCCGTGCCGATAAAATCAGTCAGGTCGCGGTAACGGTTGGTATTGTAGACGATGTTGGAAGGGTTGGCATCAAGGTTCAGGTAATAAGCGAACATTGAATTGCCGCCGCTGCGCGTTGGCACAATCGGGGTATCCTTAAGCGGCATACAGGCACCAAGCGGTGGTTTGGCGCCCACCACATCACCAACAAATGCCTGGTGGAAAGGCGAAATTGCTTCAGGCACGCCCTCATCTTCACCGTAGTAGAATTGAATATCGGCGTCAGGATATTGATATGTCGCGTAATCAAAAACCTCCTCCGGCTCGATCGATATTCCGTCCTTGAATTTGAGCAGGCTGGTTTTGGGATCAAAAAAGTTCTGGTTCAGCTGTCCCGTGTCGACACACATATCGCGGTAACGCGTGTCGGGCGGCAGAGCCGGAACCAGTGGCGCATCGGGCGCGCGGATCAGCTTGGACAGGTCGATTGGTTCCTCATAATACTCATACTCATAATCATACGGCTTGTAGTAATCTTCGTATTCATTTGGACAGTATTCTTCTTTGTATTTATAGGGGTAGTCGTCCTCATAGGGATAATATATTCCTTCATAATAAAGCTCGTATAGATATTCTCCGTAGTCGGCATAGTTCTCATAGTAGCCAGCGTAGCCCTCGTAAGGTGAGTAGTTTTCGTACGAGCCATAAGTGTCATAGCCGCCATACTCGCCATATTGCCCATAATCCCCCGGATAATTGTCGGAGTAGCCGCCCGGGTAATCATCACTGTAGCCGCCGGTGTAACCACTCGTATAGCCGTCACTGTAACCACCTGTGTAACCATCACCATAACCGCCAGTGTAGCCACCGCCAGTGTAGCCGTCACCGTAGCCGCCGCCATTGTATCCGCCGTCACCATAGCCACCATTATTGTAGCCACCACCGTCATTGTAGCCACCGCCATCATTGTAGCCACCGCCATCATTGTAGCCACCGCCATCATTGTAACCACCGCCACCATTATAGCCGCCGCCGTCATTGTAACCACCGCCGTCATTATTACCGTATGGCCTGTCGGATGACGGCGGATAGTCCGTTGGCTCGTTGGATGATGGCGGATAATCGTTCGGTGGGGAACTTGAAGCGGGGTCATAAGAGCAATCAGGGTAGGTTCCGGTGTAGCCAGGTGGGCAGACACTTGGGCTATAAGAGCAATCGGGGTAGGTTCCGGTGTAGCCAGGTGGGCAGGCACTGGGATCATACGAGCAGTCGGGGTAGGTGCCATAATATCCGGGTGGGCAGACACTTGGGCTATAAGAGCAATCGGGGTAGGTTCCGGTGTAGCCAGGTGGGCAGGCGCTGGGATCATACGAGCAATCGGGATAAGTTCCGTAATATCCGGGTGGGCAAGCGCTCGGGGGCGGGCTGGAGTAAGGATAGCAATTTGGGTAGTCGAAATATCCCGGTGCACAAGTCGGATCGGGCGTTATGGCCGGAGAACTGGAGGATGGGTAGCAGTTCGGTGGTGTACCAAACTCGTCGGCAGCACACGTCGGATCAGGCGTCACGGCGGGTGAGCTGGAGGATGGGTAACAGTTCGGGTAGTCGAAATATCCCGGTGCACAAGTCGGATCTGGCGTTATGGCCGGAGAACTGGAGGATGGGTAGCAGTTCGGTGGTGTACCAAACT
>CAZFKP010000028.1:0-990 GCA_964518725.1 uncultured Rickettsiales bacterium | reverse complement strand
TCACGGCGGGTGAGCTGGAGGATGGGTAACAGTTCGGGTAGTCGAAATATCCCGGCGCACAGGTCGGTTCGGGTGTGGCGATAGGTGGTTCGGAAGAAGACTGTGCATGTGCATCTGAAATCAGGCCATCGAATGAGAAAAATTGACGGACGATCTCATCCATGCCCAGACGATGATATACCAGCTGCTGTGGAGGCAATATTTCCTTTTGATTTGCCGGAGAAATACCATCATGTGCCCGGTCATCAGGTGCTTCAAGAAACTTAATCGGCAAGGATGAAAGACATGATCCAAGCAGCAGAGAAGGCCAGCGCGCGCCATAATTTCGCGCCTCTTTCTTGTGTGAGCTAGCATTAGTAGCTTCCACGCCAAACTCTCCCAATTGAACTACCACCGCTAGTATGACACATGACCCGTGCAAACTAACCAGTTTTTCAGTCTAGCGCAACAATGTTTCAGCTTGATGACAACCGAAAAAATAGGAGGGAAAACAATGTATCTGCAGGTGTCGAATCGATAGCTAACAGGGCGATCCACCACCACCGCCCGGTGATGGTGCGGGCGCTGGATCCGGAGCAGGGTCGGGCGCTGGTGCCGGATCGGGTGCCGGATCGGGTGCCGGATCGGGTGCAGGGTCAGGCGCAGGATCCGGAGCTGGGTCGGGTGCTGGCGCAGGGGCTGGAGCAGGCGCAGGATCCGGAGCTGGGTCGGGTGCAGGGTCAGGCGCAGGATCGGGGTCTGGTGCGGGATCAGGAGCTGGAGCAGGTGCTGGCGCAGGATCAGGTGCTGGGTCTGGCGCAGGATCGGGAGCAGGATCGGGTGCTGGGTCTGGCGCAGGCGCAGGAGCTGGGTCGGGTGCTGGCGCAGGAGCAGGTGCTGGGTCTGGCGCAGGAGCAGGATCCGGAGCTGGGTCGGGTGCTGGAGCAGGTGCTGGCGCAGGAGCCGGTGCTGGGTCGGGTGCAGGTTCGGAGGAGCCGGGATCGGGTGCTG
>CAZFKP010000027.1:0-26223 GCA_964518725.1 uncultured Rickettsiales bacterium | reverse complement strand
CGGAGGTTCGAATCCTCTCGCCCCGACCATTTTCTTTCTAAACAAGCAGGGATTAGTTCCTACTTGTTTAGAAAGAAGGTATTGCGCTAATAGATTCAAACCGTGGTTCGTAAAATCGTCAGCAAGACGATTTTGTCAGCGCAAGCGTAGCCGAGCTGCGGCATGACCACTAAACCTGATTTTTTCCTCTAAAATGAACAACGGCGGCCACATGGCCGCCGTTGCACTATCGATTAGCAACTCTGCTTACTGGAGAGAATCACATGGGTTGGTATCGTCGCACTGGATGAGCGCGAAGGTGTTGCCACCAGCTGCAGGATCCAGGTTGCCAAGATCGTTCGGATCACCACCGGCTGCTGGTGCGAGGCCACCCAGGCCACCGCCCGTACCGCCACCACCACCGCCATTTGTCAATGACAACAACGTATTGGAACCTTGTGGGCCTTTAAACCCTGTAAAGTTGCTGGTCTGCTCCGAAGTATTGTTCACATCGAACGGCGACTGAATCGTCAGGAAGCCACGCGTATAATCAATCACATAGTTGGAGTTCGCTTCCAGCGTGCCGCGATTAATCGGATAGGTGCCCGGCAGCGATTCCCTTGGCACCGTCCTCAGGCTACCCGAGAACACTTCAAACCCATCACTGAATTTGAAACCAGACGCCAGGAAGGTCAGCGGCGGAATGTTGTCGCCCAGTACAATGAATTGGTCATCACCGGTCACAAAAAGCGTCGCCGGAGTAATCCGGAGCAGGCCTTCGGTATAGCTGACCGTGTAGTTGCTGCCAGCATCCAGTGTGCCTTGGTTGATGGTGTATGGGCCACCCGCAACGGTCTCACCGGCATCACGGCTCAGGCCACCGGTAAATACCGATGAGTCGTCGCCATTCTGCAGCGCACCAAAGCTATAAGTCAGCGTCGGATCCATATCACCGTAGACTTTGGTCTGGTCGTCAGCGATAATGCTCAGCGTGTAAGGCGTGATGGTGAGTACGCCACCGGTGTAGTCGATGGTGTAGTTGCCACCGGCGCTGAGCGAACCAAGGTTGATGTTGTAGGGGCCGCCGGCCACGTTTTCACCTGCATCACGCGTCAGACCGCCGGTAAACAGACTGTCATCATCGCCCGGTACGAAGCCGCTAAAGCCGAAAGACAGGAAAGGATCAGCCGAGCCGTAGATTTTTGTTTGATCATCCGCATCGACAAAGAGGGTCGCCGGAGTGATGTCGGCCAGGTCAGTGGTCGTGGTGTTTTGGGTGTAGTTAGCCGCATCCGTGCCGCTGATAGTGATGCTAGCAACCGTTACCAGCTTATCCACGCCAACATTCTTATCGTCGAAATCAGCGCTGGCATTCAGCACGTCAAACACATCGCCGGAAACGCGATCATCGGAGAGGGTCACCGTCGCAGTGGTGGTACCGTCATACACCTTATCATCAGCGACCGCAGAGACGTTCAGCACTTTCGGTGTCACGACCAGCGCGCCATCCACGAAGGTGATGGTGTAGTTGGTGGTGCGGAACGGTCCGTTATTGGTCGGGTTCGACGCCATGATCCCCCACGCGCCGGCATTCCAGTTGCCGCTGGTGGAGAAGGTGGCATCCGTTGTAAGATCAACCGAACCGATGGTCTCGCCGTTTACCAGACCAACAGCGGTGTAGCTACTCGTCAGGTTGTTGCCGTCACCATAAACCTGGGTCTGATCGTTGGCGGTGAGAGTCAATGCCGCCGGGGTAATATCCGCCATGGTGGTCGCCGTCGTGTTGAAGGTGTAGTTCTTCGCGTCGCCGCCGGAGATATCAATACCAAGCACGGTCACCGTTTTATCGTTGCCAACGTGGCGCGTATCAAAACGTGCGTTGTTGTAGTCTTCGGTGGTGAACACATCGCCCGAAACACGGTCATCCGACAGCGTTACATCGGCAACGCGCGTTCCATCATAGACTTTATCAATGCCGGTCGCCGTAATGGTCAGCGAGCGTTTGAAAATATCTGCAAGGTCAGTCGCCGTGGTATTCGTCAGGCTGTAATTCGCCGCGTCAGCGCCGGAGATGCTGATGCCGTTTACCGTGACGGTTTTGTTGGTACCGGCATTCTTATTCCCAAAACGAGCGGCGGTGAAGCTGTTGTCAACCACATCGCCCATGATGGCATCGTTAGAGAGCGTGACCGTCGCCGTCCGCGTACCGTCATAGGTTTTATCGTCAGCAACTGCCGAAACAATCAGGTTCTTCTGTGCAACAGTCAATGCGCCATCCACGTAGGTAATGCTGTAGTTATTCGCATCGAAGTTAGCGCCCAGGGCGTTAGAAGCCATGATGCTCCAGCTACCTGCGTTCCAATTACCGCTGGTCGAAGTCGTCGCATCGGTGGTGTAATCCACCGTGTCAATCGCATCCATGCCTTGCAGGCCGGAGCTTGCGAAACCAGCCGTGAAGTTGTTGCCGTCGCCATAGGTTTGGGTCTGGTCGTTCGCCGTTACCGTCAGCGCCGCCGGAGTAATATCCGCGGTCGTCGTGGTGCTGCTGTTCGGAGTATAGTTCGCCGAGTCCGTACCGGAAATACTGATGCCGTTCACTGTGACGGTTTTGCCATTACCAACATTTTTCGTATCGAAATCAGCGCTGGTATTGCCGGCAGTCAGCACATCACCGGAGATGCGGTCATCGAACAGCGTAACCGTTGCGGTGGTGGTCGCGTCATAAACTTTGTTGTCTGCGGTTGCCGTCACGTTCAGGGCTTTCTGGCCGACAGTGAGCGCACCGTCCACATAGGTGATGGTGTAGTTGCTGCTGCTGAACGTGCCGCCGGTAGCGCCGGAAGCCATGATGCTCCAGCTACCTGCGTTCCAATTACCGCTGGTCGAAGTCGTAGCATCCGTACCATAGGTCACGGAGCCAACGGTTTCGCCGCCTTGCAGGCCGGAGCTTGCGAAACCAGCCGTGAAGTTATTGCCATCGCCATAGGTTTGGGTCTGGTCGTTCGCCGTAATGGTCAGCGCCGCCGGCGTAATGTTCGCCTGATCGGTCGCAGTGGTGTTGAGCAGGTTATAGTTGCCTGCGTCAGTACCGGAAATGCTAATGCCATTCACCGTCACGTTTTTATTAGTGCCGACATTTTTATTGCCGAAGCGTGCAGTGGTGAAGGTTTCATCAAATACATCGCCGCCGATGCGGTCATCGAAGAAGGTCACGGTCGCATCGCGGGTGGCGTCATAGACTTTATCATCCGCAACCACCGTGGCGGTCAGGTTTTTCTTCAGAACCGTGAGCACACCGTCCACATAGGTGATGGTGTAGTTGCTGGCGCTGAACGTGCCGCCGCTGGCGTTGGAGCCAATGATGTTCCAGCTGCCTGCGTTCCAGTTGCCGCTGGTGGAGTTGGTGGCATCGGTTGCAAGATCCACCGAACCGACGGTCTCACCGCCCTGCAGGCCGGCGACCTGGTAGCCGTTACCCAGTACGTTGCCGTCGCCGTAAACCTGGCTTTGGTTATTCGCGGTGATGGTGAGCGCCGCCGGGGTGATGTCGGCCTGATCGATCGTGGTGGTGTTGGTCAGGTCGTAGTTGGCAGAATCAGCGCCGCTGATGCTGATGCCGTTCACCGTCACGTTTTTATTGGTGCCGACATTTTTATTGCCGAAGCGTGCAGTGGTGAAGCTGTTATCAACAATATCGCCCATAATCGCGTCATTAGAGAGCGTTACGGTCGCGTCGCGGGTAGCGTCATAGACTTTGTTATCCGCAACGGCTGAAACGATCAGGTCTTTCGGGGTAACGTTGAGCATGCCATCGACGTAGGTGATGGTGTAGTTGCTGGCGCTGAAAGTTCCGCCGGTGGCGTTAGAAGCCACGATGTCCCAATTGCCCACGACCCAGTTGCCGCTGGTGGAGGTGCCGGCATTGGTGGCGTAATCCACCATACCGACAGTTTCGCCACCTTGCAGGCCGGAAGCCATGAAGCCGGTGGTGAAATTGTTGCCGTCGCCATAAGTTTGGGTCTGGTCGTTGGCGGTGATGGTCAGTGCTGCAGGGGTCACGTCCGCCTGATCAACCACCGAAGTATTGGTCAGGTTGTAGTTGGCAGAATCAGCGCCGCTGATGCTGATGCCGTTCACCGTCACGTTTTTATTGGTGCCGACATTTTTATTGCCGAAGCGTGCAGTGGTGAAGCTGTTATCAACAATATCGCCCATAATCGCGTCATTAGAGAGCGTTACGGTCGCGTCGCGGGTAGCGTCATAGACTTTGTTATCCGCCACGGCCGAAACGATCAGGTCTTTCTGACCGATGTTGAGCGCGCCATTGGTGTAGGTGATGGTGTAGTTATTGGCATCGAACGACATACCCAGCGCGTTTGCGATGGTGATGGTCCACGCGCCGGCGTTCCAATTACCGCTTGTTGAGTTGGTGGCATCGGTAGAAAGATCGACGGTGTCGATGGTGTCGCCGCTGTAAAGGCCGGTGGTGCTGAAGCCCGCGGTGAAGCTATTGCCCGCGCCGTAAGTTTGGGTCTGGTCGTTAGCGGTTACGGTGAGTGCCGCAGGATCAATGGTCAGGCCGTTGGTAAGAGTCGAGCCGGTGAAGCCATAGCCCATTTCCGACGCGAGCGTGCCAGCGGCCACGTTGATGTCATAGGTGCCGACATTGTTGCCCACCATATACGGAGTAGTGAAGTCAGCGCTACCGCTTACGACATCGGTCATGTCATCGCCGACTAGATAGCCGGAGAGGGCGTAGGTGAAGCTTGGCGCGGGCTGGCCATAGGTGCCGTTCGCCGCATCCGGGGTGATGGTAAGCGTTGGCGTGAAGCTATAGAGCAGGCCGTCGCCGCTGCCGAGCGTCGGGCAGGAGCCGCCATAGGTGCAGCTATAACGTTTGAAATCAGGGACAAGGCCGCCGATGGTATCGTTGGTCGGATTGGTGCTGTACACCAGCCAGCGGCCATTGGTTGCGGTGAGTGCGTCTGCGCCGCGGTCGTTGACGAAGTTGCCAGCGAGGGCAGCAAGGGTGATCGCATCGCCGGTGGCGGTGCTGGTGATGGTGCCGGCAAATGCACGCAACCTGATATTGCCGGTCGTTGCCGTGGCGAGGAAGGTGCCGTCTCCGGTGTTGATCGCGCCATTAATTTCTACGTTCGTACCGGCGGAAAATGCTGCGTTACCACCATTTGTGGTCAGCGCAGAACCAAGATCCATATCCACTTCCCCAGCGGCGGCGTTGAAGTTGACGTTTAACTTATTGCTGGTAGACGAAATCGACACACCCAGATTGACGTTGATGTCGTTGTGCGCGTTCAGAGTCAGACTGGCGTCACCACCCGCGCTTTTAAGAATGCTGGAGGAAACGGTGATGTTCCCAGGCTGGTTGTTAAGGCCTGCCGTGCCGGTGGTGATGATGACGCTGGTGCCGGCATTCAGGTTGGCCTGAATGCTTGCGACGCTAACGCGCCCATTATTGCTGGTGGTGGTGAAGTTAGGGTTGCCGGTCACGTTATTGTCAGTATTCGGCAGGTTGGTGATATTGATGTTGTTCGGGTCGAGCAGCCACGTGCCACCCAGGCCGTTCGCGGCGCTGGCATCGACCGAGCCGATGGCATCGAGATATTCTTTGCCGGAGGTTTCAACGAAACCGCCATTTCCGCCTGCTGCGCCACCTTTGGCTTCGATGTTGCCATAGAAGAACGTGTTATTGTCAGCCCATACGATGACTTTGCCGCCATTGCCGTTCAGCAAGGCGTTGGCGAACAGGCTTGCGCCGGTTTGCAATACCGTATTCTGCGCGGTCGGGGTAGTGCCCTGGCCCTGATAATCGCCACCGATGAGGATGGTGCCACCGCCGGTATTACCGGAAGCGTCAATGGTTGCGCCGGTCAGGATGCCGACATTGCCGCCAAGCACGTTGACTTCGCCGCCTTTTTCACTGCCCGCAGTGCCTTTGGCATCGATTTTACCGGCAACGAGCGTGGTTTTCGCGCCGGAGAGCACGACTCTGCCGCCTTTGCTGCCGATGCTGTCGGCCTGAACGAGGCCGTCCATGTTGATGACGCTTTCAACCGCGCTCTGTGCAGCCGCAGCGGTGAGCAGAACCTGGCCACCATTTGCTTCGATAGTGCCGCTATTCTGCACCAATTGTTTAGAGAGCTGGTCGCTGGCCTGGAGGCTGATCAGCCCATCACCGTAGAGATCCACCGTGAACGTTTCACCCGATGCAAGCTGTGCTTTACCAAGTTGCGCCTGAATCAGGCCGTTATTCGTAACGTTCGAACCAACCAGCAAGGCAAGGCCACCCTCGGCAACTTTAACGTTGCCATCGTTAACGATTTGCGCGTTCGGGTTGCCTGCTTTATCAAAGGCAATATTGCCACCCTCCATGAATTTTTTGTTGTCCACATCCGCCGTCGTCGCAACCAGGCCACCCACATTGACCTGTGCACCCGCGCCGAACATCACGCCTTGCGAATTGACGATAATAACATTGCCGTTCGCGTTCAGCTTACCGTTAATTTGCGAGGCATTGCCAGCTGTCACGCGGTTCAGCGTCACCGACGAGCTGCCAGGCTGGAAGAAATTCACCGACTCGTTGCTGCCGATATCAAAATTGCCCCACTCGATCAGCGCACGATTGCTGCTTTGCGTAATATCCGTAGTGCTGCCAGAAGCTGCAATCGCAGCTTGCCCGGCGACTACATTGCCTCCAGCGGGCGCAGCTTGTGCGGAGTGCCCAAATGCGGCAAGCGCAATGACACCCGTCAGCATCGTACTGGTTTGCAAACAAGAGTGGGAGAAGATGTTAGAGGTAGTCATAATCTTTATTCCTGTGGTGTGGGTTCAAACCGTGGATACTAAAAAAGTTAATTAATAGTTAATACTAATTTTTGGTCTAGTGCAAGCACAAAAAGCCGAGGCATTAAATTTATTTTAATCTATATAAATAACAAGGTGTTAGTGGTTGTCCTAGAAACGTGCCGTGGTGCCAAAAAATACCCGGGCATCATTGGCATGGCCGCCCTGATTGCTGGCAGGCTTCGTAAGCGGCACGCCAAGCTCCAGCGTACTGGAAACATTGTCGGTAAAGCTCACGCGTATACCACCACCAAGCGAAGCCAGGCTGCGCTTATCGTTCGCACCAGAGCCACCTTCACGAATCCATGTGCGACCAATATCGTAGTAGCTGAACAGCTGGTAGTAGTTGAAATACGGCATGCCAACCTGATCGCTGTAACGAAGCTCAATCTTGCCGGTAATGCCGTGGTCACCCAAGAGTTCCGCCGGATCATACGCCGTGCCAAAATTTGCACCACCGAGCGAAAATTGCTCGGCCACCAAAAGCGGATCAAGCGAATACTGGCCGCTGGCCGCAGTGAAGAGCGAGAATTTGTTAGGCAACGGATGCAAATGGGTGGCGTCGAAATTCACCTTGGTGAAGTCACTTTCACCGTTAGCATTGGTACGGTTCGTGCCGCTTTCGCTGGCATTGAACACGTTCAAACCCTGACTTACCTGCATGTCGAGCAGGTTGTTGCCATGGAACTGGTCAAAGAAGTTATAGCTGCCACCGAGACGCACGATCCGCAGGCGATCCTGGGTGAAGTCGAGATTGTCGAATACGTCCGTATCCGAACGCTGGATATCGACCAATGCACGGCCGACAAGATTTTCCTGACGCGAGCGAATGAACGGATGGGAAACTTTTGCTTCAAACAGATCCGAGTTGCCGATAATCTGGATATTTTTCAGCGAATCGCCCGGAGCCGTGTGCGTGCGGGATGCGAGCAGCGACAGCTTGGTACCATCATTCCCCAGCATCTCATCATGCTGCACTTCGAATGTACGCAATTCCTTCGTCGGGCTGCTGGTCGACAAACGCAACTGAGTGCGGTCATACATACCGAACAGCGAGTTCGCCGCAACGGTAGCGCTGTGCTGCCATGGTCCCACGAACTTACTGCCGCGATTGTCGGTAGACAGCGAGCCTTCATAAGGTTTCTGGGTTACCGTAACCAGTAATTCCGCGGCACCGAACTGCGACGGCGCAGGACGCAGCAGGCCTTTTACCGACGCACCCGGCAGATCATTGATGAGCAACATATTGCGCTCAAGATCCTGTGTGCGAACGGGGCGCTTGCTTTTTACGTTATCAAGGTACGACATGAGGCGCGCACGCTCACCGTCGCTGATGCCATCACCTTGCAGGACGATGCTGCCAACATAGCCTTCGACCACCTGAATTTTCAACGTGCCACCACTGATTTCCTGCTGCGGAACCACAGCCTGCGACAGCACATAGCCGGCCTTCTGATAGATATCCGTAATTTTTCTGGCGACGACCTGTGCATCAAGCAGGGAAATTCTCTTGCCCACCAGCGATTCATAGGCTGGCGCCATCTGCTCTTCGCTAAACACGGTCGCGCCCAGCACGTTCACGCGTTTCAGGGTAAATTTTACTTTGCTCAACTTGTCCTGCTGGGCTTTGGAAAGCTCCTTCGGCTCACCCGGAAGCGGCAACTCCATGCCAACGGATTCCAGCGGAGCCGGCGGAGCCTTGAAGCGGCGATCAATCTGGCTGCCCTGCACCGAGGCCGGCACGTTCTGCGCCTGAGCCGCAGATGCCGCAAGCACCACAACCATGGCAGTTTGCACCATCAATCGTGTAGAGAATAAACGCTGAGTCTGTGAGGCGCTGGAGATCATACATATCTTTCCTAAAGTTAATGCGCGGGTTAACCCTGCCGACATGGAAGACAGTTTCGCCGCAGTTTCGACTGCGGTAGTTATAGATTTTTTTAAAATATCTGCAACCATTTAATTCGCTGTTCACCGCTGTTTTTTTGAAACAAACAACGGGCGCTCGCAAACAGCAACCCGCTGTAAGTCAACGGGCATATGGATATTCGCCGGTATTTTATTATATTTGGAAAAACAATAATATATACTGTGTGATGCTTGTTTGTCACACAACACTGGGGATCATGCCTTTTTCTCGAATTCCGCCGCCATTGAAATCAGGTTGCGCCAGTTTGAAGCCGACATCAGCACAAAATAAATCAGCGGCAGCCAGCCCTTTTTGTGGAATTCGACGATCTTCTCATCTGAAAGCTGGTTAAACTTGCCTTCATCGATGATCTGGAACCCGGTGAGCTGGATGGCGCGGCCATTCTGGAGTTTGGCATCCGACCGCGTCGGCGACAACAGCCCGGCTTCCTGCAGCGCGGCGCAGAACTCCCGCGTGCCAAGAAACTGCTGCTGGAATACACGGCAAAATTCAAGCGCGCCGAGCGACAGTTCCGACGGATTACCGTCAGTAAAAAGCGGCGTCACATTTTTTCCGGGTTTATTGCGGAATTGCTTGGCTTCTTCGTCAATACACAGGATGAATTTATCCTCGTTCGGCACTTCCATAAACACAAACGGGTAACGACGCACATAGGCCGGGATATAGACATCCTTCTTCCAGAGATTATCCTTGCCCACAAAGTAGTTGCGGGTTTCAAGCCCCGTCAGGACGGCCGGCATGGGCGAATCGCCGCCGCTAAACACAATCGGGTAATGCTTGGCCGCCTCGGCAAATTCAATCGCATTCACATAGACAGAATTGGTATCAACCGAAAAGCCCATATGCTCTTCTGCAACAAGCCCGGCATCAGCGTGGCGGGCAACCTCCAGCGGCATCGGGTGCTTGAAAAACAAGGGCAAGTTGCCGGACTGAGGCGCTGCTTCCGCACCGTTTGCGTTCGATTTAGCCATGGTATTTGATCCTTTCAGGGGTGTATGTGTACGTCGCAGCGGAGGCTACTAGAAAACGAGTGCGTTGCCAAGCGCCTAATTTATCAACGATCGCGCCAACCATCAGCTTTTCCTTTGGTTTTATAACCACTCCTGCACTCTGGCACAGATATTGCTATAAATTAACCAATTAGATCAGTTAATTGACGCCGGACTACACCCCAGCACTAGCAACCCACTAAGAATAAAGGATTAGTATTATGCGTTTATTCGAACAGCAGGCCACCCGTCTTCTGTGCGCCAAAATCGAGTCGATCCGCAACGAGCGCGACCGCTGGCGGTGCCTGCACCTTAAACTCGCTGGCGAAGGGGCGCGCCACAACCGCACCCTGCACACGCATTTTATCATCAAAGGTATCAGCGAGCACCTGGAAGGCCATGATGCCTACGTGTATGCCTGCCACGACGGGGATATTTTTATCCTGTTCCAGGGGCGGGCGAAGCCAATTACCAAAAAACTTGCCAGCTATTTCGCTGATATTGACCCGGAATATCCGGCCGGACAAGCCGACACCTTATTTTCGTTATATGACCTGGCAAAAGACTGGTTGTTCCTGTTTGTCATGTGCCAGAGGAAAATACTCAAAGAAAACAGAGACAATTTCGGAGGGCTTGCTGATCCGCGTCCCACCACCAGCCAGATGTTTGAGAACGTCTAGAACCCCTCAGGGCGTGGGGCATCTTTGGGCAGCACCGCCAGCACCTTAAACAGCTCGCCCATCTGCTCATGGGCGATCAGGCGCTCAAACCCGCTCATCAGTGCCGCCTTCTGTGATTCGTTGGCGTCGGCACACAGCCGCATCAACCGCTGTGATGCGCCGATAGTCAACAGAAACTTCCCCTGTGGCACCACGCCATAATGCACAGCTCCCGCCGATGTTACCGCCGACGCCAGCGCATCAAAATCGACATGCGCGGTGATATCCGCCTCACCGGGATCCGCGAGCACCTCATGATACTGATGCCCTTTAAGCGCCTGCAAGCTATCGCCCTGGGAACCGCCGCGATAACCATAATCAACCACCAGCCCCACCCCGCCACGCGTCGCAACCATCGACGCCAATTCGCGCATCACGCTCTGCGATGCCGGTGACCGCTCGGTAATTGCTTCATCCTCACCCGTGAAGCAAAGCTCATCATCCACACCCAAGTCGATCATGCGCTCCTTGCCCCCCGCAAACTGGTGGATCGGCAGCGCATCAAAAAATTCATTGGCGACGAACAAAATCGGCAAGTCAGGCAGCGTCCCGACAGACTGGTGCCAACTAATCTGGGGATGCTTGCCAGCAAGTGTTTTCCATTGTTTTTGCTGCAACACTGGGCTGGCTTCAATCAGATGCACCGACACCGCCTCATGAAAACCGGAAACTTTTTTGGTCGCACGCAACATATCTGCCATCAGCGTGCCCCTGCCCGGCCCAAGCTCCACCAGCACGACTTCCTTCTTACCCTGCTTTTGCCATTGTGCGGCAAACCACAAGCCGATCAACTCGCCGAATATCTGGGAAATTTCCGGCGCCGTCGTGAAATCACCCGACACGCCCAGCGGATCGCGCCGCATGTAATAGCCATGTTCCGGATGCAGCAGGCACATCTCCATATAGTCGGCAACCGTGATGGCGCCATGCATGCGGATCCGTTTTTTAATCAGGGCGGCAAGCGTCATACACGCCTTGGGCGAAAGATCAGGAACAGCCCGGCAAGCATCATCGGCACACTGAGTAACTGCCCCATCGTCGCACCCGCCCACAAGAAACCGATTTGTGCGTCCGGCTCACGGAAACATTCTGAAACCATGCGTGCGACAGCATATCCGATCAGGAACATCCCGCTCAATGTTCCGGGCTTGTCACGCAGGCGCGTGCAGTGCAGCAACGCCAACATGATAGCGAGCAACATACCACCCTCAAGAAGCGCTTCATACAGTTGGCTGGGATGACGCGGCAGGTCACCGCCATTTGGGAAAACCATCGCCCAGGGAACATCACTTACCCTGCCCCATAATTCACCGTTGACGAAATTGGCGAGCCTTCCGAAACCGATCCCGATCGGCGCCACGCACGCCATCAAATCCATCAACGACAGATACGGGATGTTGTAACGGCGGCAGAACAAAAAGAACGCGAGGATAAAGCCAGCGAATCCACCGTGAAACGACATGCCTCCCTCCCACAGGCGAAGAATATGCGCCGGGTGCTCAAAATAATAATCCGCTTTATAAATGAGGGTGTAACCAAGCCGCCCACCGATCAGGATGCCTCCAATTGCCCAGACAATCAGGTCATCGATCCGGGTAGGCGTCAGGCCGGAAAGCGGCCGCCGCGCAAGCTCGCGCTTGACCACCATCCAGCCCAAAACGATGCCCCCAATATATGCCAGCGAATACCAGCGGATGGAGAGCGGGCCAAGGTGCACAAGCACCGGATCAACGGAAGGGAATGGAATTGCCATCGCACAATGTTGGATAAAAAAGACGCAAAGCGCAACGAAAAAGCTTGCGAGTGATGCAGATGGCGTTATTACAGTGTGGTCAATTCTGAATTGTAAGGAGAGCATCATGAACACCGCCAGCAAAATCGTTCAACAGCTAGTGAACAACGAAGACGGCAATACAGCGCTGTTGCGCGCATTGTGCGAAGGCATATCGAACCAATCCGAAATGCAGAACAATAAACTCGCCGAAGTCATTTCAGCGCTCCATTACATCGCGCACCAGCAACAGGAACAGATGAAGCTCACCCGGCAGATGATCGACGACCTGACATCGGCCATCCGCCATATCACCGTACAACAGGCCGCACACCCGCTTGCCAACCAGAATCTCGATTTCCAGATGCCGCCGCAGAAAGGTGCAGCCGCCGCAGGAAGTTTCCAGGCAGCCATGGAACGCATCCCGCTGCTGATCGATGAAAAAACCTACAACACCTCCCACCCGGACTATGACGCGAATGCCGTGCGTAATTTCCCCTGCAAGATTCTGGGCTATGACCGCCCGTGCAACAACCGCCTCTACAAAGAATTACTCGGGCTTGCACAAGGTGACACCGTGCCGGATGCGGCGTGGAACACCGTGCTGGACGATATGCTGGCGGAGGCTAAAACCGTTCCAGGTTCGGAACAAGTATTCGAGCGCAAAACCTTTATTGAAAACTACATGCGCGACATGAGCGCCAAATATCAGGCGCACTACGTTCCAGGCTGGGTAAATCTTGAGGATGCGCTTTTCCTGTATTGGACCATCCGCAAATTCAAACCAAAAACCGTGGTGCAAACCGGCGTGTGCAACGGCCTGTCGAGCGCATTCATGATGCTGGCGCTGGCTAAAAACGGCTCGGAAGGCACGCTGCACGTGGTTGACCTGGCAGCCGTCTTCAATCCAAGCGATCCGGATTGGACGGTAAAAGACAAGGTCTATGGCGTAGTGATTCCGGAAGGCAAAGGCTCAGGCTGGATGGTACCGGACATGTACAAAAACCGCTTCTTCGTGCAAAACGGCGATGCGAAGGTGCTGCTGCCAAAGCTGATCGACAGCCTGCCATCGGTTGACATGTTCTACCATGATTCCGACCATACCTATAACCACATGATGTTTGAATTCCGCGAAGCAAAACGTAAACTAGCGCCAGGCGGCCTGATTCTCGGTGATGACATTTCATGGAACGCCTCAGTCTGGGATTTTGCGGATCAGTACAACGTTCCTTCCTATAACTACAAGGGTGCGGTCGGCGTAGCGTTCTTCTAGGAATTTACCCGTGACGGGACAACCCATCAAGGTAACGTATTTGCTTGCCGTGTGGGGCGAGAAATATATCCGTCAGTTCATGGATCTTTCCTTGCGTAGCTTGCTCGCGCCAGGGAACATTCCGGGTCTCGCTGAACATGCGGAGTCCACGTTTATTTTCCTCACCAGCAAGCCCGACCGCAAGTTGTTTACCGACCACCCGATGTTCCGGCGGCTCACACGTTTTTGCCGCGTTGAATTTGTGGTGATTGATGATCTTATTTTTGGCGGCAATTACTCGGCAACATTGACATTGGCCTACGAGCGCGGCATGCGCCACGCAGGGACGGAGATGCTTGCAACCTATTTCATCTACCTGGTGGCAGATTATGTCATGGCGGATGGCTCGCTCTTGAACCTTCTGCCCTACATGCAGCGCGGAGTCAGCGGCATCACCGCCGGCAACTTCCAGGTGGTGGAAGAGGATTTACTGGAAGCTTTTCACGAACGAACGAACCCGACTACCGGTGTGCTAGCGATCCCGCCACGCGAGCTGATGGCGATAACCCTGCCCCACCTGCACCCACTTACCATCGCCAATACCGTCAACCAGAATTTCAGCCACACCGAACATACCAACCGTATGTTTTGGAAAGTTGACGGCGAAACGCTGATCGGACGCTTTTACCTCCGCCACATGCTCTGCATCAAACCGGAAATCGACGACTATGTGATCGGCGCCTCATGCGATTACTCCTACATTGCGGAAATGTGCCCATCCGGCAATGTGGTGCATATCGCCGATTCGGATGAGTATTGCGTAATCGAATTGCAGCCATTTGCCCACGAACAGAACTTCATCAAACACGGCGCTTTCAGCCAGGGCAACATGGTGCAGGCGCTCGGGAAATGGCTCACACGGGTTCACCGCGACAACATACTCTCGCCGGTGATTTACCACGCCGGTGACATCTCCGCCGAAGCGCTCGACATGGTGGAAAAATCCGAACTGTTTGTCACATGCATCGAGCACCAGCTCCCCGCCAAAGCACAACCTACACGCGGGCACCCCTACTGGGTAAGTTGCCTGGAAGGCGTGCTTAGTACCCTGATTCTGCTAAACAACCAGGGAGACTATTTCCGGCGCGGTGTTTTTGCCGGAATTGTCGGTTCGCCAACATTCGAACCGCCGCTTGGTAAAAGCTACGGCGATTACCACCTGCTGAAAATGGTGCGCTACCGTTATGGCAGCGACTGGCGCACCAGAGCCATCAAATATATCCGCGCCATTTCCGACAGTGAGGCGACCGGCCATCTATGGCACCGCGAATATGCACATAGCCGCGCCATCAACGCCGCGATTGCCGACGCCGCTCAGGCCTCGGACAAATGCTACGTCATTTCCTATGATCCTACCGGCTATGCTGACTGGTGCTACCAGACTTACGGCGACCGGGTTATCCTGCAAAAAGCGGATCTGTTCAATGTGCGTTCGGTCGCAAGCCTCAAACGGCAGGCACCGCATGCCAGCCATGCCGTCGTCCTAATGCCGGTAGCGTATCTGCACAAGCTTGGAGAAATGCTCGCCAAGTGCAATGCCTGCCTGAGTGGAGAAAAGAAAGTCACGGTGATTGTTACCCAGAAATACTTTGAGCGCCGCGGTAAAAAATTCAAGGAATACCTTGCAGTATTGGCCGCGTACTACGCGAGCGGTGCCGTGGAGGTGGAGTCATTCACCACCGTCTACAACCCGGTGCGTAAATGGTTGGATTTATTTTATCAACGGCAGGTGCGTGCCGCCATGCAACGCGATGTGTCGCTTGGATCGCTGCTGAAGCGTATCCTGCCAGTAGCTGGGATTATCATCGCAAGCACGGGCTACATACTGGGCAATATTCTGAGCCGCACGCAACGCTACCCTCATAGCGGAAACCCAACCTGTGCAATCCTGAAATTGAGGCTCACCGGCCGCAGCAGCATCACGCTCTATTCAGAAAGTCGCTTACGTAAGGAAATGGAGACGGCCTAGGCGCCAAGCGCAAAGGACTGTGTGGCCGCCCGCTGACGATTAAGTGCATCGACAAAACTTTTCTGCTGGTTGTCATTGGCTTGTGGCGAAAGCGCCGCCGCCAGATCCATGTTGGGCTGATAATTACTGTACGATTGCTGGAGCTTCTGACCGATGATTTCAATCACGCGGTCGCGCTTAGCATGGTCTTTTACCTTATCGACCACCATCTCCGCCGCCTCAACCGGAACCATGCCGCTACTGATTTTCTCCAACGATCCGTAACTCAGGCTGGAAAGCTTGTAGGCCGTCGGGATATTGCCAATATTCGGTAGCTCCGGCAATCGCTCGGTGTGCAGGCTCGGATCGGGCGTACTCGCTTCTTTAATCGCCGACGCCGCATCGCCGACATTAGTCTTGCCACGCGAAATATCGGCATAAGCCGCCATGAGTTTGGCATCTTTCACGCTGATACCTTTTTCTTCCTCAAGCACGTAGGCCGCAAGCTGCGATGGCCCACGCCCTTCTTCCATCAAACGTTTGGCAAATGCCAGGCGGTGGTGGCCGTCAACCACATAGATATCGCCATTCAACCGCTTGTGGACAATCAGCGGCGCACCATGCTTCAGCGGATTCCATTCCGTGTCGGTAATAGTGTGCGATTCTACCTCGCCCGTTTCGGCAGATCCCAAGCGAAATTGATAGGCGATCCGGTCAGATTTAATCTGCTTCGGATCAAGCATGACAAGCGGCAGCGACAGTGGGGCACTCCTTTCCATGGTTCCATTTTGCCACAAACTGCCAGAATTGTGTGTGACGGTTTGGTGACAAATTACCCGGCTGAAATAAATATATCACACTGATAGATAATGATTTGTTATTTAAAATGCTCGGGATATTTTTCCATGAATTCAAAAAAATCAGCACATTTGCCGTCCGCTTTGGCATTCAGATAAAGATAGTTCTGGAACAACCGGTGATGATAGGTCGCAAGCAAGCTATGTTTCAGGCGAGGCGACAATTGCAGGTTTTGCTCGACACGCTGGAGGATGTTTTTATAGTTATCAACAAACGCTTCATCCGAATCCGGCTGGTTGGTAATCGAGTCCGGATTGTAGTGGTAGATATATAAATCGTGGCGATACACCGGAACCTTGCCCACGCGATCCATCAACTGCAAATCAAAATAGTAATCTTCACCCGCGATGATGTCCTCATCATAACGGTGGTGTAATAGCTTCCGAGCAAAGATCGTCACCGTACACCCATTCGCCTTAACATAGTCCGCAAGGGTTAGAAACCTAACATATGCAGCGGGGTTAGCAATTGTTGCGCCGATATTGCGGATCGAACCATCGGCTTTTATCTGGTGCGCAAGCCATACCATGGCCACGCCGTATTCCTGTGCTCCCGCAAGCATCACCGACAAATAATCCGGGTGGTATTCATCATCGGCATCGAGCGTGGTGATGAACTCACCATGCGCCATCTCCAGCGCTACGTTGCGCCCGCGCGATACCCCCGCGCCTATTTGCCCGGTGCTGCCGAATTTCAACCGCGCATCGGTAATTCCCTGTGCGGCAAGCACTTGCTGGTAGTCTACCCCGTCATCGGAGACGATCAGCATTTCCCAATGCGGATATGTTTGCTGCTGCGCCGAGCGCACGGCACGCGCAATCGTTGTTTCCGATCGGTAGGCGGGCGTAAGAATAGAGATAAGCGGATTTTCAGCCCGGCTCACTAGGAGGCCTTCGCCTTCAACCAGCGGCTTCCGGGCTTCACCGCCGGGATAGCGGCGAGTTCGGCAGGAATCTTATCCGGCGCATAGGTTGGCACATCAAGTTTCAACAACGAAATCAGCGGCAAGGTAAGGCTCACATCGTTGCTGCCGCGCCGATCGATCAGGCTTGCTACCGCAACTGCCGACGCCCCACATGACTCAATACAGGCCACCGCTTCCATCGAGGATTTTCCGGTCGTCACTACATCTTCGACCACCAACACCTTCGCGCCCGCATCCAGACCAAAACCACGGCGCAATTCAAATTTCCCATCCACCCGCTCGCAGAACATGGCAGGAATGCCAAGCTGGCGCCCCATTTCATAACCAACCACCACGCCCCCCATGGCCGGTGCGACCACGACATCGAAGGCTTTGCCGGAAGCGCGCACTTTATCCGCCAGCGCCTTACACAAACGCTCGCCACGCGCCGCATCCATCATCACACGCGCGCACTGCAAATAGGTCGGGCTATGCAAACCGGAGGACAGGATAAAATGCCCCGAAAGCATAGCCTCGGCGGCTTTGAATTCTGCAATGATATCCTGTTCGTTCATTTCGTTACTCCACTGCGACATTATCAATTAACCGGGTCTTGCCTAAAAATCCAGCCGCAAGTAACCGAGCCGGAGTCTCAAACACCGTTTGTGCGGCAAGCGTTTCCGCATCACATAACGTCAGGTAATCCATGACAAACCCGGCATATTTGAGTAGCGACATCGCTTCAGCGAGCGCTTTTTCCGGCTCCTGACCGCCGACAATCCGCTGGGCGGTCAACCGCAGGATTTCGTAGAGCTTCGGCGCGGCCTTGCGCTCGGCATCCTCCAGGTAGCGGTTGCGCGACGACATGGCAAGACCATCCACTTCACGCATGGTGGGAGCGCCGATAATGTCTACCGGGAGATCAAAATCATCGGCCATCTGGCGGATAACGCAGAGCTGCTGGTAATCTTTCTCTCCCAAAATTACTGCCGACGGCAACACGCGATTGATGAGCTTAAGCACGACGGTCGCCACACCATTAAAATGCCCAGGTCGGGTTTTGCCGCACAGCTCATTGGCAATATCGCCAACCTGAATGGTGGTAGCAATGCCTTCGCCATACATATCCGCCACATCCGGCACATACAGCACATCGACCCCAGCCTTCTCCGCCATGGCAATGTCAGCTTCCAGCGTTCGCGGGTAACGCTCAAAATCCTCGTTGGGGCCAAACTGGGTGGGGTTGACAAAAATACTCATCACCACATGCTGGGCATGTGTTTTCGCCAGCGTTACCAACGACAGATGCCCGTCATGCAGCGCGCCCATGGTCGGCACCAGCGCGACCCGCCCACCCTGAGAAACGCGCCCGACCAGCGCCTGGTGCAATGTTTCTGCATTTTTTGTAATGGTTAATTGCATCAAACAACCGCCTACGCTATAAAAAATGACCTGTTTAATTACGAGAAACCTCTAAAGTAATGCGTAAAAAAAAGCAAGCAGCCGCTGACCCCACCCCGTCGCCGATCCTAACCGCGTATGAAGCGCGCGTTGAGGCCGGGCTGATTGTCGACGATCCGGCACAGCGCAACGTCATCGCACGCCTTGAACGCACGCTCGCGCATGTCAACGAAACCACCGGCGCATTTCATAAATTCTTTGGCCTGGGATTGCCACCGGATGAAAAAATAAATGTCTATATCTGGGGCGGCGTCGGGCGCGGAAAATCCATGCTGATGGATTTGTTTTTTTACGCCGCCACCACCACCAATAAACGGCGCGTCCATTTTCACGCCTTTATGCAGGAAGTCCATAGCCGGCTGCATTTTTTCCGCACTGGCGGTGATCGCGGCAAGAGCGGCACTGATCCTGTAGCATTGCTCGCTCGCGACATCGCCAAACAAACATCCCTGCTGTGCTTCGATGAATTACAAGCCACCGATGTCGCAGATGCCACGCTGCTGTTCAGGCTGTTTGAAGCGTTGTTTGCCGCCGGCGTGGTGATTGTCAGCACCTCAAACCACCCGCCCGCCTCGCTCTACACTGGCGGCATACAGCGCGAGCGCTTCAATAAATTCATCGCCCTGCTGAAAGAGAAAATGGAAGTGATCTCACTGGCCAGCCCCTCCGATTACCGCTACCTGCAATTAAAAAGCCTACACAAGATTTTCCACATCGGCCACGGCACCGGCGCAGAAACCTTCATCACCGAAATCCTTGAGCTGCTCAATGCAAAAAACAAACCGGATTACGATCTGATCGTCGTGCAGGGTCGCAGCCTCAATTTCATGTCGTATGGCGATGGCATTGGACGCTTTACCTTCCGCGAACTCTGCGAGCAACCACTGGGTGCCGCCGACTACCTGGCACTTGCCAACCGCCTGGATACGGTGATTCTGACTGATATCCCGGCACTTCCTCCCGAAAAACGCAATGAAGCAAAACGCTTTGTAACGTTCGTCGACACACTGTACGAACGCAAAATCAAACTCATCTGTACTTCAGCAACGGCACCGGAAGGTATCTATACCGACGGCGACGGCGCATTTGAATTCGCCCGCACCGTGTCGCGGCTGGTCGAAATGCAATCGTCGAACTACCTTGAGAAAGAACGGCTATGACCGACACACTGTCCATTATCCTCGCCCAGCCGCGAGGTTTCTGCGCGGGCGTCGACCGAGCGATCGAAATCGTCGACAAGGCCTTGGAAATGTATGGCGCGCCGGTCTATGTGCGCCATGAAATCGTCCATAATAAATGGGTGGTTGAGGATATGCGCGCGCGCGGCGTCGTCTTCGTGGACGATGTATCAGAAATCCCGGATGGAGCGATCACCGTGTTTTCGGCGCACGGCATTTCGGAAAAAGTGGAAAACGAAGCGCGCCTGCGTGAGTTACCGGTGATTGACGCCACCTGCCCGCTCGTTACCAAGGTGCACAAGGAAGCACAACGTTACGAAACCGAAGGCCGCGAAATTATCCTGATCGGTCATGCTGGCCACCCGGAAGTGGAAGGCACCAGCGGACGAGTAAAACAAACAATCCACCTGGTGGAAAATGCGAGCGATGTCGCCACCCTCATCGTCAACAATCCCGACAAACTAGCCTATGTCACCCAGACAACGCTGTCTGTCGATGACACCAAGGAGGTGATTGCCGCGTTAAAAGTACGCTTCCCGACCATTGCCGGCCCCGAACTGCGCGACATCTGCTACGCCACCCAGAACCGCCAGAACGCCGTGCGCGAACTCGCCGCGCAAGTGCAACTCTTATTGGTGATCGGCTCAAAAAACAGTTCCAACTCCAACCGCCTGCGCGATCTGGCGGAAGAGATGGGCATCACCGCCTACCTGATTGATGAAGCCAAGAACCTGGATCCACGATGGTTCGATGCCGTTGCATCGGTCGGTATCACCGCCGGGGCTTCCGCACCGGAACATCTGGTGCAGGGGGTGGTCGAGGCGATCGGGAAAATCCGGACGGTGCATGTGACCACCATGGACGGCGCCCGTGAACAAACACGCTTCAAGCTGCCACCGGAAGTCACCGGCGAAAAGAAGCTGTTATCGGCTTAATGCGATAAAATTGGAATTGTCGCTCCCATTAAAGGTGAAGCTTGGGGAAGACGTGTCCGCCGTCGTGTTGAACGTCGTGCCACTGCGGCGGAAGATTGCCATGCTGCTGGTGCCGGTGGTAGCTCGCGCAACGGCCAGGAATCGGCTGTCATTTGAAAATGCGGCCGCTACCGGGGGCGGGGTCAGGTCGAGCGACAGCGCTGTGGAAAGCGCTTCGGTAGCTGGGTTGATGTTGACGACATAGATTTCATTAGTCGTACTGGTACCGCCCACTGCGATATACAACGAATCAGGTGAGAAGCTGATAATGGTTGGCGCGGTGAGGCCGGTGAGCGTAACCGCACTCCCCACCAATGAATAGACACCGTTGAGGTTCCGGTAAATGGAAAGCTGCGTATCCCCACCAGATACAACGGCGCTGGCATAATATTTTCCATTGGGCGATATGGCATTGCTATAGACTGTGCTGGCATTGTCGGGCTGGGTGGATGTATTAAGCGCCGTATAATAGTCGCCATGCCTCACATAAATTGCCTTATGGGCGTTGACCCGCGAGACGGCGAGATATTCCCCATTTTCCGACAACGAGACATTGTTGGGCGCTGCCGTGGTAAGGGCTGGAAACAGTGGGTTGGCCAGCTCCACAAAGGTTGCTGCCGATCCCGTGCCGACCATGCGGTAAATCCGCAGGTATGGGGACGCCGTCGTATTGAGCACCAGCATGCCATTACCCTGTGCCATTGCACCAACGGTCGCCGCCGCCGGGCAGTTTGGAACCGGCGTCCCAGAACTGACTGCAGTCAACGTCGTGCCGCTGATCTGGTAGAATTTGCAATTGTTGGTATGGTAGGCAAACAGATGTGAATTACCGGGTGTAAACGCCATGAACTGAGGAACCGCGGCCACCACCGACGGCACCGTGCCGGAAAACGCCTTGTATTCGCCACAGGTGCGCTTGCCATACACCATCTGCACACCGCTGCTGGTATTGTAACTGAGCACCAGCTCGGGGCCTTTGTACGGGGGCGTCATGCGGTCATTATCATCCATCATCTGGTAGCGCGCTTTGAATCGTACGAGATCGTCATAATAGCCCGTGGTATTAATCGAGCCGATGACACCGTTTTTGATCTGGATAGTTGGAGCGGTGGTCGGAGACGTAATGCCGGAACGAACATTGGTTTGCTCCACGGTGCCAATAGTGCCGCCTGTCTGTTGCGTGCCGCCGGGAAGATAGCCACCAATGCCGTTCTTGCCGTAGCTCACCAGCGCATACACCGGGAGGTGCGGCAGGTTGCCGCCGGAGTGATCCACCACCGTCAGCGAACAATTATCCCCCACCTGTGAATTGAGGAACGCATGATCCGCCGTCATCGCCGGAGTCACCTCATAATGAATTTTCCGCCCCCAGCCGTCGAGCATCATTTCGTTGGAAAGCCCAAGCGTCCTGACCGGCACCGCGCCATACGGCACCAGCGCGGAATCGACGGTCACAAGCGCCGCCGGGGTGCCACCGGTACAGGTACCGCCATTCGCCGCCTCAATGCCGAAATTCGCATCCGTCGTAACCAACGTCGGGCTGCCGGGGCACGGCAATCGCCCATGCTTCTCGCGGAACGCAAGCAGGGATTGCTCAATAACATCCAGGCGCTGCTCGGTCGCCGAACGCCGGCTGGAGTCAAGCACATCCACGCCCATGGAAACGCCCATCCCGGTGATGATCGCAATCACGACCAGCACCACTGACATTTCCACCAGCGTAAACCCTCGGATAATACGGAGCTTATTCATAACGGCGAGTCTACCCCCCACAGGTTAAGTCATACTTAATACTACCATCCTGAGGCGATATCGCGTGTCACGGAAGGGGGAAAATGCATTTTTTTGATTTTTTTTGCGCCACGCTACCCAGCCAGTAAAAAAGCCACCCTTAGGTGGCTTTTTTACTGGCTCCGCGAGCTGGATTCGAACCAGCGACCGTCCGATTAACAGTCGGATGCTCTACCGCTGAGCTATCGCGGAATACCGTCGGTAAACTCCCCACAACCATGAGGAGCGCTTGTATAGCAAAAGGAAAAACCGATGGCTAGCAGAAAATGCGGCGGTCAAAGCGTCGTGAGTTTGCAGGTAAGACGGCGGGCTTTCAGCGCATCGCACAGCGTGCCTGCCTTGGTTTTAGATTTGATCGGCCCGATCCGCACCGCATACCTTCCCGGGCTGGAAAACGACGTCGTGATCTGGCTGCGGACATCCGCCAACAAATCGTCGTTATCCGTACGGATACGCTCCCATTTCTCCAGCGCCTTATCCTGACTTGCCTCGCTCAACACCTCGACCCAGTAGAGCGAATATTCGCTGCCCGGCACATCGCGTGCGCTCACCGGCAGGCTCTCCGGCGACGCCGCAGGCTCCTCGCCTTCCGGCGGCTGGCTGGAAAAACGGCATTCCAGATAGGTCGACGACGGCACATATTCCTTACAGAACGCCACGGCATCGGACTCTGACTCAAACGTACCGAGCGACAGAATAACCTTCGGGATGTCATGCGACACAACCGGATGGATCACCCGCACCTCAAGCCCGCGTTGCGCCCGTGGCAACTTGCCGCGCAGCTCGCTCCAATAGCTGCGGGCGCGCTGTTCGTCCAAAAACGGCTGCACACTCACCCAACCCGGCTGCTTCAATGCCTCCGGCGCCATTTCAATCGAGGGCTGGCCGCTCGCATCAGCCACCTCAAAGGCATCGCCGACCGTCACCTGCGTATCGCCTGCCGTCACCGGTACCGGAATCGCTTCCGCAACGTCCACTTTTGCTTTTGCGTTAATATCGGCACGCGGCGGCGCTTCTGCAACTTCAGGCGGCGGCGCAACCACCGGCGCCGAGGCCAGCCATGGTAAGGCAAAATCCTGCTTCACCAGCGGCACAGGCAGGCTCTTATTCGTATCGGAGAACGTCGGCGCGTTTTTCGGGTCAAACCCTTCTATCACAAAGCACGACACCTTGCGCCGGAAGAGGCGGTTGCAGACACGCTGCGCTTCACGTTTATCGAGCATGGGGCCAGCCTGCACGCGGAAGGTGAATGTCCCATCCGTCTGCAGTATCTGGTTGGGGAACACATCATACTCTGTAAGGAACGCATGCTGTCCCTTAATTTCTTCCCACATCGCCTTCGCATCGGAGTCGCTGCCGGTGCGGCCAAGCTCGACATAAAACTCCTCCGCCTGCGCCGAAGCGCAGGACAGGCAGGTTGCCACCAACAAGGGGAAAATGCGTGATTTCATGAGGGCACTATATCGGCGCCAAACCCCACCGCAACTGAAAAATAGGGATGATGTGAAATGAAGGGGGGATTGGAGGCCGGTGGGAGAATCGAACTCCCGGTGCAGGATTTGCAGTCCCGTGCATTACCACTTTGCTAACCAGCCATTCCCAAGGGATGCTGGATTATACCATATTCCCGAGGAAATCAATCACAAACGCGGCATTCGCCTGCTGGCTGGTCACAAGCGCCAGCACGGCCACCGCCGCCGCTGCAATGCTGCGCGGGGTAATGAGCGCAATCCCCGCCCGACGCAAACGCAGCACCAACAGGATCGCCACCAGCATGCCCACATAGAACACCAGCTGAATGCCCGATGGGCGCTCGGAATAACCGAGCATGGCATGCAGGATTTTCCCAAACAGCGAACCTTCGGAAAGAATGGCCGAGCTGTCCCAGACTTCTGAAACCAGAGCCGGCAATACATCCGCCGCCACAAGATAACCAGCGCCAGCCGCCGCCATGCCGGACGCGAGCATAATCAGCAGGGCATTGGTCACACTGAAGAGATATTTGCTCGAAAGCTTGATGAGCCCCACATAGATAGCACCGCCAATCGCCGCCGCAAGCAATGCACCCGCAAAAGCTCCCCCCATAATGGCCAACAGCGTTTCTTCGCTGGTACTGAGAATACCCGTCATGAACAACACAATCTCCGCCCCTTCGCGCCACATGGCGAGTGCCACCACCACCGATACCGAATACAACGGCACCCTGCCCTCACGCACTGACTCGCCGACCTGCTTGATACGCTGTGAAAGCTCGCGCCCATGCGTCTGCATCCACACCGTCGTCCAACCGATCATCAGTGCCGCAAGCAGGAGCACCACACCATTGAACATTTCCTGCCCCATGCCATCCATCGCTTCGGTGATCGCCCCGGCAAACGCCGCCACCACAGCTGCACCCGCCACTCCGCCACCAATGCCCAGCCCGACATAATAGCCGCGCCCAGCGATGCCGCGCGTCGCCGCCATGATGATGGAAAGAATAATCGCGATTTCCAGCACCTCGCGAAAAATAATAATAAAACTCGGGATCATTTGACGACTAATTTGCCTTGTGCGGTTTTTTCATTGAACTCACCGAAGAATTTATACTCACCGGGCTTTAATGGTTCCACCAAGATAGTTGCGGTCTTGCCGCCGGGGATGATTTTCTCGCGTTTGAAATCATGGCTTTCAAATTCTTCCGGCGTCGTATCCTCATTCTTTACAATGAGCTTTACTTTCGTATCGGCGGGAATTTCGACCACATCCGGCGTAAACTTGTGATCCTTGATGGTGATTTCATATTTTGGAACTTCCGCGTAAGCCGCCGCTGCCACGCACACCAGCGCGGGAACAAGGTAAAAAGCACGTAATTGCATAAATCTCCCTTTGGTTGATGCGCTAATGATAATCATTCTCAACAACCAAGTCAAGCCGCATATTGCAAGTTGGCGTATCCTCCCCTAGAATCTGCCGTCAACCATTAAAACCTGAGGAAACGCCATGACCAACCCGATCTTTGAAACCATCGAAAAAGACCTCCGCGAAAACGATGTGGTGCTCTACATGAAAGGCACAAAAAAAATTCCGCAATGCGGATTTTCGGCAACCGTCGTGCAAGTGCTGGAGCGTGCGGGCGTGACAAACTTCAAGGATATTGATGTGCTGGCCGACCAGCACATCCGCGAAGGAATCAAGGCATTCAACAACTGGCCGACCATTCCGCAGCTTTTTGTGAAAGGTGAATTCATCGGCGGCTGCGACATCGTGCGCGAAATGTACCAGACCGGTGAACTTGAGCAGCTTTTGAAAGATAAGGGCGTGGCCGCCTAAGCGGCTCCCGTTCCTTCTCCCCGTGGAGAGGGTGAACAGCGAGGCGGATGCCATCGTCATTGCGAGGAGGCGGAGCCGACGTGGCAATCCATTTGTCCCATGCCCTCCATCCATATTCAAAGTCTGGATTGCTTCGCGTACGCTCGCGGTCGCAATGACGAGCCATAAAAAACCGGAGGCAGGTGGTGAGGCAGCAAGACCCCCTCACCCCGCCCTCTCCCCGTGGGGGAGAG
>CAZFKP010000026.1:19664-27261 GCA_964518725.1 uncultured Rickettsiales bacterium | reverse complement strand
GCGCCATGAAACCGAGGACGCACCGCTTTTTGCCGCCATGTTCACGCAGGCCTTCCTGCATACGATCGGCGCCAGCAAGGCCACGCCTTATACGGCCAAAAAAGAAACCGGCACGTTCGACTGCTACCATGTGCAGCCGAAATGGACGTATGGCGACCTTGTGGTCGAAGGAACCATCCATGATGAAGACAAGATTTTCATGGTGCTGCCATGCCGTTCGGCGGAGGCGATCCCGACTCGCTCCGACCGTGTGATTGTAAAGAAAAAAGGTGGTGGCTATCAGGTGCAGACCATCATGCAGTTTATTGTGCAGCCGGCAGGTGAGCTGGCCTATGCTGTCTACCAGTACGATGAAATGGAAGAGATCAAGAAAGGTGCCGTGGTCGCGGTATGCGTGCCGGGTGGCGCGACGCTTACTGCGCCGCAGGCGGCGGCAGGCATCTTTTTCAGCAAGTCCGCCGCGCTTTATGACAAAGATCCGGCGGTGGGGCCGTGGCCGCTTCTGGCATCGGCGCGGCACGAGGTGAAATTCTGCTATCCGTGTGTTGTGAAGAAAGAAAAGCTCGGTAGCGCGTGATTGCTAGCCTTGGTCTCCGGGAGCTTTTCTTTCTGCTTCGCGGATCAGTGATGAAAGTTCTGTATCAAGCCCTTGGGCAAGTTTTATGGCCATCAACAGCGTGGGGTTACGCTTTCCGCTTTCAATATGGCTAATGGCGGGTCGGCTAATGCCAGCCTTCGCCGCAAGCGTCGCGTGTGAGATTTCTTTCTCGGTTCTCAGGTTCTTGAGCAGTCGGATAGTTTCTTGTAGGACTAGTCTGGCGCGTTTGTTTCTCATATTAATTGTGTGCTGACACCCCCCTGCAACCACACGTAGTGGTTGTACTGTGGGCGACTAGTAAGATTGTGCCATTCAAAATCCTAACCATTTAGTTCTCTATTCTATCATCGGCTTTGCTGCGATGATTTGACGTTGGTCAAGTGATACGCAGTCATCGTGATTCCCTTATCGGGACATTAACCATAACCGGCTTGCAATAAAAGGTAACAAGAGTTACGGTTACACATCGGTTTAGGGCAGCATTTCCGGTGCACTATATTGGGATCGTGGTGCCTTTTTCTTTAGTGACGCTTGAGGGATGCATGCCACAGACGCTATATCCTGACGTTATCAACAACCTGAAGTTGTTTTCAGGGCTTTCCGATCATGAGAAGGAAAAAATCTTGCGCGACGGCAAGATCCGTTGGTACGAGCGTGGCCACCAGCTTTTTAGGCACGGCGATCCGATCCAGCATTTTTATATTGTGTGCAGCGGTGCGATGCAATTGCTGCGGGCGACGCCGGATGGCCATGAGATCACCACCGATGTTGTTATTCCGGGAAACACCCTCTGCAAACGCGAAATATTCCGTGATCAGGCTCGGCACCATCAGGTTAGCGCTGTGGTGGTGAAAGATGTGGTTGTGGTAGAGTTTCCTGCCGCGTGGCTCAAGAAGATCGCCATGGAAAATCCGGTTATTATGCTGAATATTCTTTCGACGTTGTCGCAATATGCCCACATGGTGGAAGTAGAAATCGAGCACAAAACGACAATGAATGCTGCACAACAGGTGGCCTGTTTTCTCCAGAGGCTGTGCCTGATGCATGGGCTCGACCCGCAAGGGTTCGAGCTGCCCTACAGCAAGTCGCTGATTGCCTCGCGCCTGGGGATGGAGCCGGAGACGTTTTCACGCACTCTGACCAAGCTTAAGGCGCACGGAATCGAGGTTACGAACTCGTATGTTCGTTTTCATGACCTGGAGGAGATCGGCAAATATGTTTGCCATAGCTGTTCGATGGTTGATGAATGTACAACCCATGAGGCGTTGGTGCATAGGGATCAGGAAAAACAGGGGGCGTGCTGACAGGGGCTGCACCGGCGACCGCTGTAGACCATGGGGCATAAAGCGAGAATGCTTGACCGCCATCAATTCATTCTTGCTGCGAAACGGTTACGCTGGGCGCATAAGCATCAATTCGTCGTTCGATCATGTTGGGCTGCCCGCGTGTTTTGTTGTGGGCTTTGTTGTTACGATAGTTACCTATGCGTTTGTTTATGACCAAGAATAAGGAATGGAGCCATGCCAAGAAAACGAGATGCTAATAGTGGCTCCCTGCAGGCAAGTCGGCATGCGTCCCCGGAAGCAGATAAAAAACAGAAAGACGATGCTGTCGTAAGCATGATCAGGGGGCTTGATGTATTAATCGAGTATGCCCGGTCTTCCGACCTGACCGCCGCGGCTCGGATGCTGTATTCTGCCAAGGAAAACATTGTATACTGGGCGGTTGACCAGAATTTCCACGAAACAGCCGAGGATCGTTTTGTCACCCAACACATGCTGGGCGGCTCGGTGCATTCAGCGCTTGTCTTGATGGTCAACCAGATGCTGGTGAGTGGCAATCCACTGTGTGAAGAGTTAATGCGTGCCGTGCAATCGAATGTTATGGCGCCTGGTTCGCTGCAATGGCCGGCGGAAAATCGGAAAGAAAATAGTGTGTGACGGAGTCATCCGCTTCTGTGATTAGAACAAGATTGTGGTCATTCCTCTTTGAATGCCCGCTCCATGCTGTCGGTGATGGGTTCTAACAAATAGGCGAGAAAAGAACGTGCACCGGTACGGATATACACATCGGCTGGCATGCCTGGATAGAGATTCACACCATTATGCTCCAGCGATTTAATTTGTGCCCCATCTACTTCCACTCTCGCCGTGTAATATGAGATGGTCTGCATGCCTTGTTGTTCGGAGAAGGCATCAGCGGAGACCTTGGTGATCTTACCAGTAAAGATGGGCATACGACGTGATTTATAGGCGGGGAAAATAATGCGTGATTCCAACCCTGGCTTTACCACATCGATATCAATGGGTTTGACCTGCACTTCCAGCACCAGTAAATCGTTCTGCGGAACAATATCCAAAATTGCTGCGCCGGGTGCAACTACCCCGCCAACAGTATGGAATTTAAGTCCATTGACAATACCTTCTGTGGGAGCAGTTACGATTGTACGTTCCATCACGTCGGTCACTGCGCGGAGCTTTTCTTCGCTATCGGAAATTTTGGCGCGGACGTCGCGTAATTCTTCTGCGTTTTGCGTGGCGAAATCATTTACCTGATTAATGACATCCATTTCCGCACCGGCGATAGTCTGTTTTGCTTTGGCAATTAGCGCCATATTTTGGCCGCGGATGCCACGAAGCTCTTCTGCCTGACGCTCTAATGCTAACAGGCGTGGTTTGGTGGCAAGTCCTTCTTTCAACAACTCTCTTACAGAGAGAATTTCTTCATTCATGTAAGCAAGCTGTCCTTCCGCGCTTCTGATTTGCGCCTGCAGCCCTACAATTTCTTCGCGGGATTGTTCTATGCGCTGTTTGAGCGAATCAAGCTTTCCCAGCTGCAGATCGCGCTGGGTCTCAAATAGATCCCGTTGTGTTTGTAGTGTTTTTGCCAGTTCTGGATATTCATCCACAGCTTGTTTCATATCGTCAGGAAAAGAAAGCTCTTCCTTCCCGTCGTGCAGCGCATTCAACCGAGTTTCTGCTGCTCGTTGGATCCACAATTCTTGCTGCACAATGCTGCGATTGGCTTTGGAGGAAACATCGCTGATCTCAATCAATGGCTGCCCTTCTTTCACGAGCTGCCCGTCTTCGACCAAAATGCGCTTGATAATGCCGCCTTCCAAATGCTGTATGGTCTTTCGCTTCGATAAAACCACTACCGTACCGTTGGCGATTGCCGCGCTTTCCATCGGTATTGCCACACCAAATATGAGCGTAATAAGCGTGATGGAAAGGATGACAATAACGCTGGCGCGCAGCGGGGCGTACACACTGCCAACTGCCGGATTGTTGCCCTGATAGGTGCGGTGGGTTGTCAATTTTATGAATCCGTCTAACTGTGCCATCACCTTGTGCATCAGAGGGTGGTTTTCACAGAGAGCAATCTGTTTGGGGATGTCGCGTAGGAACTTCATGGGGCTGCAGTCTCCTGTGCCCTTTGGGTTTGTTGGCGGGCATTCAGTGCGGCTATTACCTGTGCCGCAGGCCCAAAGGCCTCTGCGAGACCGTCGCGTAGCAGTAATAGCTTGTCGACATGTGCCAGCAGGGAGGTGCGGTGTGTAATCAAAAGTGTGGTGATGTTGCGTTTTTTTGCCTCGTTAAGTGCAAAAAGCAAGGCCTGTTGCCCTAATTCGTCAAGATTCGCATCGGGTTCATCAAGTATTAGTAATCGCGGATCTCCATAAAACGCACGCGCCAGTGCAATGCGCTGGCGTTGCCCCGCCGATAATTTTGCCCCGCTTGCGCCGATATCGGTATCGTATCCCTTTGGCAGCCGCAAAATCAATTCATGTGCACTGGCAATTTGTGCCGCCCGCACGATGTCATCAGGCGAGGCATCATTGCTGAAACGTGCAATATTATCTTTAATACTTCCGCCGAATAACTCTACATCTTGTGGCACGTACCCCACATATTTTCCCAGCTCATGTTTTGGCCAGCGATACACATCTGCGCCGTCCAGACGCACCGCGCCTGAAGAAAGCGGGTATACGCTAAGTATCAGGCGTGCTAACGTTGATTTGCCAGAGCCACTTGAGCCGATGATGCCCAACATGTCGCCGCGTTCCAAGGTAAAACTGATGTTTCTGAGCAGAGGGCGCTCCAGGCCAGCAATAGCGTACCCTACTTGTTCTAACGTCAGGTTGCCAAGCGGCGGCGGCAGTATCATGGCCGATTCCTGGCATGATTCTTGGAATACAACTTTAAGTCTGGCATAGGCGCTACGTGCATCGCCAAAGAATTTCCAGCTGGAAATTGCGACTTCAAAAGGTGCCAGTGCCCGGCTTGCCAAAATAGAGGCAGCGATAATTGCGCCAACGGTCACATCACCATGTACCGCGAGATAGGCGGCAATGCAGGTGACCAGAATTTGCAGTGCAAGCCGCACAAATTTTGTTAATCCTTGCACTACTGCTGACCTGCTTCCAGCCAGCGATTGCAAAGATGTGGCGTCTTTTTGCATTGTCTTCCAGCGTGCCGTAAGGGAACGGCTCATGCCCATCGCTTCCGTCACTTCGGCATTGCGCGTGGCGAGCTCAAGCTCTTGCAGGCCTTGCATTTGTGTGCCGCCAGCTTCTTTCATGGCACTACGCATCGAAATTTCATTCACCCATGCCAGCAACACTAATAGCGCCGCACCGCCTGTTACCAGAAATCCGAGTGTCGAATGCACAACAAACAGGCCGATGATGTAGATTATTGCCCACGGCGCATCGACCAATGAAATAAAAGCATTTCCTACAATAAATTGTTTGAGTGATAACGCGTCGCGCATGTGCTGCGCTCCACTGCCACCGGTAGCTGCCTGTGCAAGCATCTTAGGAAGTGCCACTTCGGTAATGCACTCATGCAACCAGTCGGCGGCGCGAATAAGCACCATGCCGCGCAAAGTTTGCAATACTCCCGCTACCGCAAACATTACGAGCATAATGAATGTAAGCCAAATGAGCGTGGGAATGCTACCGGTGCTCATAATGCGATCCATCACCTGCAGGGAATAAATCGACATCGGCAGTATCAGAAAATTGATAAAGAAGCTGAGCACCCCCACGCAATAGGCCACGGGTCTCAGCCGGCGCAGAATAGAATCAAGAGAACTATCAGTCTGCGGGGGCATAGGTATCCTTAATTAATATAGACGCATTAGGTATATAATTGGTTGCTTAAAATCAATAAAATAATTGCAAAAATGAAATAATTATATATACATACGTTAATACAAATGGCGGTAGCTTAGTAGATATATATGAATAATAATATTATATTACGATCAGTTGCAACATTGATGGTGATTCTATTGGGGGCGCCTGCTTATGGTGATGATTTTACAGGTATGTTGTCTGATGTGAATCAAAATCATCCTGCATTGCAGGCGGAACGTGAACAGGTGAAGTCGGTCAAACAGGGGATATATCAGGCGTATTCTGGATTTTTCCCAAGTGTTAGTGGTGAATATGATCGCGGGCGGCAGCGCGTTAAATATAATAGCCTTACCCCTGAGGTTGAAAGCACCGCTAATAAACAAGTGATTGTTACTCAGCCCATCTTTAATGGCGGCGGGACGCTTGCTCAAATTGGTGGAGCACAGGCGAGGTTTGAAAGCGCAGAGGCGCGATTTAAGCAGGCACAACAGCAAGTGCTGATGAATGCGGCCACTGCCTATATTGATATAGTTGAAAAACAACGTGTGTTGGATATTTCGCGTACCAATATTGACGCGCTTACCCAGCATCTTGCAGCAACGGGAAAACAGTTCGCGGCTGGTGAGCTTACCATCACAGATGTTTCCCAATCGGAAGCACGCCTTGCCCGGGCACGCGCTGAATTGCACGACGCCGAGGCGGCTCTTGCCGATTCGCGGGACGCCTATGTGCGTGAAACGGGTAAGCAGGCTTCTGCCACTACGTTTCCGCCGTTGCCGCACGTGTTGCCAGCGTCAGCGGATAGTATTGCAGCAGATAATGAAGCACATCCAGCGGTTATTGAAGTTAAAAGAAATGAGGATGCCGCTAACTATGCCATTGATGAGCGGGTGTCTACGCTACTGCCTAGCATACGCCTTGAAGGGCGCGTGGGGGATCGCGAAGGATCAAGTCAGCCAGCTGTAAATTACGTCAATGAACGCTCACTAGTGCTGCGTGCTTCAATTCCTATTTTCCAATCGGGTGCAGAATATTCACGCATTATCGAGGCGCGTCATCAGTATGAGCGTAGCAGAAATCAAACGGAGGACGTCACGCGCGACACGCTTAAGACGGCATTGCGTGAATGGAATAACTATATTGCGGCTGGCGCGGCCATCACTGAGCACGGGAAGGCCGTGGATGCAGGGCAGAAAGCACTGGATAGTGTGACTAAAGAGCGGCTTGTAGGGAGTCGCACGGTGCTTGATGTATTGAACGCACAAGACGAGCTTTACGCCGCGCAAATCAACCTAGTCCGCGCTGAAGCGCGGCAAGTGCTAAGCGCCTACCGCCTCCTTGCTGCCACTGGCAAGCTGGATAGTGTGATTGATAGCGACCAGAATTAGGTCGACACTCTAATCATAATACGAAGTCAGACTGTTGAAGGGTCATGCGGCCAGTAAGCTCAATTTGGAAATCGAGGATTTTGTCGCCGTTGAAGTCGACGCCGATAGTGGTGGCAGTCACTGATTGGGCATAGTTGACCTGTGGGGCATTGCCGTTTAATGCGCTTTTGCCTTTGAAGATGAACGTGCCTGCGAAGGCAGACAGGTCAATCCGGTCGCCTTGGCTACGATTGAAGTCGGTGATGATATCACGTAGGCCTGTGCCGATGCCGGAATCGTTGGCGGCGTTATATCTGAACGTATCGGCGCCGATACCGCCCGACAAGCGATCCACCCCGCCGGCGCCAACCAGCAGGTCGTTGCCATTATTACCAGTTAGGCTATTCGCCGCCGAAGTGCCGGTAAGCGTGTCGTTATAGTTCGAGCCGATGATATTCTCAATATTGCTCAGGATGTCGCCCAGAGCGTGCC
>CAZFKP010000026.1:0-19564 GCA_964518725.1 uncultured Rickettsiales bacterium | reverse complement strand
CCCCACCCGCCCCGCCAATCAGAACGTCGTCCCCACCACCGCCACTCAGGGTGTCAGTGCCCGCAACAGGCGTATCCTGCAATTCATCAAGGAACGTGTTATTCAATATGTCATAGCTGGTGTTCTCGGTGGTGTAGGGCAGGAAGCCGTTATTGACGGCATCGGTGATGATCTGGACGCGCTGCTGCTGCGTGACCTGCTCGGTATCGAGCGACAGCATTGGGATGCCATAACCACCGAATATGTCCGCAGTGTATGGAATATATGCACTGGTATTATTAACCGGACTGTTGGCGCGTGAGAAGAAGTTCTCCACCACGATCGCATCGATAGCATTCAGATAGGCAACGTTTTGCGCAGAAGATTGCACATCCCAGTTGTCGATCGCATCGTGCAATATGTAAGGCGCGCCATTGACGATTAATTGAAAGTGATGCTGCGCGGCGTTCGCACCATAGATCTGCGCTGTTTTCGCATCCGCATAGTTGCGGATGGCAATAACAAAGTCACGCATGGCCGAGGCAGTGACCATCGCTTTCTGTACAAAATCAGGCGCAGTCGGGTCACCTGCGGCCTCAAAGAATAGGCCCACATCGTCCAGCAGGGTGCCGTTGAAACCCTGCTCGATCATTTGCCCGACGCGTGCAAACACCTCCTGCTGCCAGCCGCTTTGGGCATAATCCACCAGCCTTGTCGTGGCGGTCGCATTTATATCGATCTCCAGCAGCCAGGAAGGTGCAGAAGAGGTAAGTTCGCCATTGGCAAGCCCTGTCTCTGTCCAGCTTGCATCCCACATGTTGGTGAAGCTATTCACCTTGCCGACATTGACATACCCCATCACCAGCTTGCCGGATTGCTCAATCGTATGAATCTCAGATGCCGACCACAGCACTTCGCTGTTTGGCATATCGGTCAGCGAGTATTTTGCAGGGTTGAGTATCAGCATTTCATGCGGAGCTGCACTCAGCTGCTCGACCGTATATTGCGGTCCCTGATAAATCAGACCCCAGCTATCGTAGCCTGGGTCGTTGGTGATTTTTTCCAAAATAGCAGCCTCAGAAGAGGGCAGGGCGTTAGGATCAGGCTGGCGGTCGCCGTAAATAATATCATCGCCATCGCCGCCATCCAATATGTCGTTATTATCGCCGCCGGAGAGCGTATCGTTGCCGCTACCGCCTACGAGTAGGTCAGTGCCCTTCCAACCGTCAAGCTTATCATCGCCCTCTTCACCGTAAAGTTTATCTGCGCCGACATCTCCGTACAATATGTCTTGGCCTATGCCACCCATAACCGTATCGTCGCCGGACAGGCCATACAGAACATCATTGCCATCGTTACCCTGCAGGGAATCGTGGCCGTCATAACCCAGGATAGTATCGTCACCCGCGCCGCCGCTGACCGTATCATTGCCTGCGCCCGCATCGATGAAATCGTTTCCATCGTCGCCCGTAATGATATCGTTGCCGGCTTCGCCATAGAGGCGGTCGTCGCCCGCATCGCCGTGCACTTCATCATTGCCGACGCCGGTTTTAATCAGGTCGTTACCGTCGCCGCCAAAGGCAATATCGTTGCCAATATATCCGGGACCATCGGTGTAAATAACGTCTGCACCCAAGCCGCCGCGAATAATATCGTCGCCATCTTCGCCTGCGAGCACGTCGTCGCCATCTCCGCCATCAATCGTATCATTACCCTTGGAGCCAAAAATTTCGTCGACGCCGGCGCCGCCATTAATGGTGTCATTGCCGTAATCGCCAAACAGCTTGTCGTTACCGTCGCTGCCTGAGATGTTGTCATTGCCTTCGCCGCCATAGACGATGTCGTCGCCACCTCCGCCATCAATGGTGTCGTCACCATCATCGCCGTAGAGTTTATCGTTGCCCGCTTCACCGCTGACGGAGTCATTGTCTTTGCCCGCATAGACGGTGTCATCGTCATCCCCGCCGTAGATGTTGTCTTCGCCGGCATCCCCTTCGAGGAAGTCGTTACCTGCTTCCCCATAAATATTATCATTGCCGGCAAATACCGTGTCGTCGCCGACCAGCTTATCGTCGCCATCGCCGCCATAGATAACGTCATGGCCGCGATTGCCATAGATATCATCGTTCAACGATGATCCGGTAATGATGTCATCATAATGTGAACCCAGCACCACTTCGATATCAAACAGCGTATCGCCCTGTGCATCGTTGCCGGCATTCACGCGGCCATCCATATAAATGGCAACACTCCCGGTTGCGTCCAAATAGCTGACGGTGTCTTTACCCAAATCGCCATATATCGTATCGGCTCCTGCGCCGCCGACCAAAATATCGTCATCCATGCCACCCCGCAGGGTGTCGTTGCCATTGCCGCCCCACAGCTCATCATTGCCTTTCCGCCCTTCCAGATTATCGTTGCCGCTGGCGCCGACCAATATGTTTCTGTTATCATCGCCGCGTAGATCGTCGCCGAGTTCGGAGCCGTAGAGATTTTCGATGTTAATCAAAATATCGCCGGTGGCGCTTCCGCCAACAAAGCTGCTAGAGCCGTTGGTTAGGTAGACAATAGCTCCAGTGCCTTGGGAAGAATAGGTGGCCATATCTACACCCGCGCCGCCATCCAGCGTATCCGCGCCCGCGCCGCCATCCAGGATGTTTGCATCTGCATTTCCTGTCAGCACATCGTTGTAGGAGGAGCCGATGAGGTTTTCGATGTTGCGAAGTATATCACCCGCTGCGAACCCGCCAGACTGTGCCGTGGTCAGAGATAAATTGACATTTACTGCCGCCGTCGAAATTGTATAGAACGCGGTATCGGCACCATCGCCACCATCGATAATGTTCGCTGCCGTGCCACCCGCCAGCAGATCGCCATAAGCGGAACCGATGATATTCTCGATGTTTGAAAGCCTATCACCCTCGGCATTGCCGCCGCTTTGTGCGGTCGTGAGCGCAAGATTGACCGTTATTGCAGCGGCCGAGGCAGTATATGATATTGTGTCGATATTTGCGCCGCCATCAACGATATCCGCACCCGCATCGCTGTGGATGGTATCATCGCCCTCATCACCGTAAATCGTGTCGTTGCCTGCATCGCCGTTGATGGTATCATTGCCAGCACCGGCACTAATGCGGTCATCGCCATCGCCGCCGGTCAGCGTGTCATTGCCGATGCCGCCGATGATGTTGTCATTGCCCGCCCCGCCGAAAATCGTGTCGTTGCCATCGATGCCTTCAAGCACGTCGTCATCTGCGCCGCCATCAATAGTGTCATCGCCTGCACCGCCACTGATGGCGTCATTACCGCTATTCCCATGAATAGTGTCATTACCGCCGGAAGTGGCAATATTATCATTACCCGCACCGCCATGAACAATATTGGCAAAGTCATCGCCGCGAAGATTGTCATTCCAGCTTGAGCCCATGATGTTTTCAATGCTGCTATAGCTATCATTGTTCGCAGTGCCATGGTTGCCGATGCGGGCGATGAGGTCTACATCTACTCCTTCCCATGAATCATCATAGCTCACGGTATCGGTACCGGTTCCACCGTTAATAGTATCCCAGTCATGCCCGCCAATAATTACGTCATCACCACCACCACCGTTGATAGCATCCCGGCCTGCGCCGCCATAAAGAGTATCGTTTCCGTCGCCACCGTTCACTAAGTCATTACCATCCCCGCCATCTATAATGTCGACACCGCTGCCACCGGTGATCGTATCATTGCCCCCAAGACCATAAAGAATGCTGGCCTGTGTCGCGAATCCTGTAATAATATCGTCGTAGTTTGATCCCTCCACACCTTCGATGCTGATGAAGCGATCAGACGCTGTCGCGAGTACTTGCGTCAGGTCAAGTGCGAGGCCAACTGCCGAGCTACGGAAGCTGATGCGATCCAACCCATCGCCACCATTCAGCGTACTGCTGCCGCCACCGCCGTCAAGTACGTCGTCTCCCGCACCACCGTCGAGTGAATCGTTGCCGCCATTGCCGAAGAGAATATCATTGCCGTCCCCGCCCATCAATACATCATCACCAGCATCGCCGTGCAGTATGTCATTCCCAGCGCCGCCGTCTAACGTGTCACTTCCTTCACCGCCGCGAAGAATATCATTGCCGTCCCCGCCATAAACCACATCGACTCCTGTGTTGCCATCAATCCAGTCATTGCCCAGGTCGCCATAAATGAAGTCGTCACCACTGCCCCCCAGCACCGCGTCGCCATCTGCGCCCCCGCGAAGTGTATCATTACCGCCGCCGCCCATGATAATATCTTTGCCCGCGTTGCCGTTCGCATTGTCATTACCTTCCCCGGCGAGTATCCAATCATCGCCGTCACCCCCCAGCTGCGTGTCGTCACCGCTGTTGGAGATAAGAATATCATCGCCGGATTTGCCGTCGATTGTTTCATTCTGGAATGAGCCTACCAGCAAGTCATTCCCGATTTCTTTAGTGGCGACTGCGCTATTAATTATAATTTCCGCGCGCGCCAAACGATCTGCTCCGGTTAAGCCTTTAATGACCGCGCCGGGCGCATAATAGGTACCATCATTGGCCACTTTTGTATAGACGATTTGGCCGTTCACCACTACGTCCATCACTTGATAAGGGCTTGGACTGGTGTAGACAATCGTGGCATTAAGGAAGAGATCGTCATACTCGTTGCCGAGATCGGCACTGCCCATTTTGAAAGTATCTTTGACCAGCGACGTTTGATCCTCCGCATCCATAATGAAATACCCGATGCCCGCATCTGTGCCCACGATATCTTCCCGCTGTAGGATTTTGTAGACGGTGTATTTGCCGCCAAACAAGCCGCGCTTGCGGAAGAAGGAGGTGATTTCTGTGCCGTTGTAATATTCATTGTCGACCTCAGAGCCGAGTTTTTCGTCATACGCCAGTTGCGAGAGCTGGCCGAGGAATGTGTCGTTGAAATATTGGTCTTTATAGACCGTTTCATTTTGTAATTCGGCCTCACGCGCGTTCACCATAGCCGCAACGCTACCGGACGCGAGCGCGCCGATGTTAAACGTACCGGTACCGGTCGCACCGTTATAGGTGACACTCGATAGATTGATATACTGTCCCCCCGCCAGCTCGATTTTCTCGACTGCCGCATCGGTAGTTGCAAACTGATCCTTGACGGTGGCAAGCGTACGGCCACTATGTGTAATCACGAGATCATTCGCGGCTTTGGCAAGCGTCAGGTTGACGGCATTGGCCGCCGTAAGCCATGAGAGCAGAACGGTATCCGCACCTGAAGTTTCAAAGATGGTGTTATCCTTATCCGCTGCGTTATCGGTGATGACATAGACATCATCGCCCGCCTCGCCGGAGAGTGTATCCGCGCCAACACCGCCCAACAGAATGTCATTGCCGAAGCCGCCACTTGCCGTATCATTATCTTCGTTGCCATCAATGTAATCATCATCCATGCCACCGAGGAGCACATCGTTACCCGTGCCGCCGCGAATATTGTCGTCACCCAGTCCGCCATCGACGAAATCATCATCCGAGCCGCCGGAGAGCGTGTCATCACCGTTATCACCATGGATGATATCTGTACCATATCCGCCGCCGACAAAATCATTGCCGTCGCCGCCATAGACGGTGTCATTATCTTCGGCGGCAAAGATGATATCCGCACCATCACCACCGGCGATCGAATCATTGCCCAAATTGCCGAGAATGATATCGTCACCGGTGCCACCATCAATGGAATCGTTACCTTCGCCACCATCGATCAGGTCATTGCCCGCGTCACCGGCAACCGCGTCATCTCCCATCGAGGCAAGAATATAATCATCCCCCGCACCGCCATTGGCGATATCTGCACCACTGCCCAGATGCACAAAGTCGTCGCCGTCACCCGCGATAACTTTGTCGTCGCCTTCTTCGCCGAAGATCGTATCTTCGCCTGCATCACCCTGTAAAACATCCTTACCGTCGCCGCCATTGAGCAAGTCGTTGCCATCGCCGCCGATAAGCGCGTCGTCGCCTGCGCGACCTTCAAGATAATCGGCATCGCCATTGCCAAGAATATAGTTGTCGACACCCACGGAATCGACGAGAACGTCTGGCCCTGCATTACCAATGATGTGTGTGATGCCACGTGCGATGATAGTGACGCCCCCGCCATTATGGGCCACAAGCGCCTGTACCATGCCCCCATTGCCATCGGGAACCAGCTCAATACCATACTGATAATTAAGCACCAGCGACGGATCGCCGAATTCGCCGGGGTAGAAGACTTTGCTGCCGAAGAGCTTGGGGATGATCACCGCAAGCGCAATGCCGACGACAATACCGATACCGGCAAGTGCCGCAGCGCCCAAAATACTAGCTACACTGCTCGAGAATGCACCGCCAGTGATTGATAGTCCGACCTGTGTGGAAAGGGATAACCAGGGCAGAGCACCATAACCTCCTGCGGCAAGGGATCCCAAATAAGCCGTTGTATAAGCAGTGCCAAACGCCATGCCTGCACTCAGCGCAACATTACCCCAATCCTGATTAAATCCATTGTTGATAATATTTGCGGCAAGTGTGGTAATGGCCGCGACAGTACCGCCGGTGCCACGCCCTAATAAGTCTCCCCAATTGGTGCTTACATAATCATTGATGACGACACCGGCCACAATCGACGTACCCGCCTTCACATATTGGCTTCCATCCCAGCCTTGCGAATGCAGCGCAAATTCAAGCCCCATCTTCACCAACGATTCCTGTAGTTGTAGCGATAGCCCAGCGGGATTGGAGAACCCGATTTCTTTAAGCACATTGTCGAAGGAATCTTCCAGTGCCGCGTTTTGCGTAAGCACAGCAAGCTGCTGGCCGGTGACGTTATTGCGTAACCCGTCACGCAATCTAATCATGGACTCAGAAAGCAGCAGTTCCGCTACCGTATCGTCAAGCCCGGCCTCGGCGATTTCCAACACAAGATATTTCGCCGCATCGCCTGTACTTAAATTTCCAGTCGCCAGCGCCTGGCCATACTTGCTGAAGAACGCCGTCAAACCAGCGTTGATGTTATACGCATCAAATGTGTTCTCTAAATAGTTGCCGGCCTGCTGGTTGATGAATTGGGCAACGGTGGTGCCTGCATTTACGACAGAACTTACTACTTCGCTTGCTGTGTAGTTTATGCCGTTTATTAAAGATGTCGCGCCTTCTTTGACAATGGATACAATCGTTTCATTTTGGGTACCTTCAAAAACCTTGCTTGATATGATATCTGGTGAAATGGTTCCACCCATCTTATTCAGTGCATCCTTGGCATCCATGCGGTAATAATGCAGGGTTGGTTCGCCATCTTCATAGAGCGTCATTGAGTTGTTGCCGTTAACGCTATAGGTGGTCGCTTTATTATCCGTGGTTGGCATCTCACCTTCGAGCACGGAAGCAATGGCGTCTGAAACAGGTCTCTCGGGATCCGTGTCTGGGAAGATCGAAGAAAGCCATGCAGTGGCCTGGCCATTGGTCGAGGAGCCTGGAGCGTATTCATCCCAGAAAGCCAGGGCAATAGCGGAGTTTGCACTGTGAATAGATAGGGGATTCAGTACATTTGGGCCGTTTACATCCAAGTCTATCCAATAATATCTGCCGCCAACAGGATCACCCACAATCCAATTGTCCGTAAGCATTTCGTTGCGCGCATAGTTATTTTGTATATGGAGGGTGGATAAATACCCATCATCGTATCCATCCGCATTCGCCATATCTTTGGTGTAAGGCAGACCATTGACGGTGATAGAAGAAAGGCCGGGAATTCTCCCGGCATTCTGCACAACTAATGCATTTGAGGTAAGCCCTCCCAGTGATTGCCCCACTTGTATTATAGGCGTAGAACCATAAATATCATAAATATCATTCAGCAATGAATTGGCTGACCCAACATATTTTGAAGGTGCTGAATCGAATAACACAACCTGTGCATCAGCCAGCAAGGTATTAACTGTATCGCTAAATTTGTTGGCGGTAAGATCGATGTCCGGTCGCGTAGAATTGTACCCGGCATCACTCACAACGGTGCCACGATTGACTTGCATGATCTTGCTGTAACCGCCGTTTCCGTCAGGCTTACCCCACGCTTCGCCGTAATAACCTGTATCCGCATCGTAATGAGCCAAGGCCTTGCCGGTGGAAGGATCGATCACAGGCACCCAGCCCAACCCACTTATGTTGATGTTCTCACTGGCGGAATGATAAACATAGTCTGCTAATACAGCGGCGACCATTTTGTCGGAGGGAGTGAATGTTTGGGTCATAGGGCTATGCTCCGTAAGAATATTATTTTATATCATACACGTATAATACATGTTCGATCCCAACAGCCAGGCGTCGGCCGTCAGGACTAAATTTGGCAGGATAATCACCATCCTTGCGGCCATACTCTGTGGTGGTGAGTAAAGCACCGCTTTGTGCATCCCACAGCAACAGGCGAACGCCGGGTAATGGGCCGCCTTCGATAGCGGCGATATAGCGACCGTCTGGACTGATAGTGATGGAGGAAATACCATAGCGGGTGCCGGTATATTTTCGAACCAGCTTACCCGTGAGCGGGTTCCATGCACGCACGAAACTATCAGGGTCGTCATGTAGGCTACCCGAAGCCAATTGGCCATTAGACTGGAGCATGGATCCGGTAATGGTTCCGTCGCTTCCGGTAATTAATTCACCGGATAATGAATTGTAGACAAGTGCCTCAACACCTGTTTGGGAGGGATTGAAACCAAGCATTTTCTTATTCTGCTTATAGTCCCAAGTCTGCACCTCCCCACTTGCATAGGCAACGGAAACTAGATTGCGTCTGCTGTCGACAGCAATTTTCAATGGATTGACGGTTTTGTTATACCGGTTTACAAGTTGCCCCACGTGCCCAACGGTCGATCCGGAATTGGGTTCATACAGCGTAATAAACCCGGAGTCGCTGCCTAAAATTGAGGCGAGCACGGAGCCATCATCCGCCAGTGAGAAATTGCTGTTATAAGGAAAAAAATTTGGAAATTCATGGTCTGCTACTTGTCGGATATTCGCGGAATCCGAACTAGAAATATAAGTGAGAGCCGGTTGCGTGGTAAATGTCTCTGGTTTATTGATATTCCCGATTAATTTTGACGGGATAATTACAAAACGATCATCGGGGGAAAATGCCAACCCACGAATATTATCTGGCGGGGTATCAGAGTGTCTCCATGTTTCTGTATCGTTAGAAATATCCCAGATATACGCATCGCGGGCACGCACAGCGATTCTGGTTTGGTCATGGCTCCATGCTATTTCGGTAATTTTCCGAGGATACGAGCGTGTGAGGATGCCGCTTTGAAGGAAAGCGTTGTTATCTATAGCACAAGCAACTGTCATGTTAAGTTCCCAACATAGTAGAAAAAATATGAACACATATTTGTATCTCTGCAAACTATTAAGCCATGGGAAGAAGAAGCAATTGCGGCACATATCACCCATCCCAGACATAAACTACTTCCCTGCACGTCATAATATTGGTTTTTGGCGTGGCGCGGTGCATATAGCAACGCGACGAAAAACGGATGTAAATAGTCTAACCGATTGGTTCGGGAACCCAGAGGGAGGGGTGCAATTTACCGCTGTGATACGCTATGGTGTAGTACATAAAGCGCTCCTGCATTGGCTGAAACCGATTGCTACATGTTTCGTGTTTCCGAAACGTGTAGGCACAATTCCACAGCATTAACGAAAAATCAACCAATATTATGGAGCCAGAATAAATACCTGCAATTACGAAGCAATTACAAAGAGATCAGAAAATGGTGCTGCTGAGGTGAATTGAACACCCGACCCCGTCATTACCAAACAAATAAGTGATTGAAATATAACCTTATAGGTTCCGTGCGGTTAGAGAGTTATACCCGCACTCTCGAAACCTGTCCACACGATTGTGACGTGGAAGACGGGGTATCTAGCAGGCTCATGGTGTAATACGGTTCGTACGTTCGCCGTACTTTGTTTGTTGAAATCCAATAAACCTAAAATCTCCGTCTCCGACGAGGCTGATATATTGTCCTGCCCGGACTGACTTGACGGTATTGCCTCGCATCTTCAGCTGCTTTCATCTGCCGAATATTTTCTGCGAGGGCTTCAACAATCTCACGTGCTGGAAGCAGTTGAGATTGGGCTAGAGTAATCCCTAGTTCTAGAGTGCGAATAATTTCATAAGCGATAGCAAGGAATTCAGACTCACACTTATTCCGCACAAGAGCATCCATCGAGTGGCTCTCGTTTTGCAAAAAGTAGTGTATCTCAAATTTTGCAGCGTTTTTCATAAGAGCATGAATATCATGCTCTTATGTTTATAGAAAGATATCCCGTGATCTGGAATTGAAACAATTCCGTACCTATACCGTACTTTTTGAAAAAACAGAGACAGTGGCCCAAAAGGCCACCGCTATAACTCTGTATAAAATCACGAGAAAATGGTGCTGCTGAGGTGAATCGAACACCCGACCCCGTCATTACCAATGACGTGCTCTACCACTGAGCTACAGCAGCGCTCTGCCGCCGGAAGGCGGCGAAAACTGTAAAATTCCGCCGGAAGGCGGCGAAACTTACCAAAAATAGGCCGCGCACCATGCCATAGGTTTTTTGCCTGTGCAAGCGTTAAGGGCGGCTGACGATTAAAATATTGCCTTCGCAGCGTTTTCTGGTCATGCTAAGCGGATTATGCACCAGCCCCCCGCCAATCCGTCTGCCGCGTCGAAACCCCGAGCGGAGGACAAGAAAAAACGCCTTTCGGCGGCGCTCAAGGCAAATTTGCAGCGTCGCAAGGTGGCGAGTCAGGCCAGGAAGGATCCGGCATGTCCTTCTTCCTAAGCCGCAAAGCCAAGAAAAAGGCGCAAGTCAAAAAAAACAAATACCACCAGATGCTCTATGAGCTGGTGCGCTTGCGCCGCGAGGAAGACGCCAAACTCAAGGACGAGAAACGTGCGCGTGAAAGCAAAACCCGCATTGAAGATGCAAAAAGCGAGGATGAGCTGGTTTGGAGCGCCAAGGTGGGCGAGGTCAGGAACCGCCTGACCGATAAGAGGCGTGCGTCCAAAGAGCGCTGGAACCGCTTCGCTGGCACCGAGGGCGGCGGCGGACGGGGGCTATAAATCCCTTGAAACCGCAGTAAAAACGACTACAAAACGCGCATGAGCCTTTCATTTCAACAAATCATCCTCACTCTCCAGCAATTCTGGGCGGAGCAGGGGTGCGTCGTGCTGCAGCCCTATGATGTCGAGATGGGCGCGGGCACCTTCCACCCGGCGACCGCCCTGCGTGCGCTTGGTGAAAAGCCTTGGAACGCGGCCTATGTCCAGCCATCACGCCGCCCGAAAGATGGGCGCTATGGCGAAAACCCGAACCGCCTGCAACATTATTACCAGTTCCAGGTGATCCTGAAACCGTCACCTGCCAACATTCAGGAGCTCTATCTGGAGAGCTTGAGAAAGCTTGGCATCGATCCGCTCGCGCATGATATTCGTTTCGTCGAGGATGACTGGGAAAGCCCGACGCTCGGTGCGTGGGGGCTTGGCTGGGAAGTGTGGCTCGACGGTATGGAAGTCACCCAGTTTACGTATTTCCAGCAGGTTGGCGGCATCGAGTGCAAACCGATTTCCGGCGAAATCACCTACGGTCTGGAGCGCTTGGCGATGTATATTCAGGGTGTGGAAAATGTCTACGACCTCGATTTCAACGGCCGCGGCGTGACGTATGGGGAAGTCTTCCTGAAAAACGAGCAGCAATTCTCGGCCTATAATCTGGAGTTCGCCAACACCGATATGCTACTGCAACATTTCAAAGACGCTGAAAAAGAATGCGAGGCGATGCTGGCGAGAAACCTGCCGTTGCCAGCGTTCGACCAGTGCATCAAAGCGTCGCATAATTTCAATTTGTTAGATGCGCGCGGGGTAATTTCCGTTACCGAGCGCGCCGCCTACATTGCTAAGGTCCGCGCACTGGCCAAAGGCTGCTGCGAGGCGTGGGTTGCCAAGGAGAATGCCTCATGATGTTTTCAATGATGTACGCTAAAATTCACCGCGCGGTGGTGACGCATTCGGAGCTGAATTATAACGGCTCGATGGGCATCGACCGCGATTATTTGGATGCGACCGGCATGATGCCGGGAAGCCGCATCGATGTGCTGAACGTCAATACCGGTGCGCGCTTCACCACCTACATCATCGAAGAACCACGTGGCAGCAAAACCTTCGGCGTCTATGGCGCGGCCGCCCACCTGGCGAAAAAAAGTGATATCGTCATCATCATCGCCTATGCACAGATGACCAGGGAAGAAGCGCTTGCTCACAAGCCGGTGACACTCATCATGGATGAGGATAATAATGCCCGTAAGTAAGGAACAAATCAGCAATACTATTGTCCAGTACGATATTTATCCGGATGCGGATGCCAGGTTCAAGCCGCTGCTCATCCAGTGCGGGCGCTATGAAAAAGGGGATCGGAGCTATTACCTGTCGCTCTACCCGTCGAGTGACAACGCCAAGGCCGCGCTCATCAATATCTTGCTTGGAATCGAGAGGACGGGGCTAATCGCTCGCACCAAAAGCGAACCACGCAACGACAAGGCATTTCCCCATGAGATCGAGGTTATCATTTCGGGCGACAGGATCGCACCGATGAACCAGCTTGATTGTTTAGAGAAGCTGCTCGCTGCCATGGTTAAAAACGGGCTATGTGCCGAGCAGGACGCGACCGCCATAAAAAATGCAGAGATAGCCGATAGAAAAAGAAAAAACTCTCATGCAATATCCTGATATGGCCAGTTTCCTCCTCGAAATTTTTTCCGAAGAAATCCCGGCACGCATGCAGGCGGATGCCCAGTCGCATCTGGCTGCGGCGCTGGAAAAGGCGCTCGGCACCAAGGCGCAGCTATTTGTAACGCCGCGCCGGTTGGCGGCGATCATCGAAAACCTGCCGGAAAAACAGCCGGACATCTCCGAGGAACTCAAAGGCCCGAAAGTCGGTGCACCCGATGCGGCAATGCAGGGATTCCTCAAAAAAACTGGGCTCACGGTGGCACAGCTTGAGCAGCGCGACGGCGTGTATTTCGCCAAAATCGAAAAGAAAGGCCGCGCGATGAGCGAAGTGCTGAAAGAAGAAATAGAAAAAATCCTCGCCGGGTTTCCGTGGCCGAAATCGATGCGTTGGGGCAGCGGCACGACGCCGTGGGTGCGGCCGCTACATTCCATCCTCTGCATGTTTGACGGCGCGGTGGTGCCGATCGAATTTGCCGGCGTGAAGGCGGGCAATACAACGCGTGGGCATCGTTTCCTCGCGCCGCAGGAAATCACGATTTCAGGTGCGGAACTCTATGTATCGGCGCTCGAAAAAGCAAACGTGCTGGCCGAGCGCGACAAGCGGAAAGCCGCGATTGCTAAACAGCTGGAAGAAAAATGCAGGGAGCTGGGCGTCGCGCTTCATGCGGATGCCGGGTTGCTCGAAGAAGTCACGGGTCTTGTCGAGTGGCCGGTGGTGCTCAGTGGAAAAATTGATGCGAGCTACATGGATTTGCCGGAAGAGGTATTGATTCTGGAAATGAAAAACCACCAGAAATATTTTGCGACGCGTGATGCGGCGGGCAAGCTTTCTCCGTATTTCCTTATCACCTCCAACATGGTGACGGCAGACAAGGGCAAGGCAATCATTGCCGGCAACGAGCGTGTGCTCCGTGCCCGCTTCGCCGATGGCCGATTTTTCTACGATCAGGATCGCAAAACGAAACTCGCCGACTGGGCAAAAAAGCTGGATGACGTCACCTACCATGCGAAGCTCGGCAGCGTCGCCGACAAGGTGGCGCGCATTGGGCAGCTTGCGGCCGTGCTGGCTGATCGCCTCAAGGCCGACAGGGTGGATGTTGTGAAGGCCGCCGCCCTGTGCAAAGCCGACCTCGTCACCGGCATGGTCGGTGAATTTCCGGAACTGCAAGGGGTGATGGGGCGCTATTACGCCAATCATGAAAATCTTGATGTGGAAATTGCCGATGCGATTCGCGATCATTACAAACCGCAAGGCCCATCTGATTCGGTGCCGACCGCGCCTGTTTCTATTTGCGTAGCACTGGCCGATAAACTCGATACGCTCATTTCCATGTTCGCCATCGGCGAAAAACCAACCGGCAGTAAAGACCCGTTTGCGCTGCGTCGTGCCGCGCTTGGGGTGATTCGTATTGTGCTGGAAAACAACGTGCGCCTGCCGCTGCTGCCGCTGTTCCAGAATGCGCCGCTTAAAGCGATTGCGACGCATAAAGCACAGGAAAAGCTGGCGCAGAAAACAGAAGAAAAACTTTCGCACCCCGACAAAGTCGGGAAATATTTCACAGTCAATGAAACCGCCTGCTCGGATATTCCTGAAGATGCGGCCGGGAAAATAGCCGCTGAGTTGCTGGCCTTTTTCCATGATCGCCTGATTGTGCAATTGAAAGACCAGGGCATTCGCCATGATGTGATTAAGGCCGTGGTGGCGGGGGGCGATGACGATCTGGTGCGGATCGTGGCGCGCGCAAAAGCGCTGCAGGAACTGCTCGGCAGCGATGACGGCGCCAATTTACTGGCGGGCTACAAGCGTGCGGCGAACATCCTTGCGATTGAAGAAAAGAAGGATAAAGCCACCTACCCGGCGGACGGCCTGAATGAGAAAGCGCTGGTTGAGCAAGAAGAACAAGCCCTGTCGTCGGTGCTGGTGACGGTACGCGGCGAGTTTAACGCATTGCTTGCCAAAGAGAATTTTGCGGGCGCGATGAAGGCGCTGGCCGCGCTTCGCAAGCCGTTGGACGGTTTCTTTGAAAAAATCATGGTAAATTGCGATGATAGAGAATTGCGAGCAAACCGCTTGCGAATGCTCGCCAGTATTCGTAAAACCATGAACGAAATTGCCGATTTCGGGCTAATTGAAGGATAACGACGATGAGTGCACACATGGCAACCGCGATGAAAACCGACACCACCGGGAAACTGGTCTACAGCTTTGGCGATGGCAGTGCTGAAGGCAAGGGCACCATGCGGAACACGCTGGGCGGCAAGGGCGCGAATCTTGCCGAGATGTGCTCGCTGGGCTTGCCGGTTCCTCCGGGCTTTACGATCATCACCGATATGTGCGTGGCCTATTATGCGAATGGCCGCAAAATCGACGACAGCTTGCGCGACCAGGTGGCCGACGCGCTTGCCAAGGTTGAAAAAGCTGTTGGCATGAAGCTAGGCGATGCGAACAACCCGCTCTTGCTTTCGGTGCGTTCCGGCGCCCGCGCATCCATGCCCGGCATGATGGATACGGTGCTGAATTTAGGCCTGAACGATACAACGGTGAAGGCGCTGGCCGCACGCACCGGCAACGAACGTTTCGCCTATGATTCCTACCGCCGTTTCATTCAGATGTATTCCGACGTGGTGCTCGAAGTCGACCACTACCATTTCGAGGAAATGCTTGAGGAAATGAAGCGCGATAACGACATTGAGCTTGATACCCAGCTCACGGCCGACAACCTCAAGAAACTGGTTGAGATGTACAAGGAGAAGGTACAAAGCGAACTTGGCAAGCCGTTTCCGGATGATGTGCAGGAGCAGCTTTGGGGTGCGATTCTCGCCGTGTTCAACTCGTGGATGAACCCGCGCGCCTGCACCTATCGCAAGCTGCACGACATTCCTGAAAGCTGGGGCACCGCGGTCACCGTGCAATCCATGGTGTTCGGCAATATGGGCGACGATTGCGCGACCGGCGTGGCGTTCACCCGCAACCCTTCGACCGGCGAACATAAATATTACGGCGAGTTTCTCGTCAACGCGCAGGGTGAGGATGTCGTCGCCGGTATCCGCACGCCGCAGCCGATGGATGAGATGGGCGCGGTCATGCCCGACGTCTACAAGCAACTCACGGCCGTGTTCGATAAGCTGGAGGCGCACTACCGCGACATGCAGGATATCGAGTTCACCATCCAGAACAATAAGTTATGGATGCTGCAAACCCGTAACGGCAAGCGCACGGCAGCGGCGGCAGTAAAAATCGCTGTCGATATGGTGGCGGAAAAACGCATCACAAAAGAAGAGGCGCTTGGACGCATTGACCCGCTGTCGCTCGATCAGCTCCTGCACCCGACGCTTGATCCGAAAGCCAAAAAGACCGTGCTGACCACCGGGCTTCCGGCCTCGCCGGGCGCGGCTTCCGGCAAGGTGGTGTTCACCGCCGAGGATGCCGAGGCGATGGCGATTTCGCACCGTGAGAAAGTGATTCTTGTGCGTATCGAAACGTCGCCGGAAGATATTCATGGCATGCACGCGGCGCAGGGAATTCTCACCGCGCGCGGCGGCATGACCTCGCACGCAGCAGTCGTTGCGCGTGGCATGGGTAAGCCCTGCGTGTCGGGCGCGGGTGAGTTGCGGATCGATTACGCGAAAAAAGAACTGCAGGTCAAAAACCATGTGGTGAAAGAAGGCGATATCGTCACCATCAACGGCGGCACCGGCGAAGTGATGCTGGGTGAAATTCCGACCGTGCAACCTAGCCTGTCCTCCGATTTCGAGACGCTGATGGGATGGGCGGATAGCGTGCGTAAGCTCAAGGTGCGTACCAACGCTGAGACGCCGCTCGATGCAGAAGTGGCGCGCAGGTTCGGCGCTGAGGGTATTGGTCTCTGCCGCACCGAACACATGTTCTTCGACAGCGAGCGCATTACGGCCATGCGCGAAATGATCGTGGCTTCTAATGTGGAGGGTCGCAAGGCGGCGCTTGCAAAACTCCTGCCGATGCAGCGCAACGATTTCGTACAGCTTTTCACTATCATGAAGGGGCTGCCGGTCACGATCCGCCTGCTTGATCCGCCGCTGCACGAATTCCTGCCGCACACCGAAGAAGATATTAAGCAAGTGGCGAAAGCGGCGAATGTCAGTGTCGAGACTGTGCGCCACCGCGCCCATGAGCTGAAAGAACAGAACCCGATGCTCGGCCATCGCGGTTGCCGCCTTGGCATCACTTATCCGGAAATTTACGAGATGCAGGCACGGGCGATTTTTGAAGCGGCTGCGGAAGTGAATGACGGGGTGGTTCCTGAAGTGATGATCCCACTGGTCATGATGCAGAAGGAGTTTACCATTCTGAAGGCGCTGATCGACAACACGGCGGAAGCGGTGATGAAAGAAAAAAGCGTGATGATTGAGTATATGGTCGGCACCATGATCGAGCTGCCGCGTGCGGCACTACGTGCCGGTGAGATCGCGGAGGATGCCGAGTTCTTCAGCTTCGGCACCAATGACCTGACCCAGACGACGCTCGGCATTTCGCGTGACGATTCGGCGAATTTCATCGAAATCTACAAGCAAAAAGGCATTGTCGAGCAGGATCCGTTCGTGACGCTCGACCAAAGTGGTGTTGGCGAGCTGATTGCGCTCGCTGCCGAGCGTGGCCGGAAAACCCGCAAAGGCCTGAAGCTTGGCATCTGTGGCGAGCATGGCGGTGATCCGGCCAGCATCAGATTCTGCCAGCAAACGGGACTGGATTATGTTTCCTGCTCGCCCTACCGCGTGCCGGTGGCACGTCTTGCCGCGGCGCAAGCGGCACTAAAATAAATAACGGATTGCGCTCAAATCCCTATAATTGATGCAGCAACTCACTTGTTGTTGCACGACCGGCTTTGCGTGGTAGGCGATGCCGAGGCCTGCGGCTTTCAGCATCGGTAAGTCGTTCGCACCATCACCGATTGCAATCACATTCTCACGTTTGATGCTAAGTAGTTCGCATTGACGTTCAAGTTCGGCGAGCTTGGCTTCCTTGCCTAAAATCGGTTCGCGCACCTTCCCGGTAAGCGTGCCGTTTTCGATTTCCAGAATGTTCGAATAATGCTCATCGAATCCGAGCATTTTGGCGACACGCTCGGTAAAAAACGTGAACCCACCAGAGACAAGCACGGCCTTGCCACCCTGCCTTTTAAAGGCGGCGACCAATTCTTTTGCGCCTGCCATCGGCGTGATTTTCTGGTCAAAACATTGCTGCAACTTTTCAACAGACAGTCCTGCCAGCAGTTTCACGCGCTCCCTGAGTGCATCCTCAAACACCAGCTCGCCGTTCATCGCACGCTCGGTGATGGCCGCGACATGCGCTTTCTTGCCGACGAAATCCGCGAGCTCATCGATGCATTCCTGCTCGATCATCGTCGAATCCATGTCGGAGATGAGTAGTTTCTTGGGGGCAGGAGGATAGGGTTGGATGACGATGTCAAAGGCATTAGGCATTGGGCATTGGGCATGAGGGGAAGAAAATATAACCTCATATGCGACCCCCTCTTTCTTCCAGCCCTCACTGTGTATGGCGAGGCCGTTTTTGAAGGCCGCAATGTCTTGCGGGTTGTTTGTTAGTAGCGTTGCAATATATTCCATAGTCATGAGCCAGAAGATTTATATCATCGCGGGCGCGACCGCATCGGGTAAATCCGCCCGCGCCTTGTCCTTAGCAGAGCGCGTGGGCGGTGTCATCATCAATGCCGATTCGCAGCAGGTATACCGTGACCTGCGGATTCTGACGGCACGTCCCAGTGCGGCGGAAGAAGCCCGCCTGCCGCATAAGCTTTATGGCTTTGTCGGCGCTGACGAGCATTTCTCGGCGGGTAAATGGCTGCGTTTGGCCAAAATGGAAATCGACTGGGTGCTCGGTGAGGGCAAGACGCCGATCGTGGTCGGCGGCACGGGGCTGTACCTGAAGGCGTTGATGCAGGGCATCGCGGAAATTCCGGATATTGACGAAAGCGTGCGGAGTCAGGCGCAAAATGATTTTGACCAGATGGGCAAAGAGGCCTTTGCCGAACGGCTTCGTCATGTTGACCCCGATTTTTTTACCCGATTGAAAGTCTATGACAAGCAACGCCTCGTCCGCGCTTATGCAGTGTGGCTGGGCAGCGGCAAGTCGCTTTCATTCTGGCAGCAGCAAAAGATCGAAAGCTTTTACGCGCCGGAGCAATTTTCGCTCGAAATCGTTGAGCTGCCGCGTGCGGAGCTTTACGCCCGCTGCGACGCCCGCGTGCTGCAAATGATCGGGCAAGGGGCGATAGAGGAAGTCAAGAACCTCTCCAATCCCCAATCCCTAATGCCTAATCCCTTAACTAAAATCATCGGCGTGCGCGAGTTAAGCGCCTATATTAACAAAGAAATCCCGCTGGAGACGGCCATTGGCCAGATGCAACAAGCCACCCGCAATTACGCCAAACGGCAGGTGACGTGGTTTAAGAATCAGTTAGTTAATGTTTGAAAAAGTGAGGGTTTTCATTATACTGCACGTTCTTTAAAATGCAGGAATCCGTTATGACCCCGCCGAAAACCGCCGCCAAAACACACCCCGACGCCACCCCATCCGAACAGATGCTCGGTGCTGAGATGATTGTGAAGGCGCTGGTGAATGAGAATGTGGATACCGTGTTTGGTTATCCGGGTGGTGCGGTGCTGCCGATTTACGATGCGCTGTTCAAGCAGAATCAACTACGCCACATCCTCGTGCGCCACGAACAGGCCGCAACCCATGCGGCGGAGGGCTATGCGCGCTCCACTGGTAAGGTCGGCGTCGTGCTG
>CAZFKP010000025.1:0-28004 GCA_964518725.1 uncultured Rickettsiales bacterium | reverse complement strand
TGAGCTGGGTTTAGAACGTCGTGAGACAGTTCGGTCCCTATCTGCCGTGGGTGTAGGAAAATTGAGAGGATCTGACCTTAGTACGAGAGGACCGGGTTGGACGTACCGCTGGTGTACCTGTTGTTCTGCCAAGAGCATACGCAGGGTAGCTACGTACGGAACGGATAAACGCTGAAAGCATCTAAGCGTGAAACCGACCTCAAGACAAGTTTTCCCCATTAGGATCGTGGTAGACCACCACGTTGATAGGCTGGGTGTGTAAGGGTGGTAACATCTTAAGCTAACCAGTACTAATAATCCGATTGACTAATTTCTTCGCTTCGCAAGAAGCGAGGTTTAAGGCTTAGGCTTTAAACCACTGGACGATTGCCTGAACATTTCAATGTGCAGTGCAGAATACTATAAATGCTTCCGCAAAATTCTTCTGAATTTTGTATGAAGCGAGGCTCAAGGCTGGCAAGTCTTCTGACTTGCGGCGATGAGATGCTCTTCAAAATAAAGGTGCTCAGAAAAACCTATTCAGACGCGAGGAAGCCCCTTGCGGTCTGGTGATTACAAGTTGCGTGGAAACACCCGTTCCCATTCCGAACACGACCGTGAAACGCGCAGCTGCCGATGGTACTAAGTCTCAAGGCTTGGGAGAGTAGGTGGTCGCCAGTCCGCAAGGGGCTTTTCTTTTTTTTAGTTGTTTCCGCGAAAGTCTCCTGACTTTCGCATGAAACGCGCTCAAGACTGGCTCGCGCTCCTGCGCTCACATCACAATAACGAATTTCAGAATGAAGCCTGATATTGTTTCAAAATTAAATGAATTCATGATGCACCCTATAGACAGTGAATATAGGGTTGTTTATTTTTTATGCCAGTTACGAAAATTGAAGAACGCTATTAATGACTTTCCTATTCCACCAACGCTAAAATTATATTGTGACTGGGTGCTGCATACGGAATTAAAGGGTACTAAGACCATATCTCCCGTCATGAGAAGAATTGATAATATTGTGGCGGCAAGGCTGGCTAATAATCTTCATGAAGAGGCACTATTAGTACTTGATATATTTCATCTGCATGTATTGCGGCGCGAAATATATGAATTTTTGGAAAAGCTGGGTATCAGTGCTGATTTATGTGTCCAAGAGTATAAATGGAATGGTTTTGCGATGACTCTCCGAGCAATTATTGAGGATTGTCCCTTAAACTATAGTAGTGCAGATGATTTGACTTATGTGAATCAATTGACTTTGAAAAAAACTGAGAGCGGAATAGATTTGATCATACTTCTAAAAACAGGTGAAGAGCATCAAATATCTATATCAGAAGACAGCTTGATGGGAGGCATAATTTGGAATGCTAACAAAATAATATTGCCAACCTATTGAACAAGCGAATCCAGAAAAATCCATTCCCATTCTGCCATCCAACCCGCCATCGAGCGGGTTTTTTTGTAACTAAATTTTGTCATTCCCGCGAAGGCGGGAATCCATTTGCATAGTTCCACATTGTCTCTTTACACTCAATTTTCTTAAATATGCTCCCCAACCACCCAACCAAAGGAGTATCCCATGAAAAATCTATACACAGCGAAAGCGACTTCCACCGGTGGGCGCGCGGGTCATGTCGAGACCGATGACAAGCGTCTGTCATTTGATCTCACTCCTTCTACAGCCAAGACCGGAACAAACCCTGAACAGCTCTTTGCCTGCGGCTATGCCGCGTGTTTCGGCAGCGCGCTCGATGCGGTGGCGAAGAAAGAAAATATTGCGCTCGGTGAGGTGTCGGTTGCTATTGCAGTCGACCTCAATCAGGACGATAAGGGCGGCTATTTCCTCGCCGCACATATCAATGTTTCCCTCCCATCACTTGAAAAGGAAGAGGCGGAGCGTTTGGTCAGCAAAGCCAATCATGTATGCCCTTATTCCAAAGCCACACATGGCAATATCGATGTGACGCTGGAAGTCAATGGGCAGGCATTGATAAAAGCGGCATAGCCGCCACGCGCGATAAGCTGCTTTCCAATTTCTCTCGCATGAGTTAGCCTGAAACCCATGCAAGAATTTATCATCACCTCCATCATCGGTATTCTGCTCATCTGCGCGTGCAGTTTGGTGATTTATGAGCTACTGCGTTTTGTGTGGGGCAGGCTTCCGCACATGACGATGATGCCGCGAAAGCGGGTGCTGCTGGTGATTGGTGCGGTATTCCTCGGTCACATCACCAATATCTGGATTTTTGGAGTGGTATATTACCTGCTCATTCATTATGGCATGGGAACGCTGGCGGGCGGTGTCGTGGATAAGGGCGAATATGCCATTGATATTTTTGGCTGCCTGTATTTTTCGGCGGTGAGCTATACGACGCTCGGCTTGGGGGACGTCACGCCGGAAGGCGCGCTGCGGATGATCACCGGCGTTGAGTCGCTCTCTGGATTTATCCTCATTGGCTGGACGGTGACATTCACCTATCTTGCCATGGAAAAATTCTGGACATTGCCGCATCGCAAACGGTAGAATTGGCACATGCGTTTTTACCCCTGCATCGTGCTGTTATTTACGTTGGTGGCTTGCGAGCCGCGGCCAGCAGCGCATCAGGCAGATCACGGTAGCGGGCGGATCGATATGCTGGTGCCGGCACCACTGGTGGAGAACGATATCGACCTAAATAATCCCGAAGCGGTTGCGACCGCGCTTGGCATCACGCTGAACGGTGATCGTAGCCAGAAACTCTATGATATCAGCATGACGGTGCCTGATGCAGAACATCAGTTGGTAACGCGGCTGATTGAAATACGGGTTGAAAATATTTCACAGGGCAGTGCAATGATCGCCAGCATGAGCGCGTCGCCGGAACATGCGCTTGCCGAGCACGACGACCGCGAAGAACAGAAATTGGCTCGCCGGTAGGCTTGGCTTGCGTTTACAGGCTGAATCGCTCGCCGAGGTAGAGCCTGCGGACATTCATGTCGTTCACGATGTCGTTCGGCGAACCTTCCATCAGTACTGAGCCATCGTGCATGATGTAGGCGCGGTCGATGATATCGAGCGTCTCGCGCACATTATGGTCGGTAATCAGCACGCCGATGCCGCGGTCTTTCAAGTGTTTTACGAGCTTCCGCACCTCATCAACCGCGATGGGGTCGATCCCGGCCAGCGGTTCATCCAGCAGGATGAAGGCAGGCCTGCTCGCCAGTGCGCGGGCGATTTCCACCCGTCGCCGCTCCCCGCCTGACAGCGTAATGCCCTGCGCCAGCCGCAAATGGGTGATCGAGAATTCAGCCAGCAGTTCGTCGAGCTGGTGGATACGGTTATTGGGGTCTTTCTCAACGATTTCCAGCACCGACATGATATTCTGCTCGACGGTTAGGCCGCGGAAAATCGAAGCCTCCTGCGGCAGGTAGCCGATGCCGAGGCGCGCACGGCGGTACATGGGCAGGCGGGTGATGTCCTCACCATCAAGCAATATCTGCCCGACATCGGGGCGCACCAGTCCGGTAATCATATAAAAGCTGGTGGTTTTACCGGCGCCATTGGGGCCAAGCAATCCCACGGCTTCGCCGCGTGTGAGCCGCAGGCTGAAATCGCGCACCACCGGCCGTCCGGCGTAACGCTTGCCGATATGGCGCACTTCCAGCCCGTGATTGGTGGCAACCAGCTGCGGTTTTTTGCTATCTTTGCCGGGAGGGATGCCGATGATGCTTGCGCCATCAGGGAGGAAATCGCTCATGGCGTTTTCTTCTTATCTTCAGGTACGATCAGCGCCCGCACGCGCTCCTTGCCTTTGCTGGCGCCCGTTTCGGCAATGGTGCCGCCGCTGACAATGCTTTTACCGGTGGCGAAATTATAGGTGAGCTGGTTGCCTTTCAACGTGTTCGCCCCCCGCGTGAGTACGACATTGTCAAACAGGTGAATCTCCTCGCCGACCACGTCATAATTTCCATGATCCCCGCTGGCAGTTTCCTCCGGAGTGGAGAGAAAGACATGCCCGTCGACGTCAATTTTTTTGACGGTCTGCTTGCTGGTGTCGGTCTTTTTTTCTTCTGACGAGGTGTAATATACCGTCATTTTGTCGGACTTCATTCGCACATCATTTTGGATGGCTACGACATTGCCTGTGAAAATGGCGATGTTCTCAAGCTGCTGCACTTCCAGCGTGTCCGATGTGATTTCGATCGGCTCCTTGCTGCTGAAGCGGTTGTTCTTGGCTTCCTGCGCCAGCGACGGCGCTGTCATTGCGAAGATTGCCAGCGACATAGCAGCCCGGAAGATGGATTGCTTCGCATTCGCCCGCGATGACGATGGTATGTTTGTGCTACTCACGATAAATCACCACTTTCACTGCACCTTCAAAATAAATCACGCTGCCACGATCCAGCACTGAAAAACTATTGGCATTCAGCGTTCCCATCGGCCCTTGGCCGGTGATGGGAAGGTTGCCATGCGCCGAGCCTTTCCCGATATCGATAAATGCACGATTACTCCTGAATTCGTAGCCGCCATCATAAAACATGTCTACGTCTTTTGTGAGGGTTAGTTGTTTGGCCTCGATTTTCATTACCCCTTCACCGGCATGTAGTGCCAGCCATTTATGGTCTTTGTTTTCCATGTCGGCCTTGATGTTCGTCAGCAGCACGGTGTCGGCATCCTGCTGGATGGCCTGATCCGCCGTGACAGTGTAGGGTAAATTATCTTCATCAAGCCCGTGGTAGTGCGGTTTTTTCATGATGTTCTGGATATCGCCCATTTCCTTGATTTTGGAGAATACGATCCGTGCGCCGTTATTGGCTTTTTCATCGCCGGCGGTGTAAAAAATCAACGCAATCACCAGCGCGATCATCAGCCATAACATGCCGCGTCCAAGCAAAACCATGCGTGTGTAGCCAGCAAGCCTCCTGGCGAAAAAGCGCTCCACGTCAGGCGACTCCCGCACGCAGGCAATCATGGATGTGGATAATCCCTAGCGGTTTCTCGTCTTCCACAACAAAGAGGCTTGTGACCCGACGCTCATTCATAATGCCAAGAACTTCGGCGGCAAGCGCCTGTGAGCGGATGGTGAGCGGGGCGGCGGTCATGATCTCATAGGCGCGCTTGGCAAGCAGGTTTGGCCCCATGTGGCGCCGCAAGTCACCATCGGTGATGATGCCGACCAGCTTTCCAGTATTGTTGACGACCCCGGCGCAACCGAAACGTTTGCCGGTGAGGGCAAGCAGCGCATCGCTCACCAGCATGTCGTGGCGGATGAGGGGTACTTCGCTGCCCGTATGCATGAGGTCTGACACGCGAATGAATGCCTTGCCGAGCTTGCCGCCGGGGTGGAATACTGAGAAATCCTCATTGGTGAAGCCTCGGCGGTGCATCAGCGCCACGGCGATCGCGTCGCCCAATGCCATCATCATCGTGGTCGAGGTTGTCGGCGCATTCACCGGCGACGCTTCGGGAATTTCCGGGAGCACCAGCGCGATGTCCGCTGCTTCGACCAGCATGGAGCCGGCGCGTCGGGCAATGCCAACCAGCGGGATGGAGAAACGCTTGGCGTAGGAAATAATATCCGCGAGTTCAGCGGTCTCACCACTGTTGGACAGTGCAAGCACGGCATCGTCTTTGGTAATCATCCCAAGGTCGCCGTGGCTGGCTTCGCCGGGGTGCACAAAATGCGCCGGGGTGCCGGTGGAGGCCATGGTTGCGGCAATCTTCCGGGCGACATGCCCGCTTTTTCCCATGCCGGTGACAATGACACGACCCGCAATGGTGGCGATGCACTCGACGGCCTGTGCAAACGATTTGCCCAGCGAATCCTCCAGTGCCTCCAGCCCGAATATTTCTTGCCGGAGTGTGGCTTTGCCGTGCTCAATGTCGTCCGATGTGCGGGGCATGTTAGCTGTGTGCGAAGATGTCTTCATGTTCCCATCCTGCAAGGTCGAGGAGCGCCCGGTGCGGCAAGAAATCAAAACATGCCTGTGCTAAGTGCATCCTGCCTTCACGCGCTAGCATCTCATTTAATTTCTCACGCAGCTTGTGCAGGTGGAGCACGTCGCTTGCGGCGTATTCCACCTGTTCGGGTGAGAGCGTATCCGTGCCCCAATAAGAGGACTGCTGCTGCTTGGAGATATCGGCGCCGAGCAGCTCCTTGCAAATGTCTTTGTAGCCGTGCTTATCGGTGTAGGTGCGGGCAAGGCGGGAGGCGGTGCGCGTGCAATAGACTGGGTTTACAAGGATGCCCAGGTATTTTTTCATGATGGAAACGTCAAAGCGTGCGAAGTGGAAGATTTTCACGCGTGACGGGTCGGTGAGCAGCTTGCACAGGTTAGGCGCATTGTATTCCCCTGGCGTGAATTGCACGAGGTGGGCGTCGCCGTTGCCATCGGAAATCTGTACCACGCAGAGACGATCACGCTGGTTGTTGAGCCCCATCGCCTCGGTATCGACCGCAAGGTCGCCGTGAAGTGTGACGTTGGCCGGGAGGTCGCCCTTATGAATATAATGTGGAATAACAATCTCCATTGTACAGTGTTAGTGCGGATTACAAGAGGAATATTCTAAACGGATTCGGTCAATAGTCAATGAAACAGCGACCAGCCAACCACAAGAATGGCCAGAATAATTGCCCAGACCAGTGCGTTCTTTACCTCCCGGCGCGGGTTTTGCCGCAATAGCAGGTAGGCTGGGATGATGAGTGCGAGCAATGCGATTTTATAAAGGACGGCACCTGTTGCGAAATCACCCATGGTCAATAGGCGCGTGCAATGCAGAAATCGGCGAGGTCGAGCATCGCACGTTTGGCGGGCGAATCAGCGAACATACCCAGATTCCTTTTTGCTTCTGCTGTGTAGTTTCGTGCCAGCTCCAGCGTTTCACGAATTGCGTGGTGGTGGTGCAGGTAGGCACCGGCTTGCGCCAGATCCTGTGGCAGCTGTTGGTGTTCTTCCATGGTGCGCTGCCAGAATTTCTTTTCTTCGGCGGCGGCCTTGCGATAGCATAGCAACACGGGATAGGTGATTTTTCCTTCGCGAAAATCGTCACCCACGGTTTTGCCTAGAGTGGTCTGGTCGGCCGTGTAATCCAGCGCATCATCGACCAACTGGAACGCCATGCCGATCGCGTGGCCGTAGGCATGCAGGGCGTGCTGCTGTTCGGCCTTTCCAGCAATAACGGCGCCAAGCTCGGCCGCGGCAGAAAACAGCACGGCGGTTTTGGCGGCGAGGATTGCCATGTAATCTTCCTCAGTCAGGTCAATATTATGTTGGTGCATGAGTTGCAGCACTTCGCCCTGCGAGATCACCGCCGAGGCGTCGGACAAGATACGTAGTCCCTCCATCGTGCCGGTTCCAACCATCAGCTGAAATGCCTGACTCAGGAGGAAATCGCCGACCAGGATGCTTGGCTTGTTGCCGAAGGCGGCATTAGCGGTGGGCAGGCCGCGGCGAAGATCACTTTCATCGACCACGTCGTCATGCAGGAGGGTGGCGGTATGCAGCAATTCAACGGCGGCGGCGAGGTGTATATGCTGGTCGCCCCGGTAGCCACAGAGTTGCGATGAAATGAGCGTCATGGCCGGGCGGATACGTTTGCCACCGGAGGCGATGATATGGTGCGCCACATCGTAAATCATCGGCGCTTCCTCCCGCACGCGGCCAAGGATACAGGTGTCGACCTGCTTCAAATCATCCTGAATCAGACGATAAAGCGCATCGAGCGAAGGTGCCGGAGCGGATTTCGGTTGCGGGTGCATGGGAGAGGGATAGCGCGATTTGGCGCTAAAATCCACAGGATTGTAATGCGGCTGTTAGCGTATTCGCATGGTGGTGTCAAATGCTGGGTGATTGCTATCCATCAGGTTGCCATCTTTGTCCCACACACTGATGTTGATGTGGGGAGCGAAGACATCCTGGTTGTCGAGCAGGTTTTTCTCCAACCCGTAATGGTGGATTTTTGCAATAGTGGCATCGTGTACTGCCTTCCGGCGCTCAAGGATTTGTTCCGGCGAGCATGGAGCAAGTTTTAGCTCTAGGATGTTCAGGCCGTCATAGTAGTCGTCCGGTTTGAGTGGCTGGAGGTATTGACTGATCTCCGGTGTGTGGTGCAACAGTTCATACATCAGCATTTCGCGGGGGTGAATCTCGCTAAGGTTTCTGCCGGGACATGCTTATCGTGCGCTACGAATTTTTTCGCCTGCTGCATTTTGGCCTCGATATCAAGCGGCACGGAGAAGTGCGATGAGATGCCAACTTCCTCTTCGGTGCCGACATACACGATATATTCTCCGGCTTTCAGGACGGAAAGCGTTTCGCTGGAAGGGGGGAAGTTTCGGCTGATTCTCGGCATGGGTGGTCGGTCTCTTGATGTCCGCCCATTCTACCGATTATTGATGAATAAATAGTTATATTTAGGCCAGAACGTCAGGGCCAGCGTCGCTAATTAGCTCTTCCAGAGGGTGGATTGGGAAGCCAGCGCTGGTCTGAAACTTAAGCTGGCCATGGTATCCGGTGAGTTCAGCCGTATTCTGGTAGATGGATTCGATATCTTTTTCCAATTCGGTCGGCAGTGGCCAACGGCTGCGGATCATCAGGTCGAATTGCAGCTTTTCTTCCCGGCGTTTGACCAACCCGTCCATCTGCAGTGCGCCGAGCTGGCTGAGATCCATTTCCAGCACAAAGCGTGTATCTTCTTCGCCGGTTGGTTTTCCCTGCTCGTCTTTCTTTTTTTCGCGTTTGATGAAGGCGCGCAATTGCTGCAATTCACCGGCGGCCAGTATTGGAATGAAGGCGCTTTGCCACTCACCCGGCGGAGCGGTGATGAATTGGCGCGCCATTTGTCCGAACTCGGCTTCGGCCTTGCGGACGAGTGCGCCATAGCCTTTTTCTTCCAGCGCTTTCACATGGGTTCCCCCAAGCCAATCACGAAAATTACCGCCCTTCAGCGCGGAGATAAAAAACAATATCTGGCTTGCGCTTTGGGTGATCTGCCCGGGAAGACTGGCGGTGGGGGTGGCGCCGGTTGGGATGGTCGGAATGAGGTTCGACAGCTCGTCGGTGCCGAGTAGCTGGGTCAGTTGCTGGAGGCTGCTCCAGTTGCGTGCAAGCTCGGTAATCGGAGCGGGGGGCAGGGGTGCGGCATCGTTTGCAATCGCAAGCGTATAGGCATTTGGGGTGGCTACGCTGGTGACGCGCAGGGTGATCTGCTCGCCGGATGCAATGGTGCCGATATTTGCGGTGCGTAACGCCCCTAGGGAACTGCTGAGACTCACGCTGCCATCGCTGTTGCGGGCGGCGACTGTGACCACCAGCGTTTGTCCGAGCGGCGCGGCGATATCGGCACTGGCGGCTTGCTGGTTCGACAAAATCGAGGGTGCGGCCTGTGGTGTATTTACGGCGGCCTGGGTAAGGGGCGCGGTTGCCGGTGCTGCGGCATTGTGCGGAGTGTTGACGGCTGGTGCCGGCACCGCGGGTAGGAGGCTTGCCAGTGCGCTGGATGTGGTGCCTGGCGTGGCTGGGTTTGCCGGAAGGTTGGAGGTTAGCTGGGACAACGCCCCGCTTGTGGTGGGTTGGGGTGTAGCCTGCTGGTTCAGGCCAAGCACCGAGAGCAAAAGGCTGGTGCCGGGTGATACGCTCGCTGGCTGGCCTTGGGTAAACGATGGTGTGACGATGATCGCGGAAATGGTTTGGCCAACCTGCACGGTTGGGGCGGCGGTGCTTGGCGCCGCTGTGGTCTGCAGTGGTGTTTTAGGTTGGGTTGTGGCAGGCAGCGACTGCCTGCCGACGATGACATCCGGCTCGTCGATGAATGCGGATTGCCCGGCGGCGATTTCGGGCGACTGGCCGTTGACGCTGATGAGGTGTGCGCTTTGCTTGCCAGCATTTGTCTGGATACGCAGCACCACTTCGCTGCCGATTTTCAGAAAAAAATTGCTGGAGAACACCACGTCGCCGGTTTCGGTGCGGAGGATGGGGTTGCCGGCGGGGTCGCGGTTGACAATGAAGCCGGAGAGTATGGAGCCGTTCGGCAGTTGCGGCACAATCGCCGCGCCCTGTGTGGTAACCCCTTGTGCAGCGTGAGGCTGCGAGATCGTCGGCGTGGGGATGATCGTAATCAGCCTCACATCCAACATAACTACCTCTGCTGCATTAGCTTGATGGAGATGGTCGCGGCGTCGGTAGCGGCAGTGGTGTGCGGAGCGCGGATAAGCAGGGACTTTTGGGCGCGGATGGCGTCCTTCACCTTGTTGTCCTTACGCACGATGCCGAGCAGCACCGGCGAATGCTGCAGGAAGTTGATGCAGGCTTTGTTCAGCGTGTGGAAGGTTGCGTCGCCTTCTTTCTGGGTGGCGGCCTGATTGATGACCACGGCGATTTCCGGCGGACTTTTTCCTTGCAGCGCGATTTTTATAAAGGCATAGGCATCGGTGAGTGAGGTCGGCTCGTCGGTGACGACCACGATGCACCGACCGGCAAGCGAGGCGAGCGTCTGCACGTTCTGTTCGATACCGGCGCCGAGATCGACGAACACCATGTCATAGCTGTCTTTCAGTTCGAGCAGCGCCTTACTCAGCATGTCCAGTTTCTCAAGCGGTAATGAGGCAAGCGAGGTGGAGCCGGAACGTCCGGCGATAATATCGAACTTACCGCCGGCATAGGGGGTGATGGCGTCTTTCAGGGAATATTTGCCGGCGAGGAAGCCGTTTAAGTCGTTGGTGGGGGTAAGCCCAAGCTGGACGTCGACATTGGCGAGTCCAATGTCGCCATCAAACAGCAGCACCCGCTTGCCCGAACGCGCGCATAAATGCGCCAGTGTCGATGCCAGCCATGTTTTGCCGACACCCCCTTTACCGGAGGCAATTGCAATAATGTTGTTTCGTGGTTGCATAATCTTACGCCATTCTAGGGTTTGAGCAGGGTTTGTGCCAGCGTTTTCGCGCTGAACTCGGTGATGTTATCCGCCACGCTTGGCGAATCGCTCGCAAAGCATAGAGGCAATTTATGTGCCGCCGCCACCGTCAATAGGCCGCCGAAGCGTCGTGAGCAGTCAGCGCGGGTGGCTGCAAGCCGTGTGACCGGCAGCGCCGCCATGGCTTCCACGGTGTCGAGCGCTTCCTGTGCGTCCATGCCCGCCGACATGGCAAGTACCGTTTCAACACCGGGAAGCTCGCCGAATCCGGCAAGCCGGGTGATATCTTCTTCGAGGTAGGGATTGCATCCGGCGGTGTCGATGAAAATGGTGGTCTCGTGCGGTGCCATTTTCAGCGCGGTCGCCAGCGCCTTTTTGTCGCCGCAGATCGTGAGCGGCACGCCCAGTATGTCGGTGAAGGATTTAAGTTGTTCGATGCCGCCGGCGCGGTGGGTGTCGGTGGTGATGACGGCGATAGTATCACCGCCAAGTTTCCGGCTGGTGGCAAGCTTGGCAATGGCGAGCGTCTTGCCAACGCCCGGTGTTCCAACCAGCATGATCCTGCCGGGCTGCGCGGGTTCCAGCCTGGAAAAGCGGAAATAATTTGCGCCGATATGTTCCAGCGCCAGCTTCAGGAAGTGCCTGCTTTCGTTGGCAATGTTCATCCGTCCTTTGCCGAGGATGTTGGCAATGGTGGCATCGTTCAGCGTGGCACTCATCTTGGCGATAAACAGTTCCGGCACGTTGTGGAAACGCAGGCAGTGCTGCACATCATAGCGTAGCTGATCCATCGAGTGGTGATGTGTCGGCGTGGATTGGCGTGAGGAAGGTGGCGGCGTGGGCGTATCGCTATCCGGGTCGATGGCGGCAGTGACCTGGGCGCCGCCATTTTTTTCCTGGGTGGACAGGATGATTGCATCCTCTCCCAGCTCGACCTTCACCATGGCGAGGGCTTCGGGGATGGAGTCAGCGGTAAAAGTGCGTAGCCTCATAGCTGACCAAGCGTTTTAATGCGTGCCTTGGGGTGGATTTCGTTCTGCGACATCACCACCGTGGCTGGGCGGAAGCGTTCGATGATGGAGCGCACATACGGGCGGATGGCCGGGCTGGTGAGCAGTACCGGGACTTCGCCCTGCATCGCCATTTTGTCGTAGGTGGCGCGCACGGCGGAAATAAATTCCTGGATGCGGCTTGGCGGCAGCGACAGGCCGCCGGCATCGCCCGGGCCGGTGATGGCTTCGATGAAGCTTTGCTCCCAGGCCGGTGATAGCGCGACAATAGGGATGTAGCCTGCCTCGTTGGTGTTGGCATGGCTGATCTGGCGGTTGAGTCGTGTACGGACATGTTCGGTAATCATCGCCACATTCTGGCTGGTGCGCGAACCTTCGGCGATGGCCTCGACGATGGTAGATAAGTCGCGGATCGAGACCATTTCCCGGAGCAGGTTTTGTAGGATGCGCTGGACGCCGGAAACGCTGATCTGGGTCGGGATCGTCTCGCCAACCAGTTTTTGCTGGCTCTTACCCAGATCATCGAGCAGCTTCTGCGTTTCCGAATAAGAAAGCAGTTCGGACATGTTGTCCTTGATGATTTCGGTCAGGTGGGTGGTGATGACGGTTGGCGGGTCGACCACCGTGTAGTTGCGGAACAGCGCTTCCTCGCGGTAATTTTCCGGGATCCACATGGCGGGCAGGCCGAAGGTCGGCTCGGTGGTTTCTTCGCCCGGCAGGGTGATTTTCGCGCCGCTTGGATTCATCACCAGCAGCATGTCGGGGCGGATGTCGCCGCGTGCCGCTTCGATTTCCTTCGCCTTGATGACATAGGTGTTCGGCGGCAGCTGCATGTTATCCTGAATACGGACTGACGGAATAACAAAGCCGAGTTCGCGAGCCATCTGACGGCGGAGTGCCTTGATCTGCTCGGTGAGGCGGTGTCCTTTCTGGTAGTTGATGAGCGGCAGCAGCCCATAGCCAAGCTCCAGCCGCAACTGGTCGATATGCAGGAAGTCGCTGGCCTGTTCGTCGCTGACTTTGCCGTCGGGGCCGACCGCGCCGCCGGGGCCTTCCAGTTTTTTCTGTTCGGCCTCCTGGGTCGCGGCTTGCTCGATCTTCTTGTTCCCCTTAATCATGTAGTAGGCGATGTACCCCGTGGCGCCCGACAGCAACAGAAACGGCAGCAGAGGAATACCCGGCATGGCGGCCATCAGCAGCAGGAAGCCGCTGGTGATGCCCATGGCGCTGGGCGAGCGACCGAGCTGGGAGAGTACGGCTTTTTCCGCCGAACCGGCTACGCCGGATTTTGTGACGAGGATACCGGCGGCGGTGGATACGACGAGGGCGGGAATCTGCGATACCAGCCCATCACCGACGGTGAGTGTGGTGTAAGTGTGGAGCGCATCTTCAAACGAGAGGCCTTTATTCACCATGCCGATGATGATGCCGGCGATGAAGTTAATGAAGGTGATGAGCAGCCCGGCGATGGCGTCACCGCGTACGAACTTGCTCGCACCGTCCATCGAACCGTAGAAGTTACTCTCGTCTTCGAGTTCTTTGCGGCGCGCCTTGGCGGTGGCCTCATCAATCAGACCCGCCGACAAATCGGCGTCGACGGCCATTTGTTTGCCGGGCATGGCATCGAGTGAAAACCGTGCCGACACCTCGGCGATACGGCCGGAACCCTTGGTAATCACGACAAAGTTGATGATGGTGAGGATGCCGAAAATGATGATCCCAATGACGATTTCGCCGCCCATCACGAAGCTGCCGAACGCTTCGATCACATGCCCGGCCGCGCTGGTGCCTTCATGTCCCTTGGAAAGGATGAGTCGCGTGGAGGCGATGTTGAGCGCGAGGCGCAGCATGGTAACAATCAGCAGGATGGTAGGGAAAGAGGAAAGTTGCAGCGGTTTTTCCACAAACAGCACCGTCATCAGCACCAGCACTGAGGCGGTGAGCGATACGGCGAGCATCAAATCCAGCAAGATCGGTGGCAGCGGAAGGATCAGCACCACCAGGATGCCGATGATACCCACCGCGAACATGATGTCGCGGCGGGCGAGTGCTAGCCGCGCATTCCCGCCAAATCCCAAGGGGGCGTTCGTGGTGGTGGCGGCCTCAGCCATGGGTCACTCCGTTCCTGTCGGTGGCGGAACGACGGGCAGGCCTTGCTCGCCATATTGCTTCAGCTTGTTGCGAAGCGTGCGGATGGAAATGCCGAGGATATTCGCCGCATGGGTGCGGTTGCCAAGGCAGTGCGACAAGGTGCTCAGAATCAGTTCCTGTTCGACATTTTCGACGGTGCGTCCCACCAGGTTTACCGGTGCCGATTGCTGGCCGGCGGTAGGCATCGTTGCGCTAGGAGCGGGTTCGGCGGGCGCGCCTTGCAGCAGGATTGCATCCGGCTCAATGGCGTCGCCGCTTGCCAGCAGCACCGTGCGGTGCATGGTGTTTTCCAGTTCGCGCACGTTGCCCGGCCAATGGTAGGCCGTAAGTTTGGCAAGCGCCTTATCCGATAATGGGCGGATGGCAATGCCGTTTGCCCGCGAATATTTTTCGATGAAGTGCTTGGCCAGCGGTGCGACATCTTCTGCCCGGTCGCGCAGCGGCGGCATGACGAGCGTAATGACGTTCAGGCGGAAATATAAATCTTCGCGGAAGGTGCCTTTCTTGACTTCTTCCTGCATGTTGCGGTTGCTGGTCGCTAGCACGCGGATATTGACTTTTACCGGTTTGGTGCCGCCGATCCGATCCACTTCGCGTTCCTGCAGCACGCGCAACAATTTTGCCTGCAGGCGCATATCCATTTCAGAAATTTCATCGAGCAGAATGGTGCCGCCGTCAGCTTCCTCAAATTTTCCGATACGGCGGGCATTGGCGCCAGTGAATGCGCCTTTTTCATAACCAAAAAGTTCGGATTCGAGCAGGTTCTCCGGGATGGCCGCACAGTTGACGGAAATCATCGGGTGCCCGGCGCGGCGACTCTTTTTATGGATGTGGCGCGAGATGACTTCCTTGCCGGTGCCGGATTCGCCGGTGATGAGGACGCTGGCGTCGCTGGGGGCGATCTGGTCGGCCATGGCGATGAGTTTTTCCATGGATGCCGAGGCATAAATAAACGAGTGCGTTTCTTCGGTGATTGCTTCAAGTACCGCTGCGATCAGCTCTTCGTTCGGCGGCAGCGGAATATATTCTTTCGCACCGGATTTGATGGCCTTGACGGCGGCGTCTTTGTTGGCGTCGATGCCGCAGGCGATGACCGGAAGGTTGAAGCGTTCGCGCATGAGCAGCGTGCAGAGTTTTTCGATGTCCTCGCGCACTTCGATCATGATGAGGTCGGCGCCCTGGCCGCCGCGCAAGCTGGTCATCGCTCCCTCGATGTCGCCGACATGCGCCACGCGCGCGCCACGGGAGCGGGCAATATTGCTGGCCGTGCCGATTTGTCCGTAAAGCTCGCCGATGATGAGAAGGCGCATGGGGCGGTTCCTTAATGTTTATCGGCTTTGATGATTTCGGTCATCGTTACGCCGATACGGTCTTCGACGACGACGACTTCACCACGTGCAACCAACCGGTTGTTGACGAAAATATCAATGGCCTCGCCGACTTTCTTGTCGAGCTCAATCACCGCGCCGCGTCCGAGCTTCAGCAGCTGATTCACCTGCATGCTGGTTTTCCCCAGCACCACAGTGACCTGTACGGGAATGTCATAAACATTCTCAAGGCTCAAATTCTCCGCTGCTGCGGCGTCTACAAAACTCTGGTCGATATCGTCAGCCATAATTATTCTCCTGTTATCCCTGCGGTTGGTGCAGGGTCTTCTGGTGGTTGGTTGCGGGATGCTTCGACGGCGTCACACAGTGCTCCAGCCTCACGGCTGCCGGATGCTACCATAGACACCACCACTTGTTCAACCTGTTGCCACAAGGCATCGGTGTCGCGAACCATTGCGCCATTCTTCCATTCGATGCGGCAGTTGGGCGGGGCGATATTTGGATCGCCGATCACCTTGATTTCGCTGCTTGCCTGCACGGTTTTGGTTGCGGCGTTGATTTTTTCTTCAAGCAGTGGTTTTAAGGATTCGTGGATGGTGATGATCAGTTTTGGTTCGTGGCACATGGTCTGGATGCAGCGCAGGCAAATTTCTTCCACTTGCGCGGCGGCATTCTCTGTCAGTGCGTTGCCAGCTACTTTTTTTGCGATACCATAGGCCAATTGCGGTAGCATGCCTGCTTGTGCCGCCAGCATTTCGCGGTAGAGCGTAAAGAGGGGCGCGTAATGCTCAACCCACCCCTGTACCGAGTCGCTAAGTGCCCGGTTCAGGTCGGCCTGGATATTTTCCGCCTGCTTCTTGCCTTCCACCACACCGTCGAGGAACCCTTTCTGGTAGCTGTCGCGTTCGGCGGCTTTGACATCATCTTCCGAAAAAACGGGAGGGGGAGGAGGAGGCGGGGGGGGGGCAGCCTCCTCCTTCTTCCTGCCCGTCGGCAGGAATGACTTTGGCCTGGCGGTGGCCACAAATTCCACATCGCTTGTACCTAACTCTCTGAAACTGAACGGAGCAATGCTCATAATTTTTGTTTTCCAGCCTAGTAGATCAGTTGTTCGTCTTCGGAGTCACCGGCAATCACCAGCTCACCCTTCGCTGCGAGATCCTTGGCGATGCCGACAATATACATCTGCGCTTCATCCACATCTTTGATACGCACCGGCCCCAGCCCCTGCATGTCCTCCTGCAGGATCTTTGCTGCCCGTTCGGACATGTTGCCGATGAAGAGCTTCTTGATGGTTTCGGATGCACCTTTCATGGCAATAGTGAGTTTCTGCTTGTCGAGCCCGCGCATCAGCACCTGAATACCAGACGCATCGATTTTCTTCAGATCCTCGAAGGTGAACATGAGCGCACGCACACGTTCGGCAGATTCGACGCTGCGCTCTTCCAGCTTGCCAATGAACTTGGTCTCGGTGCTTCGGTCGAAGTTGTTGAATATCTCTGCCAGAAGCTCATGCGAATCACGTGTCTGGCGTTTGGCCAGTGTACTCATGAATTCCATACGCAGTGTTTTTTCGATGCCTTCCATTACTTCTTTTTTGACCGTCTCCATCGAGATCATCCGCATGATGACCTCCATCGCCAGGTCTTCTGGCAGGTTCATAATGACGCGCGCGGCGTGTTCGGAGCGGATTTTAGTAAGCACGACGGCGATGGTTTGCGGGTATTCGTTTTTTAGGAAGTTCGCGAGCACCTCTTCATTGACGTTGCCGAGTTTGTCCCACGTGGTGCGCCCGGCCGGGCCGCGTATTTCTTCCATGATCGAATCGACACGGCCTTTGCCGAGGGCTTTCACCAGCAGTCGTTCGGTCGAGTCGTAATTGCCGACCAGTGCGCCGCTGGCGGAAACCTGTTCGGCGAATTCGACAAATAATTTCTCGGCGCTGTCGGCAGGAACCTGCCCGAGGCTCGACATGATGTTGGAAATCTCGCGGATCTCATCGTCCTCCATCAGGGCAAATAGTTTGACCGCGGCTTCCTCGCCAAGTGCCATCAGGAAAATTGCGGCTTTTTGCGGCCCTGATATCTTGCCTTTTTCCTCGCCTTTTTTGGGTGCTGCCATAACTGCTCCTTAGCCCGCTTTCTGGATCCACTGGCGGATCACGCCCATGGTCTCTTCGGGGTATTTATCGACAATTTCACTCACTTTACGCATCGAGGATGACTTCATGCCGCCCTTGACGTTAGCCACGTCAATCAGTGAATCATTCAGATCCTCACCCGCGTCCATCTCCCCGCTACCACCGCCGGAAAGCCGTGCCATACTGCTGGATTCCAGCGCTGCCAGTTCATTGGCGCGATCTGCTGTGACCTGTGCACCTTTCATGATTTGGGTCACTGCCGGACGGATCACGAGCACGATAGCGAGCACGGCGACTCCAGCGAAGATAAGCGTTTGGATAATGCTTTGCAGCTCCATTTTGAAGCGTTCAAAGAATGATTCCTCGGCCAGCTCGAATTTATCCTGTGTGAAGCGCATGTTGACGATTTCGATTTTATCGCCGCGTGTTTCGTCATAGCCGATGGCGGAAGCCACCAGGGCGCGGATTTTGCTGATTTCTTCGTCGGTGCGGGGTGCGTATTCAGCACCGTTATTGCCGTCTTTATAGGTACCGTCGACCAGCACGCCGACACTCAGCTTGTTGATCGTGCCACCTTCGCGCACCTGGTTCTGCACGGTTTTTGAAATCTCGAAATTCGTGGTTTCATCGGTTTTCTCGACGATCCGTTTGTTGCCGCCAGCATCGGTTCCGGAAGCGCCGCCTTGCGGGAGGTTGTTGTTGGCCGTCACTTCACCGCCGGGGGATTTTTCCTGTTCATTTTCTTTTTGCGAGTTGCTTTGGGTCGAGCGTGCAACTTGTCCGTTCGGATCATACTTTTCCGAGTTGGTGACGATCCGGTCGAAGTTGATGTCGGCATTGACGGTAACGCGCACTTTGCCGGCGCCGATGATTTTCTCGAGCAGGTCTTCGAGATTCTGTTGGGTGCGGGTTTCATAAGAGACGCGGTATTCAAGCATGGTGTCGGCGGCGGCATTCATGCCTTCGTCGCCATCGCCACGGGCGAGCAGGCGGCCATGGCTATCCACCACGGTGACACGGGACGATTCCAGACCCGGAACGGATGCGGCAACGAGGTGAGTGATAGCCTGCACCTCGGAGCGTTCGAGTGTTTTTCCGCCCGACATCCGGATAGTCACCGACGCGCTTGGCTTGTCTTTGTCGCGTGTGAATACTTCGCGTTTTGGCACGACCAGGTGCACCCGTGCCGAATCCATGCCAGAGATGGTGCCGATGGTGCGCGAGAGCTCGCCTTCCAGTGCGCGCATGGCATTCACGTTCATGACAAAATTCGAGCTGCCAAAGCTTTCCGCCTTGTCGAAAATTTCGTAGCCGACGATGGAGCCGCCGGAAGGTAGCCCTTGTCCGGCCATATCCATCCGCAGGCGGAGCGCCCGGTCGGACGGAACAGAAATCTGTGAACCGTTTGAACCGACTTCATAAGGGATGCCGCCCGTTTCTAGTTGGGAAATAATTTTTTGGCTATCCTTGAGCGACAGGTCGCTATATAAAGGCACCATCCGCGATACGGAGGTACGGAAACCAAGCATCAGGAAGAATGCCAGCATGACGATCCCGGAGGCGGCGAGTACAGCCACTTTGGCTCCGCCCATTTGTTTGATGCTATCGCTTAGTGCGCTCATATTATCCCCAGTATTTTTTATTCATTAGACCCAGCGTAACCGACAAAAGTTTACGCTCCGTTAAAGGCAGGAATTTTTTTCCTAGTTTGCGTATAAAACATTTTCTGTGTGCCAAGACAATAGCTTGGAATCACTTTCTTGTGGATAAGCAAAAAATATCTGTGGATAGCTTGTGGGTAAGTTCGTCCTCGTCTGTTTAGATGAGTTTTAATTGTTCCATGGTACGATGCATCGATATGGGAAGGTTTGGATTCACGCTTATAGAGCTTTCGATGGTGCTGGTAATCATCGGATTGCTGGTGGCAGGGGTGCTTGTCGGCAAAGAGCTGGTGGGTGCGGCGGAGCTACGGAAAGTTAGCAGCACGATAGAGGGATTTGAAACTGCTATTTTTACATTCCGCGTGAAGTATAATTGTCTGCCCGGCGATTGCACCAATGCCACCAGTTTCATGGATGTTGCGCAAAATGGCAATGGTGACGGACGCATTGGCAATTCAACGGATGGTTCTACTGATCCTGCCTTCCACTATGAAACATTCCTTATCTGGCGCATGCTGGCATTGGCGCGCTTTATTCCGGGTGATTACACCGGGGTTTCCGGCCCTGCGGGCAGCAGGGATTGCGTGCTTGGCGTATCCTGCCCGGCAGCACCAAGAGGCGGCGGCTTTTCCCTGACCTACTACTGGAGCAGCGCGGGCGACGTTGATAATTTTCCTGTTAATCCCGGCCAGTTGATATCGTACGCGGCAAGACGTGAAAGCACTGGCGCTTTGCACCAGGCGGTGGTTCCCCCTGTTGACGCGCTAAGTATTGATAGAAAGTTGGATGATTCAATGCCGGGTACCGGGCGGGTTCTTGGTCGACCGGCTGGGAGTGTGCTCCAGCCGGACTGCACGACATCCGCCGATCCGGCGACGTCGCTTTATAATGTCGCCTATACCGATGCGGCCTGTGGCCTGCTATTTTACAAGCGCTATAACTAAGCCGCTTCTTTGCTCGCGCTTAGAATGATATCGGCGAATTCGCTGAGATACACCGAGCCTTTGACGGTGCGTTGCAGCAGCACGTTGCGCTTGTCGCCGCGGTCGCGGATGCGTTTTACCAGCTTTACTTTTTCTAGCGCGTCGACGGCGCGGCAGACGGCGGGCTTTGAAATCATCAGCTCATCGGCGATGCTTTTGATGCTGTGCGCGCCGGGCATCAGATAGACGTTGAGCAGCACGGCGGTTTGGCGTGCCGACAAATCGACCGGCATTTTTTTCAGCGCACCGGAAGTGACGCCGTGCCAAAAGCTCAGTGCGCGGATGGTGCGGTTGGAACCGATTTTTTCTACTTTCTCACTTACCATAACGATCCTTTATCATGCTATAGACGGCGCGTATTCCCATCACTTCTCCGCCAATCGGTCTGCCGGGGCGGGTTTTGAGGTTCCATGCCATCATGTCAATATGTACCCAGGGGGTGGTTCTACTCACAAACTCACTTAAATACAAGGCCGCAGTTATTGCGCCCCCGTAACTGCTATCGGGATCGTTGGACAAATCGGCATTCGGCGTGTCGAGCTGGCTGCGGTATCCGTCCCATAGCGGCAGGCGCCATAACGGATCAGACGTGGTGGCGCTCGATTTGGCAAGCGATGCGGCAAGTGTATCGTCGCGGGTGAAGAAGGCAGGGATATCGGTGCCGAGTGCAACGCGTGCAGCACCCGTGAGTGTCGCACAGTCGATGATGAGGTCAGGCTTTGCGCTGTCGGCTTCGGTGAGGGCGTCACAGAGGATCAGCCGGCCTTCCGCATCGGTATTACCGATTTCCACGGTGATGCCTTTGCGGGTCGGCACGATATCGAGCGGGCGCATGGCGTTGCCGGCGATGGCATTTTCGACAATCGGCAGCAACACGCGCAGCTCAACCGGCAGCTTGCTATCGACGATCATTTTAGCAAGCGCCAGCACGTTCGCTGCGCCGCCCATATCTTTTTTCATCAGCTTCATGCCACCGGAGGTTTTAATATCCAACCCGCCGGAATCGAAACACACGCCCTTGCCGACCAGCGTGATTTTTGGCGCGCCTTTTTTGGGGAAGTGGATGTCGACCAGGTGCGGCGGAACCGTGGCGGCTTTGCCGACAGTATAGATCATCGGGTAATTTTGTTTCAGCAGTTGTTCGCCTTTGATGACACGCACTTTGCCGCCAGCGCTTTGTGCGAAGGCGACGGCTTCCTCGGCCAGTGCTTCCGGGTGCATGTCGCCTGCCGGCGTGTTGATCATATCACGTGCCCAGAAAATAGCATCAGCACAGGACTTGACATAATCAAGATTGGTGCCGGCAGGCACGACCAGCGTTGCAAATGTCTTTTTCGACGCGGTGTATTTCTTGAATTGATAGGTGGCGAGCGCCCAGCCGAGCGCAAGGTCGGTTGCGTGATTCGGTGAGAGTTTGTTATCAATCTTATATGAGCCTTTTGGTAGTGCGCCGGGAAGGTGGGCGATGTTCCACAGGGTAAGCGGATCCTCGACGCAGGCGAGCACGTGGGCGATGTTGCCGTCTGCTGCCGGAATGATGGCAACGCTTCCGGCCTGCGCCTTAAACTCTGTTGCCGCAAGCCATGCGCGCACCGCTGCCGGTTGTTTTTTCAGCCAGACGCTATAATCCTTTGCGGTGACCAGCGTGATCGGGGTGGCGGGTTGTTTGCTTTTTTCGGTGAGGAAATGGGTGTGTGACATGTTTGGCGTTGTGAAAATGCGGGTTCGGGATTATGACAAATTCTAACAACAACGTGGTGGCATGCAAGCACCATATCGTGGCGCGACAATGAACAAAGCATTATTCCTTGACCGTGATGGAGTCATCAATGACGATGTCGGCTATGCGTATTTGCCGGAGCAGATTCGTTTCATGCCGGGGATATTTGATCTGTGTCGTGCGGCGCATGCGGCGGGCGAAAAGATAATCATCATCACGAATCAATCCGGTATTGGGCGTGGACTTTACACGGAAGAGCAATTTCATGCGCTGATGGGGTGGATGCTTGGAGAATTTGAGCGCGAAGGTTGCCCGATCACGGCATATTATTTTTGTCCGCATCTGCCGGACGCCGGATGCGCGTGCCGCAAGCCAAAACCGGGCATGATTGTGCAGGCTGCGAAGGACTGGAATATCGACCTTGCCACTTCCCGGCTGATCGGCGACAAGGAGACTGACTTGGCGGCGGGGCAGGCAGCGGGGATGACTAACCTGCTGCTTTACAAGTGGCAATATGGTTAATGACCGGTTAATTTCAATTTGCCCGAAGGGAGCGGCTCTGCTATAATCCGCAGTGAATACCTTTTTGTTTTGATGGATCAAAACAAACGCTGTGCTTGAAAGTACAGTGAAAAAAGGGATAACGCGGCGACACATCGTTGCTGCGTATCGAAGGTGCCCGTTCATGGATTGAATGGGTTAGAAGGAGCGAGAGAAATGGAATTTCTCGAAGAGCCTTGGGTGTACATCTGGGTGATGGTGGCGTTGCTCATTTCAGGCCTGTTTTTAAACGCCTGGAATGATTTCTTCGGATATAGGAAGCCGAAGAAGGAAGAAGCAAAGGAAATGAAAAAAGCCGCATGATCCAGAGAAATACACCAAATGATTGACGAAATTCAACCCACGCTTTTGCCCCTAATCGGGAACAACAAAAGCGTGGGTTTTTTATTGCGGTACATTACACATCCAGCTAATCAGGCGGTATTTTTTATTAATTATTTGCGTGTAAAATCAGACCGGTCATTATGTTTGGGATTGTACGATGCATTTGCAAATTAACTATGAGCCGCAGCCTGTAACTCTTGAAGAACTACGTGCACTTACACGGCAGTTATGGGATAAGCGGCGGAATGATCCAAAAGCTGACCATACAAAAGATCCCCCGGCATACGGAGGCTGCACAGATTATTGTAATGTGATCAGTTATGGGTATTACCAAAAGAATGTTGACTATTTAGAATTAAACACAGGATATAGTTTGAAGGGAGGGGCGTCTCGCAGCACACACCGTTTTCTCGCTGTTGCAACCAGTGATGCGGGTGTGGTGCTGGTAGATCCCACGATTCAACAGGTCTTTCCTGATTTTAAAGAAGATTTCTTTATTGGTGTGTCGAAGGAGCTTGCGTTGCTAATAAAGAGCCACGGTGGGTGCAGGCATGTAGTTGATAATTATCCCTTGCGTGAAAATGAAAACCCTCCTGACTTTCAGGAGTATTATTTCAGGCCATCAGCAGGTTGTTCTCAGTATCTGGAGCACCTTAATTTGTGTGCTCGTGACCAAGCATTACCAGAATCGCAAGGTTGGGTTAACCAGTGGAGCGCGTTAGGGCCATTTGCTCCGGATTTTTCTGGCGGATATTATACAAGGCATCATCTTCCAGCGCCTACCGTCAAGCCGCCTACATATTCTGATTTATTAAAGTTGCCTAATACCACTCGTGAATATTCTCACGGAAATAGCCTTTAAACATCCAATTCTTCAATGATATGTTTGCCGCGCAGCTGCGTCTGCTCCTGAATGAAGGTGAAGCGGTGTTCGGGTTTGCGACCCATCAGCTCGTCCACGCGTTTGGCGACCAGTTCTTTTTCGTCGTCGTCGATCATCACCTGCAATAAAATGCGCGACTCGGGGTTCATCGTCGTTTCCTTGAGCTGCGCCGGGGTCATTTCACCCAGACCCTTGAAGCGTCCGATTTCAATCTTGCTGTTTGATTTAGCGTGTTGGGTGATGATGGCATCTTTTTCTTTTTCGTCCTGCGCGTAGTAGGTCACGTTTGAGATGGTGATGCGGAACAATGGCGGGCGGGCGAGGAATAAGTGGCCGCCAGCGATCAGCCCCGGCATTTCCTGATAGAAAAACGTCATGAGCAGCGAGGCGATATGCGCGCCATCGACGTCGGCATCGGTCATGATGATGATGCGTTCGTAACGCAAACTGTCGTCACTGTAATGGCTGCCGGTGCCGCAGCCGAGCGCCAGTTTCAAATCCGCGAGTTCCTGGTTGGCTTTGATTTTGTCGAGCGTGGCGCTGGCCACGTTCAGGATTTTTCCGCGCAAGGGGAGCACCGCTTGCGTTTCGCGCAGGCGCGCCTGTTTGGCGGAGCCGCCCGCCGAATCGCCTTCGACGATGAACAGTTCCGTGCCGATGTTGGTAGAGCGCGAGCAATCGGCGAGCTTGCCGGGCAGGCGCAGCTTGGTTGTCACTGCCTTGCGGCTCACGTCTTTATCGGCTTTGCGGCGCAGGCGCTCTTCCATGCGGAGGATGATATGATTGATGAGCTTTCCGGCATTGTCGGGGTGGCCGGTAAGGTAATGGTCGAAATGATCGCGCATGGCGTTTTCAACCAGCTTCGCCGCTTCGACATTCACCAATTTGTTTTTGGTTTGCCCCTGGAATTGCGGTTCGCGCATAAACAGCGACAGGATGATGGCTGCGCCGCCCAGCATGTCTTCGCCCTGGGCGCTAGCGATTTTCTTGTTGTTGGTGAGTTCGCCGTAAGCCTTGATGCCTTTGGTGATGGCGCTTCTCAGGCCTGATTCGTGGGTGCCGCCTTCGGGGGTGTGGATGGTGTTGCAATAGGTGGAGACGTAGGCTTCCTCGTCGTGGGGCCATTCCACTGCCCATTCGATGCGCCCCATTTTGTTCGGTAGATCGGCCTCACCGCAGAACGGCTCGCTGGTGATGGTGGCGCGGCCTTCCATGTGCTGCGCGAGGAAATCCTTGAGCCCGTCCGGGAAATGGATGGTGGCCTCACGCGGGGTATCGCTTTCTTCGGGAATGAGCGAAGGATCACACTTCCAGCGTATCTCGACGCCTTTGAACAAATAAGCTTTCGAGCGGGCGAACTTATAGAGCTTTTCGGGCTTGAACTTGTTTTTGCCGAAAATCTGCGTGTCGGGGCGGAAGGCGACGGTCGTGCCTTTGCCGCGCGGGTCTTCCCCCATTTTGCTGAGTTTGCTGGTGGGCTCGCCGCGGCTGAAAGACTGGCGATACACCTGCCTGTCGCGCACCACTTCCACTTCCAGATAATCCGAAAGCGCGTTCACCACGGAAATGCCGACGCCGTGCAACCCGCCCGACGTGTCATACACCTTGCCGCCGAATTTGCCGCCGGAATGCAGCATGGTGAGGATGACTTCGAGCGCCGATTTTTTTGGGAATTTTGGGTGCGGGTCGATGGGGATGCCTCGGCCATTATCGCGGATGACGATGACATTATCGGGTTTTACCTCGAATTCAATACGGCTGGCAAACCCGGCCACGGCTTCGTCCATCGCGTTGTCAAACACCTCGTTCACCAAATGGTGCATGGCGGTTTCGTCCGTGCCGCCAATATACATGCCGGGGCGGCGACGTACCGGCTCCAGCCCCTCCAATACCTCGATATCCTCGGCGGTATAGGAGGTGGTTTTTGAACTATTCTTATTGGTAAACAAATCGGCCATGGCAGGAGCATGTAGCAGGAAACGCCCAGATTTCAAGGGGGTTTTGCACAAATAATCAGGTAGGGCACCGGATGTGGCGTCTTTTAAGTGTCACAAATTCTTCATAAAATAGAGGGGGTGCTCCATGATAGAATGGAGCATGAAAAAAGACGCCCACCACATACAGCGGCTCTACGAACAGGCTCTTTTTAGCGCTGCTGCAAACATTACAGAGGCATTGCAGCAATCTGTAAGCACTATGCCTGATTGCTCTGGGCTTAAACCGGATTTTACCATCACTTCGAAGACAATACGTGAGGGCTCGAAAAATCAACCTAACCCCATCTTGCGTTTTAATGTTAATTTCCAGGGGCCGCTCAGCGGCCTCGCTTCTGACCTGATGCAGAGCGCGCTGCGTGTCGGAACCCATTGGCCGGTTGACGTTGAAATACAGGGCGACGAATCCCAACCAGCTAGTCATTATCCGTTGCGTTCTAGGCGACACAGCAGTGGATTGCAGGATGAGACTGCTGGAGCCTATAGAAATCTTGCGGAACCGTTTCATGCACATCGAGGCGCCGAACATCAGTTAGCACACAAACGTCATTTGGAATTTCTTACGCAGCCCGATGGGCTTGGTATCAGACTCATTACGTCCGGGGATCCATTCATCATGGAGCTTGAGTGTGAAAAACTTGCGCGTATCAGCAGCCAACTGCAATCTCCTGAGAATAGCCGTATTTTATCAAAAATGGTGGAAATATTGCCACAGTTGCATGCGCGTAATCGACATGTCGCCGTTGAGGATAGGATGACTATCCACCCATCGTTTGAAGAGCCGGAACAGGGCAAGCCGCCAGTGATGGGGATGGTGTTTCGTAACCTAATGTTGAACGGCGAGCAATTGATGGATCTTCATGACAAGCACCGTTCGCTGGGCGGAAAGAGTATGGCGTTTACGTATGTAAAGAGCCCCGAAGAAATTCCAGCAGGGGGGCGGCGCCAACAGACTACGGTGCTGTGCTATTCGCCACAAGCGCAGCTGGCGATGCTGGATTTTGTAGGTAATAACCTCCATGCAATTAGCCCTCGCAACCATACAGAAGGCAGAAAAAGCCCGATAGTGCTAGCTTAGAAAGCGCGAGCCCTGGAAGATTTTTGCGGGCTTGCATGTTGCCTCGCCGCCAGTTAATAATAGTTAATTAAATTTCTGGTCGGGTGTTATGGCGGGTGAAGTTGATATTATTGGCGATGGTTATCGGGAGTCTGCCGGAGAAAAAACGGCGCTCGAAACACGTATGATCGATTTGCTCAAACTAAGGCCAGATATGCACATTCTCGATGTCGGCTGCGGCGATGGGCGCGTGACCAAAATGATCGCCGATCATGAAGCCAAGCCCAATGTTATCGGCGTTGATATTGATAGCAGTTTGATTGCCGAGGCGCGCGGGCGCGGCCTTACGGTGATGGAGGTTAATGCCGCCGATATTGGTGAAAAGCATTTTCCGCATAAGTTCAACGTTGTATTTTCCAACCTTGCCCTGCAATGGCTGAAAAGCGACTGGGATTTTTCACATGCGATCGGTGGCATGAACACGGTTCTAACGGGCAGGGGGCGGATTGTCCTGAGTTTCCCGTCGCAGCTTCACCCCGAAATTGAAAAGGCGTTCGTGAATGCCATGCAGGAGGTGACTGGTGCCACGCGGCTTGAGGCGCTGGTGCAAATCCCGATTCGCTATACGAGCATTGAATATCTTGAGCATGTGCTGGAGGAAGCGCATTTCAGCACGGACGGTATTTCCGTGATCCAGAATAACCGCCATCGCCTGCCGCAGGGCATGGAAGCATGGCTGATCGATTTTCTTGGTCCCCACATGCAGATTGCAAGCGAGCAAAAAGAGAGAGTTGTCGCGCACATGGTGGAGGCGCTTAAAAAAGCCCCCTCCCTTTACGATGCGAAGAAGCAGGAATGGTACATCGCCTCCGATATGTTTGTGGTCGAGGCAAAAAGAGAGCGCGAACTTGAGCATGCCAGCCCGATCCTTAATGGGCGACGTTCGCCACGTGAGACCATGGAAAAAATCCTGAGACACCGGGTAGTGGGTTGCGAGGATTTCAAGCAAGCATTATTTGCCCAGGAAACAAGCGATGATTCGATTGCCACCCATGGAGTCCATAATTTCATGACACTGGCGGGTAATTTAAGGATGACGCTCTCGAAATTGGTACATAGCGATAGGATGCCGGTGATACGTGATGGGGATATGGAAGCGATGGAGCATGCAGAGCTTGTAGTCGACGGGTTGTTTCATGCGCTCAATAAAAAATATGGGGAGGCAACCGAAGAACGGGCAAGGCTCGCACAGCAGCAGCAGGAATTGCACGCCCTGTTTCAGGAATTACGCGACGAGATGCGCCACGCCCTGGCCAATCCA
>CAZFKP010000024.1:0-29883 GCA_964518725.1 uncultured Rickettsiales bacterium | reverse complement strand
TGTAATCTGAATACGAAAAAGAAGTCACGCAAACCGATTATCTAGACCAGCCCCTTAATCACATGGGGCCTCCCGTGCTTTTGTGGGTACCCGCCTTGCTTGCGATGGCCTGGTTCCTGCCCAACACGCAACAGTTATTTGCCGGAGGCGCTCGCCTGCATTTTGCGGTTAATTGGCGCTGGGCAATCGCTGTGGGCGCCGCGCTTGGTTTTTCCATTGGCCTGATTGTTTCGGGTGGTAACACGCAATTCCTTTATTTCAAATTTTGACATGCGACACACATACTCATGTTTCATGATCGTTGGTTTAGTGAGCGCGGTGGTGTGTGCGTATGCCGGACTCATGACGTCCATGACGGTGCGGGCAATGAAATGCAACCAGAACGACCGGCCGGAAAACGCCTTTGTATTTTACTGCAACAGCACTGAATTTACCGATTACGAGCATGGTGCGATGTATTATGGATATGAGGCACGGGCAATTGAAAACATGAAGGCCGCCGATCTGCTCATCATGGGCAGCAGCCGCGTGATGTTTGCCTTTGCTCCCAGGGAGGGGTCGGAAATCCTTAGTAAGCACGGCATCAAACATTTCCTTCTGGGGTTTGGTTTCCAGCAAACAAGTGAGTTTCCCCTCGCGCTGATTAAGCGCTACAGGCTGCACCCCAAAGTCGTCATTATCAACGCCGATCCGTTTTTTATTCATGAACCGAGGGGGCCAGCCAGGGGTATTCTGGATGGATCCTTTATGTCGTGGCTGGAATATAGTGCCAAGCGTGATGGGCTGGCTATGGCTCCCGTCCTCTGTAAATTCGTCTCCGTAGCATGCAAGCGGCAGGTGCCGACACTCTATCGTGAATATGAGACCGGGCGGTGGAATTTGCTTCCACCCGACCAGCACAAGCCATTCACGCTTAATACCGACCCGGTGTCAGAGGCAAACGTAGAGGCCACTGCAAAAGTCGCCGAGGAGTTTTTAACCGCTCTCCCTACACCGCGTGAATGTATTATTCTGACCGGCATTCCTTCGCCGGAATATAATCCCGAATTTGCAACACTGCTCGCCAAGCGCCTCGGGGTGAAAAGCGTCAACGCCGTCGTTGATAACATGGAAACATCGGATGGTGCTCATATGCAGGAAACAACTGCGATTGCATGGCAGCGCCAGTTTCTGCTAAAAGCGCTGCCGACCATCAAAAAATGTATTGAGGCTAACTAAGCGCTGCCTTGATATCCGCCAGTAAATCCGCCGTATCCTCAATGCCCGGCGACAGACGCACGAGGGTGTCGCCGATACCGATGGCCTTCCGTTCCGCTTCCCCGATACTCGCATGGGTGGTGGAGGCCGGATGGGTGGCTAGCGATTTGGCGTTGCCGAGATTGTTCGAGATATCGAAAACCGTGAGCTTGTTCATGAAATCAAACGCCGTTTTTTTGCCGCCCTTGATCTCGAACGCGAGCATTGCTCCGCCATGGCTCATCTGCTTTTTGGCGATGGTATGCTGCGGATGGCTCGGCAGACCGGGGTAATAAAGTTTCTCGACCTTCGGGTGAGTGTTCAGGAATTCGGCAAGTGCCTGCGTATTGGCTAGATGCCGCTGCATTCGCAGCTCGAATGTTTCCAGGCTTTTCAGCAGCAGCCAGGCGTTGAACGGACTCATATGCGGTCCAGTATGGCGGCAGAAGGGCGCAAGCACTTCATCCAGCCATTTCCTGTCGTTCGATACAATAGCGCCGCCAAGCGTACGCCCCTGGCCGTCCATGTGCTTGGTCGTGGAATACATGACCACATCCGCGCCCAGCTCCAGCGGTTTCTGCACCAGCGGCGTGGCGAACACATTGTCGATGATGAGCTGTGCGCCAGATCGCTTGCACAGCCCGGCGACGAAGCCGATATCGACCAGCTCGAGCGTCGGATTGGCCGGGGTTTCAATAAACACGCATTTAGTTGTCGCGGTGATGGCATTTTTCCAGCCCTCGCTGTCGCCGCACCCAACCAAGGAGTAGGTGATGCCAAAACGCGGCAGTACCTGTGTGATGATGTAGTGGCACGAAGAAAACAACACGCGGCTTGCCACCACATGGTCGCCGGCTTTCAGGCTGCTCATGAAAATGGCGAACAGCGCGGCCATGCCCGAGGCGGTGACGACGCAGCCTTCCGCCCCTTCGAGGAGAGCAAGGCGCTCTTCGACCATGGAGAGGTTGGGATGCGAATAGCGCCCGTATCTGAAGCCGGGGGCGGTGCCATTAAAGCGCGCCTCGCCGATTTCCGCCGTTTCATAGCTGTAGCTGGAGTTCATGAACAGCGCTTCGGAGGTCTCGCCCCATTCGCTCATCAGTCGTCCGCCATGCACCAGCTTGGTGCCGAGAGCTTTATCATTCCAGTCTTTGTTGGGCTTTTTCATCGTTATTCCTTTGAAGTTGGCACTATAAACCAAGCAAAACTGCCTGTAAACTCACTATTTTCTTGCTGGTTATTGAATCTTAATCAAAGCCATGCTACCATGAACCACAGGCAGCTGGAACAAGGAGCAAGACGATGGGTAAAAAGTGGGTAGCAGTAACTCCCCCAGTGGAAGCCGATCCGCCGCCACGAGTTCTGGTCATTGAAAAAAAACGCGATGCAAAATTTATCGAGCAGCTTCGCTTGCTTGAGGAGCATGGAAAAGTGTCAATCGTGTCGGTGATGCCAAGCGATATTGCGCCCAATCCTGACCATCATTACGAAAATATGATTGAAGATGCCGATGTGGTCATTATCGGCAATTGCAATGATGCGTCGCAGGCGGAAGGGCTGAAGGATCCGGTGGAGGTGGCCAATGCTTTCCGCATTGCCCGTGCGCGGCTGGATGTTGACCCCAAACTCGGAGCGCAGGGCATTCTCATCCTCACTACCGACGATATTAGCACACACTCGTTGCTTCCGACGGCTCTTAGGGGCGATGCCACGATGACCCGTGAAGCTGCGGGCAACCCAACGCATGATCCGGGTGAGCCGACGCGCCTGGAAATGGGCATACAACGTGCGCTTTCCGCAGTTCGCAGTGTTGGCGCAGCGTCCGGTGTTTCGCTGTAGCCAGCCATGAAGGGCACCAATCCCATACGCAAACCGGTGATGGACGGTGGCCGTGTGCTGGATATCCAGTCAGTTTTCCCGACTTTGCAGGGCGAGGGGCCCAACGCCGGGGTGCCGGCGGTATTTGTGCGGTTGGGCGGTTGCAACCTGGCTTGTGACTTCTGCGACACGGAATTTGAAAGTTTCAACAGTATGAAGCTGAATGACGTCGTGGCACGGGTGGTAGAACTGGCCGCCAGGAGCATCCGGCTGGTGGTGATTACCGGCGGTGAGCCGCTGCGCCAGAATATCGCGCCGCTGTGCGAATCACTGCTTGCGAAAGGCTTCGCGGTGCAGATTGAAACCAACGGCACCTTATTTCGTTCGTTGCCGGAGGGGGTCGAGATTGTGTGCTCGCCGAAAAACACTGGGCAGGGTTATTTCCCGATCCGCCCGGATTTACTGCCGATGATCGGCGCGTTCAAGTTTATTATTTCGGCGCGCCACCCAGATTACCACGACGTGCCGCAGGTTGGGCAGGGGACGACCCCCATTTATGTCCAGCCGATGGACGAGGCCGACGGCACACAGAATGCCGCCAATGTCGCTCGTGCCAGAATGCTTGCACAACAGCATGGCTACCGCCTATCGTTGCAATTGCATAAAATATTGGGGATAGAATGAACAAGCGGGCAGTACTTCTCCTTTCCGGTGGGCTGGATTCCGCCACGGTGCTTACCATGGCCAGAGCGGAAGGTTACGACATCTATGCCATGTCGTTTGCCTATGGGCAGAAACATGTGCATGAAATCGAGTCGGCGAAACGCATCGCAAAAGAGATGGGCGTGCGCGAGCACCGGGTGGTGACGATTGACCTTGCCGCGTTTGGCGGCTCGGCACTCACCTCCGACATGGCGGTGCCCAAAGACCGCAGCGCCAGCGAGATGAACGCAGATATTCCCGTCACCTATGTTCCGGCGCGCAACACGATTTTTCTTTCCTACGCGCTTGCCTGGGCGGAGGTGCTTGGCAGCTCGGATATTTTCATCGGGGTGAATGCGGTCGATTACAGCGGCTACCCCGATTGTCGCCCGGAATTCATCGCTGCTTTCGAGCACATGGCCAACCTTGCCACGCGGACGGGCGTTGAAGGGGTGAAACTCACCGTCCACACGCCGCTTATCAATCTTACCAAAGCGGAAATCATCCGTCAGGGCGCCACGCTTGGGGTCGACTATGCCCTGACCACCAGCTGTTATGATCCCGCGCGGGATGGCGCTGCCTGTGGCCGATGCGATGCCTGTTCGCTTCGCAGAAAAGGATTTGCCGAGGCAGGAATTGCCGATCCGACGCGGTATGCCGCATGAGCGTCTGGATCATGAAGTTGGCGCTGACACAAGCGCAGGAAAATGCGCTCACCCAGCATGGGGCGCTGCCGCTGCCTTACGGCGACATGCCGGAATTGACCGGAGTGACGAGTGCGGCAGATATGCGCCGCTTGTTGACGTCGTTGAACCCGGACGCGCCGCCAGAGACCATCCAGCGGCAGGTGGATCGGCACTGGAATATTTTCGGCCAGCTCGCGATCGAGGATATTATTGTCGTGCCGTATGCCCATAGCAACGATGCCTCCCTGGCGCAGGTGGTGAAGCCATATGCTTATCGGACGGAGGGGGGTGATGACATCCATGTGGTTGAAGTGCAATGGGTGAAAACAAACATTCCGCGCCGCAAATTCGGCATCGCCAACCGCATTATCAAGCAGGCAAACGGTTTGCAGCTCGTCGAACATATGGATGACCGCAAACTGATCTACCGCCAGCTCGATCGGCCTTATAACCGCTTCGCGAGCTGGTTATGGCTGCTCAAGCTCATCATCGGCATGAACATACTGGTGATGCTGCTGCGGATGATCCAGAATCAGTGATAATTAGTGCAGCAGCATGGGTTCGAGTTCGTGCTGCTTGGCGGCAAAAAATGCCGCGTCGCGCGTGCTGAACACGGCAAGCTGCTCGCCGGAGGCGGTGCAGACGGCATAGCCCTTGCCCTGGCTGGTCGTGACCGGCTTGAGGTAGGCGAGCGTTAATTCGCGGAGGTCGGTGGAGCCGTTTGTTTCGTCAAGGTTTTCCGATGAATTCATGACCATTTCCACCTAATTTTGCGTTTGTAAGATCATCCTACCACAGGATATGGGAAAGTTAAATGAAGTTTCAATGACAATACGAGAAAATAATTATCCAGCCAGCGTATAGGACATTTCCTGTGCCGGCGCCGGGTACTTGTTTCGCAGGCTGGCGGCGCGCTCTGTGGCCTGCTGCACGGTTGCGCTGCCAGGCTTGAATTCCGCTGCCATAGTGAGGGCTTCTTTTTGGTAATAGCCCATATAATCCTTGGCGATGCCGTCAATATCGACCGGGTCATAATCCGGCAGGTGTTTTTTAAGCTCTGACGCCAGCGTGTGTGCCGCACGCCCACCCGGTTCCAGTGCATGGGCGAGCGCCTTGTAGTCCAGTTCCTGACTCTCCGCCACATCGAGAATCGCAACGGATGGATCGCTTCCGGCCGGTTTTTTTTTCATCAACGATTCACTCATGTAATCCCGTTGCGCCTGCGTGATGGTCGAATTCTTCCGCTCAGGCAAAGTGCCGGAGGCTAGAACTTTTTTTACATCGTCAAGGAACGCCGGGTCATCAAGAAGGGCGATGAAGTGCTGCATGTCGCGGCGCTTATGTGCCATTGATGCCTGTATGCTCATGGTCGATGCCTCGTGGTCGCGTGCATTCTGGTCAGGTTCGCCAGCCAGCAAGCGGTGTTCTTTTTGCAGCGTTTCGTAATGTTCGTGGATCATGGCGGCTACCAGCGGGCCTTCCGGATCAAACGCCTTGATAAATGCTTCATATACCGATTTCTGCTTGGCGATCAGGGCTGCACGCTGCGACGCATCGCTAAAGTCGATCTTCTTTGCATGGTCGGCAACCATGATCAGCAGGCCTTCGCGTTTTTCAGGCGACAAAGGAATGCTGCCGTCCAAGGGGTGCTTGCCTGCTTCAGTTTTAGTGATAACGGATTCGGGTTCATCCTTTACGCCGATCAGGCCTTTGAATATTTTCATGCCGGGGTTGACCAGCGTTTCTTCAATCTTGTCTTCGACACGCCTTGTTTGCTTGGGGAAGAACACACTGGATGCAAACATGGCAACCAGCGTCAGTCCTGCCCCCATGAGCTTGCCTTTGAACATGGTCATGTAACTTTGCTCGTTTTTGAGCAGCTGGCGCTGCGCCAGCAGGTTCAGGGCGGTGGCGCTGGTGGCGATGATAGCGGAGTCTACAGCGTTTTCTGCCTGGAAGGTTTTATAATCCTCGACGCGTTTCTTATAGCGCGGATCGTCTTCCGACACGTCGTGTTCTTTAGCCCATTGTGTAACAGAATTGCGCCCCATCTTCGTGAGAATAGGACTGCCAATATCCTTTACCGAGCTGATCACCATGTTGACCGGTGTGGCAAAAAACGTCTTGAGGCCGACATACACGCCAAATGCAGCAAAATCACCCGCGACTTCACCCACGACGGTTTGTGTATTTGTGACTACGCCGTGCTTCTTGTCCCCGACCTTATTCTGAAACCATTTATTGATGAATGGTTCGACGGCGTCGGTGGCGAAGCAGAAAAATGTCTGGCGCGCGCCATACAGCAACGAGTGGTTCAGCCTTTGCCAGAAACTCCGCTTTTCAGGTTCGACCGCAAGCAGCTGTACCGGCTCACGGCGTTCCTTCGGTGTTTCTTTTTCTTCACTTTTATCTTTGCTCATTCCGCAAGACTAGCGCAAATAAGAATCATTCTCAACATTAAAGCGCTGGGCGCCTCATGAAGATTTGATGACGGTTATAGAAACAGCTTCCAGACTACATTTCAGCGAATTGGCGTTCCAGTGCTTTCGGGTCTTTTGTCCACATTTCGCCGACTTGTGCTGACATCGGGTCGGGGAAAATATCCTCGATTCCGGCAATCAACCCGGCAAGAATGTTGCCGGCGGTAATGCTTGGGCTGGTTTTATCGATTTCAAAGCCGCGCGCCATGTCGGTGTCGATTGGCCCCGGGAAGATACCGTGAACGCTGATATTCTTGGCTTTCAGTTCGGCGCGCATAGCTTGTGTTGCCGAAAACAATGCGGCCTTGGAGGCCGAATAGCCGCCGATACCCGCCATGGATGCCAGACCAACCACCGAGCTGACATTGGCGATGGCGCCGCCACCTTGTTTCGCAATCACCGGCACGAAGGCACGCACCATGCTGAGCGTGCCGAAATAATTGACTTCCATATCGCGGGCGAGGGCGTCTTCTTCGCCTTCCACCACCCCGGCGAATGACAGGACGCCGGCGTTATTGATGAGCACATCGATATCTGCCGCCAGCTTGGTTGCCGCCTCAATCTGGGCGCGGTTGGTGATATCGAGCGCGAGTGGCACAACGCGTGCATCGCCGAAATCCGGGAGGTCGGCGACATTGCGTGCCGCGGCGTAGACTTTTTTCACCGGCTGTTTCAGCAGGGATTCGACGATGGCTTTGCCGATGCCGCGGTTGGCGCCGCTGACCAGGATAGTTTTGTGATCGAGTTTCATGTGAATGCTCCTGAATGATGGATGTTACTGAATGTTGCCTAAGAAATCCATTTTCCCGATATCCAGCCCGTTATGGCGCAGGATGGCGTAGGTGATCGAGATATGGAAGTAGAAGTTCGGGATGACGAATTTCAACAGGTAATCCTGCCCGGTGAAGCTCAACTGGTTGGAGCCGACCTTGAGCGAGATTTCCTTTGCTTCGCTGCCGTCAATTTGCTGGGCACTGATGGTGCCCAGGAATGCGATGGTTTTCGCAATGCGCTCCTGTAATTCGGCGAAGGTGCTCTCGTTATCAGCAAAGCTGGGAACTTCGACGCCGGCGAGGCGGGCGGCGCCACCCTTGATGACGTCGCTGGTGATCTGTACCTGCTTGGAAAGCGGGAACATATCAGGGTAAAGGCGGGCGCCGATCAGCACTGACGGGTCGATCTTTCTTGCCTCGCCATAGGCGGCGGCTTTGGCGAGAATGGCCGAGAGGTTGCCAAGGCCGTGGATGAAGGTGGGGATGGATGCTTGGTACATAGATAGGGTCATAGTGTCTCCGGGTTGGGGGTGTTAATACATTAGTTCAGTAAAATAGAACTATTGAATTCATTGTCAAGTGGGTTTATGATGGTTCCATGAGGCCATTAACCCACCCGAAAAAAGAAGATATTACGGTTGAGGGCATTTTATATGCGCTGGCCGATCCGGTGCGCGTCAAAATTTTCATGCAGCTGGCGGGCGCCGAATGCGCCCAGAACTGTTCGACGTTCCAGCATGTGAAAGAAGTGCCGCTCGCCAAATCGACGCTGTCGCAGCATTTCAAAGTATTGCGCGAGGCGGGGCTGATTGCGAGCGAGCGCAAAGGGGTGGAACTGCACAACCGCACCCGCTGCGCGGAGCTGAAAGAACGGTTCGGCGATATGGTGTCGTCGATTGCGGCGGCCTACGCGGCGCAGCATGCCACACAGAAAAAGAAACGGAAAAAATCCTAAGAGCAATGGCCTAGCGGCGTTTTTTGCGCGGGTCGGTGAACACGAAGAGTTCTGGGTCGATCTTCACGCCGAATTGTGCGTTTTGTAGCGCGACGGTCGTCACCTGCCCGGTGGCGTCGGTCACGACCATGTTGCGTAGGGTCAGTGGCTTATCGGAAAATTCGAGCATCAGCCTGCCTTCGCTTGGCTTGGCGGTTTGTGCCACCTCAATGCGGATGGCGTTTGCCTCGTTCTCAAACTGGGTGATGCCGACATTGCCGCCGAACGTGATCTTGTCGCGGCCGAGGAAGCTGATGAGCGAGCCATCGAGCGGGATGTGCGATACCTGCTCAAGCTCGTAATCATAATACACCAGCTCGGTGCCGGAGGAGACCATCAGCACCGGTGTTGGCGGGTTATATTGCCAGCGCATCTTGCCGGGGCGCTGCATATAAAATTTGCCATTGGCGAGTGAACCGTCGGGTGCTACCTGCGTAAAATCGGAAACGATGGTGGTGATGCCGGAAAGATAACGCTCAATGCGCTGGGTGGTGTATTTGCTGCTGGCGACCTTTTCGGCGGGCAGGAAAACATTGTCCGCGTAAGCAGGGCTGCACCACAAGAGCAAAACGGCGAGGAGCCTATACATCTTCCACCAGCACTTCGCGTTTGCCGACATGGTTGGCGGGGCCGACGATGCCTTCGCGCTCCATCATTTCGATGATGCTGGCGGCGCGATTATAGCCGATTTTCAGGCAGCGCTGGACATAGGAGGTGGATGCTTTCTTGTCGCGCACGACGATGGCCACGGCCTGGTCGTACATAGTGTCTTTTTCCACATCTTCGCCGAATGCCGCCTCTTCGGCCTCATCGCGGGTGACGTCTTCGATATAGGTCGGTTCGCCCTGTGCTTTCAAATGCTTCACCACATGTTCCACTTCCTTGTCGGAAATGAACGGCCCGTGCACGCGGGTGATGCGTCCGCCACCAGCCATATAGAGCATGTCACCTTGGCCTAAGAGCTGCTCCGCGCCCTGTTCGCCAAGGATAGTTCGCGAGTCAATGCGGCTCGTGACTTGGAACGAAATCCGTGTCGGGAAGTTAGCTTTGATGACGCCGGTAATCACATCCACCGACGGGCGCTGGGTTGCCATGATGATATGGATACCCGCTGCACGCGCCATCTGCGCCAGGCGCTGGATCGAGCCTTCGATTTCTTTTCCGGCGACGATCATCAAATCTGCCATCTCATCGACCACCACCACGATAAACGGCAGCTCGTTCATCTCCAGCGGCACCTCTTCGATGATCGCCTCGCCGGTATCGGGATCGAACCCGGTTTGCACGGTGCGGGTGAGCTCGCTGCCCTTGGCCTTGGCCTCGCGGATTTTCTTGTTGTAGCCTTCGATATTCCGCACGCCGAGATTGCTCATCAGTCGGTAACGGTTTTCCATTTCCTTCACCGTCCATTTGAGTGCGACCACGGCCTTGCCTGGTTCGGTGACCACCGAGGTCAGCAAATGCGGGATGCCGTCATAGACCGACAGTTCGAGCATCTTCGGATCGATCATGATGAATTTGCATTCTTCCGGTGTGAGCTTATACACCAGCGAGCAGATCATCGTGTTGATGGCAACCGATTTACCCGAGCCGGTGGTGCCGGCCACCAGCAAGTGAGGCATTTTCGAGAGGTCAACGATAATCGGCTGACCGCCAATATCCTTGCCGAGCGCCAGCGGGAGCTTGGCTTCGTTTTCCTCAAACGTGTCGGACTCCAGCATCTCGCGGAAATATACCGTTTCGCGGTTGGTGTTGGGCAGTTCGATGCCGATGGCGTTCCGACCCGGGATGACGGCGATACGCGCCGATACTGCGCTCATCGAGCGCGCGATGTCATCGGCAAGGCCGACGACGCGAGAGGATTTGGTTCCGGCGGCGGGTTCCAGCTCATAGAGCGTGACGACCGGCCCGGGGCGAATTTCGGTGATCTCGCCGTTGACGCCGAAATCCTGCAGCACGGTTTCCAGCAGTTTGGCGTTTTGTGTCAGCGCCGTCTCGCTCAAATTGGCCTTACGGCTTTTCGGTGCGGCGGTCAGCAGCTTCACCGATGGCAGCTCGTAATCCCCTTGCGGAAGCGCGAGGCTTGACTGGATTTTTGGCGAGGACTTGGCGGGTTTTTCGCTATCGAGCGACGGCCCTTTTTTGCGGACACGTGGCGCACGCGGCTCATCTTCTTCTTCGTCCTCTTCCTCCTCCTCTTCCTCATACTCGCTACGGCGCCAGAACATCAGTCGGGAAAGCAGCGAACGCGGCTCTTCTTCCTCGAATTCCACCTCATCCAGCTCGGACGGGCGCTTGGGCATGATGCGCGCCAACAGCGATGCTGCGAAATGTCCTGCCTGCCGGACGCTTGCAAGCACCACGCGCCACTCCGCAAGGCTCACGCCAAAGGCAAGCGACACAGTGACGATGCCGAGGCAGGCAAGCGTCAGCGTGAACAGTGTATGTTTGAACAGATCATAAAACACTTCGTAGAGCAGGCTGCCCATCGTGCCGCCGAAGCCGCTGGCGATCGGCCATGACAGCGGCGGTTCAATGCGGGCGACGAGCGCGGTGGCGATGACGATGGTGCCGAGCAGCAGACTCACCCGCATCCACATGTAATAAATTTTTTGACCGCGAAACAGTTTCACGCCCCAGGCCATCGGCACCAGCACCAGCAGGCTTGCCACCAGCCCCATCACTTGCAGCAGCAGGTCGGCGGTATAAGCGCCGAGCTTGCCGCCGGCATTGGAAACCGTTCCGCTGGCGGCACGGTTGAACGACGGGTCGGCGGGGTGGTAGGTCATGAGGCTGAGCGCCAGGTAAACGCAGGCCATCACCATGAGGCTCCCCGCCAGCACATGCAGCGGGTTGCGCGGCTGGTCGCTATCGTCGTCAGGAGTGCGTGCGCGGCGGATCATAGGTGGAAATTAGCAGAAGTTTAAAATCGTTGCTAGTCATAGTGCATAAATTGTTAATCTATGGTTTATAGAATAGGGGAATCACCAAGCCGACAGGTTTATGGCCGATTTACAGGAAAAAATCATTTCTGAATTCTGTCTGGTTGAGGCTGGCAAGCAGCAGCTTCAGGCATTTCTTGACCAAAGGTTCGACGACTTGCGCTCCGCCGATATGGCAATCAGCGGCAGGGCAATGATCGATCTCGTTGATTTGATTCGTGGTAATCCCGAGGGGACAGGGGTGTTTCCGGCGGAATCAATCGCAGAATTGCGTAAGACGTTTTCTGGCCAGTCCGACATTGCCTTGCTGATCCGCAATTGCCCGGAACGCACCGGATTGGAAAATATGGAAGATCCAAAACCTGAGGATACGTACAGCTATTATCTGGGGCAGGCAATCTACGAATTATGCCATGCACAAAGCATCTACACGGGTAACCTGATCAGGCAGTCACATAAAAAAGACGCGCCATTCGAGGGCGGCTTTTTGCATCGTGACATGGCGACGGCGGATAAGGATTTGTTGCCTGGTCCGACCGTGCCGTGTGCTGACCATGTTATTTTTGCGTGCCCGTATAATGGTGAAAATGCAGTGATTGAAATCACCAAATTAAAACAAGCGCTCTCAAGCCTGACCGCTGAACAGCGCCAATCTTTATCGGCGAAGGCTTACTATGGATATAGTGCCACAGGCGTAGTCCATACTGTTGAAGAGATACTTGGTTCGCTTACCCCTGTACGCGCCCGCGTAGCCGCATCTAAAGCGCTCTTAACAGAATTTGAATTAATTGGCGATGAAGCGGGGTCACAAGCTTTAGCAGATGCCGTGATGCGCCATAGTGCCACAAAAAATCTGCAACCCGGCGACCTTCTGGTGATTGATGAGAACACGACGCTCCACAAAGCGCATAAAGGGGATGCTGGTAGTATCCAGCGCCTTCCCTTGAGCCAGGCTCAATCGCGCATGTTGTTGCATATGGCGGGGGCTGCAAGGGGCGCGCAGTCCCTATAAGTGAGATATGGTGCTGGATTGTAGGGAATTTTTATGGTACGCCACGCGCATGGCCGACGAAAAACTTAAGAAAACCAGCAAAATCATTTCGGAAATCGTCGATGAGTGCGTGGAAGACGGCACGGTGACGGTGGAAGAGTTTCTCGGTAAAATGGGAAACCGCGCACAGGCGATCGCCATTCTGGTGTTTTCGCTCTCGGCGGTGGTTGCTGGGGTTGTCCCCGGATTTTCAACCCTGATGGCGGTGCCGATCATGTTCATCAGCCTGCAAATGGCGGTTGGCAGGCATAGCATCTGGCTGCCGGCAAGCATTCGCAGCAAAGAAATTTCACCACGTGTGGTGCGCGGTGCGCTGGCTCAATCTATCCCGGCATTGCGCTGGATTGAGAAATTTCTTCGTCCGCGTTTATCCTTTCTTACCCATGCCTATATCGAGCGGCTGATTGCGCTTATCATCGTAATGCTGGCGGGGATGCTGGCACTACCGATCCCGGCGGGGAACTTCCTGCCGAGTTTTGGCATTTCCATCTTGGCGCTTGCCATGCTGGAGCGTGATGGCCTGTTTGTGCTGGCCGCCGTTGGGTTGGTGGTACTGACCGGCGGGGTGATGATCGACCTGATTACTCAGGCCTTCCACCTGAGCCTGCAACTGTTGCAGAGCCTGTTTTAAGGCGTTGCTTTTCCGCTTGCAGCCGGTGGTGCTTTCTACCATAATCCGCCGAGGCTGGTGGTGGGCGGCGACTGTTGCCCACCCGGTCAGATCCGAGAGGAAGCAGCCGAGGTAATAGCCAACCGGGTCACCACCAGTCCAAAATTCTACTAGCATGGCGAACTCGCTTGGGATTTTTAAGCTTTCGCTGCTCACGTAGCGCTGCTACGCTGCGCGGTGCACATAAAAATTCCTACGCATTTCACGCATGCTAGCGAATTTAATGATGGATAAGGAAGCTATGGAATACAGAGTTTTAGCCCGCAAATACCGCCCGACCAGTTTCGATGACCTGATCGGGCAGGAGGTGCTTGTGCGGACGCTCTCGAATGCCATTGCCCAGAACCGGGTGGCGCATGCGTTCCTGCTCACCGGTATTCGCGGCATCGGAAAAACCACCACGGCGCGGATTATTGCAAGGGCGCTTAATTGCGAGCAGGGGCCGACCATCACTCCGTGCGGCGTGTGCAGCCAGTGTGTTGGCATTGCGGACGACCGCAATGTGGATGTGCTGGAAATGGATGCGGCGTCCCACACCGGGGTTGGTGATATCCGAGATTTGATTGAAACCGTGCGCTACATGCCATCGGCGGCGCGCTACAAAATCTACATCATCGACGAGGTGCACATGCTTTCCACCAGCGCGTTCAACGCGCTGCTGAAAACGCTGGAAGAGCCGCCGCCGCATGTGAAATTCATTTTCGCGACCACCGAGCTCAAGAAAATTCCCGTTACTATCCTCTCGCGTTGCCAGCGTTTTGATCTGAAGCGACTATCGACTGAAATGCTCGCGCAGCATTTGAAAAATATTTGTGCGAAGGAGCAAGTGGAAGCGGCTGATGGCGCGCTCACATTGATTGCGACCGCTGCGGAAGGTTCGGTGCGGGATGCGCTCTCGCTGCTCGACCAGGCGATTGCCCGCGCTGATCCGGTGACCGAATCCGACGTGCGGGCGATGCTCGGCGCGTCGGACAATACGGCGATGTTTGCGCTGCTGCAGACCATGCTCTCCGGCGATCCGGTGGCGGCGCTGGCGCAGCTTCGGGGTATTTACGCGGGCGGTACGGATCCGATGATGATCACGCAGGAGCTGATGGAGATCGTGCACCTTGTCACGCGCATAAAAATCAATCACGAAGCGGCGAGCGATATCAGCCTGTCGGAGCACGAGCGGACGCAGGCGAAGGATTTTGCCGCTAGGCTTTCCATGCCGGTGCTGGCACGGCTATGGCAGATGCTGCTCAAAGGCTTGTCGGAGATACGCATGGCGCCGTCGGGCATTGCCGCGCTTGAGATGCTTCTCATCCGCATTGCCCACGTGGCCGATATGCCGACGCCCGCCGAGCTGATGAAAACGGCGGGGAATTCCCCGCAGGCCATGGCGCTTCCACCGACAGCGCCTCCGCAGCCGGCCGTCGTCACACCGGTGGTATCGGTTGGCAGTTTCCATGAGTTGGTCGAATTGTTCGGCCAGAAACGCGAAGCGCTGCTTCATATGGCGCTTAAGGAACAGGCGCAGCTCGTATCGTTTGCGCCGGGCAAGCTGGTGGTCAACATGACGCCACTGCCGGCGCGTGATTTTACCGTGAAGGTAGCGGATTTCCTGAAGGTGTGGACGGGGCAGGAATGGCAGGTCCTCCTTAGCCAGGAACCGGGTGAGCCGACCCTCTACACACAGGAGCAGGCACATAAGGAAGCATTGAAAGAACAGGCCGCGAAGCAGCCGATCGTGGCCAGTGTGCTCGATCAGTTTCCGGGAGCAAAAATCGTAGGAGTGAAAGGATAGACCATGAACATACAGAAAATGATGAAACAGGCGGCGGAAATGCAGTCAAAGATGGCGACCATGCAGGCGAAGCTTGAGGAATCTGAAAGCGAAGGCAGCTCCGGCGGCGGTGCGGTAAAGCTGGTGATCAGCGGCAAAAAAGCTCTAAAAAAAATCAGCATTGACGAAAGCCTGCTTGCGCCTTCCGAGAAAGAAATGCTCGAAGATTTAATCATCGCGGCGTTTAACGATGCGTCGAACAAGGTGGATACGCTCGCCAACCAGCAGATGAGCCAGATGACAGCGGGGCTGAACCTGCCGCCTGGCATGAAATTACCCTTTTAAATATGGCGCATTCGGATATTGAAGATCTGATCCGTGTGTTTTCCAAGCTTCCGGGCTTGGGGCCGCGTTCGGCGCGGCGTGTGGTGTTGCACCTGATGCGGCAGAAAGACCGTGTGATGCTGCCGCTGGCGGCAGGCCTCGCACGGGCGGCGGAAACCATCAAGCCATGCGCGCAGTGTGGCAATCTCGACAGCATTGACCCGTGCCACATTTGCGCCGATGCACGCCGTGATCCTTCGATTGTGTGTGTGGTGGAGGAAGTGGCGGATTTATGGGCGATCGAACGTTGCAACCTGTTCAAAGGCCGCTACCATGTTCTGGGCGGCACATTATCGGCACTAGAAGATCGGGGTCCCGCGCAACTTCACATCGAACCGCTGATTGCACGTGTTTTTTCCGGCGAGGTGAAAGAAGTTATCCTCGCCACCAATGCCACGCTGGAAGGCCAGACGACGGCGCACTACCTGACGGGTCGCATGCAGGGGGCGAGCGTCAGCATCTCGCGTCTTGCACAAGGCATTCCGATGGGAGGCGAATTAGATTACCTCGACGACGGCACGCTGGGTGCGGCGATCAAGGCGCGGCTTCCCGCTTAGCCTTTTTTCTCAGGCATCGGGCGTTTCTTTTCTTTATTGTGGAACTCGGTACTGATCAGAATCTTCATCTCATCGCCGACCATGGGCAGCCCGTAATTCACGCCGAAATCGGAGCGCTTGATCGTTGTTTCGGCATTGAAGCCCGCGATCCACGCGTCGGCCATCGGGAAGTAATCTGCCTTGTTGAGTTTGGTGGTAAGCACCACAGATTTGGTAACGCCGTGCAGGGTCAGGTCGCCGGTGACATCCGCCGTGTGATCACCGGTGCGCTTCACCGATGTGCTGACGAAACGGATTTCCGGGTATTTTGCCGTATCCAGCCAGTCGGAAGATTGTAGGTGTTTATTGAGTTCCGGGCTTTGGGTGTTGATACTGTCGGCTTTGATGACCACATCTACCGTGCTTTTCTCCGGGGCGTCTTCATCGAGCATCAGCGTGCCGTCGATCTGGTCGAAACGGCCAATCGTTTCCGAGAATCCAAGGTGGCTGATGAAGAACAGCACGTTGGTGTGGGATTTGTCGATCGCGTACGGATCGGCGGCGAGGGTGGGGCTACCGGCAAGGGTGGCGGCAATCAGTAAGCAGCGTGGAACAAAACGCATGGCGATCTCCTGTTAGAGGTTGAGTTTTTTAAATACGGATTCCGGAATATGGCAGATGATGAGCATAATGTAGCGCCAGAACCACGGCACGTACACCACGTTTTTCCCCTTATCCATTGCCCGCAGGATGGCATCCGCGACATCGCTGCGGCGGGCGATCAGCGGGCTGTTCATGCCCCAAGTCATCGGCGAGTCGATAAAGCCGGGCTTCACCGTCATCACGTGCACGCCGCGGGCTGCATAGCGGTTGCGCAGGCCGCTGGCAAAAGCGGCGAGTGCGGCCTTGGCAGCGCCATATTCATAGTTGCTGGCGCGTCCGCGATCGCCTGCTACGGATCCGATAACCACCACATTCCCACCGCCCGATTCGCTCATTGCCTCGGCGGCGACCGACAATATCTGGCTGGGGACGACATAGTTGATCATGGCGACATGCACGAGGTTGGCAAGGTCATCCTGCTCGCTGGTGCCCATGTCACCAGCGACATAAAACAGCGTATCGAATGCGCCGAGCCGCTCCACCAGCTTGGCGGCGGAGAAATGCTTTTCCATGAGGTCAACATGCAGGGTACGGCAGGACGTGCCGTAACGGGTGGCAAGGTCGCCGGCGCGGATTTCCAGCTCGCGCTCATCGCGTGCGACCAGCGTGAGCTGGTAACCGGCGCGTGCCAATGCCCGGCACAGGCTGCTTGCCAATGATGAGGTGGCGCCGATCACGGCAGCATTTTTAGCGCGACGGGCGGAAGTAGGCGAGTTTGTAATGTTCATATTGTCCAAAGTTAAACCGTATAATCGTGATGATCCGCTCCTTATCCCACACATCCCCCTGTGTGATGAGTGTGAGTTTTTCATAATAGCGCCGGATGCTCGGATGCATGCCGCTGGTTATACCATACTGTACGGCATCCATATAGCCTTTTGGAATGCGCCGTTTGTAATGGCCAACATAGAATGCCCGGGTGCTTTGTGCAGGGAGGCGGGCGAGAAATGCATCGGTGAGCGCCAACTCGTCGACAAATATTCCGCGCGCGCCTGCATAGTAGGGTGCCATGCCGATATAGCGCAGCGGCTTGATGGGAGGCAGTACTTCCTTGGCCATATCCTTCCCATCCTTGGCAAATTTATATTGCCCTTCGGCACGCATGTTGGGCGGCCAGTAAGAGCGAAACAGCCCGTTACTGCCGAAAATGCGGCTTGCATCAATCACGCGCCCTTTGACTGGGAGGCAGGCCTCGCATTCTTCGCGGATTTTGAGCATGAGGTGTGAGGCGGCGAAGGCAAGGAACAGAGCAATGATGGCGGAAAACAAAATATCGTCGCGTGCCGTATCCGGCGCGATCGCCAACAGCAGCCAGCTGGAGGCAAAAAAAATGACTGCGTAAAAACGCCCCATCATGTAGTCGCCGCCGATATACAGCACATAGCAGTAATTAAGCACGATGCCCGTGGCGATGGTGGCCAGCAGCGGCGTGCGTAAGGTGTGGCGGAACGTGAGCAGCAGCGCCGCCAGCATGACCAGCACCGAGGCGGTGTCGTGGGTGATCCAGATAAAGGCGTAATGTGCCCCTTGCAACAGATAGTCCGATAGCGGAAAACCGGTGTCGAGTTTGGCATATTTGGTATTGGGGAATAAGAACCCGTAATAAATCAGCGAAAAACTAAACCACGCAACCAGCGGCAACGCTCCGGCCACCAGCATCGCCACGCCGCCCGGCGTTTTAACGCGTGCGGCGTGTTGCACGGCGAGCCATGCCAGCAGCGGCGCAATCAGGATGATATGGTCGAGCCGGTTAAGCAGCAGCAGCGAGGCAGTCAATGACAGGGTGAACGGAAACCATGGGCGTTCCTGCCCGTGCACTACCACGTAGCCGAGGATGGCAAACAGCAGGAACGAGAGCGAAGTCTCCAGGCCGGAGCTGGTGTAGTCGAGGAATGCTTTGGATAGGAACAGCGGAATGACGAAGCACACCAGTGTCACGGCAAGCGATTTACGGAAGGTGAGGAGGGCGATGGCGACCGCCAGGCTGCTGCACATGACCGACAGGGCGATGTTCAGATGGAACAGATTATCCCACAGCGGCGCGAAAGGCAGGTGCAGCAATAACCACAGCGGATGGGTATAGACCTGCACGCGCTCGTTCACATTCCAGCGCAGCCCATACCCGTGGACAAAATTGTCGATCACCCGGAAGGTGATGTAAGCATCCTCGCACACCCAGCTTTTCAGGAAGATGACGCAAAACAGCGCAAGCCATGCCACATACAGCGTGGCCGGGCGCAGCATGGCAGGGGAGATCATTTGCCGGATTTCCACTCAAGCCGCTCCGACATCATGGAAGAAAACCGGCCATGGGGATCGAGGTCGCGTATGTGCTCGCGCCACGCTTCGCCCCTGGCACCATACATGGCATGAAACATATCGGCGCTCAGGAGTGCATCCTTGGCGAGGTACACTACGCCGCCGCGTTCGGCAATCCAGTGGTTGATATGGGGAATTGCGCCGCGTACCCGCACCGTGTTCGGGAAATCAAGCGCCACCGAATAGCCCGGGCGCGAAAAGCTGACCGGTGATTTACCCGCACGGTGATATTTGATCACGGCGAGGAAGGAAAATATCTTCTCCGCCTGCAGTGAGGTAAGGAGTTGCCGCAGGTGGGTGGCGACAGACTCGCTATCTGGCAACAGGCACTGGTACTGGAAAAACCCACTCTTTCCGTAAAGCCGGTTCCAGTGCGCGATGCCGTCCAGCGGATGAAAGAAATGCCCAAGATCCGTGCGCCCATTTTCCGGGTGGTGCTCATAGCGCTTGAAACGGAAACTGTTATAAAGCGCCATCGAATATTTATTGAGCAGCATGGCTGGCGCATGGCACGGCACGGAAATTCTTGGCGGCGGTTGACGGTAGCTTGAAAGTGCGCTTCCGCCTTCGCCCATGGTAATGTGGTTTGCTGCCTCGAATACCCCGCGGCCGATTTTCTCCCCGCGTGCCATATGGTCGATCCAGCCGATCATGTAATCGGCACTTCCACGGTAAGCTTCAAATTCGGCGACCATGCCTTCGATATTGCCTACCCGGCGCGCATGGGTACGCAAAGAGGTGGAATGAATCGGCATCAGCCGTAGCGACAATTCCTCGATGATGCCGGTCATGCCCATGCCGCCGGCGGTTGCCCAGAACAGGTCGGTATGTTCGGTGGGGGAGCATTCAACGCGTTTGCCACCCTCCATCAGCAGGCGAATCTGGGTCACGTGTTCGGCGAATTCACCGAGCTTATATTGGTTCTTGCCATGAACGTTGCAGGCGAACGCGCCGCCGAGGGTGACATGTTTGGTGCCGGGAATGACCGGCGGCAGGAAACCGCGTGGCACGGAGAATGCCATGACCTCGGCGAGGCTCACCCCGGCCTGTGCCCGCAATATGCCGCTATCTTTGTCGAATTCAATGAAATGATCCAGCCGCTCGGTTTTAATCACGCCGCCGGGCTGCAGGCTGGCATCGCCGTACGAGCGCCCCAGCCCGCGTGCGATCACCGGTGTTTTATGGGTTGCCAGCAGTGCTGCCAGTTCCCGCTCTTTTTCCGGACGGTAGCTGACGCAGTGGGTGGCGGGTGTTAGCCCCCAGCCAGATAAATGTTCGCGCTTGATATTGGCCATGCGGCGAAAATAGCGAAAGCACAAGGTTTGTGCAATCTTCAATCTTATTGCAGCGCGTCGATCACGTGCTGGGCGATAACAACATTGTCGAAATCGGTGTGGCCGATGCCGTCGAACAGGAAAAGCTGCTTTGGTTCATTGGCGGCGGCAAGCAATGTTTGTGCATGTTGTGATGGAATAACCGGATCAAGCTTGCCATGGAAAATAGTAAGCGGCACGCGCACCTTGCCGATATGTGCTAGTGAATCAAAATGATCCTCGATCAACAGCCGTACCGGCACGAACCAGTAAATCTCCGCCGCCCGGTTCACGACCGAGGTGTACGGAGCCTGGAGGAAAACATGGCGCGGGGTGAATTCCGTTGCCATCCGGACGGCGACACCGGTGCCGAGCGATTCGCCGTAAAACGCGATGTTGGAAAGCGGTATGCCGCGGGCTTTCACCCATTTGATGGCGGCGCGTGCATCGGCGTAGATTCCCTTTTCATTCGGGCTGCCCTCGCTCCTGCCATAGCCGCGGTAGCTGATGGCGGCGACGCCCAACCCCTGCGCCGCCAGTGCGGAAAATATACTTGCGCGATCGCCGAGATGCCCGGCATTACCGTGGAAATACACGATGGTGGGCAGGTCGCTTTTTGCTTCATGGTACCAAAGCTGTAATGGGGTGCCGTCGTCGCTTTCAATCATCAGGTCGGAAAAATGTGGCAGGCCGTGCCGGGCGGGCGGTGCGTCGCCGGAAACCGGGTGATACATCAGCCGTCGCTGGAAGAGCGCCATGCCCACAAGCAGCGCGCAATAAATCACAGTAAGGGTGAGTACAAGTGTGGGCATATGGCTAATTTCCATTCTAAGGCAGCTTCGTTAATTAATTCCTAGCATTTTGCTGTTACCTAGGGTGGATGGACGTTATCTCGCTTTATCTCATCTTTGCCATGGCCGCGACTTTGTGGCTGGACGTCACCCGCTACACCATCCCCAACTGGCTAGTCGGCTCGCTGCTGGTCTTATACCCGGTAGCGGTATGGCTGAGCCCGGTGGGCGTGGACTGGAAGATGGCTTTGGCTGCCATGGGCGTTGTGTTTGCCGGTGGCTATGCAGTGTTTGCGCTGCGCCTAATGGGCGGCGGGGATATCAAGCTGATTACGGTGCTGGCGCTGTGGGTTGGCTGGGAAAAACTTGCCGGTTTTGTGGTGCTTTTTGCCATGCTGGGTGGGGTATTTTCGCTATTGGTGCTGATTATCCGCAAATTCCAGCCCTACCTGCCGTGGAAACAGCGGGTTAAAACGCCGCGCCTGTTCCAGAAGGATGCCCCGATTCCCTACGGCGTGGCCATTGCCGGGGCGTTTTTATGGTTGATGTACCGGGGGCAGATCGCGGTGCTCTTATAGCGGCACCTGCTGGCTCATGCAGTGGATGGTGCCGAGCCCCCAGATAAAATCGCCGCAGTGGATGCCGATGACTTCGTGCTTTGGGAAACACTCGGCAAGTAGATTCAGCGCCAGGCGGTCATTCGCGTCGTTGAAGGTCGGAACCAGCACTTGTTTGTTGGCGATCAGGAAGTTGGCATAGCTCGCGGGCAGGCGTTCATCCTCAAACACCACCGGTTTAGGCATTGGCAGCTCGACGATGTTGAGCCCGGTTTTCTTGAGCCGTTTCAGGTTCTCCTGCAACAAGGTATAGTTGGCGTCTTTTTTATTGGTTTCCACCACCGTGGCCACGGTGTTTTCACTCACAAACCGGGCGAGGTCGTCGACATGGCCGTGCGTATCATCCCCGACAATCCCTTTATCCAGCCAGATCACCTGCGATATACCTAAATATTGTTCAAAAACAGTTTCATAATCTTGTTTCTTGAAGCCGGGATTCCGACATTGGTTGCTGGAAAGCATGCATTCTTCGGTGGTAAGCAGCAATCCCTTGCCATTCACGTCAATGGCGCCGCCCTCCAATACGACCTGTTTGCCCCGATGGGTAGGAACCACCCGGTTCAGGCCAGTAAAACCCTCTAATTTGGCGGGGATTTTGTCATCAAGTAAATGGTTAGGATATTTCGCCCAGGCATTGAATTTAAAGTCTAAAATCGTATCGACACCCGATTTTCCGCCGGCGCGCTTCACCCAGATAGGGCCGGCATCACGCATCCAGATGCGGTTGGTCCGAATGTGCTGGAAATCGACCCGATCAAGATTGGCACCGCCGCGCTCGAGCATATCGCGGGCAATGGCCTCGTCTTTGGCGTGACGCACCAGCAGGATCACCCGCTCATGGCGCGTAAGGTACCGGATAATATCAACATATACCCATGGAATCGGCGCGAATTTTCCCGGCCAGTCGGCCTTGTTGTGCGGCCAAGCGAGCAGGGTGGCGCGGTGGGTCTCCCATTCGGCGGGCATTGTATAGTGTTGGGCAGTGTTTTTCATGCCCCTGCAATGCAATAGGATAATTGATTTTGCAATGATTTTGTCACACGCCGGGCAAAAACCAGCCTAATCATTGCCGGGTGTCATGAAAACTTCATATTGCAATACGGTCAGTTATGGTAGGCTTACCCTATGACAACAAAACCTATTGCACTTGAAATGCCCGGATTGCCGCAGGTGGGCGGCAAGCCGGTTGCGAGCGTCATCGGCGGCGATGACGCTCGCCAGCAGGCATTCGCACATTTTCAGCATATGTGGAACCGGGCGGGAAAACCGGCACCCAAACTCGGTAGCGACCCGGAAGCCTTCGACAGGGCGGAGGCTGAGTACCGCGCAAACCCGCTTCTTTCTTATCGTCAGGCCTTTGAGGCGGAATACCGGGCGAATGTCGTCGCCAGTCCCGAGAATGCAACCAAGATGTACCAGTACCGTGTCCAGAAACTGGCCAATGATTACATGGCCGGAATTGATCTTGGCGCGCAGGATCCAAAAATTAATGCCGATCGCCAGACTGCCATACAGGAACTTTTTAACGGGAATATTCTTTCGGCAATCAAACTCGCGCTAATGAGCGTTGGAGCTGTTGGAGACTTCATGGCGGCAGTAGGCAAAAAAGTAATGTCTCACTTTAATGGTGCTCCGATCAGCTTCGTGCAGGCGCAGGAAGACATCAAACTGGAAAAAGCCTATGGCGGTGCGGCAGCGGCGATTAAGGCAGATGCCGCCATCATGATTAACGAGGGTAAATCCCACATGCAAGCGTCGCCAGCAACCGCGATGACGACGACCAATCCCGCCGATGCGGTGCAGGTGGCATTCAAGCAGGCCGCCGGCATGCCGAAGCCGGAAACCCCTGTTATTGCAGATAACTTTGACGCACCCGCCGGTTCTCCGGTGCCCAAGCAATCGACCGGTGCGCTTCCTGTAAGCTCCTCCGGCCTCAGCAACGCGTGATACTCCTTCGGTGAGTTGGCACAGTTTTTGTTTGCGTTTTCCTTGTCTTTGTGTTTTTCCCTACTTCCCTGACAAAAACCCCCTGTGTAGAGTATCCCTATGAACATCACCGAACTAGAAGCAAATGGCCTGAAACGTAAGTATCAGGTTGTCGTCCCCGCTGCAGACATCCAGGAAGAGCTGGAAGCCGAGCTGCGCGCTGCGGGCAAGCATGTGAAAATCCCGGGCTTCCGCCCCGGTTTTGTGCCGCTCAAAATTCTGCAGCAGCGTTACGGAAAATCGGTGGAAAGCGATGTGCTAAAAAATGTTATCCAGCGTACCACCAACCAGGTGTTGAACGATAAGAAACTACGCCCGGCGCTCACCCCACAGGTTAATGTTGAGTCGTATCAGGAAGGCAAAGAACTCACTTTCAGCATGAGCATGGAAATTTTCCCGGAAGTGCAGGAAGTCGCATTCGAAAAAATTACCCTGCCGCGCAATACATTTGAAGTAGCCGAGTCGGATATCGATGAGGCCTGCGCCCGCATTGCTGAGCGCTCGCCGAGCTTTGCGCCGGCGGCGGATGGCACGGAAGCTGCGCTTGGCAATGTACTGGAAATTGATTTTGTTGGCACGATAGACGGTGTGGCGTTTGATGGCGGCACTGCGGAAAAATTCCGCCTTGAGTTGGGCAGCAAGCAGTTTATCGACACGTTTGAAGAGCAGCTCGTTGGCATTAAGGCCGGTGAATCGCGTGATGTGGTGGTCACGTTCCCTGAGCAATATCATAGTGCCAGCCTCGCCGGCAAGGAAGCGAGCTTTGCGGTCAAGGTAAATCAGGTGCTGGTCAAGGAGCCGGCTCCCGTTGATGAGGAGTTTGCCAAGGCTCGCGGTTTTGCCGATCTGCGGGCGCTGCGTGAAGCGGTGCGTAGCCAGTTGATTCGCGAGTACGACCAGATCGTGCGGACGCAACTCAAGAAGATCCTGTTCGATATACTGGAAGAAAAAATTGATTTTGACCTTCCGGAAGCTATGGTGACCATGGAGTTCAACAATATCTGGCAGCGGCTGAAACAGGCGCAGGAGCAGGGCGATGAAACACTCTCCGGCAAAAACGACGAAGAGCTGCGCGAAGAATATATGGCCATCGCCGAGCGCCGCGTGAAGCTTGGATTGTTCCTTGCCGATGTCAGCAACCGCAACAAGCTGCAAGTGAGCCGCGAAGAACTTGGCCGCGCCGCCATGCAACAAGCTGGGATGTTCCCGGGGCAGGAAAAAAAGGTCATGGAGTTCTACAAAAACAATCCTGACCGGCTTGAAGATTTGCGCGGGCCGATCCTGGAAGAGAAAGCGGTTGATTTTATTTTGGGTAAAGTGGCCTATGATGATACACCGATCACCATTGAAGCCCTGATCAAATCCACCGAGGAAGACGCTGATGCCGACGCTGCGCCAGCGAAGAAGCCGGTGAAGTCGACCAAGGCAAAGAAGACCAAAAAAGCGTAACCTCCGCGTGCGGTCGAACGAACAAGCCACAGAGGGAGACTATCCCCTGTGGCTTTTTTCTACCAATCTTCACGCAAAGTGGCGTGCGTCAATACTTCGTTAACAATTGCCAGCTACAGCTTGGCTAGGTCGAACAACAACAAAGGCAAACCTATGGCTGATATTCTTGATAACGTGACCAACACCCTGATCCCGATGGTGATCGAACAGACCAGCCGGGGCGAACGTTCGTTCGATATTTATTCGCGGCTTTTAAAAGAGCGCATTATTTTCGTGACAGGCCAGGTGGAAGATCATATGGCGTCGGTGATTTGTGCCCAGCTCTTGTTCCTCGAATCGGAAAATCCGGATAAAGAAGTGTTCATGTACATCAATTCGCCGGGCGGGGTCGTGACCTCGGGGCTGTCGATTTATGACACGATGCAATATATCAAGCCGAAAGTGGCCACACTCTGCATGGGGCAGGCGGCGTCGATGGGTTCGCTGCTGCTGTGCGCCGGTGAACCGGGGATGCGCTATACGCTGCCGAATTCCCGTATCATGATCCACCAGCCTTCCGGCGGGTATTCCGGTCAGGCAACGGACATTGAGATCCATGCGAAGGAAATTCTGAGCTTGAAATCGCGCCTGAACCATATTTATGTGAAGCATACCGGCCAAAAGCTGTCCAATGTCGAGAAAAACATGGAGCGCGACAACTTCATGAGCGCGGAAATGGCCAAGGATTTCGGCCTGGTCGACCAGATCGTTGAGAAGCGTTCGGCCATTGATGGCGAGGCAGATAAAAAGAAATAGGCCATGATCGCAGGTTGTTAGTCGTTAGTTAACAGCCATGCGGTAGAGTAAGGGTAGGGGTAACAGTAACTAACGGCGACAGACGAAACAAACCAAGGGCTATTTTGTGACCAAAACGACCAGCAGAGAATCCAAAAACACACGCTATTGCTCATTCTGCGGCAAAAGCGAGCACGAGGTGAGAAAACTCATCGCCGGCCCCACCGTATTTATCTGCGATGAATGCGTGGTGCTGTGCATGGATATCATCAAGGCGGCTGACAAGGGCGTGCTGGCGAAAGACGGTGACGATATCGCGAAGCCTTCTGAGATCCGCAAGGTGCTGGATGACTATGTAATCGGCCAGGATCAGGCGAAGAAGGTGCTCTCGGTCGCCGTGCATAACCACTACAAGCGCGTCTCGCTGCTGGAGAAAAATACCGACATCGAGCTCGCGAAATCGAATATTCTGCTGATCGGCCCCACCGGTTCGGGCAAGACGCTGCTGGCGCAGACGCTTGCGCGTATTCTCGATGTGCCGTTCACCATGGCCGATGCGACGACGCTGACCGAGGCCGGTTATGTTGGCGAGGACGTGGAAAATATCATTCTGCGCCTGCTGCAGGCTGCTGATTATAATGTCGAACGCGCCCAACGCGGCATCGTCTATATCGACGAGGTAGATAAAATTTCACGTAAATCCGACAACCCATCCATCACCCGCGACGTATCAGGCGAAGGTGTGCAGCAGGCGCTGCTGAAACTCATGGAAGGCACGGTCGCCTCCGTTCCGCCGCAAGGTGGCCGCAAACATCCGCAGCAAGAATTCCTGCAGGTCGACACCTCGAACATCTTGTTCATTGTCGGCGGTGCGTTCTCCGGGCTGGAGAAAATCATCGCGGCGCGCGGCGCTGGAACCTCCATCGGCTTTGGCGCTGATGTGCGTAGCAAAGAAAACGCCCGCGTTGGCGAGCTGTTCGCAAAAGTCGAGCCGGAAGATATGGTTAAGTTCGGGCTGATCCCCGAGTTCGTTGGCCGTTTGCCGGTGATTGCGACCCTCACGGATCTTGACGAAGATGCATTGGTGTCCATCCTTACTGAGCCGAAGAATGCGCTCATCAAGCAATACCAGAAGCTGTTCGAGATGGAAGGTGTGCACCTGAAATTCTCCGACGATGCGTTGAAAGCGATTGCCAAAAAAGCGATCGAACGCAAAACCGGTGCGCGGGGGCTTCGTGCCATCCTTGAGGGAGTGCTTCTTGACCTGATGTATGACATTCCGGGCAAGGATAACGTCGAGGAAGTGATTATTAACGCCGAGGTGATTGAGAGCGGCGCCGACCCGGTGATCGTTCCTGCCGAAGGAAAAGTGGCGAGCAAGAAAAGCCACTAAAAATCAGCAAATCCGAAAGGTTGATTCGTTTCGTGTACGGAATGAATCGGCTGATTTTATCGTCCGGCGAAGCCAAAGTGTGACGGTGAGAGCCGCCTTCCAAGCGATTTTTTTACATACCCATCGCTTTTTTTAGTTTACAACATACGGGAATAGTGCTTTTGTCGCCGGCAAGCGTCATAGTGATGCTTGGAAATGCAGAGTGAGCCTACCATAGCGAGCGATGCATTTTTTATAAACTAATGTTCATTTTAAGCAACTAGGGAGTTAGACCATGAACAAGAACGAACTCATTGCAGATCTTGCTGACAAGACTGACCTGACCAAAGCAAAAGCAGCGGAAGCTGTGGATGCATTCATTGCGATCGTTTCGAAAGCAATGTCCAAAGGTGACGAAGTTCGCCTCGTTGGTTTCGGTACGTTCTGCACCGTACACCGCAAAGCGACCGAAGGCCGCAACCCACGCACTGGCGCTGTGATCAAAATCCCAGCAGCTAACAAGCCAAAATTCAAAGCCGGCAAAGCTCTTGCTGAAGCTGTGAACAAAAGCAGCAAGAAAAAAGCTGCATAATTACTACTAGGATTGGCAGCTTGCTTGAATTTTTATAGCTTCCGGTGCTCACGTACTTTATGTACGCTGCGCTCCGGGTCTAAAAAATTCTTCGCATCTGCCTAACCCTAGCGTAATTACTGAGACTTAAAAATACGCTCAGGCTTAGGTCTGGGCGTTTTTTTTATGAATTTGCAAACTGCATGTTGCATTCATGCAAAAAACTGGCTATACGCTTCCCTCCTTGTGACAAAAAGCCCTTCGCAAGAAGGGAGTTTAAGGGTGTTTAGCTCAGTTGGTTAGAGCATCTCGTTTACACCGAGAGGGTCGGGAGTTCGAGTCTCTCAACACCCACCAGGATTCGCGCAAGCGAATCCGGATGATAGAGGTCAGATGTTAGATGATAGAACGTTTTTCTATTGCCAACATCCAGCATCCATCATCCAGCGTCTGTTATTGGGGGTGTAGCTCAGTTGGTTAGAGCGCCTGCCTGTCACGCAGGAGGCCGCGGGTTCGAGTCCCGTCACTCCCGCCATTAAAAAAGCCGTCCCCTGTGGGCGGCTTTTTTAATGGCGGTAATGTTCGAGAACCCGCGGGTTCGATTATTTACTTAATGAGCGCCAACGAATTTAGGAAATAACACGAGGGCGTTCGCCCGAGAAAGTCCCGTCACTATATAAAAAACTTACCCCTCCACCACCTCATCGCGCGGGGCTTTGAGCACCAGCTCAAGCGCCAGATTGCGCAGAGTGTTCTCAGCGTCGCTGGGTTGGGCATCCGGTGCGGTGAGCAGGGCCACAGAAAGCTCCTTGATACGTGCCTGAATGGTAGTGTCGAGGGCATGTTTGAAGGTAGGGCTCACGGTATAAAAGCCGCCGCCAGCGGTGACGTAGATATTCACGTCATCGTCATCGCGCGCGCCGTTGTTGTTGGCATCCACCCAGATATCGAGGCTGTCATCGCCCTTGGTGATTTCAACCGCCGTGCTACCATCAATGTGCATAACGCCTCCCATCCTGTGCATTTCTTAAAATCATGCCGCAAAAAAGTTAAAAAACAATGAAGTCTGGTCAAATGCCCGCTGCGCCCTGATATTTGGGCCTATTAAGGTATATAAAGCACAGTGGCGGGTCATTTACTCACACTGGCTTTTCTTACAAAAAAAACACTTCTCGCTGGGGGGACAGTTCGCTATAAGCGGCCACAAAGAAACCTCTTTCTCGCGCAGTGGCTTATGGAATCGATCGTCCAGTCCTATTTCCCCGTACTGGTGTTTCTGGTGATTGCCTGTGGGTTGTCACTCATCATGATTGTGGCGCCGTTCATCCTTGCCCGGCTCAAGCCGGATGCTGAAAAGCTCAGCCCCTATGAGTGCGGCTTTGAACCGTTTGATGATGCGCGCGGTCAGTTCGATGTGCGCTTTTACCTTGTCGCGATTTTATTCATTATCTTCGACCTTGAGATTGCCTTTTTGTTCCCATGGGCGGTGTCGCTCGGCAAAATCGGCATGCTCGGTTTCTGGTCGATGATGGTGTTCTTGGGCGTTCTCACCATCGGCTTTATCTATGAATGGAAAAAGGGTGCGCTCGACTGGGAATAGTAGGCGCGCCATTTTTTACAGATTTACTAATGTAAGAGTCACACTATGAAGCAGCTAACCGTCAGTCCCGAGCCACTCGCACCCGCCACCGCGCAGGACGTGCTGCTTGGCCGTGTGCTCGATGAATTCAACGACAAGGGCTTCGTCGTCGCCAAGCTCGATGATTTGGTCAACTGGGCACGCACTGGCAGCTTGTGGCCAATGACATTTGGCCTTGCCTGCTGCGCGGTCGAGATGATGCAGGCCGCCGCCGCCCGCTACGATATGGACCGCTTGGGGCTGGTGTTCCGCCCAAGCCCCCGCCAGTCGGACGTGATGATTGTGGCCGGCACGTTGTGCAACAAAATGGCGCCCGCGCTGCGTAAGGTCTATGACCAGATGGCCGAGCCGC
>CAZFKP010000023.1:0-30454 GCA_964518725.1 uncultured Rickettsiales bacterium | reverse complement strand
CAAGTCTTCTGAGAAACGTAACCGACAAACCATTGCGCGTACGGCAACGAACCGTGCACGTACCAGCCGCATTAAAACTTTCCTGCGTACGGTAGAAGAAGCGATTGCAACCGGGGATAAGACCGCTGCGAACGCCGCTCTCAAAGCTGCTCAGCCGGAACTGATGCGTGGTGTCAGCAAGGGTGTCCTCAAGAAGGAAACCGCGTCGCGCAAGATGAGCCGCCTGTCGTCGCGTATCAAAAAACTCGCTGCCTAACTTTCTGATTTTTCTCTAGTTAATTTTCACCGTCCGCTCAAGAGACGGGTCGATTTTTGCAACTAAATTTACTGCAACGGGAAGGGTATCCATGGCTTCGTCTGCCTCCGCCGTATCTCTATCTAATCCTTTATCAGAGCTGGTTAGCAAGGCATCCGCCCGCAAATCCCCGGCCTGTTCATATGCTGGAGAATTGATGCCGGCCGAGGCGTTTGAATATCTGGTAAAACACGGCGGAATGCTGGTAGACGTACGGACGGTGCCGGAGTGGCAGTTCGTCGGGGTGCCGGATCTTGTAGGCTGCAAAGGCAGGCTTGCGATGATTTCCTGGAAGGTCTACCCGGAGATGGCTGAAAACCCTACATTCCTGAAAGATTTTGAACAGCTCGGTGTTGATAAAAACACCCCTGTATTTTTTATGTGCCGTGGCGGCGGGCGTTCTTCGAGTGCCGCACAGGCCATGAACGCCGCGGGTTACCGCCATTGTTTCAACGTGGCGACCGGCTTTGAAGGCGATGCTGATGCAAGCGGCCATCGTGGCCGTATCAGCGGGTGGCAGGGGAGCAATTTGCCATGGAAACATTGATGATGGATGCTGCCAGCGCGCAGACGATCGATGATGTGCTGGCATCCACCTGGAAGCGTATCAGCCTAAGCCTGCACGCCCAATATGGCGAGGCGATTTACCGCAGCTGGCTGAAACCAATGCAATTCCTGTGTGTCAAAGACCAGCTTGTTCAGCTTTCGGTGCCGACGCGCTTTATGCGTGAGTGGATCAACACCCATTACATCAACACGATTACGGAGCTGTGGAGTGTTGAGCCGGCAACGGAAGGCTACTCGCTGGAGATTGTGATTGCTTCACCGGCTGCCAACAGTGTTGAGCTGCAGGAAAAGAACGTGATTGTTCACCCGTCGTGGTCGAATGTGGAAACTTCCGAGCAGGACAGCACGTTTGGCGCGCCGCTCGATCCGCGCTATACGTTCGAGAATTTTGTGGTTGGAAAGCCCAACGAGCTGGCGCATGCCGCCGCCCGCCGTGTTGCCGAGTCGGCGCAGGTAGTAGCGGGTTGCAACCCTCTGTTCCTTTACGGCGGCGTCGGTCTCGGTAAAACTCACCTGATGCACGCTATTGCCTGGCATATTCGTCAGAACAGCCCGAATCGTAAGGTGATGTATCTTTCGGCGGAAAAATTCATGTATCAGTTCGTGAAGGCGCTGCGCTTCAAGGAATCTTTTGCATTCAAGGAGCAGTTCCGCTCGGTGGATGTGTTGATGATTGACGATGTGCAGTTTATTTCCGGCAAGGATTCCACCCAGGAAGAATTTTTTCACACCTTCAATGCGTTGATCGACCAGAACAAGCAACTCGTTATCTCCGGCGATCGCTCGCCTTCTGACCTTGAGGGCATTGAAGAGCGGGTGCGTTCGCGTCTTGGCTGGGGGCTGGTTGCCGACATTCATACGACGAGTTATGAGCTGCGGCTGGGCATCCTGCAATCCAAGGTCGAGCACATGTCGCACGTGGACATTCCGACGAAAGTCATCGAATTTCTTGCCCATAAGATCACCTCCAATGTCCGTGAACTCGAAGGTGCGCTAAACCGCGTTGTGGCGCATGCGACGCTGGTTGGCCGACCGATCACCATGGAAACGGTGCAGGAAGTACTGCATGATCTGCTGCGCGCCAATGATCGCCGGATTACGGTCGAAGACATCCAGAAACAGGTGGCGCAGCATTACAACATCAAAGTTTCAGACATGCATTCAGCGCGGCGTTCGCGCTCGGTCGCCCGTCCGCGTCAGGTGGCCATGTACCTCGCCAAGAAATTCACCACTAAGAGCCTGCCGGACATTGGCCGACGTTTCGGTGGCAAGGATCACACCACCGTCATGCATGCGGTTAAAAAAGTAGAGGAGCTGATCTCGTCCGATGCAGAATTCTGCGCCGACGTTGAGCTACTCTCGCGCACCCTCCAGAACTAGGTCGTGTTCGGTACCTACCGTTATATGCTCGCGCTCATGGTGATGCTGGCGCATCTCGGCCCGTTTTTCATGGTGCATACGGGCATCTACGCAGTGAGCGGCTTTTTCATACTAAGTGGTTACCTTATGGCCATGGTCATCGACACACATTATTCCCGTATCAGCGACGGCCGCCGAAAATATATCCTGAATCGCTTGTTGCGCGTCATGCCGGCCTATTGGGTGACGCTCGCCCTTTCGGCCGTCGTAGTGTTCTATTATCCCGGGCAGGCGCTTGCCGTGCATGAGCGCATGCAATGGCCCGATTCATTCCTGGAGTGGGTGAACAATCTCACTGTCGTAGGCCTGACTGGTATACTGGGTGACCGCTCGATGACCAACCTCGTGCCGCCCACATGGTCACTGGCGGTGGAGCTGGTATGGTGGGTGATGCTACCCTTGCTGCTGGCGAGCGCCCGGCGTTTCTGGCTTTGGGGCATGCTCGCCTTCGCATACACGGCGGGGATGGTCTATGTGGAGGCGCCGCTCCAATTTCGCTATTACGCTATTTTGGCCGGGGCTCTGCCGTTCTTCCTTGGAGCCTATGTCTATCGTGAAGGTCAGAACCGGCCACCCACCAGGCTATGGCAGGGTGGGCTCATGATCGCCATTACCATTGGCTATTATCTCGGGGCGCCATGGCTCTTTGACGATGTGCGCTATTTCGGCGAAGAGTGGTCGGAGAGCGACGTTCTGGTGGCGGGGTTGTGCATAGCCCTGCTGCTGAACGCCGCTACCGTCCATATACTTGGCCGTATGGACACACACTCACGCCTGCTCGTCCAGATCGACAAGGGGCTGGGGCACCTCGCATATCCCATATTCCTGCTGCATATTCTAGCGGGCGTTGTCATCGTCATTACGCTTGGAATGAGCTGCGAGGGAGTACGTTGCCATCATGACTGGTCAATGTTCTGGACAAGCTTTCCTGTTGTGAATATAATTGCTCTCATGGTGTGGTTTATGGTGGAGCGTCCGCTGGTGGGCGTACGGAAAAAGGTAAGGCAGTGATCGTGATCTCGAATGTGGACTATTTCTGGCTTCGCAATCGTTCGTTCGATATGATATTCCTGCTGCTACCGCTCGCGCTTGGTATGTTAACTGTTGGTTTGTGTACCTTGGAGCCGGCGCTCTTTCCCTACCTGCTGCTGGCTGACCTCTGGCTGCTGGGCTACCATCATGTAATCTCGACCTATACCCGCATTGCCTTCGACTGGGTGAGCGCCAAGCGGCATTATTTCCTGGTGTTTGTGCTGCCCGTCCTCGTGGTTGCCGCAACCTACGGCGCGTATAGGCTCATAGGTCATTGGGTCATCGCCAGCGTTTATCTCTATTGGCAGTGGTTCCATTATACGCGCCAGAGCTACGGTATTTCGCGCTATTATCTCTCGCGCGGCGGCAAAACCCCGGCAACGCTTTATCATCCACTGCATACGGCGGCGCTCTGGGCGCTGCCGATCACCGGCATTCTCTACCGCTCGTGGCAAGCACCTGGGACATTCCTTATGATGGAGCTTAAAGTCATTCCTATTTCCTTCGTGGTGGTAGCGGTGGCGATGGTGGCCAGCGCCGCGCTCATACTATGGCAGCTCCGCCAGTGGTATATGTTGCGGAAAGCCGGTTTCATGCATGGAAGCTACGCGGTGTATATGCTGTCGCATCATGCGATGTTCCTGTTCGGTTACATACTGGTCGACGATATCAACACAGGCTGGCTGGGCGTGAATATCTGGCATAACCTGCAATATATCCTGTTTGTGTGGATGCAGAACAACCAGAAATTCAAGGGTGGCATCGTGCCCAATCAGAAGCTGGTATCTGGCATGAGCCAGGACGGGCGGATCATCTATTACATGGTCGTATGCCTTGGCTTCACCTTTGGCGTGTATATCCTGTTTGCGATCATCAGCCAATCATTGCAGGTGGTATCGACCGTGGCGGTGATGCTCATTGTTTTCATGAGTGTGAACTTCCATCATTACGTGGTGGACGCAGTGATTTGGCGGCGTAAAAAAGCGCCGTCGCGTTAAAAAATACTGTTGTGGACTTTGTTAAAACCTGCTCAGATGCTATACAATAAAAATAGCAACGGGGGAGTACATATCATGTCCGCATCGCTCGCCAAAGAATCATCTCAAACGGGGAACGATCCTATGAAGTTCGTCATTGAACGCTCGCATTTGCTGAAGGCTCTTGGGCATGTGCAGTCGGTGGTTGAAAAGCGCGGCACGATTGCGGTGCTTGCCAACGTGAAAATTGACGCGCAAGGGGATACAATCGCCTTTACCGCCACCGATATGGATCTGGCGATGGTTGATAAGGTTCCGGGCACGATCTCGCGCAATGGCATCACCACGGTTCCCGCACACATGCTGTATGAAATCGTTCGTAAGCTTCCGGATGGCGCGCAAGTTGAAATTACGGAAAACGACGACGGCAACAAGGTGAGCATCCGTTCCGGCGGCTCGCGCTTCTCGCTGGCCTGCCTGCCGGTGGAAGATTTCCCCGTGATGGCCGAAGGTGACCTCGACTATAGTTTCACGTTAAAAGCGGCAGAGTGCAAGGCGCTCATTGAGAAGCCGAGCTTTGCCATGTCCAATGAGGAAACCCGTTATTACCTGAACGGTATTTATTTCCATGTGGCCAAAAGTGGCGCTGACAAAACGTTGCGTGCGGTTGCTACTGACGGGCATCGTCTGGCGCGCATCGAAGTGGCTCTGCCTGCGGGTGCCGATGGCATGCCGGGCGTGATCGTGCCGCGCAAGGTAATTTATGAGCTTAAAAAACTTCTTGCCGAAAGCGAAGGCGACGTCAATATTTCGCTTTCCGAAAGCAAGATTCGTTTTGTTGTCGGCAGCGCGGTGATTGTTTCCAAGTTGATTGATGGAAACTTCCCGGATTACGAGCGCGTGATTCCTGCTTCCAATGAAAAAATCCTGGAGCTTGACCGTAAACTGTTTGCACAGGCGGTGGATCGTGTGTCGGTTATTTCTTCGGAAAAAACCCGGGCAGTCAAGTTGGCGACTGAGAATGGAAAACTGACCCTGACTGCCAGCAGCAGCGAGCATGGCACGGCAACCGAAGAGCTGGACGTGACCTATTCTGCGGCGCCTATCGAAATTGGCTTCAACTCGCGCTACCTGCTTGAGATGCTCACTAACATCGAAGGCGACACCGCGCAATTCCTGCTCAATGATGGTGCATCGCCCGCGCTGGTGCGTGATACGACGGATGTTGCCGCCCTCTATGTCATCATGCCGATGCGGGTATGAAATAGTCTACTACGCTGGCAGGCTCACTTGAGAATTTTGTATTTTAGTTGCTCACGTAGCGCTGCTAGGCTGCGCTACGCATACAGAATTTCCTTCGCATCCTGCTCAGCCTAGCGACTATTATGACCACACTTAGCCTCTCATCTTTATCGCTGCATCATTTCCGTAATTATGGCCATGCGCGGCTGGAAGTATCGTCCGCGCCGGTGGTGCTGTTCGGGCATAATGGTGCGGGTAAAACCAATCTGTTGGAGGCGTTGTCGCTGATGGTGCCGGGCAGGGGGTTGCGCCGCGCAAAACTGAGCGAGCTGCCGAATGTGGCCGATAATGCGCCATGGGCGGTGGTTGCGTATGTGAACGGAATGCAGGGCGAGGTGGTCATAGCGACCGGGCGCGATACCGAGAACCCCAGTGAAATCGAGAAGCGGGCGCTCAAAATTGACGGAAAACCGGTCAAATCTCAGGCCGACCTTACGCGCCATATGAGCATGCTCTGGCTGACCCCGCAAATGGAACAGATTTTCCTCGACGGCACATCCGAAGCCCGGAAATTTCTTGATCGTCTGGTCTATAGTTTCGATGCCGACCATGCGAGCCATGTCAATGCATACGAACAGGCGATGCGCGAGCGCAACCGGCTGCTTAACAATAATAATTTTGATGCACACTGGCTTGCATCGCTGGAAAATACCATGGCGGAAAAGGCGGCGAGCATTGCGGCGGCACGGCTCCTGACGGTCCAGCATATCAACCATGCTGTGGCGGAATCCACCTTGTCGTTTCCCAAGCCCCATCTTGCGGTGCGTGGGGTGGTGGAGGATGTGTTGGCTCAAAATAAATCGGCGTTGGATGCAGAAAACCACTTCCGTGACATTCTGGCAGCCGGTAGAATGGCTGATAGTGGGGCAGGGCGGACATTATCCGGAACCCACCGTTCGGAGATGTTGGTGGTCCACCGGGAGAAGAATATGCCGGCGCACCAATGTTCTACTGGCGAGCAAAAGGCACTGATTCTGTCGATTGTTCTGGCGCAAAGCCGTGCTGGAGCGATGTGGAACGGGGTGGTGCCGGTGATCTTACTCGATGAGGTGGTGGCGCACCTCGACCCGGCGAGAAGGCTTGAGTTATTTGAGGAAATCTGCGACAGTAAGGCGCAGGTATGGATGACTGGAACCGACCGCTCACTCTTTGTGGGAATAGAAGGCAAATCGCAGTTTATAAAAATACATGGGGGACAATTAAGTCATGACTGAGAATACACGAAAAGAGGCTGCCATTAAACTGGCTGAGAATATTTTAGCAGATACCACTAATCAGAATCATCTTAAAAAACCTCAATATGTTGCTATTCTGCAAGAGCTCGGCTGCACGCAGATTAAATGCGATTTTAGGCAGTTTGGCATTGTCCCGCATGAGCATGCTGTTTATTACACCCATCGTGGCTTGATTGGCGAAGGCAAGGAAAAGCCAGCTCATGCAGAGTTGCCGCATCGTGGCCCGGTTACTAAAAGAGCGCATTTTGATAGTATACGTACGTTATTGCGTGCCATGAAGGAGCATGGATTATTGGTCGTTGCGCCAGAAGTTGCTCGCCCTGAAACCGACGATAAAAACTGGGCAAAAATGGCTGATCAGCAGGGGCAATCCACGGGTGCCGGGCGAACCCTCGGCAAAATTGATCTGCAAACTATTTTAGATAGTTGGGAATAGCCCTTTTCTTGCGTTTTTATGTGATTTTCCGGTAGCAAAACCCATAATAATTGACTAGTTTCAGAGCACATAAATACAAGGCGTGGCCTTGGCTCAGCTGAGCCGGGTGCGCGGGGGATTTTTAATCATGGCAAGTACCGCAGAACAGAGAAAAATAATGGAAGATGCAGCAGCAGAAAATTATGGCGCCGATTCGATCAAAGTATTGAAGGGTCTTGAGGCTGTACGCAAACGTCCCGGGATGTATATCGGCGATACCGATGACGGTTCGGGCTTGCATCACATGATTTACGAAGTCGTCGATAATGCGATCGATGAATCACTGGCTGGTCATTGCGATCTCGTTACAGTTTCACTGAATGCGGATGGTTCGTGCTCGGTGACCGATAACGGGCGCGGCATCCCGGTGGATATGCATGAAGGCGAAGGCCGCTCTGCTGCCGAAGTGATTATGACTGAGCTACATGCCGGCGGAAAATTCGATCAGAACTCGTACAAAGTTTCCGGCGGGTTGCACGGTGTTGGCGTGTCGGTGGTCAATGCGCTGTCGGTGTGGCTGAAGCTTACCATCTGGCGCAACCAGAAAGAATATCTGGTGGAGTTCGCGCATGGCGATACGACTACACCGCTGACCGTTGTTGGCGATGCGCCAGGTAAGAAAGGCACGAGCGTGACTTTCCTGCCTTCAGGCGAAACCTTTACCAAAACTGTGTTTGATTTTCATACAGTGGAAAATCGTCTGCGCGAGCTTGCGTTTCTCAATTCCGGCGTGCGTATCCGCCTGACCGATTATCGTAGCGACCCTGAGAATGTGGTTGAATTCTACTATGAGGGCGGCACGGCGGCCTATGTGGAATATCTCGATAAAAGCAAAACCGCGCTTCATCCATCTATCGTGCTGTCCGGTGAAAGGGATGGCATCAGTGTTGAAATTGCCATGCAATGGAACGATTCCTATCACGAAAATGTACTCTGCTTTACCAATAACATTCGCCAGCGTGACGGCGGGACGCACCTGATCGGCTATCGTGCGGCGCTTACCCGTGCCATCAATAAATATTACGAAGAATCGGGTATGGCGAAGAGGGAAAAAATTGCCGTTACCGGCGATGATGCACGCGAGGGACTCACCTGCATCGTATCGGTAAAAGTGCCGGATCCAAAATTCTCGTCGCAGACTAAAGATAAGCTCGTGTCAAGCGAAGTGCGCCCGGTGGTAGAGTCCATCGCCTATGACAAATTGGCGCAGTGGATGGAAGAGCATCCGCTCGAAGCCAAAACCGTGATCGGAAAAATCTGCGAAGCGGCGGTTGCCCGTGAGGCTGCCCGCAAGGCGCGTGAACTTACCCGTCGCAAATCGGCGCTCGATATTTCATCGCTCCCCGGGAAGCTCGCCGATTGCCAGGAACGCGATCCGGCGAAGTCTGAACTCTTCATCGTTGAGGGTGATTCGGCAGGCGGTTCGGCAAAGCAGGGGCGCAGCCGTAATTTTCAGGCGATATTGCCGCTCAAGGGCAAAATCCTGAACGTCGAGCGTGCGCGGTTTGATAAAATGCTGTCGTCGCAGGAGATAGGAACGCTGATTACGGCAATTGGCACCGGCATTGGGCGTGACGAATTCAACATCGAGAAAACCCGCTACCATAAAATCATTATCATGACCGACGCCGACGTGGACGGTTCACATATCCGCACGCTACTGCTTACTTTCTTCTTCCGCCAGATGCGTGAGCTGATCGACAAGGGATACCTCTATATCGCCCAGCCACCGCTCTATAAAATGCGCCGTGGCAGCCATGATGTGTATCTGAAAGATGATGCCGCGCTTGAGGCACATTTACTTCAATCAAGCCTTGAGGATGCCACACTTACTCTTGATGGCGGCAAGATTCTTTCCGGCGATACGTTGCGCCCGGTGCTTGAAGAAGCGGCGAAGCTGACCACCTCATTACAGGGGCTGGCTAAGCGTCTGCCGATATTGCTGATCGAAGCCGGGGCGCTTGCACATGTATTCGATGGCAAGGGTGGCAGTGAACAGAAAGCTAAATTCTGGGAGATGGCGCTGGCCAAGCTTGCCGGCGAGCAGGCTGGCTGGACGGTGAAATACGGAAGCGGCACCTTCCGCCTGAGCCGTGTTGTGCGAAGCGTTGAAGAAACCCATCTGTTTGATGAGAAGCTGTTGCTATCGAAAGATGCCCACGATGTTGCCGCTCGTCTTCAATTCATCGATGATTACTTTGCCGACCCTTCAATGTTGTCGCGCAAACAGAGTAGCTATCAGGTACTCACCCCTTCCGGCCTCTACCTCACCCTGATGGAATGGGCACGCAAAGGTTCAACCATCCAACGCTTTAAAGGTCTGGGCGAAATGAATCCTGAGCAACTATGGGATACGACCCTGAATCCGGAAACACGCCGTCTGCTTCAAGTGAAAATTGAAGATGACGCGGAAACCGAGTCTATTTTCTCGACACTGATGGGTGATGTGGTGGAGCCGCGCCGCGATTTCATCGTGAGTAATGCGCTGGCGGTCGAGAATCTGGATATTTGATTTCCCAATCTTTTAGTTGACTTAGGCGTATTTTTTGCTACATTGCTGTCTAATTTACGCTTATTTTTAGCGATATCTGTGCGTTTTCTGGGAAACAGTTTCTCCGAAATGCATAGTTTGGGTAGTTGATCGCTCCATTTATGCGATCTTTTAGGAGAGGATTTTCTGGCTTTGTTCGCCCGTTCGCTCTAGCTCGTTGCTATGGTGAATGAACAAGGAATTGGCATGCGAATTTCAGGTACGGTTCCTGAGTATAGCATGTCAAAACAAGAGGAGATTTTGCTATTATGGCCAAATCTGACCCAACTGGCAACCTTAGGGAACAGAAAGAGTTTTTTAAGGATGTTGCCACAGTTGTTGGCGGCGTTGGTGGTGGTGTCTTAGGAGGGCCGGGAGGCGCAGTTGTTGGAGCTGCAGCAGCTCGGGGTGCTGTGGATGCAGCTTCCAAAGTGCTTGAAAAAACCCTGGGTCTAGACATCGACAAAGAAGATCCGAAGACGACCTGATGCCGGGCTAAGCCCTGATAAAAACAATGTAGGGCAATCTACATTTTCCCCGTTAGTGCAAACTTTCGGGGTTTTTTATTGCCTAAATTCAGCCCCGCTTCCGCACATTATGCCGCTTTTTGAGCAGGTCAATCAGGTTCTCGGCGGCGACCGGAATGTTCGTCCCCGGCCCGTAAATGGCTGCAACGCCGGCATCCATCAGGAATTCATAATCCTGTGCAGGTATTACGCCGCCAACAACAATCGTAATGTCCCCACGCCCGGCTTTCTCCAATTCGGCGATGAGCTGGGGAACGAGGGTTTTGTGGCCTGCCGCGTGCGAGGAAACCCCCACCACATCGACATCCTTCTCGATGGCGTGTTTGGCTACTTCTTCCGGTGTGGCGAAGAGGTGGCCGACGGTGACATCAAAGCCCATATCGGCGAAGGCGGTGGCGATAACTTTGGCGCCGCGGTCATGCCCATCCTGCCCCATTTTTGCAACGTAGAGCCGTGGTGCGCCGCCTTCAGTATTGGAGAAATCGGCAATTTTGATTTTGATCGGCTTTAATTCCTCTTCGCTGAATAGCGATCCATACACGCCGGAGATGGTGCGGATGGTGGCATCATAGCGCCCATATACCTTCTCGAGTGCGGCGGAAATTTCGCCAACGGTTGCACGCAGTGTAGCCGCTTCCACCGCCAGTGCCAGTAGGTTGCCGGTGTTTGTTTCTGCTGCCTTGGTAAGTGCTGCGAGTGCTTGCTGGCATGCTTGTTCATTGCGCGATGCACGGATTTTGGTAAGCCGTGTAATCTGCGCTTCACGCACTTTGGCATTGTCCACATCGAGGATGTCGATGGCGGCTTCTTCCTTGAGTTTGTATTTATTCACACCGACGATAACCTCTTCCACGCGGTCGATGCGCGCCTGTTTGCGTGCAGCGGCTTCTTCGATATGCATTTTCGGCATGCCAGTGGCGATGGCTTTGGTCATGCCACCGAGCTTGTTCGCTTCTTCAATCAACTCTTCAGCATATTTGACGAGGCTGGCGGTGAGTGATTCGATGTAATAGCTGCCGCCCAGCGGATCGACAACTCTGGTGACATTTGATTCATGCTGGATGATGAGCTGGGTGTTGCGGGCAATACGCGCCGAGAAGTCGGTAGGCAGGGCAATCGCTTCATCGAGTGCGTTGGTGTGCAGTGATTGCGTGCCGCCGAGTGCCGCCGCCATCGCCTCGATGGTGGTGCGGATAACGTTGTTATACGGGTCTTTCTCGGTGAGTGACACACCGGAGGTTTGGCAGTGGGTACGCAGCGCCGAAGACATGGGGTGTTTTGGATTATATTTCGCCATGGTCTTCGCCCAGAGCAGTCGCGCGGCGCGGAGCTTCGCGATTTCCATGAAGAAATTCATGCCTATGCCAAAGAAAAAGGATAGGCGAGGGGCAAAATCATCGACGTTCAGGCCTTTTGCCAGTGCGGCTTTGACGTATTCTTCGCCATCAGCGATCGTATAGGCAAGCTCCTGCACGGCGGTGGCACCCGCTTCATGCATGTGGTAACCGGAAATTGAAATGGAATTGAATTTCGGCATGTTCTTCGCGGTGTATTCGATGATATCCGCCACGATACGCATGCTCGGTTCCGGCGGGTAGATGTAGGTATTCCGCACCATGAATTCCTTGAGAATGTCATTTTGAATGGTGCCGGAGAGTTGCTCGAGCGTGGCACCTTGTTCAAGACCGGCGACGATATAATTTGCAAGAATTGGCAGCACCGCACCGTTCATGGTCATGGAGACCGACATCTCATTCAGAGGAATCCCATCAAAGAGAATCTTCATATCCTCAACGGAATCAATCGCGACGCCAGCCTTGCCGACATCACCAACGACTCGCGGATGGTCGGAATCGTAGCCGCGATGGGTGGCAAGATCGAAGGCAACCGAAAGACCTTTCTGGCCGCCCGCGAGGTTGCGCTTATAAAAGGCGTTGGATTCCTCGGCGGTGGAGAAGCCGGCATATTGACGCACCGTCCATGGCCGCACGGCATACATGGTGGCGCGTGGCCCGCGCACGAAGGGCGCAAAGCCGGGAAGGGTATCGGTGAATTCAAGATTTTCTATATCCGCAGCGGTGTAGAGCGGTTTAACGTCGAAACCTTCCGGTGATTTCCAAATCAGATCATCAACGGATTTGCCTTCGCCCACGTCTTTCGTGGCGAGTTTTTGCCAGTCGGCCAGTGTTTTTTTATTAAACTCGCTCATAGCAACTCCATGTGGGGTTGAGGCGAACTTAGCGTGATAAGCTAAAGAATGAGTTAATCAACCTTGGCGCGCTTTGAAGCGTGGGTTCTTTTTGTTGATGACGTAGACGCGGCCTTTGCGGCGGACAACGCGGCAATCTTTATCGCGCACTTTGGCGGATTTGAGGGAGCTTAAAACTTTCATAGGACACTCGTAATTTCTTGTGAGGCGCGATTTCTAGCGTGCCGGGTGAGGCTTTGTCAACTGGAAATCTGTAAAAGTTTTGGCTTTTCCATGGGTGGTTTTATTCCAAACATAAGGTTTTACAATTAGTTGCCAGAGCGCCACATAGCTCGCGAATGAGTGAAGAATCAGGTAGATCGGGTAGAAAATGGCACTGACCAACATTTTACCGCGTTTCTGGCGGTACAGCATGCCGATATCCACCGCCGTGCCGATATGGATGAGAATGTTGGCAGAAAGGTTGATGAGCGCTAGTTGGTAGAGCCAATGGGGAAAGGCCTGGGTGCCCTCCACGAGCCATCCCAACACTACCAGCCAGGAAAGCGGGGCGGTAAGGTATGAAAAGCTGGAAAGTGCGACAAAACACTGGAACCCGATAAATCCGCTGCTGCCAAGCCCATGCAATAGCCTGATGGGGTGGCGCATATGCACCAGCCAGGTCTGCATATAGCCTTTTATCCAGCGGGTGCGCTGTTGCATCCACGCATGGAGCGTGTTGGGGGCTTCTTCCATCGTGTCGGAATCGAGCATCATGGTTCGGAACCCCAGGGCGGCCATGCGTGTGCCAAGATCTGCGTCTTCGGTGACGTTAAACGGATCCCACTCCCCAAGCTCGCGCAGTCGCGTCATGGCAATGTGATTACTAGTTCCACCGAGCATCACCGGCATGGAAAGGCGCGACATGCCGTGCAATAGCACGTGGAACAGCATGGCATATTCCAGTGAAAACATTCGCGTTAGCCAATTATCGTGGGTATTGTAGTAATTGAGGCGTGCCTGCAAACAGATCACATCCGACGGTGCTTGGGCGAATGCTTGTACGGCCTTCCTGAGTTGGCGGGGATCCGGTCGGTCATCGGCATCATAAACGGTGACGTAATCACCCCGCGCAAAGCGCAGCGCATAATTACAGGCCTTTGGCTTTGTACGCGGCTGGCTTGGCGGCACATGGACAATTTCGAAATGGTAGCGCGGCTTAAGAGCTTGTGCGGCAAGCAGCGTATCGAGGTCATCTGCTTCAAACACCAGCTTGATATCGAGCTTTGAGGCAGGGTAGTCCATGCGCTGCATCGCCTGGAGCATCCCGGGCAGGCTTTCTGTTTCCTTATACATTGGAATCAGGATGGTGTAGACTGGCAACTCTGCGTCCGGCAACCATGGTGGAGAAACGGCAGCATATGATTGCTTCATTCCAGCAAGGTAAATCACGACTTTAAACAGGAGTGTCGCCGCGTATAGTATGTGGCAGAGCGCGAATATCACAAGGAATTCAAGTCTCACACCATAGAGTAGCGCGCAGGCGAGCATGATATTCCCGATCACTAGCAATGGCCACCACGAGCGCACGCCATGGCGCCGCGCCGACGATTGTGGGGATACTTCATACAAACCCATAACGCTCTGGTGGGTAAGCGCCGCTGCGAAAACCTGTTGAATAGTTCGGTGAATATCCACCGGACTTGTTATGACAAACGTAACATCGGCGCCGTAGTTTGCATGCGCCCAGCGAATGGTGTCGTCCGTATATTCCGATGTTGCGATCAGCAATCGCCCTTGTTCACGCTTGAATGGCAGTGCGCGCATCCGCAGATATTCATTGGCCTTTGCCGCATCCAGCAGGGTAATATCCGGTGGGATTTTCAATAAATTGACAAAGTCCAGCCCGTGCCGGATGGCAAGCAGACTGTACAGCATGCGGTAGGAAATAAGCCCTTCGCCGACCAGTACTTCGCCGAGCCGTGTGCGCGTGTTACGGCAAATTGCCAGCATGCGTTCAAGTTGCTCGTTACCCAGAATTCTGCGTGCGATGATGATTTCACCTAACATTGCCTATTACCAATCAATGTTTCGTATGTAACTGAACATGATGCCGTGCCCTACGCCTGTGTTCTTGCCGTCAACATGTCCGAATGCACCCAATTGCACTGCGGTTTTATTATCAAATTTGTATTGTATTGAGAACTGAAGTTTTGTGGCATCGTAATCATCTGCCGACGACTGTGTAAAGTTGGGTGCTCGTATTTTTTTTCTGTTTTTGGTCACAAAAATCTGGGGGAGTAATTGCCAGTGCTCATCAACATTAAAACCGAAAGCTGCCTCTAGCTTTAGTTGGTCGCTGGCGTGGCCGCCACGCAATACATAGGCACCAGCAAGATCGGCATAATGCCAGCGTTGGAAGATGCTCAGGTTGCGCCCATAGGAGGCTTTGAGCGTTGTGCCTACATAGTCACTGCCAATTTTGGGCATTGTGGTGTGGGCGTCCGGGCTGGGGATCATCAGTGATGCTTGTGTGGAAACAACCGATAGATCGTCGCTCCATAGGCGGGTGCGGCCAAATATCTCGGTGTCGCCAAGGTTTGACTGGCTGGTGTCGCCGACATTCTCCTGATAGGCATAGGCGTAAGTAAGCTGCCCACCAAGGGTAAGATTGTCGTACACGCCATATTCAAGATAGGTAGATGCGTCGGATTTATAGTAATTCGTTTGCCGCTGCCGTTTTCCTGAAGTGTCGAAATAGTGCGATGCGGTCGTCGCACTTACCGATGAGATGACGTGTAGCTGATCCTTGGGCATCGTCCACGCCCCGGCCAGCACATTTCCACTGTATGCAACCACCAACACACACGCGCATAAAGTATGTGAGGGGCGTATCATTTTATATAAAGATGTCGTGATCAGTGTATCTTGCGGTCGATATCGTTCAGAGCCAGCGTCAACAGTTCCTGCTGCGGGGTCGATTCAATGTGTTGAATCACTACGGCACGAGCAGCGGCCAGCGAAATATCCACGATGTGCGAGCGCACTTCGGAGATGGCGCGCGATTCTTCCTGTGCAATTTTTTCGAGTGCATTTTCCATGCGCGTATCAAGGGCGGCTTTCAGCTCTTTGTCGGCATGTGCTGCCATTACATCGGCATCTTCACGGGCTTTACGTAAGATCGCTTCAGCCTCTTTGGTGTACTCAGCCTGCTTTTTTTTATAAAGCGTGAGGATATCCTCGGCTTCTTTACGAAGCTTGCGTGCTGTTTCAAGCTCTTCAGCAATTTTTGCAGAGCGCTCATCCAGCAGCTTTGCCAGTGCGCGGGCAACTTTCTTGTAAAGCGCTCCTACCAGAATTATAAACGCAAGTGCTATCCATGTGACTGGATTTGCAAACAGGCCTTCGCTCATAGCGCCTCCTTGTTTTTTAGACGTTCGATGACTTCGCGGCTTGCCTGTTCCTGACTGACCGGTTTCAGCGTGATTTTCTCTGCAATCATCGCTGCAAACTCAGCTGCCGCAGGGGTCAGGGCATTCAGTAATTCAAGTTTCTTATTACCGATCCTTTGTGCTGCTTCGGCCAGTTTCTTACCAACCTCAACGTCCAGCGCCTTGAGGGTAGCCTCGGCGTGTACCTTGTTTTCTTCGAGTACTTCGTTCATCAACGCCTGTGCCATTTCGCGGGATTGCGCCAGCGTATGGTCGTAATCCTGCCTGGCTCGCTCCGCCAGATTCTTTGCGGTCTCAGCGGCTTCAAGATCGCCAGACAGGGTATTGGCACGCCGCTCCATGGTTTTGCCAAGCGGCGGCAGAATTACGCGCGCGAGCAATAGATAGAGCAGTGTGAAACACACGGCCAGCCAGAAAATCTGGGATGCGAACCAGGTTGGATCAAGTTGTGGCATGGGAACCTATATTTATGCGATTATTTCACAACGAAAATAAGCACCATGGCGACCACGAGGGCAAGCAGACCCATGAACTCCGCAAACGCCGCGCCGATGAAGGCAGGAGTCATCAGCTGGGATTTTGCAGATGGGTTGCGGGCAATACCGGCAAGCAGGGCGGCAAAAATGTTGCCCACACCGAGTGCGGCACCGAGGAAACCCAGTGCGGTTAAGCCCACGCCTACGAATTTGAGGCCTTCAGCGAGTGCGTTGTAAGATTCAGCGTCCATTTTAATAGTCCTTTGTTGGTTAGAGTTTAGTGGAGATGCAAGGCATCATTCAGATATACACACGTAAGAATTGTGAAGATATAGGCCTGAATGACAGCAATAGCAATTTCAAATCCGGTGAGGAAAATGAGCAGAGGAAACATCGTGCCAACGCCGATCGCACCGAAGGTAATGATCAGGCCGGCAATCACTTTCATGGTCACGTGACCCGCCATCATGTTGGCGGCAAGACGAATGGAAAGGCTAACCGGGCGCGCAAGGTAGGAAAAAAGCTCGATGAAGAACAGCAGCGGGATCATGACGAAGGGAGTTCCCTCCGGCACGAAGAAATGCAGGAATTTTCTGATCCCATGCTTAGTAATGGCAATCAGCGTTACTGCGAGGAAGATAAACACGGCCATTGCCGCCGTGACGGCGATATGGCTGGTGGTGGTGAAGGAAACCGCAGGGATCATGCCCAGCAGGTTAGAAAGCAGCACAAACATAAACAGGGTGAAAATAAAGGGGAAATATTTTAGCCCCTCTTTACCCGTGACTTCGCGGATCATGTTGCTGACAAATTCATGTAACAGCTCAGCCGTTCCCTGCAAGCGTCCCGGAACCAGCGCTTGTTTGCGGGCGGCGGGTAAAAGGAGGAGTGTGATGCTTGCGATAGCGATGATCATCCACAGCGAGGAGTTGGTAAAACTCAGGTTATAGCCCCCCACATCAATCGGAATCAGCGATTTGATCTCGAACTGTGCTAGCGGGCTGTGGCTATGGTCTTCACTCACTTTTTGTACTCTCAATCTCTCTGGCGCTACGCATCATGTTACGGATACCGGCGGCCATGCCTAAAAATAAACATCCAATCATCGCCCAAGGGAGTGTTCCAAGCCAGATGTCTGTACCATACCCGATCAGCGCTCCAACCAATACCCCCGCCGACAATTCCACGGTAAAGCGGAAAGCCTGGGCATAGTCGGAGTCCCGCGGGCGGGCGTCATCATCCGGCGTGGCTGGTTTCGCCTGGTCGATCTTGCGTTGAAGTGCCTCAAGTGAAGGCATATCCTCATTATCAACCGGCATAGAACCCCTTACGCGGCGTGCAATCTAAAAACCCCAAGCCCTTGTGTCAAGGACATTAAAGCGGGAATTTTATTTCTTTGCCGCCGCCAACTTGGCATCGATGGTTTTTGAGATTTCCTCGATCTTTTTATCACCTTCATACATCTCGCCATTGATATAAATAAGCGGTGTATGCGGCAGTTTTAGCTCATCGTTGGCAGTTTTCTTGTCTTGTAGTACTTTCATCTCGCGGTCCTTGTCGTTCACGCAATTCTTGAATTGTTCACGGCTGACGCCACCAACGGTCGCAATGGTTTCCAAGCCCTGCATGAAGTTGTTATCGAACGCCCATCGCTGTTGTGCATCGAACAGCACTTTGGCGAAGGTAAAATATTTCTCTTCCGACGATGCGCCGACGCACTCCAGCAGCATGGCACCGCGCAGGGCTGGCTCATTCAGCGGAAATTGGCGCAACACGTAGGCCATTTTGCCGGTTTCGATGTATTTCTTTTCAAGTTCCGGCAGCACCACATTTGAGAAATGGGCGCAATGCGGGCAGGAGAGCGATGCATATTCGACCATGACCACCGGGGCTTTACGGTTGCCCATCACAAAATCGCTTTTAAGCGGCGCGTCTTTAATGAGATAGGAATTTGACATGATCGCCGGCCCGCCCGTGGTCTTGATATTGGACGGTGGCTGAACTACTCCCGCCGGAGCATTTTGTGCGGGGATCAGAGCCGATTTATCGGCTTCCTGGGCTACGGCGCTGCCAATAGTTGAAAAAAAGGCGATGGTCAGCATGACTGTAACAAACGAACGCATAAGAAGCTCCTTGGTGAGTGAAATTTATCAGGAATCCATAGTAGAACCTGCAAATGTTTTTGCAAGGTCAGAAAGTGCGGTTTTCAGCTCAGCGTCCTCAACATCTGCAACGCTTGATGTATTGAGCGATTTCACGGTTTTCCTTGCCGCAACTGGGGAGGCTGCTGCCGTTTTTACTGGTCGCTGTTCGATCTGAATGCGTGCAACTGCCCGGTAGCCGAAGTAACTGGCGATACGCTCGATCAGCATTGGCTGCATATGTTGCAGAGTAAGGGCGTGGGCGCCTTCGCAGGCAATAGTGAGCGTGCCGTCGGCATTCTTATCTTTTGGAAAGGTCAGTTTCAGCGGCAAGGTGCGGGCTGCCATTTCTTTGCCGATGAGTTGCTCCCACTCGGTAATGAGCTTGCTCGCTGCGATACCCTGTGATTTCAATACAGGCCGTAAAAGCGGTTCCACGCACGATTTCAGGGGCTTGGAAAAGAGCGAATAACGCCGTTTGTTTTCTGTTTCAGGCGGCATGGGCAAGCAATGCGCGAATGGGTTTAAACGTCAATCGATGATGTGGGGTAACCCCTAATTTTGCAAGTGCGTCCTGATGGAGTGCGGTGCCGTAGCCCGCATTCTTTTCCCAGCCATAACCGGGATATTCTGTCGCCAGCTGACACATGATTCGGTCGCGTGTTACCTTGGCAAGGATACTGGCTGCCGCAATGGAAAGGCTTTTACTATCGCCGCCTATCAGGGGCACTGCTTTACACGGCAGTTCGGGCGCGAGTTTTCCGTCAACCAGTGCTAAATCCGGGCGGTGAGGCAATGCTTCGACGGCGCGGCGCATGGCGAGTTTTGTGGCGCCCCAGATGTTCAGGCGGTCGATTTCCTCGACACTGGAAACACCAACACCTGTATGGGAGGCTTGCAGAATATGCTCAAACAGCGCCTCCCGCTTGGCAGCGGTTAGTTTTTTTGAATCGTCCAGGCCACTTGGAACGACAGTGGTGTCAAGGATAACCGCGGCGGCGACAACTGGCCCTGCCCAGGAGCCGCGCCCAGCTTCGTCCACCCCTGCGATGATGCCACGATATTGCGCCTCATGATCAAGGGTAGGGGGCATGCGTAACCTTTCTGTGGTCAGGAAAGTTCCTTCGCAGCAATATAAACCGGCCAGCGTTGCTCTGCAAGCGCGGCAAGTGTTGGGCTGCTGATGCCGAGTATTTCGTTATACAGCCAGTAATTAGTCATCACCTGCATAACATAATGACGGGTTTCGGCGTAGGGCATCCGTTCGATGAACAGCAGCGGATCGTTGCGGTAATCAATCGAGTTTTTCCATTCCTGCAGGCGGCCAATACCGGCGTTGTACGCGGCCAGCATGAAGATCATATTATTCTCTACCAATTGGTTCTGCAACAGGTGGCGGACGTAACTTTGTCCAAGCGTGATATTTTTCTCGGCATCGCTTGCGCCATTGATTTGGTAGGCACCAAGCTTATCCGCCATCATACTGGCGGTAGTTGGCATTAATTGCATCAGCCCCATGGCGCCTGCCGGGCTGATGGCGCCATTCCTGAAGCCAGATTCCTGGCGCACCAGTGCGTAAATGAGTGCAGGGTCGACGCTGAAACCGCCAATTGGCTCCCACTCAGGGATGGGGTATTTTGCGAGGTCAAACTGGTTGCTGCCACTTTCCAATCGCTTTGCGATGGCGATTTGCAGTGCCGGCAAGGAGAATTGATGCGAGAGGCAAAGCAGAGCATAGCGGTCATCATGCCCAAGCGAGCTGTAAAGCTGGCGCAACTCGCGTTCGGCGAGGTCGCTGCGGTTAGCCTGCACCAGCGCCGTCGCCCGGATAACGGCCGGGTAGCGCGCAAGCGACTCCGCCTGTTCGTCGGAAAGCGATAACTCGGTTTGGTCAAGCTCAAGCTTCCTGCCCAATTGCTTGCGGGCGAGGATACCGTAGAAGCTGCGTGGCTCACCGGCTGCGATCAGTAACGATGCCATGGCTTTTTCTTTTTGCCCCAGCTCCATGTTGGCGCGCCATGACCAGAATCCCGCCGCTGAAACTTTCCACGGCGAAAGGTGGTTGCGGTCGGCAATCATTTTGCCAAACATGTCGGCGGCTTTTGTGTAGTCGCGCCCGTGATAGGCCGCGATTCCCTGCCGCCATGTGGTGTAATGTTTCGATTCATCAAAATTCGCCGCCAGCCCGTTATCGTCGCCACGCATGCTAATGAGGGAAGGTTTTGAGACATAGGGCACGGCAAAATTATACAACCGTTGCTGCAACTGCGAAATTTCGTAAGCTTGCGGAAGGTCACGGTAAGCGATCAGCCACGCTTGAAATTCTTCCACCGTTGGCTCATATTTGCGGCTTAGGTAGCGTTCTGCGAGCACGTGGCCTTTAAGCAGCGAGTTGCTCGCCTGAGCCAAGGCTGTATCGGCGGTTTTCCAGTCATGGCCTTGCTGGGCTTTGAAGGCATCGCTATAGCTGTCGCGGTCGTGGTTGCTGAGAACCACCGGCATGCCGCCCACGGTTGAAGGCAACGCAATGGCAAAGGGCAGGGTCGAACGCAATGCGTCTCCCAGCGAGAATTTATGGGTAAGGTTGGAAACCATGAAGCCGGGAAGCGACATCAGCCCGATAATCATTACATATGCAATGAAACACAGCGCTGCCCGGTCACGAATACAAGGCATTTTCATAGGCGCGGACTATAATGCATCTGTGCGTGGCAATCAAGCGCTAGCCCCTATTCATAAGCAGTTGAATTGCAAGCATATCCTGCCATGCGAGTCGTTTTTGTGTTGGTTGACGCAGCAAATAGGAGGGGTGGTAGGTTACCATGGTGTGGGTAGGGTGCGTCATGTAGGGATTGGTATAATCGTAGGTTTTTCCACGCAACCTGCCAATCGATTCTTCTCTTCTCAGCAAGGCTCCTGCAGCAGTGCCACCTGCCAGCAAAAGCAATTTTGGGGCGACCAGCGCAATATGTTTTTCTACAAACGGAAGGCAGATGGAAGTTTCTTCAGTGCTGGGCTGTCGATTGCCTGGCGGGCGCCAGAATACTGTATTGGTAATATAGGCGCTGCTGCGGTCATAGCCGATGGCGGCAAGCATTTTATCGAGCAGTTTTCCACTCACGCCACAAAATGGAATGCCTTGGCGATCCTCATCGGCGCCCGGCGCTTCCCCGATAATCATTAACTCTGCTTCCGGATTCCCATCCGCAAAGACTGTTTTTGCAGCGGTCTTTTTTAACGCGCAGCCATCGAACGCACGCACCGCCGCTTCAAGTTCGGCCAGTGTAGTTGCCTTGTCGGCCAGCTCGCGGGCGCTTCCGGCAGCGAGTGCGGGAGAGGCTTGCAACTTCGTCATCGCGAGGCTCGAAGAGTCGTGGCGATCCAGCTCTTTCTCGTGTACAGGCTGGATTGCTTCGCCTGTGGCTCGCAATGACGGCGCGGCAAAATAATTGCGCGGCTCGTTCCCGATGGCTTCATCGGCCCCCATTTCCACCTGCCATTTAAGCAATGCATGTGTCGCCATCGGTAAAATTACCTCATTATGCTTGTCTTGAACCCGGCTGCCTCTGCGCGTGCTTCTAATTCGGTCTCTAGATCAAAGGAATTACTTTGTGCACCCTCTACCTTAGCATATCTATTTCCCGTCTTTGAATGCACTTCTTTTCTCATGGTATCATGGCCTATTAAGAAAAGATCAAGGGGGGGGGTATTATCGGAGGCAGGAATCGTTACCGGTGTCATTTTAACCTTCCATTCCTGTTGTAGCATCTTATCTATATTGCTGCCCTCTGGTAGCCTGATGACCATGATCCCAGGTGTTAGCTTTCTAGCTTTTTTAGCATCCCCAAAAAGCTCTGGATATTTCTCACCAAACAAACTCTCAAGATACTTAAATACGGGATTATCTGCTTTAAAAACCGTTGCCTCTGGTAGAGCTCTTTTGGCTTCGTCCAACAGTCTATTTGTCATTCGATTCAATTCACCTCGCTCGCTTCGATCATATTTTTTCGACATCTTAAGCACTTTCTTACTTTTAGTTGCTTTAACATACCGGGTGGAATTGTATCGCATATAAGGCCACGGCACAAATACAAAGAAAGTATCCTATGACCGAGGCAATGGAATATGACGTAGTAATCGTAGGCGCGGGGCCTGCGGGGTTAAGCGCGGCAATCCGCCTAAAACAACTGAACAAAGACCTGCGCGTCTGCGTGCTGGAAAAAGGCGCGGAGGTGGGCGCGCATATACTGGCGGGTGCGGTGCTGGAAACCCGTGCGCTGGATGAGCTTATTCCCGATTGGCAGGTGAAGGATTCGCCGCTGACCAATCTGGTGACGCACGATTATTTCATTATGCTGACGGAAAAAAAATCCATCCGCCTGCCGACGCCGCCTGCCATGCACAACAAGGGCAACTATATCGTCAGCCTTGCAAATTTTACCCGTTGGTTGGCCAAGCAGGCGGAAGCGTTGGGGGTGGAAATATTTCCCGGCTTCCCTGCCGCCGACGTCATCATTGATAATGGCCGGGTGGTTGGGGTGGAAACCGGAGAATTCGGGCGCGGTAAAGACGGTAAGGAAAAAGCCAACTATCAGCCGCCGATGGAAGTGCGCGGGAAATACACCCTGTTTGCCGAGGGGTGCCGCGGTTCACTGTCACAGCGATTGATGGAGGAGTTCTCCCTGCGTGATGGTGTGGATCCCCAGACCTATGCGATCGGTATTAAGGAAATCTGGGAAGTGAAGCCCGACAAGCACCGGCAAGGTACGGTGTGGCATAGCATTGGCTGGCCTCTGGAAGCAGATACCTATGGCGGCGCGTTCATCTATCATATGGAAAACAAGCAAATCGCTATTGGGCATGTTGTTGGGCTTGATTACAGCAACCCGAACCTTGACCCCTACATGGAATTCCAGAAATTCAAAACCCACCCCACAGTGAAAGCATTGCTTGAGGGTGGGCGACGTATCGCCTATGGCGCCCGGGCATTGAACGAGGGTGGTCTTCAATCCATCCCGGAATTGATTTTCCCCGGTGGGGCACTGATCGGTTGCAGCGCCGGGTTTATGAACGTTCCTAAAATCAAAGGTACCCACACCGCCATGAAATCGGCCATGCTTGCTGCAGAGGCAGTGCATGCCGCCTTTAAGAAAGGCGATACGGCGATGGCGAACTATCCATTATCGCTACAGCAAAGCTGGGTGTATCAGGAGCTTTACCGCGCCCGCAACATCCGCCCAGCCTTCCAGAAAGGCAGACTCGCCGGATTGTTATATGCGGCGTTCGATACCTATATCCTGCGTGGCAAAGCGCCATGGACATTCCATCACCATGAGGATCACCTGCAACTCAAGCCTGTGCGGAATGCCCGAAAAATCCGTTACCCGAAACTGGATGGCGTACTCACGTTTGACCGGATGTCGTCGGTGTTTTTATCGTCGACCAATCACGAAGAAGATCAACCCTGCCACCTACACTTGCTGAATGACAAGGTGCCGACGACGCATAATTTACTGGGGTATGATGCGCCGGAACAGCGCTATTGTCCGGCAGGGGTGTATGAAATTGTGCGTATTGAGGGGCGACCACAATTACAGATCAACGCGCAGAATTGTGTCCATTGCAAGACCTGCGATATTAAAGACCCGACGCAGAATATCGTCTGGGTTCCACCGGAAGGTGGTGGCGGTCCGAACTATCCGAATATGTAGTTGTGCATGCGCGCATACAGGCTTCCATCCCGTTTCTTGTTTCTAAGTGCTCTGGTAATTGCGGTATGCGTTAGCTACGGCATTTTCCTACGTGCGTGGGTGAATGAGGATGCGTTTATCACCTTCCGGGTGATTGACAACTTTATCCATGGATTTGGATTGCGCTGGAACATCATTGAGCGTGTGCAGGTCTATACCCACCCGCTTTGGCTACTCATCAATATCCCAATTTACGCGCTGTGGGAGAATGCCTTTCATGCAGCCATCTTCAGTGGGATGGCGTTTAGCTTTATCACCATACTTATGTTGCTTGCGTTATGCCGCAATGTGCTGATGCAGCTATTGGTTGCTGCGTTGTTTCTTGGCAGCCGTAGTGTCATGGAATATTCGACGTCGGGGCTTGAAAACCCGCTATCACACTTCCTTATCATTTTACTCGCTGCGGTGGTTATCAAGCGCCAGCAGTTATCAAGGCCAGCATTGCTTGCATCGCTGGTTGTTTCAGCCGCGTTGATGAACCGGTTGGATATGGGCTTTCTTTTTTTGCCGATTATTTTCATGCTGCTGCTCTTTCGTATTATCCCCTTTCGCTTCTGTGAACTTGCCGTGGGAATGCTCCCGTTTTTATTTTGGGAATGCTTTGCCGTTTTTTATTATGGCTCGCCATTTCCCAACAGCTATTACGCCAAGCTGGGAGGCACGCTGGAGCACGGGCAGATTCAACAGGGTATCTTAAGCTTCACGGCATTTGCCGGATATGACAGCGGCGGAACCATCGCGCTCTGCCTGGCGCTGGCGTGCTGTGCCGTACAGGTTTTTCAGTGGCTGACAAAAAGTACGGTGCAGTTAAGTGTGCTTGCATTTACCACAGGCATCGCCTGCTATATTGCCTATGTTGTTCATGTCGGCGGTGATTACATGCTTGGCCGATTTTATACCGTTGCTGTGGTGACATCGTTATGCTGCATTGTGCTGCGTTTCCGGGAGCGCAGCGGGTGGCAGAATATTATAATGACACTCGTTGTTTGCTGCTGGGGGCTACAATCTGTCGTGAATTTTGCGAACGTCTCGATAGCTTGCTGGAAGTCTCGCGCATTGTGCCTGGTACAGAATCACGGCATTATGGATACTTGGGTAGCTGCATACGATACAGACGGGTTACATCGGCGCGACGGGAGCATGCGCAATCACCCGGGAAACAACTGGATGAAAGATGCGGGGAATTTACGGAAATACCCGCCAGACCATCCCGTAATATTGGGGAATGTCGGACAGATTGGATACTATGCCGGCTCCGCTGTGCATATTGTTGATGTGTTTGGCCTCGGTGATATGTTTGTGGCACGGATTCCTGTCCATGGTCGGTTTTTCTTAACTGGTCATCGCCCACGCCCCATTCCAAAGGGATATCTCGCAACATTTTCCGGCGATTATTCTAAAATCGATCCCAAACTGGTGCAGTCGGTATTGTTATCGGCCAGTGTTACACGAGGGGATTTGTGGAATATTGCCCGTTTTTATCATATCTACCTGCTGAACAGCGGTTGGCTTGACCGCGAACTGGCGCGTTATTTCGTGGGTCAGGGCAGATAATGGCTGTCGTAATGGTTTTTTTACCCTTCCATGCCATGCTTCTATCACTTTTAATATCAGCAACAACGAGGGAAAATCATGGGCGCACAAGGAAAAGTAACGGCCGCTGCATCTGATAATGAAACCGCTAGCATTACTGTTGGCGGAAAAACAGTCACCTATCCGATCTATAAGGCCACCGAAGGCCAGAGCGTCATCGACATCAGCAAGCTCTACGCGGATACCGGCATGTTCACCTACGATCCCGGCTTCATGTCCACCGCCTCGTGCGAATCGAAAATCACCTTCATCGACGGCGATGAGGGCATCCTGCGCTATCGCGGCTACGATATCGATCAACTCGCCGAGCGAAGCGACTATCTTGAAGTAGCTTATTTGCTGCTCTACGGCGAGCTGCCGAATCCGAAAGAAAAAGAAGAGTATGTAAAACGCATCACCAACCACACGATGGTGCATGAGCAGTTACATTTCCTGTATCGCGGCTTCCCCCGCGCTTCGCACCCGATGGCGGTCATGGCCGGGGCGGCGGCGTCGCTTGCGGCGTTCTATCATGATTCGCTGGATGTCAATGATCCGGCCCAGCGCGATCTTGCGGCGCTTCGGCTGGTGGCGAAAATGCCGACGCTGGCGGCCATGGCGCATAAATATTCGATCGGCCATCCCTTCATCTATCCGCAAAATGAGATGGGCTTCGCCGAGAATTTCCTGCACATGATGTTCGCGACGCCTTGCGCCAAATACCAGGTGAATCCGGTGCTGGCGCGTGCCATGGAAAAAATTCTCATCCTCCATGCCGACCACGAACAAAACGCATCGACGTCGACCGTGCGTCTTGCCGGCTCAAGCGGCGCAAACCCGTTTGCCTGTATGAGTGCGGGCATCACTTCGCTGTGGGGCGCGGCGCACGGCGGTGCCAACGAGGCAGTCATCAAGATGCTGCGCGAAATCGGCGATGTGAAAAACATCCCGGCCTTCATCGAAAAAGTGAAAGATAAAAATTCGAACGTGAAGCTGATGGGCTTCGGGCATCGCGTGTATAAAAATTATGACCCGCGTGCGACCGTGCTGCGAAAAACCTGCTCGGAAGTGCTGGCTGAACTTGGTCAGATCAACGAACCGCTGCTCAAAATCGCCGTGGAGCTGGAAAAAATCGCGCTCTCCGATCCGTATTTCGTTGATCGCAAGCTCTACCCGAACGTGGATTTCTATTCCGGTATCATCTACCGCGCCATGGGAATCCCGACCAAAATGTTCACCGTGCTGTTTGCGGTGGCGCGTACCGTCGGCTGGATCGCGCAGTGGAAAGAAATGGTCGAGGACCCGAAAAATAAGATCGGGCGCCCGCGTCAGCTTTTCACCGGCAGCGAGCCGCGTGCGTTTGTTGAACTTAAAAAGCGCTAAGGCCTATTGCCTTTGCGTATCGCTTGCTGCTCGTGATACTTTTGCGCGTGTGGCAAAGTAGCTGCGATCATATTCCTGTACTGCATCTGGGTTGGTTCGCCTTAGCAAGTCACGCAGTGCTGCGGCCACACGCGGCGTAGGAACTATCTCATCATTCAGTATGTGCTCGATGGTTCTAGTGCCGATGCGCTCGCTATTATGGAGGGAGACATCGTTCATTTCTCTCACCAGGGTTTGCAGGAAGGTTGCCGTAAATTCTTCCGGATTGGTTCCTGCAGGTGCCAGACTTGCAAGTTCCTGCATGACGGCAACGGCAATATTTTCCGTTGTGGGTGGTGTGATGGAGAGAATGCGTTCAGAAGGAGCCTGTGTTATGCCTTGTTCGATGGAAAGTGCATCCATTTTCTCCAGCATGGTATAAAGCAGGTCAGAGCGCGGGGGATGTCCATCACTGCCCCGTAATGCGCGCTCCACGGTTTTTTTCATCAGGCGTGTATGTGGTGTCGTGAGTATGTCTTTGACTCTGGTGGCTGTATATGCAGGTTCATGTTGTAGGTTTTTTTTCAGCAAATTGCCAAGGCTTGTCGTTTCCACGTGTGCGAATACCACGGGCTCAGTTGGGGCGGCCACTGGTTCCGGTATTTCCGGCGTTGCTGGTAGGGATTGGGGCATCGGGGCAGTAGCAGTGACTGGCAGTACTTCCCCTGCTGTGGCCGCAACTGTTTGCAGCATTAATTTTTCATGGCGCCCAGTGGTCTGGGGCTGGTTCTTTTTCTGCACGGCATTCGCAATCACGGCAATAATGCCTTCTGCATCAGAGTGCCCGCCAATATGTTCCTGAAGGAGGTTCTGGTTATAAAATCCCAGTGTTTCCGCAATTGTCCGGTAATGGCTCTCGCAGTCTGCATGAGGAAGCCTGAGTTGCGCCTTGATTTCTTCGCCTCGTGCGAGGAACTCTCCCTCCATATATGCATATGCAGAATCATACGACACCAGCCCACCACTTAGTGTTTTCGCTGGCGGATTTTGCTTGTACATATAGTTCAGGTCGGTGGTGATAACATTCACCGGATTCTTCCATTCCAGCTCATTGGCGATCAGGTGGGAGATCTGCTTTTCACCAAAATCGGGAGTACGGTAATAAGGAGTATTAGCGGCACGTGCATTTGCCATGCGAACGGCTTCTTCTCGTCCTGGCGTGGTTTCCCAAATGATAATCTTGCCGCCGTTGCCTTCTGCGCCTGGTTCGGCAAGGTATTCCACTTCTCCATGTTCGTTGACGTGCCTCCTTACGGCGTGTCTCATCAGTTCTTTGAAAGATTCGGGTGGTTCCTTGCGGGTTGCGGGCAGGTTGACAAATTCCAGTTCGCCATCACTGTTATAAACAGCGGCCTTGTTCCTCATTTCCACGTCTGCGATATAATCGGGGATGATAATCTTGCCAATGCCGGGAAGCTTTTTGGTCATGTTCAGCAAGTCAAACCACGTCTTTTCTGGTTCATTGCCACGGGCGACCGCTAGGTTAAAAAGAGCGCCGGCATCGAAGATCAGCAACGTATCGTCGGGTAAGGGAGGAGGCACCTGCATTTTACGTGTCGGCAGGTGTGGCAGGCGGGCTTTTTGTGCCATCATCGCCTCGCGGCGGATGCTTAAAAACTGCTCCCAATCGCTTCTGGTCAGATACCCAAGTTCCCCATGCGCTGGAAGGGATATTTCATGGTCCATCGCAGGATGGGCGAGCGTAAGGCGTTGTGTGTTGGCGTTGAATTCCGCTTTGGCAAACCCAAAATTCTCTAACTCATCGATGGCATCCAGTTGGTCGCTCACAATACGGGAGTTCCATTGGCTGCGCTCCTTGACAACCTTGATCAATTCATTGGGGTGGCCAACCAGCGGGATATTTTCGCTGGCATCGACCAATGACACCAGCACAGGGCGCCGATCAATCACTTCGCGTTGCAGGCCATACTCTAAAGCATCGTTCAGGCATTTATAGTACTGCGCCAGGGAGAAGTTACTTTCCGAACCATAATATTTTAACAATCCTTCAAGTGTGTTGATAATCGCTCGCTCATCACCTTTATAGGGAACGGTAAAACCGAATTCCGGAAAATCGCGTGCATAGACCTGCAGCATTTCACCGTCCATGCGATATAAAAATTCGGGGTGATCTTCGATCAGCGACTTTGCCTCGTCACTGATCTCAATTCCGGGGCGCTGATCAGCGGCTGCGCGTATCGCCTCTATTTCCTCCAGCGCGTTAATCACTGCACGTAGGGTTTTGTGGTTGATGGTATCATACTGGCTTGGCAAATAGATCGGGGGGTAGTTCGGGATAATATGGTTTGGCAGGCACACATTATCATTCTGCTTCGTAAATCCAAGCCCAATCAGCCATTCCCGCATCTCCTCCATGCCCGGCATCGGCTGCCCTGGCTTGATGCCTTCGAGGTATTTGAGTGATAATATTCTTTGTTTGGCCATGCCACCTCCTGCAAAGTCATTATATATTAATTCATATTAAGTAGTTAGTGGTTTTTTATGGGGGCTCAGTATCAATATTAGACATATACTATTGATAATAAATAATAATGTTGTTCTCTTCAAAAAAGTGAGTTTTGCCCCCTTTTGTGACACTGGCAGTGCATGGGAGAATGAGGACGTGGGCGAGAGAACCCGCGCCTGGCATCATGGAGGAATGGATAAGGAAGCGTATGTGTATGGATATCCGACGATAGCAGGAAAGCTGCCAGCTTTGGGATGGCACCACTTTCCATCGCGTGCACGGAAACGGTCAATTCCGAAGTGAATCTTTAATCAGGCGCATTGCATCTTCCAGCTTGTCAGCATTCGGGCCGCCGCCCTGGGCCATTTCGGGCTTCCCGCCGCCGCCTTTGCCGCCGAGGACTTCCACTGCCGTTTTTACAAGTGTCGCTGCGTTATACAGATCGGTGAGGAATGTATCGACGCCGACCACCACGGAGGCTTTGCCATCTACATTGCTGCCGACCACCACGATGCCCGGCTCGATCTGTTTCAGATATTGCTCGGCCATGCCGCGCAGATCCTTGGGGTCCAGTCCGTCGAACAATTTGCCGATAAACTGGATATTGCCGATTTTTTCGACCTGCAC
>CAZFKP010000022.1:0-31742 GCA_964518725.1 uncultured Rickettsiales bacterium | reverse complement strand
AGCGGCCCTTCTTCGCCCTCAGGTTTCGAATCATGTTCGTCATGTTTTGCAAATGGCACCAGCGCGTCATATAAATCGCCCATGCCTTCGCCATGTTCGGCGGAAATCGCAATCGGCTCGCCAAGCCCCAGCCGGTGTGCGTCGAGCAGCGTGGCGCGCGCCGCCTTACCTTCGGCTTTATTCACCGCGAGCAGCAACGGCTTCTTGCTTTTACGCAGCATTTTGGCGAACTGCTCGTCCACCGGCGTGATCCCCGCCCGGCCATCGACCAGCATCAAGATAACATCCGCCTGCTCGGAAGCGCGCATCGTCTGCTCGGTCATCCGTGATTGCAGCGATCCCTTCTCCGCCGCATCAATCCCCGCCGTATCCATCACCGTAAACGCCAGGTCGGCAATCGCCGCGTCGCCTTCGCGACGGTCACGCGTTACCCCCGGCGCATCATGCACCAGCGCGTGCGGCTTGCCGGTGAGCCGGTTGAACAAGGTCGACTTACCAACATTCGGACGGCCGATCAATGCTAAGGTAAAGGTCATTTAGTCACTTCAAATGCTGAGGGTTTAGGATAGCTACGGTGCATAATGTGCCACACCAGCACAGCGACCACCGCACCAATATAGACACCGGCTACTGCGTCACTGAAATAGTGTTTGTACAAAATAACCCGCGAGGCAGCAACAGCGCCAATGGCAAGATAACACAAAAACCGCAATCGCGGCTGGTATCTCGCGACACATAGTAAAATGGCACTGACCGTTGCCGCATGCCCAGACGGAAAGCTGTTAAGCGCCGTATCGAACGTCCAATGAAACCCGTAAACATCTTTCTCCATCCACTCCAGCGGACGGGCGCGGGCGGCAACAATTTTTACGATCCGGGTCACAAACGACGACACGATAAACGCCAGCATCGCATTTTCGAATAGGCCGGTTCTACGGAACCGAATGGGTTGCCTGCGGGTCACATAACTATGGATACCCTGCACACAAAATCCACCGAGAAGGCAAAGGATCAGAAACATGCCCCCCCCCAACGCGCTGATATTTTTTGCAACCGCCGCGATCCACGCCGTCTGTTCATTGCGGGCAAGATCGTAACAATAGCGTGCGATTGGCTTGTCCCACCACGCAATCGATGCAGCAACCATCGCAAGCATCACCAGGAATTGTGCGACCTTACTCATAGCTGTAAAGAGTGGCATCCTTGTCGACGACAAAAACCTTGCCGGCAGCCACCACCGGCGCCGTCGCAATATCGTCGCTGACATCAACAGTGGAGAGGATCACGCCATTCGCACCATCCACCCGAAGCATTTCACCGTCCGTGCTCACGACCACTAGCTTACCATCAGCCATCACGGGCCCGCGCCACACGATCGGCTTCAGTTTACGCTGCTCATCACCGTAGCTTTTGAGCGGCAGCGTCCAACGCACGCGGCCATCATACTTCACCATCGCGGTCAGAACGTTATCTTCGGTCAGCACAAACACATACTCACCAACCACCCATGGCGTGTTAATGGAGGCAAGCCTCTTTTCCCAGAGCGGTTGCCCGTTCAACAGGTTGAAGACCGAGAATAACCCACTGCTCGACACCGCAAGCACAACCGATTCATCCACAACGGGATTGCCGCCAATCCCGCTGAAAATAGCGGTCGCCTCAGTCCGTTTGGCCTGCGCCAGCGATGCGCGCCAAACCTCATCGCCCGTATCAACGCGCAGCGCATACAACTCGCCCGACGCATACGGAACGATCACCGTATCCGCGGCCACCGTCGGCGATACACTATTCATCAGCCCTGCCGTTTCACCGATGCCACGATGTGTCCAGAGCGGTGCGCCCGTCACCGCGTCAAGCGTTACCAGTTGGCTATCGATGGTGATAACAAATAGTTTTCCCGCCGCCACATACGGCACCGAACGCAGCGGCAACCCAAGGTCACGATGCCAAAGTTCAGTACCCGTTGCCACATCAAGCGCCGCGACGCGGCCGATACCAGACACCACATACAATTTGCCGCCATCCACCGCCAAACCACCGCCAAGCACATCATCACCGTCATGGGTAAGGCTTTCCGACGTCCAGAATTTCTTGCTGATGTCGGCAACGTCATGCGCCGAAACATAGCCCTCGGCATCCATGGCAAATACACGCCCATCACCCACCACCGGACGCGGCACCAGCGCATGGGTGAATGCATTGCCATCACCGGCATCGCTGCTTTGGTGCGACGACAAATCGCCCTTCAGCGACAGGTTGGACGAATCCGCCCTAAATTGCCCGGCATGCTGCGCCCAATTACTATTCTCGACAACCGGCGGCACACGGAAGGAAACATTCTGCACAATCTGATCGGCAGCAAGCGAGGCATCCGCCTGCAGCACATCTTCACGCTCACCCGGCAGGCGCGTGATTTCCTTCGCCGCACCCCCCATCCATGTCGGGAGGCTGTCACAGGCGGTAAGCCCAACCAAGACCAGAAGCAACCCATGGTAATAACGCATATGCATCACCTATTTATTGTATGTGAAGTAATTCGCCATCATCGTCGCCCGCTCACGAAGCGTCATTGGCACTGCTTCGTTTTTTGCCAGCTCGGAAAACTTTTCAGCGGCCTTGGCCTTATCGCCGGCCGCCACCAAATCCCACGCCACCCATTCCGCCCGCGTAAACTGCAGCGGCGTTGTTTCTTTCGAGGCCGCCGCCACCGCATCGCCCAGCATCACCTTGCCGATGTCGCCATAAACATCGTGGCGCTTGGCAAGTTCAGTGAGCGTTATCTTTGCTTCGGCATGCTGTGCAAGCAGCGTAGCGGCCTGCGCCTTGGAGAGCAGCACCAACCCATAGTAGCTCGATTTTTCCGGCACCGATATTTTGTTGAGGGCGGAAAGCGCATCTTTTGCATTACCGGCCTCCATCAAGGCCGCCGCTTCAAAATAAAGCCCGGTCTGTACCATGGCGTCGCTCCGCCGGTGATGGTTCCAATAGACAGCAGCAGCCGTCACGATGACGATGGAAACCGCCACATAAATCACCCATCGGCCATAGTTCTTCCACAAGTCGCCCACACGGTCGGCGCGCACCTCGCTGGAAATTTCTTCAAACAAACCTTCCATCACTCACTCCCATTCAATGGTGCCGGGCGGCTTGCTGGTAATATCATAGACCACCCGGTTGATGCCGCGCACCTCATTAATCATGCGGTTGCTGACGCGGCTTAAAAATTCATGGCTGAAATGATAATAATCCGCCGTCATGCCGTCGGTCGACGTCACCGCGCGGATGGCGCAAACATAATCGTACGTGCGGGAATCGCCCATCACGCCAACCGTACGTACCGGTAACAGCACGGCAAACGCCTGCCATATATCATCGTACAATCCGGCCTTGCGGATTTCTTCGATGTAAATCGCATCGGCCTTGCGGAGGATAGAAATCTTTTCCGCCGACAATTCGCCGGGAATGCGGATGGCAAGGCCGGGGCCGGGAAACGGATGCCGCCCGACCATCGCGTCCGGCATGCCGAGTTCGCGGCCAAGCTCACGCACTTCGTCTTTGAACAGTTCGCGGAGCGGTTCAACCAGCGCCATCTTCATGCGTTCCGGCAATCCGCCGACATTGTGGTGCGATTTAATGGTGGCACTCGGCCCGCCGGTGAAAGAAACCGATTCGATCACATCGGGGTAGAGCGTTCCCTGCGCCAGGAATTCAGCATCGGCACCGGCCTCCTTGGCTTCGCGTTCAAATACTTCGATAAATGTTTCGCCGATGATTTTCCGCTTCTTCTCAGGATCGCTAACGCCATTCAGTCGCTGCAGGAAAAGCTGGCTGGCATCGACATGGATCAGCGGAATATTGAAACTGTCGCGGAACATTTTCTCCACCTGATCCGGCTCGTCGGCACGCAAAAGGCCGGTATTGACAAAAATACAAATCAGCTGGTCGCCAATCGCCTCATGCAGCAATGCCGCGACCACCGAAGAATCAACACCGCCGCTAACCCCGCAGATCACTTTCTTGTCCCCAACCTGCCGCCGCACGCGCTCAATGGCGTTGGTGCGGAAACCGGCCATTGTCCATTCATTCGCGCAGCCACAAATCTTATGCACGAAATTGGCAAGCAGCGCGCCACCTTCCGGCGTATGCACCACTTCGGGGTGGAACTGCACGCCGTAAAAATGCCGACGCTCATCTGAAATCGCTGCATAGGGCGCGGAAGGCGTCGCCGCAATCACCTGGAACCCATCAGGCATTTTAGTCACCGCGTCGCCATGGCTCATCCATACCTGATGGGAAGAACCCTGACGCCACACTTCGCCAAACAGCAAAGAGGAAGAGGTGACCTCGACCATCGCACGGCCAAACTCACGATGATCCGACGTCTCGACTTTACCACCCAGCAATTGGCACATGAGCTGCTGGCCATAGCAGATGCCGAGTACCGGCACGCCCAGCTCAAACAGTTTGGTCGAAATGTTCGGCGAGAACGATTCATTCACCGATGCCGGGCCACCGGACAGAATAATACCACGAGCGCCAAAGCTTTTAATTTCCTCATCGGAAATATTAAACGGGCGGATTTCGCTATACACTCCGGATTCACGGATACGGCGGGCGATGAGCTGCGTGACTTGCGAGCCAAAATCAAGGATCAAAATACGGTCGGACATTAAACAAACACTACTGGATAAAAATTTCTACACGGCGGTTTCTAGGTTCATCAACACCGTCCGCGGTCGGCACTTTAGGGTCGGATTCACCAAAAGCAAAGATTTTTATCGCACCCGCACTGACCCCGCCTTTTTCCAGTGCCGCCGCCACTGTTTCAGCGCGCTTCTTGGAAAGCAGCAGGTTAAACCGCTCCAGGCCGGTGGTATCGGTATGGCCATTAAGCACCACCTCATACCCCTCCTGCCCGGCCAGCGAATCAATCACTTCCGCCACCATTTTCTTGCCAGACACGCTGAGCGATGCGCGGTTCCATTCAAAAAACACGATGTAGGAGGTAGTATCCACCCCACCCTCTGCGGATGCATGCGACTCGGTTTCCTGCAACGACTCAAGCGCCTCGGCAAACCCCTGGCGGCATTCGGCGATTTTGTCTGCCTGCCAGCCATCTTCTTGCCGCTCTATCCAGCAATCGAACATCCGGTAAGCACGCGCAGCCAGCGCCGGCTGCGCGCTCACCACGTCCGGTTTGAGCGCAGTCAGCAGGGCATCACGGGCGGCTTCCAAATCGGGCTTTGCCGCATCGGGAATATCCCAATCGGAGACGTTCTCGGGACCAACATCGCTACCATAGGCGGCGCTCAATCCCTTATCGGCAAAATGCCAGCTATCCTTCCAGTCGTAATTGGCCTCTTCCTGCGCGGCAAGCAGGAGATATTCCTTAGCGAGCGCCTGCTGAAATTCCGTGCCGGTCGGCTGGACATTCCGCAGTTCCTCAAGACTATAGGACTGGCATCCCGTAAGCAAAAACAGCAGGAGAATGAGCCGTCCGCGCATCACTTGCCTGCCGGGGGTTCGGGGGCGACATAACTCTGCACCTGCATGACGATGGTATTGGCATCCTGCCGGTCGGTAGATAACGCCACCTCTTTGCCACGCGGCTCCAGCATAATCCAGCCGGCGTTCACACCACGGGCGATCAGTGCTTTTTCAATCGCCAGCACCCGTGGCATATTCAGCTTACTGTGCCGTGACGGCAACCGCAATTCAATGCGGTACTCGCCATAACCGGATACGCGCCGCGCGATGATATCCACAACGGTTTCGGCCTTCGCATCCAGCGTGCTGCTAGTGTTAGCAAAGCTGACTTCAAAGCGGTTGCTTTCACCATGTACCAACGCATCGGCGACGAACTGCAGGTCGGAAAGCGCCTCGGAGAAGCTGTCCCGGCAGACGGTTTCTTTTTCCATCCAGCAATCAAAAAGCAGCTGCGCGCGTGCAGCCTTGGCCGGGGCAATCTCCTTGATATCTGGAGTGAGCACCGCCATCAGCGCCAGGCGGTTATTGGTGTATTCCGGCTTTTCTTCCAGCGGCACATCACGGCCGGCCAGCGCATCCAGCCCCTTAGCGGCAAAACGGTCGGCACGGATCGGATGCCCCTCCTCGGCCAGTGATTGGGCATAGGCAAGGTATTCGGTAGCAAGCGATTGGTTAAAATCGCCCGGCGCCGGTTTTTTTGCCTGCAACCGGGCAAGATCCTGCCCGATGGTCACGCAACCGGATAATAAAATAAGTGTAAATACAGCAACTTTGACGCGCATCATCGCCTCCATGCCTAGCTATAGACAATTTATCGCGTAAGTACAAATGGCAAATTGAACATGGGCAAATTGAACTTGCCTATTGGTAGATTTGACCCTATACAGCCGTGGAAAATAGATACTAAGGAGCATATTACCATGGCGATTCAACGCACATTCTCGATTCTCAAGCCCGATGCAACCGAGCGCAACCTGACCGGCAAAATCAACGCCGTGTTCGAGCAGAACGGCCTGCGTATCGTGGCACAGAAGCGGCTACGCATGTCGCGCCTGCAGGCTCGCGAGTTTTATGCCGTACACAAAGAGCGCCCGTTTTATGATGAGCTGGTGGAGTATATGGTGTCAGGCCCTGTGGTAGTGCAAGTGCTGGAAGGCGAAAACGCCGTGGCCAAGAATCGCGAGCTGATGGGCGCCACCAACCCGGCCAATGCCGAACCCGGCACCATCCGCAAGGAGTTCGCCGAATCGATCGAGCGCAACTCGGTGCACGGTTCGGATTCGCTGGAAAATGCCGATATCGAAATCCGCTTCTTCTTCAGCGGCACCGAAATCGTCGGCTAATCTGTCTTTTTACTGTCTGCCCGCGTCTGTAGCCGTTGCTGGCGAAGCTCAAGCTTTTCTTTTTCGGCCTTCCAGTCCTCTGCTTTCATCGCATTCAAATCACCGAGCCTGAGTTGCGTCCGGGCAATGGCGGCTTCAATCGTCTCCGGCGGGTTTTTATGAGGGATGGTTTTGCGCTCGGCATCCCACTGCGCCTGGCTCAGTTTCTGTAAATGGAGAAGCCGCTTGGTGGTTAGTGCTTTGGCTTCTTCAAGGGTTTCGGGAACAATCAGGTTTACGGAAGATATCCCGAGTGTATCCGTGATTGCCTTTTTCGTATCAACCGCTATCATGGTCGGCAGTGCGACACGTGCAACGATAATCGCCGCAACGACCGGCAGCACGAGCGCCAGCACAATGATAGGAATACGCAGTTTCATGGGGATCCCCGATGAGTGATGTATGGATAATCCGTAGCACATTTGCGAGCAAAGACGAAGCGGTTTCCGTTGCGCGCACCCTGCTGGAGGAACGGCAGGTCGCCTGCGCCAACGTCGAGGAAACGGCGACATCGCTCTATCGCTGGGAGGGCACTATCCAGCAAGAGCAGGAAACCGTCATGCTGCTGAAAACCACGAAAGCGCATGTGGAGTCAGTGATCGCGCGCATCAAGACGCTGCATTCCTACCAGATTCCAAGCATTACTTCCTGGCCATCTATTCACACCGAACCGGCATTTGGCGCATGGGTTGGGTCGGAAGTGTTGTGATTATTGTTTCTGAACGATAAAGCGATCAAGCACCGCACCCTTTGCCGCACCCACGAATTCATGGGTAAGCGTGCGCTCATCGATAGTGAGCTTGCCGACGCCGTACGGGCTATCGTCCTGCTGGCCAAACCGGGTGGCAAAGTAACCTGCCTCACTATCTTTTGAATTTAATTTACGGAATGGCCTGCCTCCCGTCCCGGCGGTGATAAAAACAGTGCCGCTCCCCTTCGCATAGCGATTATCACCCACGACAACCGCGCACGCCGGATCGAACTTATTGGCATGCATGCAGGAAAGCGCGTGAGTGCGTTCGTAGGCATGCACATGGCCATCCATCACCACATCGACGTTTTCTGCAATCAGCGCCTGCGACAGCTCCTCACCAATCTCGCACGATTTGGCCTCGGTGGTCACGCACACCTTGTGCATCCCCACCACCACCCATGGAATGTGATTGGCTCGCGCATCGGCAATCGTCGATTTCAGCCAGCGCATATGTATGTTGTCTCCCTGATATTCAAATTGCCGCCCATCGGAAAATTTCAGGTTGGGGGAAATCATGATGAAGCGCGCAAGCGGCTTTCCGGCAGGGGCATCAAAGAAATATTCTGCGGGGTATTCGCCCGTCATCGGCGCGCTATAGCTATAAGGCAGGCACCGCGCGAATTTATCGATGTCGGCATTGCGATCGTTGCCTGCCGTTTCATGGTTGCCGGGCACAAGCAGAACCGGTGAGGTGACGGCCGCATGCACCATCTTGCACCACGCCGCCTCGCTGCTTTCAAGATAGCTCAAATCGCCGAGCGCAAGATGAACATCCGGGGCAATCGCACCGACACGCTGCAATACGACACGTGTGTTGCTGTTCGCACCGTAATCCCCGGCAAAGGTTACCGTCAACGCCCACGCACCGTGAGAGAAAACGACCCCGCCAACCAACCATACGACCAACCATTTCATGGCGTTATTCCTAGACCATATTGGCCGGGAAGTCCACGTTATTTGCCAAGGTTCTCGGCGAAGAATGCGGTCATATCGTCCACCGCCGGCGCTTTAAAACGCAACGGTTTTGAAAGCGCCGCAAGAATACCGATGTGGCCAACCCCTTCATACGTTGTGACGACGAGCTTGCCGCCGTGCTTTGTCACTTGCCGCTGCATACCGTGAATGTTCCGCATGGCGACCACATCGTCGGCAAGGCCGTGCAGTAAGAGCATCGGCGGTTGTTTTCCATCAATATGGGCAGCGGGCATCGCCTGGTCTAAATCATCGCCGACCGGCGAGAACACCGCGACGATATCGGGATCATCCGGCACAAAATCGTACGGCCCCGCCAACCCGGCAAACCCGAGAATACCGCGGCGCGAACCGCCTGCCTGTTTCAGATAATGTGCATCGGTGACAAGCAATGCCCCAAGATGCGCCCCGGCAGAATGGCCGGTGATAAACAGCTTCTTCGGATCACCGCCATAATCAGCAATGTGCTGCTGTACCCACGTTACCGCGAGCGCACCATCTTCAGCAAACGTCGGGTAACGATAGTCCGGGTATTTCGCATAGTCAGGAATCACCACCACATAGCCACGCGAGGTGAACGGTTCTGCGGCAAACCGGTAAATATCCTTGCTGCCACTTTTCCAGCTGCCGCCATAGAAAAAGACAATCACCGGCCGTGCCGCGCCGGGTTCGGTGGGGGCATAAATATCGAGTTTCTGGTGGGATCTGCTCCCATAAGCAACATCCGAAGTTTTTTCTTGCCCAGCGGCACGCGCCATCAGGTTGGCGGTAGCAAGCCCGACATCGGTGCACCCGGAAAGCAGAAGCGCAAGCATAATAAATCCTGCGGCACGGTTGGTCATAGCCCCCTCATCAACAGAGTTTTGCGATTAATGCCTCCAGCTCGGCTTCGGCAGCGGTAAGCTGTTTTTCCACTTGTGCATGGGTGGTGTTCAGGTCTTTAAGTGATTTGGTATCACCTCCAGCACACACATTAGCAATATCGTTTTCCAGCGTATGCTTATACGTGTTTAATTCAACAATTTTCTGCTCGATTTTCTTGGCTTCTTTTTCAAGCTTGTCGGTATCGATGGCACCACCGGCTTGTTTCTGTTTCTTTTTTTCCTGCTCGCGCTCGCGTTTGCGCTGCTGCACCACCAACTGGCGATAATCGTCGAGATCGCCGTCATACGGCTTGCAGCCGCCATCCGCAACCAGCCACAAGCGGTCGGCAACACATTCCACCAGATGCGGATCGTGGCTCACCAAGATCACCGCGCCGTTATAGTTGTTGAGCGCCTGCATCAACGCCTCACGCGCATCGATATCCAGATGGTTGGTCGGCTCATCAAGCAGCATGATATGGGGAGCATCAAAACTCATCAGGCAAAAGAGTAGCCGAGCTTTTTCGCCGCCGGAAAGTTCTCCCACATTTGTATCGGCCTTGAATTTATCGAAACCGAATTTGCCGAGGCTCGCACGTATTTTTGCTTCTGCCACCCCCTTCATCGCGGCGCGCATAATTTCATACGGCGTTTGTGTGACATCCAATTCATCGGTCTGGAACTGGGCGAAATACCCCACCCGCAATTTCCCCGATTTATGGATTTCGCCGGCCATCGGCGGTAGCTTGCCGGAAAGCAGCTTCACCAGGGTCGATTTACCGTTGCCGTTCGCGCCGAGAAGCGCAATCCGGTCGTCTTGGTCGATCCGCAGGCTTAGTTTCTTCAACACCGGTTTGGAAGGGCTGTACCCCGCCGCCACCTCTTCGAGCGTAATCAGCGGCGACTTGAGCTCTTCCGGTTCGGGGAAAGAAAACGCCGTCACGCGCTCGGCCATCACCGCATCGACAATATCCATCTTGGCAATCATTTTCAGGCGCGATTGTGCCTGCCGAGCTTTGCTCGCCGTCGCACCGAAGCGCTCGACAAATTTCATCATATGCGCCTTCTGCGCCATTTGTTTTTCGTGCAGCGCCTGCTGCCCCATCATCCGCTCGGCACGCTTGCGCTCAAACTGGTCGTAATTGCCGGTATAGAGCGTGAGCTTCTGGTTTTCGAGATGCACGATTTGGGTCACTGTCTTGTTCAGTATGTCGCGGTCGTGGCTGATGATGATGAGGGTCTCTTTATATTTCATCAGGAAATTTTCCAGCCACACCATCGCCTCGAAATCGAGGTGGTTGGTTGGTTCATCAAGCAGTAATAAATTCGGCTGGCGAAAGAGCGCCGCAGCGAGCGCCACGCGCGCGCGCCACCCGCCAGAGAAATCGGAAATAGGCTGCTGCTGCGCTTCGTCGTTGAAGCCAAGCCCGGCAAGGATCGCCGCCGCCCGCGACGGTGCGCCGTAGGCATCGATTTCGTTTAAACGCTCGTAGATATAGCCGATACGGTCGGGGTCGGTCGTGTGGTCGGCTTCGGCAAGCAATTCATTGCGTTCGGTGTCGGCATCAAGCACGATGTCAATCAGTGACATGGTCTCGTCGCGGACGTCCTGGCGTACCCAGCCGAGGCTTGCCCCCTTGATCATGGTGATGTCGCCACCATCATTCGCCAGCTCGCCATTGATGAGTTTGAACAGCGTTGATTTGCCGGTGCCGTTCGGCCCGACCAACCCGACGCGGTGCCCGGCGGGGATGCTCAAGGAAGTCTGGTCGAGCAGCGTGCGCCCGGCGATACGGTAGGTCAGGTTATTGATAAACAGCATGGGGCACTAGCTAGGGGTTTTCTACCCCGGCGTCAAAGTATTATTGGAAATCCGCTGGATTTGCGCCGTATTGGATGCCAAGCAAGCAGGCTTTGGCAAAGCGCAGCACAAGCAGCGAGCCGATGATGATGAACAGCGGCCAGATTACCGCCTGTAGCCAATAGGGCGGGCTGTAGAGGATTTCCAGCACGGCCGCGCCAACAGTCGCAAGCGCGCCCACAATCACAATACCGAAGAAAGCCGGTCCATCCCCCTGCTCGCGTGCGGCAATGTGCAGAGCACAGACCGGGCAGCGCTCGGCCATCCCAAGCAAGGATTCAAAAATCCGCCCCTCGCCACAGGCGGGGCAGCACCCAAGAAAAGTAACGCGCTCAAGGCTCGGGCGCGACGAAGGCATCAATGATGGCTGGCAGCGGTAAACGCCCCGCGTTTGACCATCGCCCATGCAACATACACAGTCGCGAGCGTCAACATCCCGAGCATCCCAAGCAGGAAGGCCGGCATGATCGGCATCATCTTGTTGGCGAGGCCGCCATAGACACAGACAAACAGGAACAACCACACCACATCGACAAAATGCCAGTACCAGGCGGCGAATTCAAACCCCAGATGCTGGGTTGGAGTAAAATGCCCGTTCTTGGCGCGGATGAGGCAAACCGCCAGAAAAATCGTTCCCACCAGCACGTGGAACCCGTGGAACCCGGTTGCCATGAAGAAGGTGGACGCATAAATCCCGTCTTTGAAACCAAACGCTGCATGCGAATATTCATAGGCCTGGCAGGCGGTGAAGAGGATGCCGAGCACCACCGTCCAGCTAAGAGCGGCAACGGCCTGCTTCTGGCGATTATGGAGGATTTCATAGTGCGCCCAGGTCACGGTCGTGCCGGAAAGCAGCAGGATGAGCGTGTTTAAAAACGGCAGCTCCATCGGGTCAAACGGCGTGATCCCCTTTGGCGGCCACACGCCATCGGCAATCGCCCAGGTCTCCTCCAGCGGCAGCTTCGGCAAAAGGCTGGCGTTAAAAAACGCCCAGAAAAACGCCGCAAAGAATAAAATCTCCGACACGATAAACAGCGCCATGCCGATCCGCAGCCCGGTGCTCACTTCCCTGGTGTGCGCCTTATCAACGCGCCCCTCTTTCACCACGTCGCGCCACCAGCCGAACATCGTGTACAGCACGCCGGCAAGCCCCACGAGCAGCAGGACAACACCCCAGCTATGCTGGTGCATAAAGGCCGCGCCGCCAAAAGTCAGTATCAACAGCGACGCTGCACCAACAAACGGCCACGGGCTTGGGTTGACGAGGTGGTAGGGATGGGAGTGATGCGACATAGCGAGCTCTGCTGTGATGAATGTTACCGCACTGTAAAATGCGTTGGTAAAGAAATAGATAATGCGCCGCAAATTGCAAGGCTGGATTTATAGCGGCTAACGAAAAATTAGCCGCTATGCAAATCGCCTTGAGAGGGCGATTTGCCGCGCCGAAGGCAGCGTGACAAGGATTTACACCTATGACTCGGGAAAAAATGTGTAGGACAGGGTAATCGTCTGGATATCCTTCATCTCCGGGTCATCGAGCATGGCCGGATCGACATAAAACGAGACGGGCATATCCACCTTCTGGTGGGGCTTCAGGGTTTGGTTGGTAAAGCAGAAACAGGCGATCTTCACAAAATACTGCCCCGCCCCATGCGGCACAACATTATAGACTGCCCGCCCAGTCACCGGCACATCATCATTATTTTCTGCCACATAATGGGTAAGGCCATTTTCGCCGACCTTGACCTTGATCTGCCGCTCACCGGGTGAAAACCGCCAGTTCAGGCCGGTGGTGGTGTCAGCATTAAACAAAATGGTGATCTCACGGTCACCCACCGCGCCTGGAGCCACCAACCCCTCCTGCGTGGTGCCACCAAAACCGGTCACCTGGCAGAACAGACGGTAAAGCGGCACCGAGGCATAGCTCAGGCACAACATCGCCACCGCCAATGCCAACGCATTCACCGCCAGTCGAGTATTCGGTGTCATGTGAACGAAAACCCCATCCGCATCAGCGTGATGGCATAGATCAGCGCAATCAGCCCCACAAGGATGATGAACACGGCAATATTTTTCTGTTTCTGGTTTTTATGCTGGTCGCTCGGGGGCATATTATTCCTGGTCGGATTCTTTCTCCGCTTGCAGATGGCGGACAAAATCGAGCACCAGCAGCAAGAACAGCGTGAACAGGCTGCCAAGCACAAAACTTCCGCCCATCAGATAGACGGTGCGCTCCGATAAATCGGCCAAAATCTGGACATTCTCAGGCGATAGTTTTTGCATAACCGAACCTTTATTCAATCGCGTGGACTACATACTACGCAAGCCAGCATCAATCATCAAGGCCGTAAATAAAATAAAGAGATAAAGAATCGAGAATCCGAATGTTTTTTTCGGCCAGCGATCGCCGTCATGGCGCAATACATGCACGACATGCCACAGGAACATCGCGCCCAGAACAAAAGCTGCCACGCCATACATCATGCCCGCCAGTCCAAGTACCGGCAGCGCCAACGTTGTCGCCACCAGCGCCAGCGTGTAATACAGCATTTGGCGTTTTGTCTGCGGATGTCCGGCCACCACCGGCATCATCGGCACACCAGCCTTGGCGTAATCGCCGGCGCGATAAAGCGCGAGCGCCCAGAAATGCGGCGGCGTCCACAGGAAAATAATGGCAAACAACAGCACCGAGGTGAGCGAAACATCGCCCGTGACCGCCGCCCAGCCAATCATCGGCGGAAACGCACCTGCCGCACCGCCAATCACGATATTTTGCGGCGTCGAGCGTTTGAGCCACATGGTATAAACCGCCACATAAAAGAAAATGGCAAAGGCAAGAATTGCTGCCGCCACCCAGTTGAGCGCCATGCCCATCAACATCACCGAAAAGGCCGCGAGGAACAGGCCGAATATCAGCGCATCATCCGCCGATACGCGCCCCATCGGCACCGGGCGCGCCGCCGTGCGCGCCATGATCGCATCAATGTCCCGGTCATACCACATATTCATCGCCGCCCCCGCACCGGAGCCAAGCGAAATGCAAAACAGCGTCATCACCTGCTGCAAAATATTGAGATGTCCAGGCGCCACCATCATTCCGGCAAGGCCGGTAAACACCACCAGCGTCATCACGCCAGGTTTCAGCAACGTCACGTAATCGCGCACCGAGGATGGTACGCTATCACATGTGGGGGAATAGGTGGTGCCGGTCATTGTTCCTGTCACTCATCGAAATCACTAAGAGACAGAAGCTATAGCTCCCTTGCCGCCGTTTGGGTAGTGGTTTGTTGTTGTGCAATACGATCCGCATGGCCGTTCTTACTGTGGATGTATTTTTCTGCACAGCATGGGCCAATGATGTGCTCATGGCCCAATTCATCGCGCACGGCTTGCCCTTCCATGCCTTTTTTGAAAGTATACCCCATGCCAAGCATCCCCGCCACCACCTCGATGGCAGCGCTTGCTGCGTTATTGCTCGCATCGGGACTGTGGGTAAGGGTTTTCCATGTGCGTGCGAAAAACCCATCCGTACCCGCCGGCAATGTACGCAACGGACTGACCCGCCAGGTGTAAATCAACGAACCGATACCAAGACCGGTCACCAGCGCAGAAAGCTGGAACAGCAGGCCGGAAGTGCGTATTTTTTCCGATGCCGCTTCGCGGCTGACATCGTCTTTGGTTTCGTAAATTTTTGCCATGCGCGCGCCCTAGATCGACCGAATATGGCCGCCGGCAACTTCCTGCTGCAGCCGCTCGCAATGCTTGCCATCAACAACAGGGGCCATCTCCACACTATGCATGCCACCCGGCAACTTGACTTCCTCCGGCCCCAGCATCTGCAGTTTCGTTTCGGTGCGCGACGCCTCGTTGCGCTTGCTTAGCCAGGTGACAAACGACATCAGTCCGGTGACAATCCCAACCCACATGCCGACTTTATAAACACCCTGCATAAAGGGAGAAGCCGTCTGGTTAAGCCTCTCGGCACGGAGAAAGCTCCGCTCATGCATCGCATCGGAGAAAAACGCAAACATCGCACCCGACCACGCGCCATCACTGGCGTTCCTGGCTTCGGCATGCGTTTTCTTCGCGTGCTCCGCCAGCCATTCGCGCTCGACATCAATCGGTTTTTCGTAGATTTTAGCCATGGTACCAGTTTAGCCCATCCGAACGGTTTAGTATAATGACGATTGCGTGACAGCGTTGATGTCTATTAAGATGCTGTTTTATATGAAACTCATGGCCACTTAAATTACTTCACCGGCAAGAATTCTTTCTACATAGGCCGGCACAATATCTCCCGCACGGCCATAAATCTTCTCATGGAAAAGCGACCCGCCAAGTGACGGCTCAAGGTTGAGCTCCGCCGTATGCGCTCGCCCGATATGGCGTACCTCCTGCGCAAACCCGGCGGCAGGATAGACGTTGCCCGATGTTCCGATGGACAGGAACAGGTCGCATTCGCGCAGCGCCTGTCCGATTACACCCATGTAAAGCGGCATCTCGCCAAACCAGACGATATGCGGACGCAACTTGCCCGGCACATGGCAGCAAGGGCATGGCGTGCCGGTCGTGATGCCGCCATCCCACTCGATAACTTTTTCGCTATCGATACAGCGTGCCTGTTTCAATTTTCCATGCATCTGGATCAGCGTATAGCTGCCACCGGCACGTGCGTGCAAATCATCGACATTCTGGGTGATGAGCGTCACCTCGCCCGGCCATTCGGCGGAAAGTCTTGCCAGCGCTAAATGCGCGGGATTCGGCGTCACTTCGGCGAGTTGAGCCCGGCGCTGGTTATAAAATTCATGCACCAGCACCGGATTGCGCGCAAACGCTTCCGGTGTGGCCACATCTTCGACCCGGTGGCCGCACCATAGCCCGCCATTGTCGCGAAAGGTCAGCAAGCCAGATTCAGCGGAGATGCCGGCTCCGGTTAATATGACAATCGACTGCCCGCTCATTTTTTCAAAAGCCGGTAAGTCACCGAATCATACAACGCATCAAACGCCGCATCGATCAGGTTGGAGGACACACCAAGCGTCGTCCAGACATTACCCTTGCCATCACGCGATTCGATCATCACCCGTGTCACGGCTTCCGTGCCAGCATCAGAATTGATGATCCGCACCTTGAAATCGGTGAGCAGCAAATCTTTGAGCTGCGGGAAATGTTTGGCAAGGCCCTTACGCAGCGCACCGTCGAGCGCATTCACCGGGCCATTGCCTTCCGCCGCCGTCAGCACTTCCTCCCCGTTGATGAGCAGCTTGACGGTCGCTTCCGACACGTTGACCAAATGCCCCTTGGCATTAAACCGCCGCTCGCCGATCACACGGAAACCTTCCACCGCAAAGAATTCCGGCACGGTGCCAAGCAGGCGGCGCGCGAGCAGTTCAAAGCTCGCCTCCGCGCCTTCATACGCATAGCCGATTTTCTCACGGGCTTTCACTTCCGATACCAACGCCGCCACGCGGTCGTCATCCGCCTTGATCTTGATGCCGAATTGTTTCAGCCGGTCGAGAATGTTGGATTTCCCGGCCTTGTCGGACACCAGCACCGTGCGCTCATTGCCGACTTTTTCGGGTTTGATATGTTCATAGCTCGACGAATCCTTGCTCATCGCCGACACGTGTAGCCCCCCCTTATGCGCGAAGGCGGCGCTGCCGACATAGGGCGCATGCTGATTCGGCGCACGGTTCAACCGGTCGTCGAGAAAACGCGAAAGCTGGGTGAGGCCAGCGAGTTTCTCAGGCGTAACACCGGTAGCAAACCCCATTTTCAGCACCAGGTTCGGGATGATGGAGATCAGGTTCGCATTGCCGCAGCGCTCGCCGATCCCATTGATGGTTCCCTGCACCTGCCGCACGCCGGCACGCACGGCGGCCAGCGAATTTGCCACCGCATTTTCCGTATCGTTATGGCAATGGATGCCCAGATGCTTGCCGGGAATATGCTTGGTGATTTCACCGACGATGCGTTCAATATCAAACGGCAGCGACCCACCGTTAGTATCACACAGCACGATCCATTTCGCGCCATTGTCATAGGCGGCTTTCAGCGCCGAAATCGCATAGTCGGGATTGGCTTTGTAGCCATCAAAGAAATGTTCGGCGTCGTACAACGCTTCCATTTTCTTTTTGGTCACCAGCGCAACCGATTCGGCAATCATACGCAGATTCTCCGCCGGGGTGATCCCAAGCGCCGACTTCACCTGATGCTCCCAGCTTTTCCCAACCAGGCAGATGGATGTCGCGCCACTATCCAGCAAGGTCGCAAGCCCCGGATCGTTATCCGCCGAGCGCCCGGCGCGGCGCGTCATGCCGAAGGCCGAGAGTTTCGCTTTCTTCAAACTGGGCGGCGCGGCAAAAAACGCATCGTCGTTCGGGTTCGCACCCGGCCAGCCGCCTTCGATGTAATCGATGCCGAACTTATCGAGTTCGCGGGCAATGGCGACCTTATCCGCTACGGTGAAATCGACCCCGCGCGATTGCGCGCCGTCACGCAACGTCGAATCATACAGTGTGATATATTCGGCCATTATCTACCTTAATCTACCATGTGTTTCAGGCCGGTTTTCAGGTAGGCATAACCCGTGACCAACGTGAGGATTGCCGCTAACCATAGCATAATCGACCCCAGGAGCGCAACCGGCGAGCTCAACAGCAAGCAGAAAATCGCCGCCATCTGCACCCCTGTCTTCCACTTGGCAAGCCGGGAAACCGGCACGCTGACACGGATTTCAGCTAAAAACTCCCGCAGCCCGGAAACAAGGATTTCCCGGCACATAATGGCAATCGCCGGCAGCACATCCGCCCGCCCATCCGCTACCAGCAGCACCAGCGCAGTGGCAACCAAAAGCTTGTCGGCAATCGGATCGAGGAATCGGCCAATGTTCGATTGTACATTCCATAGCCGCGCCACATAGCCATCCAGCCAATCGGTGATGCTGGCGAGCAGGAACAGCGCCGAAGATAAAATTAGGCCAAGCTCGCCCTTCATATAAAAACATAGAATGAGCAGCGGGATGACTACAATCCTGAAATACGTCAGATAGTTCGGCAGGTTCTTGCGAATGTCCACCCATGAAAAAACGCCGGTATTCATTCAAATATCCTGACGTTCTTGGGACGCACGAATATCTTGTCACCCTTTTTAAGCGCCAGGGAATCGACGATGGTTTTCGGGATTTCCGCCTGCAGCACCACCCCGTTCTTGCGCTGCATTTCAATTTTGGCCAACGACCCGGCCGGGTTGATATGCACCACCTCCACCGGCAAATATTCATGCTCGCCTTCAGGCATTTTGCTCACAAACATCTCATGCGGCCGCGAAAATACCCGCACCGGTTTGCCGCGCTTCTCGAGCCGCGCGCGCATCTGCTGGCGGGTGATTTTCCCGCCAACGGTCATGGCGGGTAGTTCGTTTGCCAGCGGTAGTCCGGGGATCACCTTCTTAAGCGCACCGACAAGCTCCGGATAGCGCGATAGCCAGTGAGATTTTGCGGGATTGGCAGAAGGCTGCACACTCACAGCCTCGGCCGCCCATAAATCATCTTCCGCTAGGTGCAACTCACCTTTCTCATCCTGCCAACCGGCAAATTCATTATAATTGCCAAGGAAGTCATAAACAAAGCCATTGCTCGGCGTGTGATAGACCTGCTCCGGCGTGCCCACCTGCTCGATCTTGCCCTGGTTCATCACCACCACTCGATCGGAGACTTCCATGGCCTCTTCCTGATCGTGGGTCACAAAAATACTGGTGATATGCATATCGTCATGCAGGCGGCGCAGCCAGCGACGTAGCTCCTTCCGCACTTTTGCATCAAGCGCGCCGAACGGCTCATCCAACAGCAACAGTTTTGGCTCCACCGCCAGCGACCGGGCAAGCGCCACACGCTGCCGCTGCCCACCCGAGAGTTGTGACGGGTAACGGTCATGGAACTTATCGAGGTGCACCAGCTCCAGCAGGTTCATGACCCGCGCACGAATCTGTCCCGGGGTCGGACGAATGTCCTTGGGGCGAACCCGCAGACCGAACGCCACGTTGTCGAATACGGTCATGTGCTTGAACAGCGCATAATGCTGGAAAACAAAACCCACCTTGCGCTCTTTGACGTGCAAGTTGCTGGCTTCGACCCCATCAATCATGACGCTCCCGGAATCGGCACGCTCCAGCCCGGCGATAATACGCAACAAGGTGGTCTTGCCGGAACCGGATGGCCCCAGCAGTGCGACGAGCTCTCCGTCGGCCACCTGCAGGCTGGTATCACCGAGCGCAACAAAATCGCCAAATTGTTTTCTGATATTCTTTACTTCGATGCTCATCGGGCAAACCTACGTTCAATGATGGTTTTTAGCAAGAGCGTAACCAGCGCCAGCAGGGTAAGGATCGAGGCCACCGCAAAGGCCGCCGCGAAATTATATTCATTGTACAGGATTTCGACGTGGAGCGGGACAGTGGTGGTTTCGCCCTTGATGTGGCCGGAGACGACGGATACCGCACCGAATTCACCCATGGCGCGTGCGTTGCAGAGCAAGACCCCATAGAGCAGCCCCCATTTGATGTTGGGCAACGTAATCATACAGAAGGTGCGTAACCCACCGGCGCCCAGCATGATGGCCGCTTCCTCTTCTTCCGTTCCCTGTTCTTCCATGAGCGGGATCAGCTCACGCGCCACAAACGGAAAGGTCACAAACACCGTAGCAATGACCAGCCCTGGCACTGCAAAGATAATCTGGATATCGCGTTCAATCAGCCATTGCCCAAACACCCCATGCGCGCCAAAGAGCAGGATATAGATCAGGCCGGAAATCACCGGTGACACCGAAAACGGCAAGTCAATAAACGTAATGAGTAGACGCTTGCCGACAAATTTGAATTTCGCAATCGCCCAACTGGCAAATAGCCCGAATACCATGTTGAGCGGCACCGCAATGGCCGCGACCAACAGGGTCAGGCGAATAGCGGCGCGTGCATCCGGCTCCTGCAGCGCCTGCCAGTAAACATCGGCGCCCTGACGAAAGGCCTCGATAAAGACCGCTGCCACCGGCAACACGACAAGAAGCGCAAGGTAGCCCAGCCCGGCAAGGATCAGGGTATATTTCACTGGCCGCGATTCGCTGCTGGAGGAAAGATGCGCTTTCATCGGCCACTGCTCCAGCGCTGCAACCAGTTAATGATGAACAGCAAAAGAAACGACGCGACCAGCATGACACAGGCAATGGCCGTGGCACCCGCAATATCATACTGTTCGAGCTTGATGACGATGAACAGCGGGATGATCTCCGAGACGTACGGCAGGTTGCCGGCGATGAAAATCACCGAACCATATTCGCCAAGGCCGCGGGCAAACGCCATGGCAAAACCGGTGAGCAGGGCGGGCATGATGCTTGGAAAAATGACCTGGGTGAAAATCTGGCGGCGGTTAGCACCGAGGCTGGTCGCCGCCTCCTCCAGCTCTTTCTCGAAATCCTTGAGCACCGGCTCGACCGTACGCACGACAAACGGCAGGCCGACAAACATCAGCGCCACCAAAATCCCCAGCGGTGTGAACGCCACCTTGATGCCGAGCGGCTCCAGATATTGCCCGATCCAGCCCTGCGGCGCATAGAGCGCGGTCAGCGCAATACCCGCCACCGCCGTCGGCAAGGCAATCGGCAAATCAACCAGCGCATCAATCAATTTTTTTCCGGGAAACTCATAGCGCACCAGAACCCAGGCCAATGCCAGTCCGAATACGCAATTGATGCAGGCAGCCAGCGCCGCAATCCCGAAGCTGTTGCGATAAGCCATCATCACCCGCTCGCTGGTGACGGTCTCGACAAATTGCGGCCAGCTGAGCGCACTGGCGCTCACAAACAAGCCCGCCAGCGGGACAATCACGACCAGCAGCAAGTAAAAAAGGGTGAAGCCCATCGTGATGCCAAAGCCGGGAATCACCGAGGGCTGTTTTAAAGCAAATGACGTCATGCTCCTGAATTAGCATGCCAAACGGGGAAAGGGAAGCGGGAGAAAAGCGGCGCTTGCCAATGATATAAAGCGCGGCTGGCAAAATGGGCAGCCTGCGCTAGCCTATTTGCTGACGCGGAGGCTGGAGAGCGAATCGCCGATGGCCTTGAAGGCTTCGCTCAATGTCGCAGAGTCCGGAGATGGGAAGTAGAAGTCCGATTGCGACGCGCAGTTGCGTAACATCGTCTGGCTGGAAGTACTGATCGAACCAAACGAAATGGTATAAACGATGATGTTATTATTCTTCATCGAGGTGCAGACCTGTCCGAGCCTTGTATCGAGCTGCGCCTCGGCGCTGCTTTGGTTGGTCGTGCCGAGCTTGCCGTTGTTGAGATACCAGTAAGCGCCGCGGCTGTCGTTGCTGATAACATTGTCACCATCGGTCATGACGATCACCGCCTTGTTCATTTTCGGCGTGTTGTAGGCAAGCGGCAAGCCGTTCGCGCTCATCTCGCCGCCCCATATATTCTGCCAGCGCGGCGACAGCATCCGCCATCCCCACACCGCGCCCAGGCCAATATGCGTGTTGCCGTTGGCGGTCATGGCGTTGATGCCGGAAAGGATGGTGTCTTTCACCCCGGTCATCGGCGTCACCGCCTGCGGGCAATATTTGTTCGGGCCTTTGGTATCGCCGATGCCGGAGCGCAAATTACCGCCATTGGTCAGCCAGTTGTTATCGCCGTCATCCGGCCAGAAATATTGCGGGAAAAGCGTTTGCGGGCTGGAGACGGTCGGCGGCGAATCGGTGATGTCCTCGCCGCTGCCCTCACGCGCATCCACGCATCCTTTCCACGCCACGCCATGCCAGTCGAAGCTGTTGGCGGCAAGCCAGCTGGCATTGCCGGTTCCCACGTTCACCGCCTGCGAAAACGGCACCAGCCCGATCCATAAATCCTCCACCGTCGTCTGATCGCCGTAGAGAATGTTCACGAGCGTGGTCGCCGCCGATTTGAGGCTGGTGAGTTTCGAGCCGGACATCGACCCGGTATTGTCCAGCACCATCACCAGCTCCAGACCGGAGCTGGCGCGGGTGATTTCGGATTCGGCCACGACGGTGATTTTATCCATGCCCATGATTTTCATGAAACTGGTCGGAACCTCGGCCGTGGCGCTCAAGGTAAAAATAGTGTTGTCGGCATTCGGCTCAATACCAACATCGATGATGGTGGCGCCCATGTAGCCGTTGAAGTTTGCGTTCAGATATTTTTCAGTTTCCGCCTGCAGCGCCACCGTGCTCACCGTGGAAGCCGCAGCAAGACCCGCCGCATCGAGCGAGCTTGAAAGTTTGGCCTTCACCAGCTGGCCGCGCCCCGTATCAATCGCCGCGCCGGAAGACCCGATCAGTGCAACTACCAAAATACCAATGACCGGCATGACCGATCCCTGCTCCGCAAAAAAAATGTTCCAGCGTTTCATACTAACCTCACACGGGCGGCGTCGTCAGCGCCCCAAGCCTTGGTTTAAAAATTGTCACCTTATACAGATCAACATCGTCGGCAAAAATACCGCCAGCAAGGAACGGCTCATAACTAAAAAACACTTCGGCGATAATAACGTTGTCCTTATCGTTGAGTGTCAACCCATTCGGCAACACGGCATTCGCGCCAACGACGCCGATCTGGCTGGTACGCGACAACACGCCGCCACCACTATATTGCCAGCGCACCGTCGGCGCATTAGCGCCGGATTTATAGACGGAGCTGATGAACACCACGCCGCTCGGACTGAAATCATACGGCTCCATGATGGTTGCCGCCGCAAGCACCGCCTGGTCGAGCTGGGCAACGGTGACGCTATCGGATTGCGACACTACGTCCGCAACCGTATAGGCGACCTTCTCGAGCTTCTGGTGCATGATGACGTAACGGCTGAGTTCCATTCCACCAAGCATCAGCAATAACAAGAACGGCAGCGCAACCGCAAACTCCGTAGCCGCGATACCGCGGCAGCAGGAAAAAATGTTACGGTCACGGAATGATATATTCATGAGAATGGCTCGTTTCTTACCACCGTGCGCGCAGTGAGCACGAATACGCCATCCTCGCCGAAGATGGCGCTCATCAGCGGCGTGGTAATGTGCCACGGGTAGGACACGGTGTAGACCACCACTTGCCCGGCACCACCAAGACCGGTTGTCCCCATGTCAGTATCGTAGATGCCATTGCCATTCACATCGGTGAAATTTTCACCGTCATCATGCTCGCCGTTGCTATTCGCATCAACGAATGGCTCCGGCTGCCCGACATCACCAAACTCATTATAGGTGGTGCTCTCGATTGTCACCAGGCTGGTATCCATCACCGTGCCCGCCACATCCTGCAACGCGTCGATGATCGTATCTTCACGAGTAATCCCCGCTTCCGTATACCCTGTCTTACCAAGCCGAGACGCCGTGAAGGTCGCACTTTCCATCATATTCTGTGTGAGCATCATCAGCGATAACTCAATAATTCCGATGGTAAATAACAGCAGAACCGGTGAAATCAGCGCGAATTCAACCGCCGCCGAACCTTCCTGCGATGCCATCATTGAATTGCGTGGGTGCCTGAACATGGTTCCATCCTATCATGATAAGACTTTATATTTATTTAATAATATCTGGATGTTGTCGTATAATTTCGGTAAATTTACTCGAAATGCCGAATAAATTATCCGGATTGCATGAGGGGTCAATGTCGGTTAAGATGAGCGCCATGACCGAAGATTACCTGAATTATCCATCCCTTATTGATGCCGCCATGCGCTCCATGGTGCGTGATGTGATGCGCCGTGTGCAAGCCGAAGGGCTGCCGGGCGAGCACCACTTCTACATTTCGTATGACACCCAGTTCCCCGGTGTACGCATGTCCGAGCACCTGCACGGTAAGTACCCGAAGGACATCACCATCGTCCTACAGCACCAATTCTGGGACTTCCGGGTTGAAGATGCACAGTTCCATGTGACGCTGTCGTTCGGCGGCGCGCCGGAAAAGTTGACCGTACCGTTTGCGGCGCTGACCGCGTTCGCCGATCCAAGCATCAAGTTCGGCCTGCAATTCCAAGCGGCGCAAACCGAACAGTCTGCACTCCCGGATACCGCCGACCTGCAGGTGGAAGAAGACGAAGATGGCGAAGCCGCGGCAGAAATTATCTCGCTGGATGCGTTCCGTAAAAAATGATGCCGTCTGCGATCGCGCTGGCAGAGGAGGCCGCACGCCACAATGAGGTGCCCGTCGGCGCCGTAGTGGTGCACGAAGGAAACATCATCGGCCGCGCCCACAATCTCACCGAAACGCAAAACGACCCCACCGCCCACGCTGAAATCCTTGCCATTCGCGAGGCATGCGTTGCACTCGGCACGCCACGCCTGACCGGGTGCGATTTGTATGTAACTCTGGAACCTTGCCCGATGTGCGCGGCGGCGATCAGCTTCTCCCGTATCCGGCGTCTTTATTTTGGGGCATATGATCCCAAAACCGGCGGAGTAGAACAGGGTGCACGTATTTTTTCTCAGCCCACCTGCCACCATGTCCCGGAAATTTACGGCGGCATTGCCGAAAGCGAATGCAGCGCGCTGCTCAAAAAATTTTTTGCGGATCGGCGATAATATGCTAGCTTAAATCACACTTCTGGGGTCGACAGTGAGCAAAGAACAGGAACTTCATCCATTATTCAACATGGCGCTTAACGGCGACAAACAGGCCTACAGCGGCCTCTTGCGCGGTGTTGAGCAACTGGCAGTGAATTACATTCGCAAGAAGGTGGGCTCCCACGCCGATGCCAGCGACATCGTGCAGGAAATCCTGATTTCAGTGCATAAAGCCCTGCATACCTACGATCCTGCGCGCCCCTGCATGCCATGGGTCGCCGCCATCATGCATTACCGCCTGAGCGACTGGTTACGCACCCGCTACACCGCAGCGGAAGCCAAGAAAGTGCCGCTGGCTGATGTCGAGGATTTCCTGATAAGCGATGTAACCGAGGATCCACGCGAATACGAATATGTTAACGAAGCGGTGCGAATGTTGCCAGAAAAGCAGCAGGCAGTCATTAAAGCCATGTATCACGAGGACTTATCAGTGAAAGAGACGAGCCTGAAACTAGGGATGGGTGAATCAGCGGTGAAAGTTTCTGCACACCGTGCCTACAAGCTATTGCGTAAAAAGCTTGGAGGCGACCGATGAGCCAGCAGGAAATGTTGATCGGTGAGCTTGCCGCACGACTCACGCCGACCCGGCATGTGAGCCTTGGCCGCATCTGCGCGGAGTGGCTAGTGGTGATGGCTGTAAGCCTGCTGGTAGTCGGTAATATTTCCGGCTTCCGCCCCGACCTTGTCGAACAGCTGCACAACCCATTCTTCCTCAGCGAGATACTCACCAACCTGTTGCTGATTGTTGCGGCCGGCGTAGCCGCGACCCTGAGCGCCTACCCCGACCGGGGGCATAGCCACTATATCCGCCTGTGGCTGTTCTTGGTCTTTGCCATCTACAGCGCCGTCATGCTCACCACGGCACTCATCACCCCGGATTTTTTGTCGAGTGCTGCCGACACCGTGACTCATGGAGTCGAATGCCTGGTTTGTATCCTTGGTTTCGCGGCCATGCCAGCCATCTGGATGTTCTGGCGACTGAGGCAGCTTGCTTCCACCCAGCCCTACACCACCGGCATGGCGGCGCTCCTGATGGCGGTTGCCACGGGCTGCCTTGGCGTGCGGCTGGTCGAAACCGAGCTGGTACCGACAGGCCTTTTGCTTTGGCACTACCTGCCGCTGATCGTATTTTCCGCGATCGGTTTCCAGCTAGGCAAGTGGTTTTTTCGCTGGTAGTGTAACCCGGTTCGGGTTTGCCCGAATATGGTCGCGAGGCCTGCCTACATCCTCACCTAACAACTTACATGTGGAGTTACCATGAACAAGCTTCTTCTTTCTGCCGCCCTTGCGGGTTTGATGACAACGACGATCGCAGCCACCGCCCAGGCTGCCGACGAAAAAGAAAAATGTTACGGCATCGCCATGGCCGGTAAAAACGACTGCTCAAGCGCGGATGGCAAACATTCCTGCGCTGGCCAGGCGACGGTTGATAAAAACCCCGATGAATGGAAATACGTTGCTAAGGGCAAATGCACCGAAAGCGGTGGCAAGCTGGAACCAGCAACCAAGAAAATGTAATACAGCCGGGCTGGGTTAAATGCCCAGCCCACCCCTGCTGTTCGCCTGCTCGGCACGCAGCCGCGCCGTGATAGCATGCTGGTGCTGCGGCTGGAGTTCCGGACTGAGGCTGACTTCATGCTCCTGTGCCCGCACCGGGCCAAACATGCGATCGCAAACACGCTCAACAGAGGCGGCACCACACTCCATAAATCCCACGCCACCATCCGGCAACGGAATATAAGTGCCTACAAAACCGAGCCCTTGTTCGGACAAGGCTTCCATCTTGGCAAATAATGCTTCCATCTGCCGGGCGTTTTTAGGATTCGGCGTCGACCAGCATGGCGCTTCGCCAGGATTGCTGTATGCGAACGTACCGGCCTGCGGCTTGCCGTTATCGATGTAAAATATATCGTCAGGCTTCATCCCGAACGCGGCGGCGTAGTTCTGCATCGCCTTGTTCATCACCACCGACGGCGACTCACCATGTTCGTTGTGGTACAGAAAGGTAAGCAGCCCCGGTTGCGGGCTCCAGCACTCGCTTTCAGAAAGAAAAGCATTCGCCCCGTCAGTCGGCAGCTTCACGCCCGGCCTGACCTTTAGGGTAATCTTGGCATTTTTGGTGTACTGTACCTGATTGTCTTGCAACCCGAGGAATTCGAATCCTTTGATTTTCCCAAGCGCATAGGTTGGCAGCGCCATGATCGTTTTCTTGCTACGGATAGTTTTTTCACCTTCGGGTGTCTCAAACGTCATTATCTTATCATCACCGTCTTTTTGTAGCGACAGAAGCTTGTGACCACTCTCGAATTTCACGCCCTTTTCTTCAAGGTGTTTTTTCAGCGCATCCGTCAGCGCCGCCGTCCCGCCGTCCACCCGGAAATCGCAGGTACTGGTCAGGAAGCGGTCTTCGGAAGGACTGGTTTCCGACATAAACTGCGCGGCCGTGATATTATCAGCTGTAGCCCCTAATTCCTTGGTCATCGCATGAAGCGCCGTTTCCATCGTCTCGCGCGATACGCGGTTCGCACGATCAAACCGGATACGGAATGATTTCTGGCTGGAACCGGTGAACAGGTTATACGCACCATCAGCAATCATTGCTGGCGCATTCAGAACAAATTCAACCACCGGTGTCACGATATTGTAAATCGCAATGCCCGCCGATGCAAAAAACCCGGTATTTTCATTTACTGCCGCCCTGCCACCAACTTCTTCCATCAATTCCCGCGCTGACATGGATTTCATACGTTCGGCCAGCTTCGGGTCGCGCTCTGCAGCGTCGCGCAGCTTGGCGATGTCACGGGCAATCGGAGCATACTGTTTCAGGAAATCCGGCTGCATCCTGCCCGAAGGCGACTGGAATATTTCGCTCGACTGTTCACCGGTAGGAATGAGAGGAACCTTAAGTTGTTCGGCAAGCTGGCGCAGTTTGACATTCTCATCATCAATGAACTCGGCTCCCATATTGACGATCTTGTCATCAATACGTCCGGAGACAAGTTTGCCGCCGAAACGTTTTGAAGCCTCGAAAACAGTAACATCCTTTTCGCCGCGCTCAAGCGCCGCCTTCGCGGCCAACAGGCCGGAAATGCCACCACCAACAATGACTGTGCCGTTATTTTCCATGCATTAACTTTCGTTACCATGTCATCATAACCCAGCACGACTAAAAGAAATGTGAAGATTTTGTGAATGCTCCGTTAAAGAATAACCAAGCAAAATCATGGGGTTTCAGGCATCTTCTGGGGGTGCTTCTGTGTCCAGCGCGGCAAATAAATCTTTGTTCTTGGGGGGTTGCAGCCCCAAATGCTTGAACGCGCTGGTCGTCAGGCACCGCCCACGCGGAGTGCGCTGGATGCAACCGATCTGTAACAAATAGGGCTCGATGGTCTCCTCGATGGCATCCCGCTGCTCGGAAAGCCCGGCGGCGATGGTTTCGACCCCCACGGGGCCACCGGCGTAATGGTCTGCAATATAACGCAAATACCGATGATCCGCCGAATCCAACCCAAGCACATCCACCTCCAACCGCAACAGCGCGTGGTCGGCAAGTTTCTTGTCAATTGCATCCTTACCGGCCGCATTGGCGAAATCACGCACACGGCGCAGCAGGCGAATGGCAATCCGCGGAGTGCCGCGCGCACGGCGGGCAATCTCATGCGCGCCATCGTTGCTGATGGTGATGGCGAGCAATTCCGCCGCCCGTTCGATCACACGCTGCAAATCCGCAACATCGTAAAACCGCAAGCGAAGCGGAATACCAAACCGATCGCGCAAGGGGCCTGCGATCAGCCCCAGCCGGGTCGTCGCCCCCACCAGCGTAAATTTCGGCAAATCAATCCGCACGCTGCGCGCGGCCGGCCCCTCACCAATCATCAAATCGAGCTTGAAATCCTCAATCGCTGGATAGAGCACCTCTTCCACCGCCGGGTTCAACCGGTGAATCTCATCGACAAACAACACATCGCCCGGCTGCAAATTGGTGAGCACTGCAGCCAGGTCACCCGCCTTGGTCAGGATCGGCCCCGAGGTCGGGCGGAACCCTACACCCATCTCGCGGGCGATGATTTGCGCCAGGGTAGTTTTGCCTAATCCCGGCGGGCCATAGAGCAACACGTGATCCAGCACATCGGAGCGCGACCGCGCCGCCTTGATAAATACCTCCAGGTTCTCGCGCACCTCCGGCTGGCCGGTGAATTCGGCGAGCGCTTCCGGACGCAGTGCATGCGACGCCATATCCTCGTCGTTGGTAGCAGGGGCGATGAGGCGCGTACTTTCGGTCATGCGCGCACCAGCTCCTGCAGGCTGGCACGGATCAGCGCATCAAGCCCAGTCTTTTCACCCAGCGCCTCGGAAGCACGGAGTGTTGCGCTGTAAGCTTCCGAACGTGAATAGCCGAGATTGACCAGCGCTGAAATCGCATCATCCGCCGCACTCGGCAATGATGGTTTGGTTGCGGAAACTTTTTTGCTCGTTGTCATGTCTTGCCCGCCGATGCCGATCTTCAGCACCTTGTCTTTCAGCTCGACGACAATGCGTTCGGCAAGCTTGGGGCCGATACCGCTGATGGCTTTGAATGCCGCAATATCCTTGGCAAGGATCGCCCGCGACAATTGCTCGGCACCGTAAGCACCAAGGATGGCAAGCGCCGTCCGGCTGCCGACGCCCTGCACGGTGGAAAGCAGGCGAAACCAATCGCGCTCCAGCGCGCTGGCGAATCCGTAAAGATGGATGTGGTCTTCGCGCACATGGGTTTCAACGACAAGCGACATTGCCTCGCCCGGAGCGGCGGCCATAAGGGTGCGGGTCGAGCAGAACAGCTGGTAGCCGACGCCACCGACATCCAGTATCAGCGAATCGCCATCCGTCGAATCAACCTTGCCTCGTAACTTCCCGATCATAAGATAGTGGTGAGTGGTGAGTGGTGAGTGGTAAGCTAACTGAAATGCCCATCAACTACAACTCACAACTTACCACTAAGAATTCACAGCTTTTCGGTGGTGAGCATGGGTGATAGCCACCGCGAGAGCATCGGCGGCGTCGGCGCTTTTGGCCAAGGAAGTAGGCAGCAGCACCTTCACCATCATCGCCACCTGCGCTTTGTCGGCATGCCCCTTTCCTACCACTGATTTCTTGACCAGGTTGGTGCTGTATTCATGCACAGGAATCCCGGCAAGCGACACCGTGAGCAGGATGGCTCCCCGCGCATGGCCAAGCTTCAATGAGCTTCCGGCATTCTTATTGATGAACGTTTCTTCGACTGCCGCCTCCGAGGGGTTATGAAGCGCGATGATTGCTTGCAGCCCATCATGGATTTGCTTCAGGCGCTCCGGCGTAGGAAAGACCGCCTCGGTATCAATCACTCCGCAGGCAATAAAACCAAGCTGGTTGTTATGGCGGGAGATGATACCCCAGCCCGTATGCTGTAGCCCGGGATCAATGCCCAGGATACGTATCATGCGCTCAGTTTTTCCATCAGTTCGGCGCTGATGTCGGCGTTGGTGAACACATCCTGCACATCGTCATTATCTTCCAGCGTGTCGATGAGTTTCAGCACTTGCTTGGCCTGATCTTCATTGACGCTGCTGGTCATTTTCGGTTTCCAGGAAAGTTTGGCACTGGCCGCCGCACCGAAGACCTTGTCCAGCGCTTCGCGCACCGACAGGAAGGTTTCCGGCGCGGTGGTGATGGTGTGGCCGTCGGCATCGGATTCGAGAGTTTCGGCGGCGGCATCAATTACTGCTTCCAGCATCGTGTCTTCACTCGCGGCATCCGCCGGATAAAAAATCAACCCGACATAATCGAACATGAACGCAACGCTGCCCGGCTCGCCCATGTTCCCGCCATTCTTGACGAAGGTGGAGCGAATATCCGGCGCCGTGCGGTTGCGGTTGTCGGTAAGCGCCTGCACGATGACAGCAACGCCGCCCGCACCATAGCCTTCATAACGGATGGATTCAAAATTATCGGCCTCACTATTGCCGCTGCCGCGCTTGATGGCGGCATCAATCTTATCACGCGGCATATTCTCTTCACGTGCCCACTGGATAGCGCTACGCAGGCGAGGGTTGGCCGCCGGGTCGGGCATGCCACTTTTCGCCGCCGAAATAATCTCGCGGATGATTTTGGTAAACACCTTGCCGCGCTTGGCATCTTGCTTGCCCTTACGCACCATGATGTTTTTAAACTGTGAGTGACCTGCCATGACGTCCCGGGCGGTTGCGGTACGCGGTTATGGTTTCACCGTGTACAACTCAACGCGATCGGCCGCGCCACCGGCGGGGTTTTTATCCCCCTCTGCCTGCACATTGATACGCAGGTTATTGATACCGTTATCAATCAGGTACGCACGCACCGACAAAGCACGGGACAGCGATACGCGGCGGGCAGTGCTCGCCTGGTCGGCAGCAGCGGACGCATAGGCGACAATATTGACCCGCAGCGATTCCTCAGCTTTCAGCTTGGCAACAAACTTGTCCATGCTCTCTTTCATGGAAAGCGGCAGGGTCGTCTCGGTCGCCTTGAAAACCATGGTCATGTAAGGGATGGGCTTACCAGTTTCAGCCGCGGGAGCAGCCGGTGCCTGAGCAGCCGCCGGCGTTGGTGGCGTTGCCGCAGCGGGAGCTGAAGGAACCGGTGCCACGGCTTGTGGTGCAGCAGGAGGTGGTGGTACGGGTGCCGCTGCCGGTGGTGGGGGTGGCGGAGGAACTGGTGCTGGCGGAGCTGCAGGAACCGCCGCTTGCGGTGCGGCAGGTGCAGCAGGTGCAGCTGGAACTGACGCAATCGGTGC
>CAZFKP010000021.1:0-37834 GCA_964518725.1 uncultured Rickettsiales bacterium | reverse complement strand
TCCAGCTTCACCAGCATGACTTCTGTAAAATGCGCCAGTTGGAAAGGATTAACGCTGGTGAAACTCGAAACAAAACTATTATATGATTGGCACATGCTCCCTCTCTCCCATGCTTTTATACTAATAGTTGTATGGGTAAATAATCGAACAACTCCAACGGGATGTCTTGAATCAGATTGCTCAATATAAGTATGAGGCTGCTTTTTTCGGGATAAAATTCGAAGGCAAAATTTTTTTCACAGAGAATCTGATCGCGGCGCTTACCTGGGGATATTCCGTATAGAGCGCGGTATTCCCTGCTTAGGTGGCTTTGGTCGGTGAAGCCTGTTTTGTAGCTCACTTCTCCTAAGCTCAGCGCTGTGTTCTCGACCAGCAGCTTTGCCTTTTCTAACCTACATTTCTTAATAAACTGTTGCGGTGTCATTCCGCAGGTGCGTTTAAATAAGCGGTAGAAATAGTAATGGCTGATATGTGCCTTATAAGCAAGTTCGGAAGAATGGATGCGCCGTTCTAAATTTTCCATGATGAAATCACGCAGCATTTCCATTTGCTCGTAATGCAGCGTGCGCTGGTAGTTGGGAGGGGCAGCATTGTTTTTGAAATTGATGTAAAGCAGGTGAATACACAGCGTGCGCACTATAGCTTCCAGGTACTGGTAATCCCTGAAATGCTTTAACTGTATCTGCTCTTGCAACGCTGAAAAAATTCCCTCCACCAGTTTATCTTTATGCTGAAACATAGGTCGAAATATAAGCGTGTTTTGCAGCGGAAAACCAAGGCTGCTGGCAACTTGCCGGATATAGCTCTGACTAAGGAAAATATTTATTAGTCTTGCATGGCCGGTAATTTGCCATTCCACTTTTTGCGTGGGTGGCGTGAGGATAATACTATTGGTGAGAAGCTGGCCAAAATGCAGATCGTAATCCGTTTGCTGGGTAATCCTTCCGTGCCCTGAGAGGTTACTCGCTACATAACCGTCTTCAATACGGCCGACATAATTACCATCCTGAATATCAATACAGGAAAACCAAACTCCTGCTCCGAGTATGGTTTTTTCACAGAGCGGCTGAACAGAAAAGATTTGTTCCCATTTGGATTGCATTGATCATCGTGGGGGCTTGAAATGATCATCAAATCGCAGCCGGGTGAAAGCGGCCAGAGTCAGTAAAATCACCAACCAGGAAGCGACCATGGTAAAGATGGTGTGACTCAGGAAATGCTCGCCACGGATGATCTGAAATATCCCTAAAACCCATCCTAGCGTTAGCCCAAAGACTAAGCCTGTGATGCGCGCCTTGCGGCTATTCAAGATAAAATATAGAGCCATCAGCCCGAAACCAGCGGTGGCATGCCCAGCGGGGAAGCATCTACCTTTTTTGCGACTTCTGAAGTTTTCGGGGTAGCTTTCCAATATTTTTACATAAGGCTTATCGCCGCCGTAGAGGGTAGTTTGATTGGGGCAATAAGTGTTTGTAAAATGCTTTGCACCTCCAACGAGTGAGGATACCAGCGCCATCGATATGGAAAGAAATAATAGTCGATGCCGATAAGGCTTTAGTTGCGAAAAGCGGAAACTCGCCAGGGAGAGTAAAAAAATTCCTACGCCAAAAGCAACGATGGCGAGCTTAATGCTTTTGTGAAACCAAAATTCCAGCGACTTATCGTGTTTATAGACAAGCCAGCGTTCCAGCGGAGGTTTCTGAATAGCGGTAGCATCGTAGAAATAATTTTGAACCCATACATCAATGGGAGTGAAATCGAAGATAGCCAGCGATAAGGCCAATATGAAAATTGATAAAATGATTTGTTGCTTAACATTCATGCGGCCATCGAGGAAAATTAGTGGAATTTTCCCTATAGCAATCAATTCTTAGCGCAGACTTAGTCGCTTGATTTGTCCCAGAAAAGGAAACTTAACTCGCCTAAGTGTGAGCTAAGTTTTCACCACTATCCCTTTGAATAAATTTTTCAAAGGCGTGGGATGCAAGCACCGGCAAATGTTAAGCAATCAAGCACATTAGAACGACGACCAAACCCGCGTGGCTGGCACGCTTTTGCCTTTTTCGCCTTCATGTTTCCGTTGGTGGTCGTATGCCGCCCGCAATTCACAGGTAGTATTATCGGCGATCTCATGCCTTGGGTGGGCTATGTCCTTGTCATTCTTGGCGCTTATACCTGCATTTACTCCGCCGTTTTCATAGAAGGGAATACGAGCGAAACGTTGGCGGTGGAAGGCATGTTTTCCATCATGCGCAACCCGTTTTATGTCGGATCGCTGGTCGCATTGCTGGGCATTGGCCTGGAAACCATGAGTTTTACTTTCCTTGTGCTGCTAGTGAGCGTGCCCGCCATTTATTATATGTGGCTGGTTGGGCGTGAAGAGAAATTTCTTGAGCAAAAATTCGGTGAATTATACCGGAGCTATAAAACGTCTACTCCGCGTTTCATTCCCAATCGCGGTTTATGGAATTGCCCGCCGGAAGTAACGGCCAAGCCGCGCTTTTTCCTGCGCACCATGCTTTACAGTGCGCTTTATTTTATCCCGTTTCCTGTGCTGCATGCACTAATGCGCCTGCGTGAAGCGGGATATGTAACCACGCTGCTGGAGGTGCCATGACCTCCCATGCAATCGCGCAGATCGGTGATTTTTCATACCGGCAGGAAGTAAACCGCAAGCTGCTGCACCTAAGCTCGCTGTGGATTCCGTTCAGCATTTATTACCTTAACCAAGGGGAAGCTATCGCGCTAATCGGCTTTGTATTCGCCTTAAGCATGGCCTTTGAAGTGCTGCGCAGGCAGAAGCATGGTTTTTCCGCATTCCTTTTAAGAATTTTCGGCCCGATCATTCGCGCCAAAGAATGCCAGGCATCATTCAGCCTTACCGGCTCTACTTATATGCTGGCTGCGGCGCTGATCGTGTGCCTGATTTTCCCGAAGCCGATCGCTGTCATCTCTCTCAGCATCATGCTGGTTGGCGACACGGCGGCAGCGCTGATCGGCAGGCGCTTCGGGAAAACCAAAATCTTAGACAAATCGCTAGAAGGTTGCGCTGCGTTTCTGCTGGCTGCGCTGGGTGTCGTTATTGCCCTCACTTTTATCGCTGAATTTCCTCACCGTTTCATGATTGCCGGGCTTTTCGCTTCCATTACCGCCACGGCGACAGAGCTGATTTCCGGCGCTCTTAACCTCGATGACAACCTCACCATTACCCTGACTGCAGCATGCACCATGCTGCTGGTCATGGACAGTTTTTGAAAAAGGAACATTACCGCATGTATTTTTGGCAACGTATCAAACCCTTTCTTTTCCTCTTTATCGCTGCGGAAACCATTATGCGCGGCGTGTTCATGGTGAAAGAGTGGCGGCATATGGATGGCATTGCCGATGCCGCGAAGGCGCTGGCAATGGGCTTGGTATTCGATGTGACGGTATTCGCTTATTTCATGATCCCGGTGGCGCTTTATTTGCTGCTGCTTCCAGCAAAACGCCATGGCACGCGGCGTGACCGGATTATTGGCGGCGTGTTGTTCGGGTTGCTGGCCTATATCATGCTCTTCACTTCTATCGCCGAGTGGTTCTTTTGGGATGAATTCACCGCACGTTTCAATTTTATCGCGGTGGATTACCTGGTCTATACGCATGAAGTCATCGGCAACATTCAGGAATCTTATCCGATTTACCCGCTGCTGGCTGGTATTGCAATCATCGCGCTTGGCGCTGGCTGGGCATATGCCCGCAGGCTGCTGCCACTCTATCAGCCGGTGCTTTCACGCCGCGCGCTGGCGTTTGCCGGATGCCTTGCGCTGGCGTTTGTGGCGTTTCATACCACGCGCGGCAGCTGGTCGGAGGTAAGCAGCAACCGCTTTGAGCATGAAATCGCTAAAAACGGCATCTTTGAGCTATTCGCGGCATACCGGCACAACGAGCTGAATTATGCACAATTCTATAAAACCATCCCCGATGATGATGCACTGCTTACGCGCCTGCGCAGCGAGATTGATCGTGACCATAAGAATTTTTCAGGCGATGGCATCACGCACCGCGTGGAAGTGCCGGAGCCGGAGCAGCGCTACAACATTATCATGGTGACGGTGGAGTCCTTAAGCGCCAATTTTCTCGGCACTTTTGGCAATCAGGAAGGCCTTACCCCATATCTCGATAAGCTGGCGCAGGAATCGCTACTGTTTACGAATCTCTATGCCACCGGCACGCGCACTGTATATGGGCTTTCCGCGTTGACGCTTTCCATCCCGCCGCTGCCGGGCAATTCCATCGTGCGCAGGCCAGAAAACGAGCATCTATTTAGTCTCGGCTCGGTGCTGAATAGCAAAGGCTATGTTAGCAAATTCGTTTATGGCGGCTATGGGCTGTTCGACAACATGAATTATTTCTTTGAAAACAATGGCTATGAAATTGTCGATCGTACCTTAATGGGCAAGGATGAGATTACCTTTGGAAATATTTGGGGTGTGGCCGACGAGGATTTATTCCGCCGCACCATCAAGGAAAACGACAAGGCTTATGCAGAAGGAAAGCCCTTCTTCGATATGGTGATGACGACTTCCAATCATCGGCCATTTACCTATCCGGATGGCAAAATCGACATTCCTTCCCATACCGGCCGCAGGGGTGGCGTAAAATATACCGATTACGCGATTAAGCAGTTAATCGAAGAATCACGCTCGCATCCATGGTTTAAGAATACCATCTTCGTGATCGTGGCCGACCACACTGCTGGCGGCGCAGGCAAGAGCGAGCTTGATCCGGCCGCTTACCACATCCCCATGCTGGTCTATGCGCCGGGCATCATCAAGCCTGGCAAGGTTGAAACCCTTACTAGCCAGATCGATGTAGCGCCCACGCTGTTAGGGTTACTCAATATGGATTACGACAGCCGCTTCTATGGCCATGATGTGCTTCGTGCGCATACGGAGCGAGCATTCATTTCCAATTACCAGCAGCTCGGTTATCTCACCAAGAATAACCTGCTGATCCTGAAGCCGGTGAAGGAGCTAAGGACTTTCGCGCGCGAGGGCGGTGAATTCATGCCGCAACCTCAAACTGATCCCATTCTAGAACAAGTGGCGTTGAGTTATTTCCAGAACGCAACTCGTTGGAAAGAATGGAATAAAGAGGTAAACTCGACTACAAAACTGGCGCGGGCGAAAACTTATGAAAATACTTCTCATTGAAGATGACAAAATGATCGGCGAGAGCCTGATGCACGCGCTAAAGAGCAGCGGGTATGCGGTGGATTGGGCGCGTGACGGTGACATGGGCGAGGAATCGCTTAAAACCACGGCTTATAATTTAGTGCTGCTCGACATCGGCCTGCCGAAACAAACCGGCCTGGAAGTGCTGACAAAGCTCCGCGCCCGCAAGGATAAGGTGCCAGTGCTGATTCTTACCGCGCGTGATAGGGTAGCCGACCGCGTGGCGGGGCTGGATTTAGGCGCCGATGATTATTTGGTAAAGCCCTTTGCGCTGGAAGAAGTAGAAGCGCGCATTCGCGTGCTATTGCGCCGCGGTAACGCCGGTCACGCCGAATCCACCTTGCGCTCAGGCGCCATTAGCCTGAATACCACGACCAAGGAACTGGAATATGAAGGCAAGCGCCTGATCCTCTCCGCCCGCGAATACGCTTTGATGTTTGCGCTTCTCCAATCGCCGGGCAAGGTGCTATCGCGTGCCGAGCTGGAAGAGCGGCTGTACGGCTGGAATGAAGAAGTCAGCAGCAACGCGGTGGAAGTGCAAATTCACAATTTACGCAAAAAACTTGGGCCGGAGCTGATCCGCAACATTCGCGGCATTGGCTACATGGTAGCCAAATGAGGAAGTCACGCATGAAATCGATTCGCCGTTACCTTATTGCTTCCCTGATTATCGCTCTTACTTGCGGTTCATTGCTGGTGGCCATTTTCACCTATTTCAATGCAGCCGATGAGATTGATGAGCTGTACGACAAAAACATGCTCGAAATTGCGGAAACGCTCAAAAGCCAGATGGCCACGCTTAACTTGAGCGAATACCGCATAAAGGGCGCGGTCGGCCCTTCGCTGCAGCCACGCATCAAGGAAGAACAGGAATTTCTCATTCAGGTATGGGATAAAAACCACGCGTCCGTTTACACCTCGCACCGCGCCATTTCCTACCCATACCAGGAAAAGCGTGGGGCGCAAATTACCGAGTTTGAAGGCCGGGTATGGCGCACCTACGGCACTGAAGCCGACAATTTTATCATCCAGGTATCGCAGCCGCAAAAAGCGCGCATTCGCTTCGTGCGCGAGATGGCAATGCATCTTCTTTTCCCGCTGCTGTCCCTGATTCCAGTGGTGGGATTGTTTATCTGGCTGGCGGTGGGCAGAAGCCTTACGCCTTTGAACGAAATTTCCCGCGCGATTACCCAGCGCTCCGCTATTAGTCTGGAACCGATATCGGAAGAGCGCATCCCGGTAGAAATTCAGCCGCTGGTGCAGGAATTGAACGAGCTGCTCGTGCGATTGAACGCTTCGCTGGAAGCACAACGCAGCTTCACCGCTGATGCCGCCCACCAGCTACGCACGCCGCTTACAGCGCTCCAGCTGCAGCTGGGCAATCTCAAGCGAACCAAAACGGATGATGAGCGCGAGCATCATGCCGCAAAACTGCAGGATGGCATCGACCGCGCCACGCATGTAGTGCAGCAGCTGCTTACGCTGGCGCGTGTAGAGCCGAACGCCATGGAAGCGCAGATGGCGCCGGTTGACCTTTCCGCGCTAACTCATGACGTAGTGAGGCAGCATGCGGAAATGGCGGTGGAGAAAAATATCGATCTCGGTATGTCGCGCAATGAGAAAGCGGTGCTGCCGGGCAGCGCGGAAAACTTACGAATTCTATTGGAAAACCTGCTCAGCAATGCACTCCGCTATACCCCCACCGGCGGCAAAGTGAATGTTAATGTCTATACCGACGCAAGTGATGCAGTGGTGGAGGTGCAAGATAATGGGATTGGCATTCCCGAAAGCGCGCGCGAGCAGATATTTGAGCGGTTCTACCGTGTCCTGGGCACGGAAGTGGAAGGCACCGGCCTGGGCCTCTCAATCGCACAGAATGTCGTACAGCAGCATGGTGGGGTGATTCATGTCGGCACCGGCATCGATGGTAAGGGCGCAGGATTTACTGTGCGATTTCCTTTAAACAAGGGGAAATTGGATGCCTAAATATTTAAGCAAACTGCCGGAAATCACTCTCTATTTTTGGATCGTCAAAATATGCGCGACGACCTTGGGTGAAACGGCGGGTGACCTTTTATCTATGACGCTGCATATCGGTTATGCGGTAGCGAGCCTGGCGCTTGTTACGGCGCTGATTATTGCATTGGTAATGCAGCTTTTAGCAAAAACCTATCATGCACCGCTTTACTGGACGGTGATCCTGCTTACCAGCACGGCCGGCACCACCATGTCCGATTATATCGATCGCACGTTGGGGCTTGGCTATACGACTGGCTCATTGATTCTTTTTAGCTGTTTAATCTTCACCATTGCCCTCTGGCGTTACATGGAAGGAAACGTGTCGATTAACCATGTGCGCACAAGGCGTGCAGAGCTGTTTTATTGGACAGCGATACTATTTTCTAACACGCTTGGCACTGCGCTCGGTGATTTTCTGGCAGATAGCTCCGGCTTAGGATTCGGCGGCGGTGCGGCGTTGATTGCGGGACTGATCGGCATTATTATCGCGGCTTACTATGCCACCAACATTTCCAGGGTATTTTTATTTTGGGTGGCGTTCGTGCTGACCCGGCCATTTGGCGCCACTTTCGGCGATCTGCTTACCAAATCGCATGAAAAAGGCGGGTTGGATTTCGGAACCGTAGGCTCTTCCCTGATTCTGGCGTGCCTGCTTGTTGTGTTTATTGTGTTGATGGAAAGGCATAATAGAGCCGGAAAAAGGCGGCTATAGCTTAAAAATTGCCATTTTCTAATACCATCTAAGTCGCGCCTAAGTTTTGGCGGTTAAAACTATTGGCAATTATGAAGAAAACCGCTTTTTGCCATTCGTTTTCAAATCGCAGAGCCAGGCATAACGCCGTGCGCCCGAAGGGCTGGATCGTGTTTGTGGCACTGATCGGCGTCGCCATCGGCGGGCATTTCGTGCATTTGCAATTAAGCCGCAATTTTCATGAGGTGGTGGCGGGTGAAGTTTATCGCTCGGCGCAGCTCAGCGGCAAGCAAATCGGAGAATTCGGTGAGCGCTACGGTATTAAAACCATTCTAAATCTGCGCGGCGCGAATCCCGGCCGAAACTGGTATGAACAGGAAATGGCCGCTGCCGAAAAGGCGGGCATCCGCCACATCGATTTCGCCATGGCGTCAACGGAAGAGCTGAGCTTGCCTCGCGCCCGCGAACTGATCCAGATTATGCGCCAAGCACCCAAGCCGCTCCTGATTCACTGTGAGGCAGGCGTTAACCGTACCGGCCTGGCTGCCGCGCTTTATCTTGCAGCTATCAGTGACAAAAAGCCGCAGGATGCGGAGCTGCAGCTTTCATTCATTTACGGTTACGTGCCGGTGTGGCTGACAGAGCGATACGCAATGATGCGCAGCTATCAAAAAATGGAAGCGCTCTTCGGACAGCAGTTGCTATGAAAAAAATCGCTTCCACTTTGGCTATTTTGCTTCTCAGCGGCTGCGCCGATGGGCCGATGCGCGATAATGTTATCAGCGATGTGCAAAGCCGCAGCGGCTTCGCTATGCCGAAGGAAACGGAAGCAGGGAAAATTACCCTGCCACCCGGCGCATCGCTAGAGGATGGCATTACCGAGGATGAAGCCGTATCGATCGCCTTGTGGAATAACGCTGCCTTTCAGGAAACGCTGGTAAACCTCGATGTGGCGCGCGGAGATCTGATTCAAGCCGGGCTGCTGCCCAATCCGATCGGCAGCTATACGTTTTCCACCACCAACAAACCGTTTAAATATGCGCTGGAGCTGCCGCTAGAGGCACTTTGGCTTCGGCCTTTCCGCATCAATGCCGCCAAGGCGGAAGCCGAGCGTGTTTCGCACCAGCTTTCCCAGGCAGGCCTGAATGTGATCCGCGATACGCGCAAAGCCTATAGCGATATGCTGCAAGCGCAGGCGCAGCTTAAACTGCTGGAGGAATCCTTAGCACTTCGAAGCAATATCGCAGGGCTGGCGCAGAAACGCTACAAGGCGGGCGATATTTCCCTGCAGGAAGGCAATATAGCGGCGCTCGATGCGATGGCAGCGGAGCAAGCGGCCGCGCGCAGCCGCTATGATATTCAAACCAGTGCCGAGCGCCTGCGCTTCGTGATGGGTGTTGGCGCGCATGTGGGAGAGCTGAAGCTCGATCCCATTCCCGCGCCGGATTGCAAGGAAATGGATGTGGCCGCGTTGGTAGAGGAAGGCTTGAAGAACCGACCGGATGCGCTGGCGGCGAAGGAAGCCACCACGGCGGCGGAAGCGCGCTCTAACCTTTCTCTTTTCAGCTGGCTGGGCATCAGTGGTGTAGCCGATGCCACCAGCGGCAAGAAAACCGGGCATGAATTAAGCCCGGCGGTGAAAGGCACGGTGCCAGTATTCAACCTTAACCAAGGCAATATTACCCGCGCCAACGCCGAAGAGGAGCGCGCCGTGCGCGGCGAGCAAACGGTGGCGCATCAAATCCGCCTCGATGTGAATCAATCCTATGCGCAATACCGCCAGGCCTGTAGCGAACTGAACATTCTGCAGGAGAAAGTGAAAACCGGCGTGGAAACCGATTTAAGCCGCGTGGAGAAAGCCTATGAAGGCGGCGATGTGCCTTACCTGATGGTGCTGCAATCCACGCGCGGCGTTATCGATGCCCGCCTGCGGGAAGCGCAGCTCATCGGCGATGTACGCCGCGCATCGTCCGAGCTAGAGCGTAGCGTCGGGAGTAAACTTGCGCCAGTAGCGCCTGCAACACGAACCGAATCACCCACCCCTGAAAGGAGCGCCCCATGAATGCCGCTATTAACGATAAAGAATCCGCCCGCATTACCTGGAAAGATGCGCTGATCATCCTGTTTTTAATTTTTTACGCTTGGTTCGCTTACGACGAGAATGACAGCAGCCACCGCGCGAAACCCCATAACCCCGCTCAACAAACCTATACCCCGTAATGCATATGAAACGACAGCCACGCGTTCTGATCATCATTCTGGCCATTGCCGCCGTACTGGCTGGCTGGTGGTTATTTTCCGGCAGCTCCGACAAAGCGAAAAAGGAACCTGCCGCTAAGGTAGAAAAAGTGGTGAAAGAGGAAACTCTTAACACCATTACCTTAACGGAAAAAACCGAAGAGCGGCTAGGTGTGAAAGTAGAACCGATTGCCATGAAATCAGTGCAGCGCTTTCGCCTTTACAGCGGCGAAATCATCACGCCGGTGGGCAGGCGCGGAGTGGTAACAGCGCCATTCGGTGGTATTTTGAAAGCACCCACCGAAGGCCTGCCGAAGCAAGGTGACACCGTTAAAAAGGGACAAACCATTTTTATCCTTCTGCCGCTGCTCACTGTGGAAGCGCGCAGTGCAACAGCGACGGCGCAGGTGGATGCCGATATGCAGGTACAAAACGCCGCCACGCAGATGCAGGCGGCAAAAGCCGCGCTGGAGCGTGCGCGCAAACTATTTGAAGATGGTGTTGGCGCTAAGCGCACGGTAGAGGAATCTCAGGCGGCTTATGATACCGCGGCGAAAACTCTGGAAGCGGCAAAAGCTCGCCAGCAACTGCTGGAAGAATCATTGAATGAGGGCACTGCCGCGCCGATCCTGATTGCCGCGCCGGAAGATGGTGTGCTGCGCAAGTTATCGGCGGCGCATAATCAGAATGTGCCGGGTGGTACGGCGCTTTTTGAAATGGGCGATCTTTCCACCGCGTGGGTTCGTGTCACGCTGCCGGTGGGCGATTTGCAAGATATCGCGCGGGAAATTGAGGCACAGGTCGGTAGCCTTTCCGCTCGCGCAGATCTGGCGATGCAATCCGCCATGCCGGTTTCGGCGCCGCCGCTGGCCAATGCGCAGGCTTATACGGTGGATTTGCTTTATTCGCTCCATAACTCCGGCACGGAAGCCATTCCCGGTCAGCGTGTGGGTGTGATGGTGCCGATTAATCATGCCAAGGAAAGCCTCTCCATTCCGGCAAGCGCAGTGGTATTCGATGCGCTTGGCGGCAGTTGGGTTTACGAGCAAATCTCGCCGCTTACCTATGTCAGAAAACGTGTCACCGTCAGCTATACCAGCGGCAATGATGCGGTGCTTTCCACCGGCCCGGCGCCAGGCGCTAATATTATGACGGTTGGCGCGCAGGCCATGTTTGGCGCAGAAACGGGGACGATGAAGTAATGTTAGAGCGCTTAATACAATCTTCCGTTCGTGGCCGCGTGGTAGTGCTGGCGCTGTGCGCGGTAATGATAATTTACGGCATCCGGGCGACAACCCAGGCGCCGCTTGATGTGTTTCCTGAATTCGCGCCGATTAAGGTGGAAATTCAAACCGAAGCACCAGGCCTTTCCACCGAGGAAGTAGAGAGCCTAATTAGCATTCCGCTGGAAAATGCGTTAAACGGCACGCCGGATTTGCAAGTACTGCGCTCTAAATCCGTGCTGGGATTATCATCGGTGGTAATGCTGTTCAAAGAAGGTGCCAATTTAGAACGCGCACGCCAGCATGTGCAGGAGCGCGTGGCGTTGGAGGCAACTCGCCTGCCATCGGTGGCACGCACACCCGTGATTTTGCAGCCGCTTTCCTCGCTTTCGCGCGTGCTGAAAATCACTCTTTCCTCGGAAACCTTAAATCAGATGGATTTAACCGACCTTACGCTATGGACGATCCGCCCGAAGCTGATGGGCGTGCAAGGTGTCGCCAATGTCGCTGTGTGGGGCCAACGCAGCAAGCAATTTCAAGTGCTGGTCGATCCTAACCGCCTGCGCGCCCATGGCGTAACGCTTGACCAAGTAGTGCGCGCAGCAGGCGATGCCACCGTACTGGAATCGGGCGGTTTCGTGGATACTGCCAATCAGCGCATTGCCGTGCGCCACCGCGAAGCGGTGTATGATCCGGAAGATTTAGAACGCACAGTGGTGGATTTCCGTGGCGGCGCACCGATCCGCCTGCGCGATGTGGCGCAAGTTAAAATCGGCTTCGCGCCTCCTATCGGCGATGCCGTGATAAATGACAAACCCGGCTTAATGTTAATTGTCGAGAAAACGCCGGAGGGCAATACGCTGGAAGTGACGCGTAAGTTGGAAGAAGCGCTGGAGCTGCTAAAACCCGCCATGCCTGGCGTAGCCGTGGACACACATCTCTTTCGACCGGCCACCTTCATTGAGTTGGCTATTAATAATTTGACCAAAGCGCTGCTGATTGGCGGCGCGCTGGTGGTGGTGATTTTGCTGGCATTCCTCCGCGACCGGCGCACGGCTTTTATCAGCCTGAGCGCTATTCCGCTCTCCTTGGTGGCGGCGGTAGCAGTGCTGATTGCGAGTGGCGTGACGCTAAATACGATGGTGATCGCCGGGCTGGTGATTGCGCTGGGCGCAGTGGTGGATGATGCGATTATCGACGTGGAAAATATTGTGCGCCGCCTGAGACTAAACCGCGAGGCGGGCAATCCTGTTTCCAATTTCCGCGTGGTGGTGGATGCATCGCTGGAAGTGCGAAGCGCGGTGGTTTACGCTTCAATGATCGTTATGATCATTTTCCTGCCGGTTTTCTTTATGGACGGCATAGCCGGTTCATTTTTCCGCCCGCTGGCAATTTCCTACATCCTGGCCATTCTAGCCTCGTTGCTGGTAGCGCTCACCGTAACGCCCGCGCTTTGCTATATGCTGCTTACCGGCGAGCGCAAGGAGCAGCCGGAAGCGAAGTTTGCCCATAACCTCCGCGAGCGTTATGCGCGCACGCTCCCTAATATGCTGCACAAGCCCAAAAAGGCTTTGACCATTATTTTTGTCGCGCTGGGCATCAGCGGCGGGGCTTCCTTCTTTTACGGCCATGAATTCTTGCCGGAGTTTCAGGAAACCGACTTTTTGATGCATTTCCTCGGCAAGCCTGGCACCTCCGTCGAGGAAATGAGCCGTTTAACAACTTTGGCTGCTAAGGAACTGCTGGCCATCCCCGGTGTGCGCAATCAAGGGGCGCATATCGGCCGCGCTGAAGTGGCGGATGAAGTGTACGGCCCGGAATTTACAGAACTATGGGTGAGCATCGATCCAAAAGCGCCTTATCATGAAACCCGCGACAAAATTCAAGCGGTAATGGATGGTTATGCCGGGCTTTACACCGATGTGCAAACCTACCTGAAGGAACGCAGCAAGGAAGTCTTATCCGGCGCGGGCGCAAGTATCGTGGTGCGGCTTTATGGCAATGACCTTGATGTGCTGCGCAGTAAAGCGGAGGAAGTAAAGCACCTGATGGCCGATGTAAAAGGCATCGCCGATCTAAAAATCGAACCTCTAGTGATGTTGCCACAAGTAGAAATCGTGCTGCGGCCGGAGGCGGCTGAGCGCTATGGTTTAACGCCTGGCCTGATTCGCCACGCCACCACGACGCTCTTGCGCGGAGCCAAGGTGGGTGAAGTATATGAAGGGCAGAAACGTTACGATGTAGTGGTATGGGGAACGGCGGAGATGCGAGCCGATGTCGCCGCCATTCAGGAGCTGCCGATCGACACGCCCACCGGCATGCAGGTGCGCTTGAAGGATGTGGCCGATGTCATGCTGGTGCCGATGCCCAATTCCATTAAGCGCGAGAGCGCATCCCGCCGCCTCGATATCACAGCCAATGCCAGAGGCCGCGATACCGGCTCGGTGGCAGCGGAAATCGAACAGAAGGTGCGAACGCTTAAATTCGATGAGGGTTACTACCCGCAGTTTCTTGGCGAATACAAGGCGCAGGCCGATGCCAGCAAGCGTTTAAGGGCACTTACGGCGCTGGCGCTGATGGGCATCGTGCTGGTGATTTATTCCGATTTCAAATCCTGGCGGCTTACGCTGATCACCGTGTTCACCTTGCCCTTTTCGCTGGTGGGCAGCGGCATTGCGGTATTCCTCTCCGGTGGCGTGCTTTCGCTCGGTTCGCTGGTGGGCTTTGTCACCGTGATAGGCATTGCCGCGCGCAACGGCATTATGATGGTCAGCCATTGGCGGCATTTGGAAGATACGGAAGGCGAGCCCTTCGGCCCAGCACTCGTGCAGCGCGGCGCTGAAGAGCGGTTAATTCCTATCATGATGACCGCGCTTGCCACCGGCCTGGCGCTGCTGCCGCTGGTCATCAGCGGCGCGAAGCCCGGCCATGAGGTGGAATATCCGCTGGCGGTGGCGATTCTAGGAGGGCTAACCACGTCGACGCTGCTTAATCTCTTCCTGTTGCCAGCGCTTTATTTACGCTATGGGCGGCGGAATGAAGAAGAGAAACAAGCGCTAAGTCTGACCTAAGTTTTTCCATATAGGGTGACCTCCCTTTTTGGCATTGGTTTAACCCTAAATCATGGAGATACTATGACACTTATTCGCAAATCCGCACTCGCCGCTATTGCTATATTAACCCTCGGCGCGCAATCCGCTTCAGCATTGGAAAACCCGCTGGACAAAGACGATTTCACTAAAGAGCAGCTGGCCACGGTGAAAGTCAGCATGGAAGAAGCCATCGCCAAGGCGAAAAAAGCACATCCCGGCACTCCCATCAAAGCCAAGATGGAACATGAAGATAAAACCATCAAATACGAAATTGAAATTTTGAATGGCGATGAAGAAAAAGAAGTAAGCGTCAACGCTGTCACCGGCGAAGTCGAAGTCGAAAAGTAAGCACTTTTCCTTTTGTCTAAAACGCCCCGCGCTCTCCCTCGTGGGGCGTTTTTATTTAAGGCGCTAAGTTTGCTCTAAGTTTCCGCTTGTAAAAAGCATCCTGCAACAGGAGGAACTTATGCGATATCATCTTACCCTTATCCTTACCGCGCTGGCGCTACCGATGGCCGCGCACGCTGCTGAAACTGAGCAAGGCGGCTTAAAAGGCTGGCTGGCCGAAATTTTCACTGAAGTGCCAAATCCGAAAAACACACCCTGCAACGGGGTGGTTGATTGTCGAGAAAAAGGCCAGGATTTGGAAACGGTTTATCAGCTGAAGCAACACGCGAGTTTTGAACCCCGCGATTATCCTGCCAATTGCTATGTAATGGGCGAACATGGAAAATATGTGTTCCAGCCTGCGGCATGCCAAAAATAACCTGTACATATGGCAGGCAACGCGCGTTTAAACACCCCACGTTTTATATTGATCGCCAGCGTTTTCGTTGCCTGTTTTTTTGGCTGGGTATTCATAGAAATTGCCGAGGAAGTCTGGATTGAGAAGGAATTCTTTCCTTTTGACAACGCCGTAAGTGCATGGATGAAGGACGGCCAGGCGCCGCTCGCGCGCACGCTATTTGAATCACTGACCGTGTTGGGAAGTACGACATGGCTGGTTGTTTTAACGCTGGCCGCTGTAGGATTTCTATTTTACCGCCATCGCCGCTTGCAAGCCTGGGTATTACTCAGCGGCTTTATCGCCACCACCGCTACCACGCATATCATCAAGCACTTGAGCGCTCGCGTGCGGCCGGATTCCTCCCTCCACGAAGTCACCATGGCGTTTCCCAGCGGCCATGCGGCCATTTCACTATTTGTATATGGCATGCTCGGCTACTTGCTTTCCCGGCAGGTGCTGCGACACACTCACTCGCTAAGGATTATGATTGGCAGCATGGCTTTAGCGGGGCTGATAGGTTTCAGTCGCCTTTACCTAAATGTGCATTGGCTCTCGGACGTGCTGGGCGGGTTTGCCCTCGCGGCAGCGTATCTCTGCGTATGCGTTGGCTACCTTGAAACGCAACGGAAATGGGATATAAAGAGCCACCATGAGTCAATCTAACCCTTGGATACTGTTCGCACTCGGCTCCGCATTCTTCGCGGCGCTAACGGCGATTTTCGGCAAGCTGGGCGTGGCCGAGATGAATTCCAATCTTGCCACCTTCATTCGCACGGTAGTGATTTTAGTGCTGATCGGAGGCATCGTTACCGTGAGGGGCGAATGGGAAGCGCCAGGCCGGATGCCGCGCCTTAGCATTGCCATGCTGGTGGCTTCCGGCATCGCCACCGGGCTTTCCTGGCTCTGTTACTACCGTGCCCTCCAGCTGGGCGCTGCCTCGCGTGTTGCGCCTATCGACAAGCTCAGTATCGTGCTGGTGATCGTGCTTTCCGTTTTATTCCTAGGGGAAAGCCTGAGCTGGAAGGTGGCGATAGGCGGTATTTTGATGGCTGCCGGAGCCATTCTAATCGCGCTATGAGGTTAAAACATAAGCGCTTATTCTACTTAGTTTTTGACTCCTTCGGCCTTTCCACGCTAAGGTGGCAACCGAGGGGCTAGTAATCCCGTAAAACTACGATTTTAGTAGGCTCGTACCAGTAAGCCTGCTTCCGCGCGCTTTTGCGTCGGGAGTAGGTGAATACAATAGTCCCAGGGCCGTAAGGCCTGAAGGTCGAATAAGCCTGCGCCCGTTTTACGGCGATTACTAACTCCCGGCACCAGCGATCCTGGTGCAACAGCAATTTAGGCGGCTCCCTTCAAGGAGCCGCCGCCTGCGCGGGAGGAACCATGCACCAATTACACAAAGTCGACCGTGAAACCATCCAGCACATGGTTCGACAAAATATTAAGCAGCGGCGTGAAAGATCGCAGCTGACGCTGGAGGATGTAAGCCAACTCACCAGCATTGAGGTAAAGGAGTTGCGGGATGCCGAAGATGGCGATGGGTCGGTGGATGTCGGATTGCTTTATCTTTTAAGCGAGCATTACCGCTGCGATGTGAACGATTTCTACTTGGGCATCTTCGATTACAAAATGCCTTCACGCTCGGCCGGCACGGAAAACGCCGACAGCCTGCTGGAAAAAACGTTGCTTGCAGGTTTCAAAGATATCGAAAACCCGGAGATACGCTTTGCCATTATGAATATGGTGCATGGCTTGGCAGCGTTTACCAAATTTCTGGAGATGCAGGGCTATGCATTTCGGCAAATCTGATAGATGGCAGCGCCTGCGCTATATCCTAGGCCTTCCCGAAGAATGGCTGCCGCCGAAAATGCACGATATTACGCTGGATGTGCCCGCCAGCCTGCTTACCGACGAAACACGCCTGCTGCTGGGCACTTACCACGACATTAAAAGTGAAAAGGTGCGGTCGCTGATCCTGCGTATCGCGCGCACCATTTGCCTTACCGACGAAAGCGAGCCGTTCCCCAGCAAGAATCTGCAATACCGCTGGCTGGCGGAGGCCTATTTCCGAATGCCAGCTGATATGCGGGAGAATTTCCTCGTGATCGTGGAAGGGCTTTATAAAGCGAATTACGGCCATTGCGCCGGAGGCGGCTACGATGGGCCATAAAATCTACATCGCCTATGAGAAAGCAAACAAACCGCCGACACCGCGCGGTGAATTCTTTGAGGGGCTTTTCGCGGGCAGCCTTGGTTTCATGACCACCATCGGTGGATGGCTGATATCGCTTTTTTGCTGGCTGGGCCTGGAAGCCTCACACAGCGCGTTTCTGGCTATCGGGCTAAGTGTGGGCGTCGGAGTGGTTTTCGGCGCGTATATGGCCCGCGGTTGCGCAACAAATAGGGAGGAAATATGCAAGACGAAGCGTTCATAGAAAAACTTTATACAGCTTGGTGCGTGGCAGAGTTTGAAGCGGATTGTATCTATGACGAGCTGGAAGAAGATTTCACCGACCCTCGCGTCATCGCCGCATCGGAGCGTTCGCGCAAGCTCTTGTTCGAATTCCTTCAACAGCGCACCGCCTCATTGCGGCACATCTTCCTAAAGCTGCAGGTGGCTTGCGATACGGAAGACTTTATGGCCGATGTGCGAAATCCCGCCTGCCGGGATATTACCCCCCATGCTGTGGTCGGCGCGATGCAGGATTTGAGCGCTATAGTGTAGGAAATGGTGCTGCTTAGGTGATTCGAACACCTGACCCCCGCATTACGAATGCGGTGCTCTACCAGCTGAGCTAAAGCAGCATAACCAAGCGATTTACAAACTATACCAAGTGTTTGCAAACCTTTTGCTGACACGGTGCTGACACGGAAGAAAAATCATCACCATGCGTATTTCTAACCTTTTGTTCCTCCAACACTTACTTCCGCCGCCGCTCAACCGCTCCCGGCATTACGAATGCGTCGCTCTACCAACTGAGCTAAGACGGCATGCCAAAGGCAGGGGGAGTGCTTAAACCGAATCGTACAAGCTTTCAAGCAAAATGCTATTCATCTGCAAATCCGGCCAGCATTTTGGGGGTGACAAAATCAACCAGCGCGCCATGGGCATCGGCAACCTGCCCCCAACCGACATTACCAAGCTCAATTGTCGCCAGCGCGCAGGTTGGAAATTTGAGGTGCATGACATCCAGCATGTCTTCATCCCCCTCCTTGGCAAGTTTCAGGCAAAGCTGGTGAACGCCTGGATTATGGCCAATCATCAGCACCGAAGCGATCTGTTCCGGCAGGTTAACAAGGCTTGCAAGCATTTCATTGGCCGAAGCAAGGTAAAGCTTGCGGGTGAACTCCACATTGGGAGCCGGGTACACAGACTCAATCTGGCTCCATGTTTCGCGTGTCCGCACCGAATCCGAACAGATGACCTTGGCGGGTTTAATACCCTGCTTGAACATGTAGGCGCCCACAATTTGGGCGGCCTCAACTCCGCGCTCAACCAGCTTCCGCGTATGGTCATCCTGATGCGGTGCGCCGGTTTCAGCCTTCGCATGCCTTAAAATATAGAGCGTTTTTTGCATGTTACATATCTGCCTGTTATTAATGCATTTTTTATGATATTATGTAAAATTGCAAGCTGATAATCTTAATAAATACTCCACCATGAGCCATAAACCACGCCCATTAATCAGCAATGACGCCAAAGAACGCTTCATCAACCGCGAGGTTTCGTGGCTGGCATTTAACACGCGGGTGCTTGAAGAAGCATCCAACCCAGAAGTCCCGCTTGCCCAGCGTTTGAATTACCTTGCCATCAGCGCCTCAAACCTTGATGAGTTTACCATGGTGCGCGTCGCCGGTATCCGCGGCTACGTGCAGCAAGGCATCACCAAGCACAGCACCGACGGCCTTACCCCCGCCGAGGAGCTGGAGCATATCCACCTCATCAGCGCCGCCATGGTGCAGCAACAGCATGAATGCTGGCAAAACATCCGCCAATCGCTAAGAAAAGAACACGTCAATGTAGTGCATAGCAACGAACTGACCAAAGCCGATCAGCAGTACCTCGAAAACCATTTCCTTGAAAATATTTTCCCGGTGCTGACCCCGATTGCCATCGACCCGGCGCACCCCTTCCCGTTCCTGCCCAACCTTGGGCTTGCCATCGCGTTCCATTTACAGCCGCGCAACGGCGGCAAAGCGCAGATGGCGATTGTGCCTCTCCCACTCCGCTTGCCAAGGTTTATCTCTATTCCCGGCAAACACATTCGGTTTATCATGCTTGAGGACATCACCGACCTTTATTTAAGCACCCTGATGCCAGGCTTTGAGAAAATTGATAGCACCCTATTCCGTATCATCCGCGATAGCGATCTCGATGTGGAGGAAGAAGAGCAGGATGAAAATTTTGTGCGTAACTTTGAGCGCGCCATCAAACAGCGGCGTCGCGGCAGCGTCATTCAAATCAAATTCGCCGCCCCTGCCCCCAAGCACCTTGTCCAGTTCGTCGCCGAACAGATTCACGTGGAAACATCGGATATTATTGAAGTCAGCGGCATGCTGGGGCTTGCATCGCTCAGGGAGCTGTATGAGGAGCTGCCGGACACTCTGAAATTCCCGGCATTCAGCGTCCGTTTCCCGGAACGGATTATCGATTACGGCGGGGATTGTTTCGCTGCCATTGCCGCCAAAGACATTGTAGTGCATCACCCTTACGAAAGTTTTGATGTTGTCGTGCAGTATTTGAAACAAGCTGCTAGCGACCCGGATGTGGTATCGATTAAGCAGACCCTCTACCGCACCAGCAAAGACTCACCGATTATCAAAGCCCTGGTTATGGCGGCCGAAGCAGGAAAATCGGTTACGGCTCTGATCGAGCTGAAAGCGCGTTTCGATGAAGAAGCGAACCTGCAATGGGCACGTGATTTGGAGCGTGCCGGAGCACAGGTGGTGTATGGGTTTGTAAAACTGAAAACCCACGCAAAAGTCTCGCTCGTCACTCGCCGCGAAAATGGAAAACTCGTTTCTTACGCGCATTTCGGCACAGGTAACTACCACCCTGCAACCGCCAAAATCTATACCGACTTGTCATTCTTTACCTGCGACCCGGTATTATGCATGGACGCCGCCTACCTGTTTAATTACCTGACGGGCTACGCGCCGCCGAACGAATTTAAAAAACTTATCATCGCTCCACGTGATATGCGCGGACAACTTCTTCACCTAATCGACACAGAGATTGCACATGTCAAAAAGGGTAAGCCCGGCACTATCTGGGCAAAAATGAACTCGCTGGTCGATCCAGGCATCATCGATGCGCTCTACCGCGCCTCACAGGCCGGTGTCGTCATCGAACTGGTGGTGCGAGGTATTTGCTGCCTTCGCCCGGGCATCCCGGAGCTTTCGGAAAATATCCGCGTTAAAAGCATTGTGGGGCGCTTCCTGGAACACTCCCGCATTTATTGTTTTGGAAATGGGCACGAAATGCCCTCGCCGAACGCCAAGGTTTTCATCGGATCGGCAGATTGGATGCCGCGCAACCTTGATTGGCGTGTGGAAATCATGGTGCCGATTGAAAACCCCACCGTGCACGAGCAAATCCTCGGCCAGATCATGGTGGCTAACCTGAAAGATGAGAAACAAAGCTGGGTATTGCAACCCGACGGCACCTACACACACCTCCCAGTCAGCGCCCACTCGCTTTCCGCACATGACTACTTTATGAATAACCCAAGCCTGTCAGGACGCGGCAAAGCGCTGAAAAAACAAAAATCCGCTCAAATGCTCGCCGCTAAACCGAAATAGCAGATAGCAGTTGGCAGTTACCAGATAAGCTCTATAATCCTGCCATGTCCGCACCGCGTTTAGAATTACGTCAAGGCCAGTCACTGGTAATGACCCAAGCGTTGCAGCAATCCATCAAGCTGCTGCAATGCAACACGCTTGAGCTGCGTGAATTTATCGAAGCGGAAATGGAAAAAAATCCCCTGCTGCAAGCCGAGGAAGGCGAAGCCAAGGAAATAGCCCCGGAAGATCGGGACGCCGCCAAAGAATCTGATGACCCGAAAGAAGCCGATTTTGGCGATGATCAGGCGTTTGACGCCGGATCATTTGACGAGAGCGTTGAAGCGGAAACTGATTATATTCGGAGCGATAGCACCCTTTCTATCAGCTCCGGCAGCCACGGTGGTGATGGAGAGGATGGGCTGGGCATTGAAGATAATGCCTCGCAGGAAATATCGCTCCGTGAGCATTTGCTAAACCAACTGCAACTCGATGTTAGCGATCCTACTGACCGCATGATTGGCGCGCATCTGATCGACCTCGTCGATGATGCGGGTTACATCACGCATGATTTGTCGCCACTAACAAAAACGCTGGGGGTAGAACAATCCGATCTCGAACGTGTGCTGATGCTTTTGCAGGGATTTGATCCAACCGGTGTTTGCGCCCGCAACTTAAGCGAGTGCCTCGCCCTGCAACTGCGTGAGAAGAACCGGATGGATCCGGCGATGGAAGTGCTGCTTGCGAATCTCCAACTGCTGGGTGACGGCCGTTTTGACGAGTTGCAAAATAAATGCGGCGTTGATCGGGAAGACATCAAACAAATGGTCGCGGAAATTCGCGCCTTGAATCCCAAGCCTGGCAGCCGGTTTGAGCATGAAATCGTGCAGCACATGGAGCCGGATATTTTTGTGCGTCGCCTGCCAGACGGCAATTGGCATGTCGAACTCAACATGGGAAATTTCCCCCGTGTGATGGTCAATAAGCGCTATTACAAGAAAGTCACCGCCGAAACCCGCAATGTACAGGATAAAAAATACCTCTCCGAACAATTGATGACCGCCAACTGGCTTGTGCGGGCACTGGAACAACGGGCGGAGACCATGCTAAAAGTCGGTAGCGAATTAGTCAAGCAGCAGGATGCATTCTTCCGGCTAGGCGTGCGCTATTTAAAACCGATGACACTGAAAGATATCGCCGCCGCCACCGGCTATCATGAAAGCACCATCAGCCGCGTCACCAGCGGCAAGCACCTGCTTTGCCCACGCGGCACATTCGAGCTAAAGTATTTCTTTACCTCCGCCTTGCAACGCGCTGTCGGTGGTGGGGATGACGTCTCCAGCATGGCGGTAAAAAATTATATCAGCGAATTCATTTCCAAGGAATCGATCGAACATATCTTGTCAGACGATGAGATCGTCGCCATGCTGAAAGACCGCAATATCAACGTCGCACGCCGAACCGTGGCCAAATACCGTGAGGCACTGGATATCCCAGCCTCACCAAAGCGCAAGCGGCTTAAAACCAGCGCACTCTAACCGACCTACGCCAGCACCAGATCGGTATATGCCTGCATCAACTGCTTGGTCATCGACCCGACCGGAATGACGTGGTCGTTCACCCGGCCGATCGGCGTGATTTCAGCCGCTGTACCAGTAAGGAATGCTTCACTCGCAAGCTTAATTTCCTCCGGCTTGATATGCCGCTCGACGACTTTGATGCCAGCATCGCGTGCAAGCTGCATCACCGTGCGGCGAGTGATGCCATCGAGGAAGCAATCCGGCGTCGGCGTGTGTAACTCACCATTGAATATAAAAAACAAGTTGGCGCCGGTCGCCTCGGCAATATAGCCACGGTAATCGAGCATCAGCGCGTCGTTGAAACCATCTTTTTCCGCCGCGTGCTTGCTCATGGTGCAAATCATGTACAGCCCCGCCGCCTTGCTGGCTGTGGGCGCGGTATTCGGCGCCGGGCGCGCCCAATTCGCAATCTGCAACGACAGGCCTTTCTCACGGGCTTCTTTTGAAAAATAGCTCGGCCACTCCCACGCCGCAACCGCCACATGGATTTTGGTAGCCTGCGCCGAAATCGCCATCATTTCGCTGCCGCGCCACGCCACCGGGCGGATATAACCGTTGGTGATATTTTGTTTCGCAAGCACAGCATATTTTATTTTATCAAGCTCTTCGGCACTGTAGGGGATATCAAAACCAATCAGTTTTGCCGACTGGTGCAGGCGTTCGGAATGCTCGCGACATTTGAAAATCTTTCCGTTATAGGCACGCTCACCCTCAAAAACACAGGAGCCATAATGCAGGCCATGCGTGAGCACATGCACATTCGCCTCGCGCCACGGCACCATGGCACCATCCATCCAAATCCACCCGTCGCGGTCATCAAACGGCAAAATCGCCATCGCTTACTCCATCCTCATAATTGCTGCCAACTGCCTGCCATAGGCGTTTTCGCCCCGCAGGCTCGTGCGCCGGTAACTAAAGAATTCGCTTTCCAGCGAGCGTGTATCATACGCAAGAATGTTGGTTTGTGCAATGCCTGCGGCAACCAACCTGGCGCGCCCATACGCCGGAAGATCGAAATAATGATGTCCGGCCTGCGCCGATGGAGTGAAATACACTGCATTTCCAGCCGATTCCTGAATAAACCGCTCATAGAATTCAGCGCCGACTTCATAGGAAGATGCAGCAATGGCAGGACCAATTGTGGCAAAAATATTCTCGGCTCCGAGCGATCTCATGGCATGGATTGTCGCCTCAAGGATGCCGCCAATTGCGCCTTTCCACCCGGCATGCGCCGCCCCAACCACCTGCCCCTTCACATCAGAAAAAAGCACCGGCAAGCAGTCCGCCGTGAGGACGCCTATCGGAAAATTTGGAATATCCGTCACCAGCGCATCTGCTTCGGGGGAATCTTTCCAGCTCCACGGCGCCGCAACAGTCACCACTTTGGGGCTATGAATCTGGAAACAGGTCAGGAGCGGGGTTGTCGTACCAAGCTTTTCCGAGATGCGCCGCCGATTCTCGGTCACTTTTTCAAGGTTGTCACCCGAACCGTAACCGCAGTTAAGCGAAGCATACAGCCCCTCACTTACGCCGCCTTCACGCCCGAAAAACCCATGGCGGATTCCGCTGATATTAGCAAGTGAACTGCAAACAATCATGTGCATTTAACCGTGATGAGAACGCAGAAGCGCGAAGCAGTGCGCCACGTAAACCCAGTTAGTTTTCTTCCCAGTTCTGTGCTGGATTCTGTGCAGCTTTTTCAACATTGCTGGCCGCCGCTTCTGCCGTATAGCCCATAGTCAGGAACGAAGGGAGCGCGCCACTGGCAGGAACTTCCGCATCTTCCGAAACAGCAGCATCATTGGCGGTATCGTTTTGTTCGCCGCCGCTATCGGCGGCATCGTTCTGGTTTTCCTGACGTGGGCGATAACCGTCTTCCACCATCATGCGGTAACAATGGTCGGCATGCTGGAAATAATATTCCGCCATCACGCGATCGCCGCCGGAAAGAGCGTCTTTCGCCTGGTTCAGGTATTTCTCACGCAACTGCGGATAATTTTTACGCGCGCGGTTGTTATTATTATACCCGCCACCGCCATTATTATTCCTGCGCTGGCCGCCATTGTTATGGTGCCGTTGGCCGCCACCGCCTTGCATGGGTTTTCTTCTCATGAAATCGTCCTTATCTTGTTATTACAACGCATCGTTCTATGCCTGCCAAATCGCAGGCCACCTGCACTACTTTTAGCCCCTGAAGCGTTGCCAGCATAGCGACATCTGCCGCTTGCCCGACGCCTACCTCCAGCAAAGCAACCCCGTTTTCCGCCATGATCGTTGGTAAAAATCCGGTGATTGCACGGTAGCAGTCTAAGCCGCTACTTCCCCCATCCAGCGCCAGGCGCGGCTCATAATCAGCTACATCCGGCGAAAGCCCACAAATATCCTTCGTGGGTATATAGGGTGGATTACTCAGCACCACATCCCATACACCGTTTACTTCTGAATTCCAATCAGATTTTTTAAATTCCGCCCTATTTATAAGACCAAGCGCCTTGGCATTTCCACGTGCTACATCAATGGCTTCCGGATTGATGTCCACCCCAAGCCCCGTAGCCTGCGGATATTCTGACAGCGCCGCTAGCAACAGACAGCCTGTGCCACTACCAAGGTCAAGCACCCGTAATTTGCTCCCACGCTGTGGCATGTGTGCGAGCAAGGCCGTAATCAACGTCTCGGAATCCGGTCTTGGCACAAGGGTCGCAGGCGTTACCGCAAATTCCAGACCCCAGAATTCTTTTTTTCCCAAAATATGCGCGATCGGCTCACGTGCAGCACGGCGAGCCAGGAGTGCATCAAATTCCTGCTGTTGCTTCCGGGTAAGGATGTGGGTGCGTTCCAGCAGCAATGCCTCCCGCGTGATGCCGAGCACATGGGCGAGCAGGAGCTGCGCGTCCAGCCGGGCGGACGCAATGCCCGCAGCCTGGAGCACTTCTATAGCTGCCTGCAGCATGGCTTAGGCAATTTCAGAGAGCTTGCGCGACTGGTCGTCGGCAATCAAGGCATCAATAAATTCATCAAGGTCGCCATTCATCACCGCGTCGATATTATACGCGGTAAGGTTGATACGGTGGTCAGAAACCCGCCCTTGCGGAAAATTATAGGTACGGATGCGCTCGGAGCGATCGCCCGAGCCAACCTGGTCTTTACGCATGCTCGCACGCTCGCTGGCGATCTTTTCGCGTTCAGCCTCATAAAGCCGAGCGCGCAGGATTTTCATCGCCTTGACTTTGTTCTTTAGCTGCGATTTTTCATCTTGCTGCGATACTGTGACCCCAGTGGGTATATGGACGATACGCACCGCCGAATCGGTCGTGTTAACTGACTGGCCACCAGGGCCGGAGGCACGGAATACATCGATGCGGAGATCTTTTTCCTCGATTTTGATATCGACCTCTTCAGCCTCAGGAAGCACCGCCACAGTCGCTGCCGAAGTATGGATGCGCCCCTGGGTCTCCGTTGCCGGAACGCGCTGCACGCGGTGCACGCCGGATTCAAATTTTAATTTGGCAAATACGCCTTTTCCGGTCACTTCGGCGGTTGCATCCTTATACCCCCCGACCGTACCGTCGGAGATAGAAATAACCTCAAACCGCCACCCCTGATTCGCGGCGTAGCGCTGGTACATGCGGAATAAATCGGCAGCAAACAAGGCGGCTTCGTCGCCTCCCGTGCCAGCCCGCACCTCAAGAATGGCATTCTTCTCATCGGCGGCATCCTTTGGCAGCAATGCAATCTGCACCTTGTGGGTAAGCTCAGGAATCGACTTCTGCAGCTCGTGCATTTCTTCCGTGGCAAGCGCCTTCATCTCCGCATCGCACGCCGGATCAGCAATCATTGCCTTGATATCGGCCAGCCCGTCGCGTGCCTTCTGATATTCCGCGATCGTTTCGACAATCGGTGTCAGGTCGGCATATTCCTTGGATATTTTCTGGAAATCATTGCCACTCGCGGTTGACATTGCATCGCGCAGCTCATCGTGACGGCGCACGAGCAGCTCTAATCGGTCATCGAAATTCATTTCAGTTGCTTCAATTCTTTGAGGATTAGCACTTCTTGCACCCCGGTTTCCATGTTTTTAACGGTATAATTGCCACGTGCAAGCTCTTCATCGCCTATGATAACGGCGTATTTAACGCCAAATTTCTCGGCTCGTTTCATTTTCTTACCAAGGTTGCCGCGGGTAATCAACTCCGCGTACTTCCCCGCCTGCCGCAGGTGGTTTGCCACAAGCAGCGCAGCACGAACGTGCTGATCGTCCATTGGTATCACGGCGAATCCCTTAAATGCACTCTTGGACGCCGTATCGATTGTTTTTTCAATTAACATCAGAAGGCGCTCGATACCTGCCGCAAACCCCACCCCGGGTATATCGTTACCCCCCATGAGTTTCACCAGACCGTCATACCTACCCCCCGCCAGTACCGTGCTTTGCGCGCCGAGCATCGTGGTCGTGAACTCAAACACCGTGTGCGAATAATAATCCAGCCCACGCACTAAACGCTGGTTCTCCCGGTAGCGTATGTTCAGTGCCTCAAGCGATGCTTTAACTTCGCCGTAAAATGCGGCGGCGGCAGGAGTGAAGTAATCATGCAGTTTCGGAGCGTCGGCAATCAGCTTTCGGTCACCCTCATTCTTAGAGTCAAGAACCCTGAGTGGATTACGTTCCAGCCGGTTTTTACTATCTTCCGACAGCGCCTCCCGATGGCGGGTGAAATACGCGACTAGTGCCCGACGGTAGGCATCCCGGCTTTCGGCATCACCAAGCGAATTCAGCTCAAGCGTCACATGTTTTGTCAGACCGAGCCGCGCAAGCAACTGACTGGCCATAGCGATCATTTCAACATCACCCAGCGGATCGGCAACCCCAAGCAACTCGGCACCAAGCTGGTGAAACTGCCGCATACGGCCATCCTGCGGGCGCTCATACCGAAAGGCCGGCCCATGGTAAAACACTTTGAATGGCAAGCTATCCTGCAGACTGTTGGAAATGAGGGCGCGCACCACGCTTGCGGTAAATTCCGGGCGCAGTGTCAGCGATTCGCCGCCACGATCCGTAAATGTGTAGGTTTCCTTGGTGACAACATCCGATACTTCGCCAAGCGTGCGGTGGAATATTTCGGAAAACTCAAAGATTGGGGTCTGGATTTCTCCATAGCCATAGCGCGCAAACACGTCGATCGCCTTGTTCAGGAGCACACGGCGCTTGGTAGCCTCTTCAGGCAATATATCATGCGTCCCACGGACGGGCTGGAGTTTAGCCGACATGCCTTAGTTCCTTGCTTCCATAACGCTTTTGTACATATTCCTCGACCATGGTCTGAAATTCTTGCGCGATGCGCTCGCCACGCAGCGTTGCCACTTTCTTACCATCGACAAACACAGGTGCAATCGGAGATTCACCCGTGCCGGGGAGTGAAATACCGATATCGGCATGCTTGCTCTCGCCGGGACCGTTCACGATACAGCCCATCACCGCCACATTCATGGATTCCACCCCAGCATATTTGCTTTTCCACACCGGCATTGCCTCGCGCAGGTAGGTTTGGATGGAATCAGCCAACTCCTGAAATACCGTGCTGGTCGTGCGCCCGCAACCGGGACATGCTGTCACTTGTGGCGTGAAGGCGCGAAGCCCTAGCGATTGCAAAATTTCCTGTGCCACCCGTACTTCCTGCGTGCGGTCGCCGCCCGGCTCCGGCGTCAGCGAAATGCGGATCGTATCGCCGATACCCTCTTGCAATAACACGCTAAGCGCCGCCGTGGAGGCAACGATCCCCTTGCTGCCCATGCCTGCTTCGGTGAGGCCAAGATGCAGCGAGTACTTGCACTGTGCCGCCAGATCGCGGTACACGGCAATCAAGTCTTGCACCCGGGAAACCTTTGCAGAAAGGAAAATACGGTTACCGGGCATACCCAGCGCTTCGGCCATTTTTGCCGAGTCCAGCGCCGAACGCACCAATGCTTCACGCGCGACACCGCCAGCGTCTTTGGGTTCGGGGCGCTTTGCATTTTCGTCCATCACCTTCGCCAGCATTTGCTGGTCGAGGCTTCCCCAGTTGACCCCAATGCGTACCGGCTTTTCATATTTCAGCGCCAGCTCAATCATCTCAGAAAATTGGGCATCATGCTTGTCGGCAAAGCCTACATTTCCCGGGTTGATGCGGTATTTGGCCAACGCTTTCGCCATATCGGGATAGTGTTTTAACAGCGTATGGCCGTTATAATGGAAGTCCCCAACCAACGGCACATTCACCTGCGCGGCAATTTCAGGAACGGCGGCAGCCGACGCCTCATTATTCACCGTAATCCGCACCACTTCGCTGCCCGCTTCGGCCAGCGCCTTCACCTGTGCCACGGTTCCCGCCACATCCGCCGTATCGGTATTGGTCATGGATTGCACCATGATGGGCGCATCGCCTCCCACACGTACATGCGCGATAGTCGCTTCATAGGATTTCCGGCGGGCAGTACTCATGGTTTTATGATCGTCATCATGCTGGGTTCAGGTTCTGGCAGCGGCCAGTAACATGGCGGATATAGCCCGTTTTGCGGGCGCAGGCAAGCCACACTCGCAAACGATCTGACAGAAACTGCTACCGGCGGCTCCATTACCTTTTCCGGCACCGGCTCGACCACCGAAAGCGAACCGTGCTCTGGCCTGAACCACCAAGCCCACGCCATCATGACCACAAAACCGGCAGCGGCCAGGAGCAAAGCAAGCGGCAGATGAATATGTTTATCGAGTGAAAAATGATGCGGCATAAAGAGTGGGGTGGCTACCGCCTCCTGCGCCACCAATTCAAACCGACGGAGCATTTCCACCCGGTCGAGCGACAGGTAAATAGCATAGCGCTTCAAATAACCTTTGGCATATGGAAACCCAGGGAGTTTTTCGAGCGCCCCCTCCTCCAGCGCTACCAGATAGCGCGGACGAATGTGGAGCGCCTGCGCCACCTCGGCGATGGAAAGCCGGCGTTCTTCACGTGCAGTAGCCAGTATCTGGCCGATGTCCCTGTACCCTTGCATAGGACGTGTTGTAGCCCAGATGGAGGGACGGATGCAAGCAGGCAACGACGATTTAAGTGGCGATCGATCTTCCGGCAAAAATTTCATCCGTTGAAATTGCCACGGTGTATTTTCTTTCCTGCCCCGGAACTGCCCAATAGGCCGCCGCCCTCTCTGATTCACGTGTCAACGGGTTACCATCCATCCATGACACCACCCTTTCATGAAAGTCTTGGGATCCAAGACTTAACATATTTCGCAGAGCAATCTTTGCGTTACTCTCTGTAAGCATCTTAAGCTGCCCACTGGTCGGGTACTCAAGTGCAGCATCCACCTGTCTGCCAAGCAGCTCCACACAATTTATCTTGCCCGACCGATTAAGGCCGGAGAGTAAAAAGCGGGCGGTCTCGCCAGTAGGAGGAATTTCAGTCCGGACACGGTTGGCAATCCCCACACCGTGACACACCCCAACCGCATCAATCAGCCGACCTATCTGTTGAACACAGGCAGCATAAATCTTGCTATCAACCTCATTCTCTGCAACAGCGACCATATCCTGCAAAGCGGTGCGTTTCTCCAGTGTCTTTGGCAGTACATCATAATTCAAGTTTGGCTCGATGGCTTCAAGCTTGCCCAACGCCTCAGCATCCAGTTGCAATACCAAGATGCCACCAAGGCTGGCACTTTTGCGAATTGTAGAAGATATGCCAAGCGCAGTTAAACGATTCTGGTAATAGGTAAGCTGCTCCTCATATCCTGCATGCACACTATCCACCACAATCCGCAGCGCCCTCTCCGGCTCCTCCTCGGAACCGATGGTGGCGCGAATCAGGCGGCCATCTGAGCGCAACTCACGCAACTCATGCCTCAACGCCAAGGTAGCAAGATCTGTAGAATCATCCTGCGACATAAAAATGACCTTCAGTAAGAAACGGTGAGCGGCACCACGCCGCTGTAAACGCCGGGAACGGCATTGGCAGGAACTTCGATGGTGCCACCAAGATAAACTGTATCCTGCCCGCTATTATCCAGCTTGCCTGCGGTTCCACTTCCCTGGTTAACGCTGCTGGTAACAAAATTGTGCACGAGCAACTCACTGGCAAATGCCGGATCCGCGCTCCCAATCGGCGCAACGAAAAGCTGCGATGCCGGCAGGTGGATCGTATATATTTTTCCCGGCGTGCCCTGAACGTCAAACGCCGCATGGTGGAAATCATTGCCCTGCACGTCTACCCCGCCGCCAACCTGCCGTTGGCCGCCAGCGGTCACGGTCACGCTGCCGCCCCCCGCAGGAGCGATAAAACCAAAACTAAGTGGCTGGGTATTGGTGATGGTCAGGCGTTCGACCACCGTCGCCGTCGCCGTTGCCGTCACTGCAAACGCCGCACACGGCGCGCAGGATATGGCCAGCATCAATAGTGGTTGGATATACCGCATCACGCCTCCCCCGGTGGGAATCAGCGCAGGTAGCGTACATCCAGATCAAACCGCCCATAGTAGGAACCGAGGGACGTACGGCCAGCAAGCCGCATGGTGCCCCCAACTTTCACCCGCGCATACCCACGACTATCAAGCGTGAGTGGTGGTTCGGGTGCCATGGTCAGGTTGGTAATTTCAGTATCGCCGCCATCGCCATTCTTCCCAAGGATAACACGCTCAGGTAAATAGATAGTTACAATTTCGCCTGGCTGGCCAACGATTTCAAAATCAGCAGCACCAGATATACCGCTGTTTAATAATGATATATTACCACTTGGAATGCGGGCACCACTGGTGGTAATGGTCACGGAACCACCGCCACGATCACAAGCAAACGTCCCAAATTCGATGGATTGTATCTGGCGCACACGCAGCACCGCCCGTGCCGGCTCTTTCTCCGGCACCCCCGGTAGCGGCGGCGTAGTCGGTTCGGCCACCGGCAGCGTGTTGACCTGCTCCTCCGCCGCCTGAAGCGGTGCAGCGACAGATAGCATTCCAGCCATTATCCATGGCCACAGACACGAAGCGATCTTGGTAAAAGGTTGAATCATGGCAAGGAGTATAGTAGCACATCCTAGGAAAATCCACCAATTGCTGGGAAGTTACATGACCATTATTCGACGCGTTGTGCTTATTGCCGCCCTGATGCTCCCCTGCACGCCGGGTTATGCGGCGGAAGAAACACCTCCAGCCCAGCCAACGCTCCAAAACGACAGCGGTGCCGGCGACCTGCTGGTGGCTCCGACCCGCGTTGTGCTTGAAGGGCGAAACCGGGCGGCGGAAATTGTCCTGAATAACCGCGCCAATAAAGAGGCCACCTATCGGGTCTCCTTCCTTCACTTGCGGATGAAGGAAGACGGCAGCTACGAAGAAATCAGCGAAGAGACGGCAAAGAACAGCCTCAGAATTGCTGATGATTTACTCCGCTACTCGCCACGGCAAGTAACACTGAAACCCGGCGAATCACAGATAGTAAAAATCGTTCTACGCAAGCCGGAAGGACTGGCGGATGGCGAATACACATCGCACCTGCTGTTCCGCGCTGTTCCAGACCTCCCGACTGGCGAGGACGTGGAAGCAAAGCAAGCACAATCCGACCAGATCGCCATCAAACTGATTCCGGTTTACGGTGTCTCCATCCCTGTGCTGGTACGCGCTGGCGAGGGACGTTCAGACGTCACACTTGAAGTAGTGGGACGCACGGCAGATAACCTTACGCTTGCGATCCACCGTAACGGCGGTCGCTCTGCCTACGGCGACATCACCATCACCCAAAACGACGGCAAAAATATTGTCGGGCAAGCCAAAGGAGTCAGCATATTGTCCTATCTCGACAAACGGATAATTTCAGTTCCACTCACCGGGGCAGCCGGCGCACTCAATGTTGAATTCCGGCAACCTACTAGCGGCCATGATACGGTCAGCAGTATAACCGCAAATTAACAAGTAGAATCAAGTTGCTAACCAAGTCCCATAATAAACAATTAATTCTTTATTAAAAAATACTACCCAACCCCTCTCAGGCAGTATATAGCTCTAACCATTGTTGCCGCAGAGAACACCATTTTGATGGTCTCCGGCGATAACAAGCTACAACATTATGGAGTCAATCATGAAATTTAATATCACCGCAGCAGCACTCGCTGTTTCTGTATTCGCAGCTAGCGTTGCCAACGCAGCTACCACCACCGGATCTGCCAGCGCGACCGTCATTGGCCCGTTGAGCGTCACCCAACAAACCGCGATGAATTTCGGTTCGTTCTCTAGCAGCGCGACCGCAGGCACCATCAACAGCTTCGGTGCAGTCACCGGCGGCGTTACCGCAATTTCCCTCGGATCTCCGGCGATATTCAACGCTACCGGCAACCCGAACAGCAGCTTTTTCATCACCGGTTCGCCAACCGCCACCCTGACGAATGGCGCCAACTCGATGATTGCAACCCTCACCATGCCAGCCAGCTCGGCATTTGATAACACCGGTGCTCGTATCTTCAACGTAACCGGCGTTCTGGCTGTTGCAGCAAACCAAGTTGCCGGCACCTACACCGGCACCTACACAGTTAACGTTAACTACTAAGACGCTAACTCAAGGTTCATAAACAATAAAATGGCGGCCTTCTGGTCGCCATTTTTTTGTCCATAACAAGAATTGTGTTATAGATTTATATTTATTAATATATTATGATGCCGGCATGAATTCACGTGTAATATTAAGTGCATGCATGCTTGTCACCGCCGCCATGGCCGCCAACAATATTGCCTATGCCGCACAAACATTCTCGGTGATCGAGCGCTCTGATGACGATCTGGTACTGGTGGATATCCAGCTTGAGCGCACATTAATCACCGAAGCGCTTCCGGGCTATGCCGGAAAATCAAGTCTGATGCTGCCGCTTGGCGCGCTGGCGAAAGCGCTTGAATTTTCCATGGCCGTATCGCCGCAAGAGGGAACGGCCGATGGATGGGTCGTGAATGCGGATACCCCATTCCATCTCGATCTTACCAACCATGAAGTACAGGTGGATAGTTCACGCAGCAATTTTTCCGAAGGCCAGGTCGAAGCGCATGCCGACGATATCTATGTCGATACGGCGCTCCTGAAAGAATGGCTGCAAGTGGATTTTGATTTCTCATTTGCGAACCAAACGGTGACGCTGCTGCCACGCAATGGCGTAAAACTCCCTATCCAGCTTCGCACCGAACGCGAAGAAGCCCGCTCTGCACTTGACCGCGCCGAGAACCGCGCACCGGAAGGCCCGTTCCCGCGGGTGGATGTTCCCTATCAGGCCTATACCAACCCGTTTACCGACCTCACCTATAACGCCAACTACGATGAACGCTCTTATTCTGGCACCAACCACCGGGTAACGGCGCTGGCAAGCGGCGACCTGTTATACATGCACAGCAATACCTATGCCGCTTATGAAAATTCGCGCGATTTTTCCGACCTGCGCCTGACCCTGTCGCGCCGCGATCCGGATGGGCAACTATTCCAGCCCGATGAGAAATTATATAATACCAGGCTCAGCGAGTGGTCGCACGATATGGAGCTGCGCGAGATCAGCTTCGGCGACATCAGCACCCCGCAAGTGCCGCTCACAGCGTTTAATCAGCAGGGGCGCGGAGTCATAATCTCCAACATCCCATATGACCGCGCCACGCAATATGACCGCACCACGCTACAAGGTGACGTGCAACCCGGTTGGGAAGTGGAGCTCTACCGAAACGATGAGCTGTTATCGTTCCAGCGTTCATCGAACAATGGACGGTATGAATTTGTGGATGTGCCTCTGCTATCGGGATTGAACATCCTGCGCCTGGTATTTTATGGCCCCTTCGGCCAGACGCGGGAGGAAGTAAGACGTTTCCTGGTAACACCAGAATTAACACAGGCAGGAAAATCCTATTTCCGCGCATCCCTGAGCCAGCAGAACACCAGCAGCTTCGATACGTTGCTACAAAACCAGAACCAGTATTATGCAAACCTCAGCAGCGCCACCCCGCTGCAAACGGAATCCGTGCGCGGCGAACCACGCGCGATGCTGGAATATGAATATGGTGTACTGGATAATCTATCGTTCTTCTCCAGCGCCACCCACCTCACCACTGCCGATGCCGAAAAGCGCACCTATCTTTCGACTGGGCTTGGCACGACGTTGGGCGGCGCGTTTGGACGGGCAGACATTGCACGCGATGTGCAAAATGGCGGCAATGCCGTAAAGCTTGCGTTGCAGGATAATCTTGATGGCATCAGCCTGTCGGCCGACCACCAGCAGTTTTTTGATTTTATCAGCGAGCATACGGAATCAGTTAACGACCCGGTGGTGCGCCGCAGTAATATTCGGGCAGATGCACCGCTTACCCTGCCCTACCTTCCGCGCCTGAATAATGGTGTCAGCGCCACGCAGGTGGTATATGACTCCGAACGTGAAGTGAACCAGTTCAGTTTCCGCACAGCAACCGCCGTCAACCGGCTCGCCGTCTCGAACAGCATTTCCTACATCACCGACAGCACCCCGACCCAGGTCACCCTCACCGGCGTTGGCGGGTTGCCGGTTAGCTTCACCACGCGGGAAGAACAAACCAACGGCGAGTTTATCCTGAGTTTCCCCTGGCGGGAAATCATACTGCGCGGCAATATCCTGTATGGCTTAAGCCCGGAACGTGAAGTGCAAACCCTGCTCAGTTCCGCCGAATATAACTTTACCCGCGATACCAGCGCCATCTTCCAGATTGACCACCAGTTTGTTTCCGACCGCGTGACCAATTACACAGTAGGCCTTAACCGCAAATTTGATCAATTCCTTCTGGGGGGAAATATCGGGCGCTCCAGCCGTGGAGACAATGTCGCAGGCATCAGCCTGTCACTCAGTTTTGGTGAAGACCCGCGCACCGGGAAATTCAATTTCTATCCAGATTACACGGCAGGAAACGGCCTGATCTCCGCACGCGCCTACCACGATATTAACAATAATAACGTCTTTGATGATGACGACAAACCGCTGGAAGACGCACGTTTTCTTGTCAATCGTGGCAGTGCGGCAGACTTGACAAACGCAGATGGCGCTGTACTTATCCGTAACACGCTGGCCGACAGTCGTTCCAGCCTGACCCTTGATGCCAAATCGATCGATAACCCTTACCTGCTACCTGCCCAGCAAGGGGTGGATGTGGTAACACGCCCCGGCGTAGTGGCGATGGTCGATTACCCCATTCACGGTACGGGTGATGTCGAGGGCACGGTACGGATCATGGATGAAACGGCAGAGACCAGGGAGGCATCTAATGTGCAGGTGCAGCTTTTTACGCCGGATGGAAAATTACTACGTGAAACCCAAACCAGCTTCGACGGATATTACCTGATGAACGGTGTCCCGGCAGGAAATTACACTGTGCGGATTTCAATTAACCAGGCGGCACGCCTTGGATTCATCACCCCGCCGGATCGCGCCGTCAGTATCACGCAGGAGGAGTCTGACAGCCGCACCGTCGACATGGAAATTATCCGTTTGCCGGAGTCGGAGAACAACGAAGTTCAGTTGCCGAATGTAAAGGCGTAGGCCTCAAGCCCTTCCCTGTCGGCAGTAATTTCAAGCAACCCAGGTTTTAGCTCCGGCTGGCTGACAATGGCATACAGCGCGTGCTGGTCGACGGCGATGACCCCACCTGCCGCATCCCTTGCCGCCGCATCACCAAGCGGTTTTCCATTCAGCGTAACGGTGGCTTTCACCGGCTTGCCATCACGCGTGCCGAGCACCAAATATACCTTGGCAGCCTTGAAATACATCACCAGAGAGGCACCGTCTGCCTCCGAACTCACCATTGACGGCTGTATATTCCACTTTCCTTTAAGCCCCCACTGGTGAAGCGCGAAATCATCCGCCAGATCATATTGTGCCACCACATCATGCTGCGGTGTCTCTTTCGATACGAAATTCTTGGCGCGGCTATAGCCAAGGTAGGTTTCCGGCGTCTGCCCCTGCATGAAACTCGGCGCTTCTTCCGTAGTCACGGCGGCAGCATCGAGGCCGAGCAAGGCACGGATATTATGTTCCATCACATCATATTCGCCTTCGCCGAAATGCTTGTATACCACCTGCCCTTGCTGGTTAATCAGGTAATGCGCCGGCCAGTAACGGTTCTTGAAATTGTTCCATGTCTCCATGTTGTTATCAAGCGCCACAGGATAGCTGATGCCGTATTTTACCAAGGCTTTCTCGACATTTGCGCGTGATTTCTCAAACGAAAATTCCGGAGAATGCACACCGACAATCACCAGCCCCTTGTCGCGGTACTTCGCATGCCAGTCATTCACATAGGGCAAGGTACGAATACAATTAATGCAGGAATACGTCCAGAAATCCACAAGAACAACCTTGCCTTTCAGCGAGGCCATGGTGCGCGGCTCGCTGTTCAGCCACGCCTCAATCCCAACAAATTCGGCAGCCGGGTAAGGGTTTGCATGGGCGTTCATCAGCGCCGCCGTCTCTGCCCTGGCTGAAACACTGTAAAACACCAGCCCGGTAAGCATCAGCAACACCGCAATCACAAGCTGGAGCGGCCTCATATTACATCGCTTTCGGAATGAATTTCAATGCCACGCCGTTGTTGCAATAGCGCAGCCCGGTAGGTTTCGGCCCATCATTAAACACGTGCCCATGATGTCCGCCACAACGCGCACAATGATATTCGGTGCGGGGCAACACAAGCTTATAATCGGTAGTGGTTTCCAAGCGTCCGGGGATGGCATCGAAAAAACTTGGCCAGCCGGTGCCGGAATCATACTTGAATTTCGAAGGAAACAGCTCCAGACCGCAACCGAGGCAGGCGAATACGCCTTCACGTTTTTCATGCAGCAATTCGCTGGTGAATGGGCGCTCGGTGCCGTCCTCCCGCAACACGTGGTACGCATCGGCAGGCAATTTCTTTTTCCATTCATCATTGCTCATGGTCATTTTCTCAATCGCATTATCGGCAAACAACGCCGAGGTTTTAAGCGCTGAACTCAGAATCAGCATGCCAAGCCCACCACCGGCCAGTGCCAGGAATTCGCGCCGGTTCATGGATTCTTCCTGCGGATGATGGCATCCACCGACCACTTCCCGGCACCGAATACAAAAACGGTCGCAAGCAGCATCGCCCAGTAATAATGCTGCACGTTTTGCTCATAGGTGAACTGGATCACCGCCGTCATCGCCAGAAGCGGCAGTGCCGCGAACCTCG
>CAZFKP010000020.1:5470-48836 GCA_964518725.1 uncultured Rickettsiales bacterium | reverse complement strand
TCGCAGGAACGGGTTCGCACATGTGAGCTGGGATGCGAAGGCGATTGTAGAGGATATGCAGCGGGTCTATGCTGAGGCGCGGCAGACCCAGCCATCAACCGCAGCGGCCACATGGCACGTTCGCCACTGAGTTCATTATACGAAAAATCTACCCGGCTTTTTTCTTGGCAGCAGGCCTTTTTGCCGGAGCCTTGGCTTTCTTCGCCGGCGCTTTTTTCTTCCCTTTGGAAGGGGCATTTGCCCGCGCTGCTAACAATGCAATGGCATCTTCGAGCGTAATGGTTTCCGGCGTGGTTCCTTTCGGAAGTGTTGCATTCACTTTTTCATGCTTTACGTAAGGGCCATATTTGCCGCTATAGACTTTTACCTCTCCGCCATCCGGGTGCTCGCCGAGCGTTTTGAGCGCTGCGGGTGCTGAGCTTCCACCGCCTTTTTTGCCGCTGGTGGCCAGCACTTCCACTGCACGGTTAATGCCAATGGTCATCAAATCTTCGCTGGCAGGCAGGGTGGTGAATTTCCCGTCATGCAGCAGGTACGGCCCGAACTTTCCGTTATTGGCGACAATCGGTTTTCCGGTGTCAGGATGTGTGCCCACTTCCCTTGGCAGAGCCAGCAGTTTCAGGGCGATATCGAGCGTCATGGTTTCCGGCGTCATGCCCTTGAGCAGGCTTGCACGTTTTGGCTTCGCTTCTTCGCCAAGCTGCACATACACGCCATACGGCCCTTTTTTCATTGTGATCGACTCGCCGGTTTTGGGGTCTTCGCCCAAGACTTTCGGCAGTTTGAACTCATTGCCGTCCATATCGGTCATCATATCCGATGTGGCTTCGCCGATCTGGGTTTTGTAGGTGCAATCCGGATAGTTCGAGCACGCAACATACGGGCCAAAGCGGCCGATTTTCAAGCCGAGTTGGCCGCCATCTTCTGGGCAGAGGCGCGGGTCTTTGCCATCTTTGGGCATACCGAACACATAGCTTCTCATGAGTTTATCAAGCGCGGAGAGCACATCGGTAATTTTGAGCTCCTTGCTCTCATCAATCTTGGCGATGAAATCTTTCCAGAAATCGCGCAGCACTTTTTTCCAGTCAATGTCGCCCGCGGAAATATCGTCGAGCTGGGATTCAAGGTTGGCGGTGAAATCATATTCCACGTAGCGTTCAAAGAAGCTGACCAAGAAAGCATTCACCAATCGTCCGAGCGACTGCGCGATGAAACGCTTTTTATCGAGCGTCACATAGCCGCGTTCCTGTAGCACTGAAATAATCGATGCATACGTGGAAGGGCGCCCAATGCCGAGTTCTTCGAGCTTTTTGACGAGGCTCGCCTCGCTATATCGCGGTGGCGGCTCAGTGAAATGCTGTTCAGGCGTCACTTCCTTGGCATCAAGTTTTTCATAAGGTTTGAGCGCGGGCAGGCGGGCGGATTCTTCGTCTTCCTCATCATCCTTACCCTCTTGGTAGAGCTTCAGGAAACCCTCGAATTTCACCACCGAGCCGGAAACGCGGAGCAGCGCGGATTTATCAGTAGCGGCGATATCGATGATGAGCTGGTCGAAGATAGCGGATTCCATCTGGCTTGCGACCATGCGTTTCCAGATGAGCTCGTAAAGCTTGGCCTCGTCACTCGACAGGCCGAGTGATCCAGCGGTCTGAGTAACATCGGTCGGGCGGATCGCCTCGTGGGCTTCCTGCGCGTTCTTGGATTTTGTCTTATAGGCGCGTGGGGCATTCGGCACGAATTCCTTGCCATATTGTTTCCCGATAAAGGTGCGAGCGTCCGCAACCGCATCGGCAGACACGGTCACGCCGTCGGTACGCATATAAGTAATGAACCCGTTTTCGTAGAGTTTCTGCGCTACCTGCATGGTGCGTTTGGCGCCGAAGCCGCATTTGCGCGCCGCTTCCTGTTGCAGGGTGGAGGTGGTAAATGGCGGGGCAGGGTGGCGGCGCACTTCTTTCGGTTCAAGGCTCGCCACGGCGTAAGATTTCGATTTTAGCACCGTAGCGATGGTTTCCGCCTGTTTTTCGGTGGTGATCGAGAATTTTTCCAGCTTTTCGCCTTGATATTCTACGAGGCGCGCGGTGATGTTTGCTCCCGATTCGGCCTTCATCGCCGCCTTGATATCCCAATATTCGCGACTGATGAATTGCTCGATTTCGGCATCGCGCTCGCAAATGAGGCGCAGCGCCACGGATTGCACGCGGCCTGCCGATTTTGAGCCAGGGAGCTTGCGCCACAATACGGGCGATAGGGTGAACCCCACCAAATAGTCCAGCGCGCGGCGAGCCTGCTGGGCATTCACCATGTTCATATCAATATCACGCGGATGCTTGAACGCTTCAATAATGGCTTTTTTCGTAATTTCGTCAAAGGTTACGCGCTGTATCTTCAAGCCCTTCTTTAATGCCTTGGCCTCGCGCAGCGCTTCCAGCACATGCCACGAAATGGCCTCACCCTCGCGGTCGGGGTCGGTGCAGAGGTAAAGCGCGTCGGCAGTTTTGGTTGCCTTGGCGATGGCCGCCACGTGTTTCTTGGAATCGGTGTCGATTTCATAGGTCATGGCGAAATCGTCATCGGGCTTTACCGAACCGTCCTTACTTGGGAGATCGCGCACATGGCCGAAGCTCGCAAGCACAGTATAGTCGGAACCCAAGTATTTATTGATGGTTTTGGCTTTGGACGGTGATTCTACGACGACTACGTTCATTGGTTCCTGTGTGCTTTCAAGTAAATGTGTATATAGAAGGGCGGAGGGTAAGATGTCGAGAAAATAATACAACCAATTGTTAAGTATAAACTATTAAACATATCCAGTTTAACCGAATTGTCATAATACATGACCTATAATCTGCTAAAATGAAGATACCATAAAATAAATAGTGAGTAAGAATATGCTCTTCCAGAAAAAAGAGCCCCTCGAATTGACCAAGGTCGATCCCATCCTTTCCATGTTCCTGGATGCCGATGGCAACCAGCGTTTTACGGAAGAGCAGAAAAAGCAATGGTCGGAAGAGGCGCGCGCGAAAAAACCGCCTATGCAGGTGGGCGCATACCTCGTCAACGAGCTTAAACTCATTTCCAATGAAGACTTGCAGCACAAATTGGGCAAGCAGGCCGAACTGCGCATGAATAGCGCCGTAAAGGATATCGACGCCCTTGCAGATAAAAAAGTTGCGCGCGACACCAAGTTGCCGGATGGCTGGGAGCTAAAACCCAACTGGAAGGTGTACGGAAAAAAGGAAAATCCTACGGTGACCGACGCTTCCATCGCTCTTGCAAACATGGCGCAGAACATGGTGCTGGTCGCCAACGCCAACCCGGGAAAAATGGCGGAGAAATTGAAGGAGTCGGTGCACGAGGCAAATACACTGGCGGATGCGCTCTCCGACCCTGCTGTTGCAGCGACCATGAAACCCGAAACCCTGGAAAAACGGCTGGAGACGATCAATAAAGGCATCGTGGCGGCAGGGCTCGAAAGCGGCCTTAAAAAAGAAGATATCGCGGCCTATATCGAAGCCAATAACGCCGAGATCATGGCGGCCTATCAGACCGCACAAAAGAAAGTGTCGCGTGCCGAAGATGTGGGAAATCCTGCGGATGAGCATAATTTCGCGGCAGACAACAAAAAGCAATTGGCATCTTTGCCGCCGCCTCCGCAAGGCAAAGGTGGTCGCAGCTTTGCAGGTAGTAAAGTCTAGCTACATCGCCAGCGGCACGTCGTCCTGATACACAAGGGCGACTTTTCCGCCCACCACGCGCCGAACCCTGCCCGCCAGTTCAAGTTCCAGCAAAGCCGCCTGCGCCACGGCGACAGAAATGTGGCATTGTTCGAGCAGTTCGTCAATAGAAACTGCGCTTGTGCTAAGTTTCTCAAGCAAAACCGGGTGTGCCGAGGCAATTTCTTCGTTGCTGGCCGGGGCGGGTTCAAATGTAGGCGAGACTGCTTCCTGCAGGCGTAAGGATTGCGATACCTGTTGGATGATCCGGACAATATCCATAGCTTCTTCCACCATATGCGCTCCTTGTTTGATAAGCTGATTACAACCTTTGGCGCGGGCGTCGAGCGGCGAACCCGGCACGGCCATCAGTTCGCGGTTATATTCGAGCGCCAGCCGGGCAGTGATAAGCGACCCGGATTTAGGTGAGGCTTCCACCACCAGCGTGCCGTGGCTCATGCCGGCGATGATCCGGTTGCGGCTGGGGAAGGCGCCGGCAAAAGGAATCTGCCCGAATGGCTGCTCGCTGATGATGGCGCCGGATTCGCAAATTTCGTGGTACAAGGAGGTGTTTTCTGGCGGGTAAACGTTGTCGATGCCGCCGGCGATGACCGCCACGGTGCCGGAGGTAAGGGCACCTTTATGGGCAAAACTGTCGATGCCACGGGCGAGGCCGGAGACTACGCCGATCCCTGTCGTGCCTGTTTCGCGGGCAAGTTTCTGGGCAAACTGGCAGGCATTGGCCGAGGCATTGCGTGAGCCGACCATGGCCAGTAACGGCATGTTGCTGAAGCGGGCGATGGTACCTTTGATCACCAGCAGCGGCGGCGCATCTTCCGTATGGAGCAACAGGGGCGGATAGGCTGGATCGCCGTAACGCACCAGCTGCGCGCCGAATTTTTCTGTATGCTCGATCTCCCGCTCGGCATCGGCTTTGGAGGCTGCGACCAGCGGTTTCTTCCTGCCCCCGCGCCGTGCCAGCTCCGGCAAAGCGGCAAGCGCCTCCGCTGCTGTGCCATAGCGGGCGATCAGCTGGTGGAAGGTGATGGGGCCGATATTCGGGGTGCGGATCAGGCGGAGAATATCCGCCAGCGTATCCGTGGCAAGGTGGCGGTACATCATCACGCAACCTTTGGAACAAACCGGTTTTCAGTGCCGCTGAGTAGCCGGATGATGTTGGTGCGGTGGGTGAAGATAATCAATGCCGCGATGCACAGGCACAGTAGCGCGGTCAGGTAATTATCGACCACATAGGCGACCACCGAGGAATAGCCGATACTGACCAGGGATGAAATTGATGAAATGCGGGTGAATAGAAACACGCCTCCCCACAGGACACAGACCGCGAGCGCCAGCACCCAGTTCAGGGCAAAGAACACCCCGAATGATGTCGCCACACCCTTGCCGCCCTTGAACTGGAGCCACACCGGAAATACGTGCCCCAATACCACAAACAAGGCGGCCAGTGCCGCATATTCCACGCCGTAATAATAATGGCAGATACTGACAGCCAGTGCCCCCTTGGCGGCATCGAGCACAAGGGTTGTGATGCCGAGCGCCTTATTGCCGGTACGCATGGCATTAGTAGCGCCGATATTGCCACTGCCGATCCTGCGGATGTCCCCGTATCCCATTGCTTTTGTGAGCAGCAGGCCAAAAGGGATGGAACCGAGGGTGTATGCGATAATAAACGTACCTGCGAGCCAGATCATCATAGGCCACATCACTCCAAATTTTTCATTCTGTCTAAAACGCCCTGCAGCATATAGCTTGCCGCCAGCTTGTCCACTAATTCCGCACGGCGGGCGCGGCTCATATCGGCGGAAAGCATGACCCGCTCGACCGCCATCGTGCTCATCCGCTCGTCCCACAGCAGTATGGGGAGTTTGATTCGTTTTTTGAGGTTGCTGGCGAAGGTGCGGGTTGACTGGGTGCGGCGCCCCTCGCTGCCGTCCATGTTCACCGGGTAGCCGATGACTAGCCCGGCCACCGCATGTGCGGCGATGCTGGCCAGCAGTGCTTCCATGTCTTTGTCGAATTTCGTACGCTCGATGGTGAGCAGGGGGCTGGCGATCATCCGCCCGGCATCGGAAAGCGCGAGGCCGATTGTTGTTTCGCCGGTATCCAACCCCAGCAGGCGCCCCTGTGGCGGTAATTGTGCAATAAAATCTTCTATATTACTTGTCACGACCCTGCAGATTCACTAAAAAAGCTGTTCCGATTGCCCATAAGGAATAGCATATGAGCCTTGATACACAAGCCATTACCAAAATCGCACGCCTCGCCCGCATCCGCATCGCCGACGGGGAGAAGCAGTTTTACGCCGAGCAAATCTCCGGCATCCTGAAATGGGTAGAGCAGCTGAACGAAGTAAACACTGACGGTGTGCCGCAGATGGTGAGTGTGGTCGACATGGCGCTGCCACAACGTAAGGACGCCGTCACCGACGGCAACCAGCAGGAAGCCATCCTGAAAAATGCACCAAGCGCCGATTTCGGCTGTTTCGCCGTTCCGAAGGTGATTGAGTGATGGACAATAAAACGTTTGTAGCCAAATTTGTTGCCGATGAATCGGAGCGGCTGAACCAGAATCTAAAAGAGGTGCTGGCCAAGGGCGCGCCGCCCTCCGATGCCGAGAAAGACGCGCTGTTTTCTGATATGGAGGCCACGCTTGCCAAGCTCACCAGCGCGCTGGAATATTTAGCCGCCAACCTTGACACCCTAGCCGACGAAGAAGAGGAAATGCCCGTTGCTTAATACACTCACACTTGCCGATATGCGCGACGGCCTCAAGGCCAGGAAGTTCTCTGCCGTTGAGCTGGCCAGGGCGCATAATGACGCCATCGAAAAAGTCAACCCCACGCTCAACGCGTTCATCACCACTACGCCTGACATCGCGCTCGCCATGGCCGATGCATCTGATGCGAAGCTCGCCAGGGGTGAGGGCGGAGCGATCGAGGGCATCCCGGTCGGCGTGAAGGATTTGTTCTGCACCAAAGATGTGCTGACCACCGCCGCGTCGCACATCCTCGATGGCTTCAAGCCGCCTTATGAATCGACCATCACCACCAAGCTCTGGAGCGCCGGCGGTGTGATGCTGGGCAAGCTCAACCTCGATGAATTCGCCATGGGTTCGGGTAACCTCACGAGCTATTACGGTACGGTGAAATCGCCATGGAAAAAAGATGGACAGCACCTGGTGCCCGGCGGCTCGAGCGGAGGCTCGGCGGCCGCAGTTGCGGCAAACCTCGCGCCAATTGCACTCGGCACCGATACGGGCGGCTCGATCCGCCAACCGGCGAGTTTCTGCGGCATTGTCGGCATCAAGCCGACCTATGGGCGCTGCTCGCGCTGGGGGATTATCGCGTTTGCGAGTTCGCTCGACCAGGCAGGGCCGATCACACGCACGGTGCGCGACAGCGCGATCATGCTGAACGTGATGTGCGGGTACGATGCGAAAGATTCGACTTCGGCGCCGAACGCCGTGCCGGATTTTGAGGCGGCACTCACCGGCAATATCAAGGGCAAGAAAATCGGCATTCCTAAGGAGTACCGCCCGGACGGCATCAACCCAGAAATCAACGCCATGTGGGATAAGGGCGCGCAGCTCTTGAAAGACGCGGGGGCGGAAATCGTCGAGATTTCCTTGCCGCATACGAAATATGCGCTCGCCACCTATTACATCGTCGCGCCCGCCGAATGTTCCTCGAACCTTGCGCGCTACGATGGCGTGCGTTACGGCCTGCGCGTGCTGCCGGAAAACGGCGACCTCACCGATATGTATGAGTTGACCCGTGCAGCTGGCTTTGGCGCGGAGGTGAAACGCCGTATCATGATAGGCACCTATGTCCTCTCCGCCGGGTATTACGATGCCTATTACAAAAAGGCTCAGCGCGTGCGCCACCTCATCGCCGAAGATTTCCGTAAGGCCTTCGAGAAGTGCGATGCCATCCTTACCCCCACCGCGCCATCCGCGCCGTTCGGCTTCGATTACAAGCCAGAAAATCCGGTGGAAATGTATTTGAACGATGTGTTCACCGTGCCGACGTCGCTGGCGGGATTGCCGGGCATTTCGATTCCCGGTGCACTCAACAAAGACGGCCTGCCGCTCGGCCTGCAACTCATCGGCAAGGCGTTCGCGGAAGAAGAATTGCTGAATGTGGCCTATACGCTGGAACAGGCGATTGGGTTTACGGGGAAGCCGGGAGCGTTGTCATGAAAATCAGTGATACAGTGCTCGATAAAATCAAAGGTGAAGCTCTCTTGGATCATTTCAATGAAAGTGCTCCGGATACGATTATTCCCGCATCGGTATCGATCGGCTTTACTCCGCGCCAAGGTTTGGAGCAGGCGATTGAACTGACCAACAACATCAATCGGGTGATTGGGGAAGGGGTGCCGTACAACGTATTTCCCGACGCGGGTCGCTTGACGGTGCAGGGAATTAGTGCGCAGGCGCTGGCAACGCTCATGGAGCAGGATTTTGTTACAGAGGCCGCGCTGGCGACCAGAACAGGACATCGCATGCGCGGTGATGACACAGGACCAAGGTTATAGTTATGATGATCAAAGGAAATACAGGCGATTGGGAAATTATCATCGGGCTGGAAGTGCATGCCCAGATGGCGACCAACAGCAAGCTATTCTCCGGCGCGCCGATTGCGTTTGGGGCGGAAACCAACATGAATGTATCATTCGTCGATGCGGCGATGCCAGGCATGCTGCCGGTTATCAACGAAAAAGCCATCGAGCTGGCGGTGCGTACCGGCCTCGCGCTTGGCGCCGAAATCAACTTAAGAAGCGTGTTCGACCGTAAAAATTACTTCTATCCGGATCTGCCGCAGGGTTACCAGATTTCGCAATATCTCGACCCCATCGTCGGCAAGGGTAAAATCCTTCTCGACATGCCGGATGGCAGCGTGAAAGAGGTCGGTATCACCCGTATCCATGTGGAGCAGGACGCCGGAAAATCGCTGCATGAATACAGCCCGAAATATTCCTATATCGATTTGAACCGCGCCGGGGTGGCGCTCATGGAAATCGTGAGTGAGCCGGACATGCGCTCGGCGGATGAGGCGGCGGCTTATGTGAAAAAACTGCGCTCGATTGTGCGCTATGTCGGTACTTGCGATGGCGATATGGAAAAAGGCAACCTCCGTTGCGATGCGAACGTGTCGGTAAGAAAGCCCGGGCAGCCGCTCGGCACACGCTGTGAAATCAAGAACGTGAATTCCGTGCGCTTCATCCACAAGGCGATTGAATATGAGGCGATGCGGCAGGTGGAAATCCTTGAATCCGGCGGGACGATCACCCAGGAAACTCGCCTGTTTGACTCAACCAAAGGCGAGACCCGCACCATGCGGAGTAAGGAAGACGCCATGGACTACCGCTATTTCCCCGATCCTGACTTGCTGCCATTGGTGATTACGCAAGCCTATGTCGACGAAATCAAGCGTACATTGCCTGAGCTCCCTGACCAGAAAAAAGAACGCTACATGGCGATGGGGCTATCGGCCTATGATGCGAGTGTAATCGTGGCCGAGAAAGAAACCACCGATTATTATGAGGCGCTTGCCAAGGGGCGCGATGCCAAACTTGCTTCCAACTGGATGACCGGAGAATTATTTGGTCGCCTCAATAAAGCAGGCATTCCTTTTGAAGAAACGCCGATTAGCGCCGCTAAGTTAGCGGGCTTGCTTGATCTTATCGCCGACAATACCGTCAGTGGGAAAATCGCGAAAGACGTGCTCGATAAAATGTTTGAATCGGGCAAGGATGCCACTGTCATTGTTGAGGAAGAAGGCCTCAGGCAGGTGACCGACACCGGTGCGATTGAAAAAGTCATCAACGAAGTCATCGCTGCTAATCCGGATAAGGTAGCGGAATATAAATCCGGCAAGGATAAGCTCTTTGGATTCTTTGTCGGTCAGGTGATGAAAGCGATGGCTGGCAAGGGTAATCCTGCGGCGATTAATAATTTGCTGAAAACAAAGCTTTCCTGATGCATCTCTTTATCTTTGGCCTCGGCTACTCCTCGCTCGCAATTGCAAAGCTGGCGATGAGCAGGGGGGTCAACGTTTCCGGCACGACGCGGGATGCACAGAAGGCAAGGAAGCTTGAGGCATTAGGCATTAGTGTTGGCAATGAGCCGGAAGCAAATGTCACGCATATCCTTTCCAGCATCCCACCACAGGAAAATGGTGATATTGTTTTACCGTTAATCCCTCATGCCCAAAGCCTAGTGCCTCACTTATTCTACCTCTCCACCACCGGCGTCTATGGCGATTGGGGCGGCGCGTGGGTGGATGAAACCAGCGAATTACGTCCGAATAACGAGCGGTTGAATCGCCGGGTGGCCGCTGAGAAAGAGTGGCTTTCGCGTGGCGGCCATGTCTTCCGGTTGGCCGGTATTTACGGGCCGGGCAGGAGCGCCATTGACGATGTGCGCGGCGGCGCGGCGCGGCGGATCGATAAGCCCGGGCAGGTGTTTTCACGCATCCATGTCGAAGACATTGCACAGACGGTCGTGGCGTCGATGGGATCCCCTAACCCCGGCAGTGTGTATAATGTGTGTGACAACGAACCGGCGCCGGCGCATGAGGTGGTCGCCCATGCGGCGCATTTGCTCGGTATAGAGCCTCCGCCGTTGATACCCTATGAGCAGGTGGAACTTTCCCCGATGGGACGTGAATTTTATGCCGCCAACCGCCGGGTCAGGAATGAAAAGATTAAGCGTGAGCTGGGGGTGGAATTGCGCTATCCTACGTACCGTGAAGGATTGGCACAATGTTTGCAAAGTAGCCTGGCGGAGTAGTGTATGAAGCCTTACCTGTCGATATTCCCTGTGCTTTTTCTTCTTGCCGCCTGCGAAACTAATGAGCAGGACAAGGAAGCGATCAAGGCGCAGGTAAAAGAGGACGCGCAAATTGCTGAGAGCAATGCCGAGCGGCATACTGTGCGCGTGGCTGGCAATGTGCGCGACCAAACTAAGAAAACCGCGATGAAGCTCCGGGAATGGTGGCTTACACCCTTGCCGGATGCATCCCCAAAGCCGGTGCCGCCATCCTATTGTTATCAGGTGTTTCAGGATATCCTCTGTTACCGCGACGCGATGCCCGGCATGAGCCACAAGCTGGTAGGATATCAGGGTGATGCGATTAAACCGCCACCAGTGGCGCAGATGACCGCCTTGCCGACCGCACGGATCGCCAAGCAGAATCAGTCGATGACTGGCGCCGCCCGTGTAGCCAATGCCAAGCCGATCTTTGTAGCCAGTCCGGTGCAGCCCAAAGAAGACAAGGGAAGCTCTGTGATGGATGCAACGCCACAGCCCGGCAGCGAGCCTCTGCCCGATCCAGCACTGTCACCGCAACTCTAGGATCCCCGGTTCAGCAGAACATTTAGCGCGTTGCCGCCGTTGCTTGCGCGCAAACGTTCGATCATCGCTTCTTTCTTGGCAGGCTTCCAGTTGCTGGTTGCAGTATTAAAAAGCTCCGCAAGTTTGGTGCTCGGGTCGATTTTCCACTGCGCCTGAATCAACTTTAATGCACGGGCAGGCCGGTTGGTTTCAATAGCAAGTCCGGCAGCAAGTTCGGCTGCGGCTATGTTTCCCGGCAAGCCGCGCACTGCCTGCTCTGCCAACGCCAGCGCCTGTTCTTTTTGTAAGCTTGCAGAAGCAATTTCCGCCTGCCGCAGGGCAAGTTTTCCGCGTGCAGCGCGCACATCGGCACGTGAGAAAGCGCGGGTCTTGCGCGAATGCTGGATATGGATTTCCGCTTCCTGGAGTTGGCCGTCACGCAGTAGCAAGTCAAACACTGCCCATGCGCCAAGCGATTCTTTCGGGTTCACGCGGTGCGCCCGCCGGGCAAGCAGCAAGGCTTTTGGCAACTCCGCTTGTTTTTGAGCCACATCAGCCAGTGATGTTGCCGCCAGATACTCGGTTTCTTTATATTCCAGCAGCTGTTCGAGCAAAGCGCGGGTTTCTGCATCGCTGCCTTCGTTCTTGCTGATTTGCGCCCGCAGCAGGAGTGTCAGCGGTGTGGTGCCGAGCAATTTTTCAGCTTTACGCGTGTGCTCGGCTGCTGAAGCCATATCCGATGCGGCAAGCGCGGCAACGCTATAGGTGATTTCAGCGATCGCCTGCTGGTAATATTTCAGGTTCTGCCGTTCGGAAAAGCGCAGGGGTGCCAGCACGATGCGTGCAAGCACGTGGTAACAAAAAATACACATCACCACGGCGAGTGCGGTGAACAAAAGCAGTACCGCCACGTTGGTCTCGATCTGCACGTCGAACCATGTCATGGTCACGGTGCCGGGGTTTTCGCCAAGCCATGCGGCCAGCAGCCCCACCGCCCCGACCACGACCAGCAAACAGAGGATTAGGATCATTTTGCCAGTTCCTGCGCGAGGGTCGCGGCCACGGACTGTGCCGCAAGGTTAGCCTCGGCGCGCTCTTTCCACCCGGCAAAGTTTTTGGCGCCGATCGGTGAGAGCGTGCTGATTTCACTCACTGCTGCCGCGACCTCGCCCTTGGTGAGTGCGGCCTCGGCACGGGCGATGATTGATTCATCATCGTTGCCTTTCTGACTAGCACCGACCTTGCGGATTTTTACCAGCGATTGCAAGTTGGCTACCAGGCTCTTATCAGCGGTTTCAGGATGAAGCGCCGGGTCGATGGTGCGGGCAAACTGCTCGTTCAGTGCTGCGAGTGTTGCTACCCCGGTGGCACGGTAAGGCCCGATCGGCGCCAGCGTTTTTTCCATCTCCGGGTGCAGCGCGATCAGTGCCGTCATCTCGCTGGCATAAGGTCTGCCGGTACGGATAGCATCCTGCAGCTGGGTAATAAGCAGCACACTTCGTACGGTAGCCTGGCTATTGGCTTTGAGCGATTCGATCTCGGCCTTCAGTGTGTCGATTTCCGCATGGTCGATGGTAGGCACGGCAGCAGGTGGTGCCTCCGCTTTCGGGGCGCCCTCCAGCGCAGCAATGCGGCTTTCCAGCGGCGCTAGGTCAATCGTTGCCGGTTCGGGTTTGTTTTCAAGTGCCGTCACCTTGCTTTCAATCTGTGCAATGCGTTGTTCGAGCATTCCCGTATCTTCTATCACTGCTGTATTTCCGCTAAACACCAATGGCGTTAACACATAACGCATCATCACCCATACGGCAGCCAATATCAGCAACGTAACCCCCAGCGTGCGGAAGCTTGCGATAACATTGCGTCGGCGCGACGGCGCAGGCGGAGTTTCTATTTCTGGTTCCATACATCCTCGCGACTGAAAATCAGTAGCTATTATCCACGCTCTGGACGAGGGATGCAAGTGTTGGCTTTTCGGCAATAACGATTTGCCGCCAGTCGAGAGCATCGGCCGCGGCGGCAACATCGTCGCTCACTACGAAAGCGTCCATCTGGGCGCTGGCTCTCACACATTCTGCCTGTTCGAGCAATGTGGCGAAGATTTCGGCGTTGCGTGGCGAGAAAAATGTAACCGCATCCACCTGTCCGCGCTTGATCTGATGGGTGAGAGTATCCGATAGCGTTTCCGCCGCAAGCGCGTGGTAGGCCACCACTCGTGTGCAGGCCATCCCGAAACTACTGAGAATCATCGGCAGGTCAGAGCGGATATGATCGCCGGAAATATAGAGGAAGCGCGCATCGTCGTCATAACCGTCACGGATATAATCAAGCATGGATTCCAGCGTTCCACCAGTGTCATAAACACGTGAGAAACCGAGCGACATTAGCGCCTCAGCAGTCGCTGTGCCCACGGCCAGCATGCAGATGTCACGAATGTCCGATAGCAGCGCCAGTGCCTGTGCCGCATGTTTGCTGGTGATAAGGATCGCGTTCGGTTCATCGATCATTGCCTGCTCCATCTCGGCGCGGATGGTATGGTTCAGGAATATTTCAGTGAGCGGCTCATGAATCACATGATGACCGAGCTGCTGGAGCGCTTCGGTGATTTCATGTTCGTCGCCTTTGGCGCGGGTTACCAGAATCGTTTTGCTCATAACACTATGCTGGAATTGCCTCAATGGTTACCGAGGCGATGGCATACGGAAATTCATCGGAGAGTGCAAGGAAAAGCTTGGGTTTATATCCTTTGGGCGTGATTTTCTTGAGTCGTACCAGCGCTCTACCGTTTAGCGTTAAGTGTGGCGCGCCGCTGGCATCATTGCTCACTTCAATGTCTTTGAACAGCGCATCTTTGCCGATACCTGAACCGAGTGCCTTGGCGGCGGCTTCTTTCGCTGCAAAGCGTTTGGCATAGGCTGCGACGCGCTCCTTCCTGCTGTCGCAGGCGGTCTGTTCAGCGGGCGTAAAGATACGGGTGATAAAACGCTTGGTCAGGAGCTTCTCAATGCGGCGGATATCCACCATGTCGATGCCGGTGCCTAGCATCATAGGCGCGCCTCGTCCATCCGCTTCCGCATCTGGCGGATGGCTTCGTGCATGCCGGCGAACATTGCTTCGCCCATCAGGAAATGACCAATGTTGAGTTCCACAATTTCAGGAATCGCCGCGATCGGCGCGACATTATCGTAATTCAGCCCATGCCCGGCGTGAACTTCCAGGCCAAGAGAGCGTGCATGCGCGGCGGCCTTGGCAATTATTTCCGCGCCATACCCCCCATGGGCATAGGCGCCGGTATGCAGCTCAACTGTCTTGGCGCCTGTTTGTGCAGCCGCTTCAATTTGTTGTCTATCGGGGGCAATGAACAGCGACACGCGGATGCCCTTATCCTGTAGTTTTTCTATATACTGGGTTAGGGTATATTCATTCGCTGCAACATCAAGTCCACCCTCGGTTGTAACTTCTTCACGCTTTTCCGGCACAATACATACTGCATGGGGGTATAAGCGAAGCGCAATGGCAAGCATCTCGCCGGTTGCCGCCATCTCCATATTGAGCGGCAGGGGTATCTCGGCTTTCAGCCGTTCCATATCACGGTCTTTGATGTGGCGGCGGTCTTCTCGTAAATGCGCGGTAATGCCGTCGGCACCGGCTTCCATGGCGATGAGCGCCGCCCGCACCGGGCAGGGATGATCCCCTCCGCGTGCATTGCGGATCGTCGCCACATGGTCGATATTGATGCCGAGCCGGATCACGTCTGCCACCTTTCCACACTCTGCACCACCTCTTTGGCGCGGAGGTTGGCGATGATATTATTCAGGTGGTGCACATCCTTTACCTCGATATCGACCAGTATCTCGAAGAAATCCGTTGAGCGGTTGGTGATTTTCAGGTTGTTGATGTTGCCCCCGTCTTTGGCGATAACGTTGGTGACGGTTGCGAGTGCAGCGGGTTCGTGGCTGATATGCGCGCGCAGGCGGCCGATATGGGCGGCTTCCAGCGAATCTTTTTCCCATGCCACGTCGATCCAGCGCTCCGGTGCGTCGGCATAATTTTCCAGCGTTTCGCAATCCATCGTGTGGATGGTCACGCCCTTGCCGGTGGTGACGATGCCGACGATTTTATCGCCCGGAATTGGATGGCAGCAACCGGCGAAATGCAGCGCCATCCCTGGGATCAGTCCCTTGATTGGCATCGGTGCGTCACTGCCGGATTTCTTTTTGCGGAACGGGTTTGACAGGCTGGAAAGCATCCCTGGTGCAGTCATTGGCTTCTTGCGGCCGAGCACGACTTCGGTTACCTGCTGGCGGGAAAGCATACCTTCCCCGACTTCTGCCAGCAAGTCATCCACTTCCTTTTTACCAAAATGCGGCAGGTGCGGCTCGATCATTTTTTCGTTAAAATCTTCGCCCTCCTGCTTGAACATCTTGGTGAGCACGGCGCGTCCAAGTGCGATATATTCGGTGCGTTGCTGGGTACGCACAAACTTGCGGATTTCTGCGCGTGCCTTGCCGGTGACGACAAAGCGCTCCCAGCTTGGGCTTGGCGTCTGGGTTTTGCTAGTGATAATTTCGACCTGATCGCCGTTTTTAAGTTTGGTGCGGAGCGGCACGATGCGGCCGTTGATTTTTGCGCCGACACAGGTATCGCCGACGCCACTATGCACCGCATAGGCGAAATCCACCGGCGTCGCGCCACGCGGAAACGCAAGGATGTCGCCCTTTGGCGAGAAGCAGAACACCTGATCCTGATACATTTCAAGCTTGGTATTTTCCAGAAACTCTTCTGGGTTCGAGGACTGCTCCAAAATCTCCAGCAGCTCGCGTATCCAGCGGAATTGCTTGCCATCTTTGAGGGCGTTGCCGTTCTGTTTATACGACCAATGCGCCGCCAGCCCGTATTCTGCCAGCTCATGCATCTCGCGGGTGCGAATCTGGATTTCGACTTTCTGCTGGCCGGGGCCAAGCACCGAGGTGTGCAGCGACTGGTAGCCGTTGGACTTTGGCGTTGAGATGTAATCCTTGAACTTGCCGGGAATAATGTGCCATGCCGCGTGGATGACACCGAGTGCCTGGTAGCATTCGGGAATCGACTCGACGATAATGCGGAACGCCACGATGTCGGACAATTGCTCGAAGGAAATATTTTTGTTCTCCATCTTGCTCCAGATGGAATAGGGCTTTTTCTCGCGCCCCGAAATTTCTGCATGCGCTAGCCCGCCTTCGGCAAGTTTCTGCCGCAGGTTGTCGCGCACCTTCTCAAGCTCGTCGGCGCCTTGCTCGCGCAGGAAATGCAGCCGCTTGATAATGGACGCACGGGCATCGGGCTGTAGCTCCGCAAACGCGAGATCCTGAAGTTCTTCCTTCATGTTACGCATGCCGATGCGTTCGGCGAGCGAAGCGTAAATATCCACTGTTTCCTTGGCAATACGCTGGCGCTTTTCCGGATTGCTGATATGTTTCAGCGTTTCCATGTTGTGCAAGCGGTCGGCAAGCTTGACCAGAAGCACGCGGATATCCTCACTCATGGCGATCAATAGCTTGCGGAAATTTTCCGCCTGTTTCATGTTTTCGGATTTGCCTTCAAGCCGCGAAAGCTTGGTCACGCCATCGACCAGATTCCGGATTTCGGTGCCAAACTTTTCTTCAATTTCTTCGAGCGTTGCCTCAGTGTCTTCTACCGTATCGTGGAGCAGGGCGGTGACGATCGAGGTGGTATCCAGCCGGTACTCGGTAAGTTTGTAGGCGACCTCTACCGGATGCGAGAAATAGGGATCCCCCGATGCGCGTTTCTGCGGCCCGTGTGCCTTCATCGCAAACTCATAGGCACGCTCGACCAGTGCCGCATTGGCCTCCGGATCGTAGGATTTTAGCTTGTCGGTAAGTTCTTGCAGTTGAATCATAAGGTTTATTGTATCGAAGCATGGGCAGCTTGAGAAGCGGATTGTGCGCTGCGGCAAGCGTGACAGTATCGCGAAAATGTTACTAAATCATTAGATAATAACCTGCTGAATTTATATAAATTTTTAACCAATTCGTTTAACCCTTTCTTAAGTGCGTGGGCGTATTCTCTAAGGTGAGGAGAACCCGCCATGCGTGTAAATAGCCGGATCGTTATTTTGTTGGTTGCTGCACTGATTGCAGCGCTTACAGCCGTGGTCGTGCGTAATAAACTTGCTCAGCTTCAGCGTGGCAACCATACGCAGCAGGTGGAATCAAAGCGCATTCTAGTGGCCAAGCGGGACGTGCCGGCAGGAAAGTTTATTGATTCTGCTACCGACCTGGATTGGGTTCAGCCAACGGTCGATACGGAAGATGCGGATGTGATTCGCGAAGGCAAAAGCAAAAAGAGCGAATTTAACGGCGGTATTGTGCGCCGGGCGCTGAAAGCCGGAAAGCCGGTGGCACCGGATGAAATTACCAAGGCGGGCGATGGCGGGTTTTTATCGGCGGTGCTGGAGTCTGGCATGCGTGCAGTGTCGATTGCGGTGACGGCAACCACCGGAGCGGCAGGTTTTATTGCGCCGGGTGATCGGGTGGATCTGATCGTAACCCACCGTATCAAAACCAACCGCAGCGAAGCCGATCAGGACACGGTGGTGAGTGAAACGTTCGTGCGCGATGTACGTGTGGTTGCGGTTGACCAGTCTCTGAACACGCCGGAGAATAAAGCGACGCTTGCAAAAAACGTGACGGTTGAAGTGAACGAGAACCAGGCGGAACAAATCGCTGTTGCTAATGAAATGGGAAAAATTTCACTGGCGCTACGCAGCTCGTTGGTGGGTGAGAAAATAGATGCGGCGTCATCGCATAATGCAACGCGCAGTAGTGATGTGATTTCGTCATTAGGGCGGAAAGGTGGCGTTGCACCGCGTGTGCAGGTGATCCGTGGCGACGAAAAGGAAGACCTGCAATTCCTGAATCAGGGGGTGCAATAGCTATGAGAAATTTCCTGATCGCATTCATTGCTTGTATCTTCCTGTCCTTCCCGGCGCTTTCGGAAGATAGCGTCAACATCGAAATCAATAAAGGGCAGATGATTAAACTGCCGGCGGTCGCGTCATCGGTAGTGGTATCGGATCCGGAAACGGCGGACATTCAGGTGGTTTCACCGAAGCTGCTGTTTGTCCATGGTAAGAAAGTTGGAGAAACCAGCATCTACGCGGTGGATAGCGCTGATAACCAGATTTACAGTGCTACCGTTTCGGTTACCCATAACTTGAGCAAGCTGAAAAACGCCATGCAACAGGCGGCGCCGAAATCGAATGTGACTGCTCGCTCGGTGGATGGCGGCATCATGCTCAACGGCGATGCCTCATCGGTAGAAGAAGCAGAGAACCTGCGTAATATTGCCTCGGCCTTCATCGGCAACAACGAGAAAATGGTCAACATGATCAAATCCGCCGGTTCCGACCAGGTGGCACTCAAAGTGAAAATCGTCGAAATGCAGCGCAATGACTTGAAGCGTTTCGGCATCAACCTGCAAACCGTTCTTACGCCCGGCGGCATGACTCTGCAGCTTCTGCGTGGCGCTGACATCGAAATTGATACCGATGGCAAACTTAATGGCGCCATCACCGAAGTTGACCGTACTGGCCTGCTGGATCGCGGCGGCTCTACCGGCAGCCAGATACTCACCCGTTTCAACAATGGCAAAATCACCAACGTGATTGACGCGCTGGAAACGCAAGGTTTGGTCACGACCCTTGCCGAGCCGACACTGACCACTACGTCCGGGAAAGCGGCAAGCTTCCTTGCCGGCGGTGAATTTCCGATTCCGGTCAAAGGCAGCGATGGCTCGATCACCGTGCAGTACAAGCCATTCGGTGTTAGCCTGAACTTCACGCCGGTAGTGATGAGCCGTGAACGTATCAGCCTTGATGTTGCGCCGGAAGTCAGCACCATTAGCTTTGATAATCCGATCGAGCTGGATGGCATCAGCAACCCGATCCTGCTGACTCGTAAGGCACAGTCGACAGTTGAGCTTGGCAGCGGCGATACGTTCATGCTGGCTGGGTTGCTCAAAAACGAAGGCAGTAATACGGTGAACAAATTCCCAGGCCTCGGTGACCTGCCGGTGCTCGGTGCACTGTTCCGCTCCACCGAGTTCCAGAACAACCAGACCGAGCTGGTCATTCTTGTTACGCCGTATCTGGTGCGTCCGATCTCGGATCCAAAAAAAGTGCAAACGCCGATGGATGGTTACGTGCCTCCGAACGATCTGCAGCGCATCCTGCTTGGCAGCCTCTATCAGCAACAACCCCAGGCTAAGCCGGTGGAAGAGAAAAACATGCCGAAACTGCATGGGAAAGGCGGCTTTATTTATGAATAAGATATGTGTGCTCCCATTAGTGTTGCTCTCTGCCTGTTCCCAGATGGAAGAGAAGATGACGAAAAGCACCGCGCCAACGGTGGTCGAAAACTCAGTTGGCCCGAACGGCGAGCTGATTTCGCCTCCGAACTGCCCGGACTGGAGCGCCTCACCTTATAATACGTTTGAAAACGACAAGCAGGGTAATATTGGCTGCGCTACGGTGACTAATCTTGGGTTGATGCTGGAAGATCCGCGTGATCTCGTGCAGGGCGCCAGTGGCGGCAAAGTGGTTCCCGATCCTCAGCGTTCAAGCGACGCCATTAAGAACTATCGCAACGGGCTTTCCAGTTCAACCGGTGCGGCAACCACCACCACGCCGTTCACCACGGGCACAAGCACCGATGCCGGTCAATAGCAGGAGCGGTCGCCATGACAACCACCATTTCATCCTTTGTTGCGTTTGCGTCGAACATCTCTGATCTGTCGACGCTGAAAGCGTTTGCCCAAAGCCGTGGTCTGAATGAGAGTGATGTTCACCAGGGCACGATTATCGAAGCAACGACCTACCTGAAAAATAACCCGTCGCCGGATGTGCTGCTGGTTGAGATTCCCTCGCAGGAACATGCGGCCACGTTGCTGGACGGGCTGGCAGAAGTATGCGATGCCGACACCAAGGTCATCACCATCGGCGCCATTAACGAATATAGTTTTTATTGCTGGCTGATGGATATCGGCATTGCACAATACCTGCTGTGCCCACTCACCGAACCGGCACTCACCGGCGTATTCGACAAGCTTACTTCCACTCTCGCCGGCGAGCAGAAAGACAAGCCGCCCTCGGTGCTGGTCGCCGTGATGGGCGCACGCGGGGGTGTCGGCGCGACGAGCGTTGCCATCAACCTCGCGGCCATTCTTGCTGAACACACCCACAAGAAAGTGGCACTGGTGGATCTCGATCCGCAAGAGGGCAGCGTAGCGCTTGCGCTGGATATGCAGCCGTCGGTTGGGCTGCGCGATGCGTTGGAGAAACCTGATCGGATCGATTCACTCTTCCTGGAGCGGGTGATGAACAAGCTGGGAAAGCACCTGTCGGTTCTTTCAGCCGAGGAGTCGCTCGCCGAACAGCTGGCGGTCAACGAACAGGCGGCGGCACCGCTTCTGGCCGAATTACGCAACAAATATGATTATGTGGTGCTTGACGTGCCGCGCCATATGAACGGCTTCACTAAAACGTGCCTGCAAACCGCCGATCATACATTGTTGGTGACAGAATTATCCCTGCTTAGCCTGCGCGATACGCTGCGTATGCAGGATGCCATGCAGGGAGGTTGGAAGGCCAAGCCGCCGACCATTATCGCCAATCGCGTCGGCCTTGCGTCCAAGGTTGAAGTGCCGGTCGTCGATTTCGAAAAAGGTGTCGGTGCCAAAATCAGCCAGCAGATACCCTTCGTTCCGGAGGTTTTTATGCCGATGACTCGCGACATACCGGCGATCAAACACAAAGCCAACCCGGCGGTGCGACCTCTCTATCAGCTGGCTGCCACCATTGCGCCGGAGCTTAAATCCAAGCCGGAACCTGCGGCAAAACCGAAATCGCCATTTAGTTTCCTGGCAAAAAAGGAATAACCCATGTTTGGTAAGCGCGGCATACAGGAGCCAGCAAAAGACAGTGAACCGCAGGTTGCGCCTGCGGCACCGGTTGTTGCGCCATCGCCGCAGGCCAATGCCGCTGCTGCTAAGGCGAAATCGGATGCACTGCTGGCTTCACCGGAAGAAGAAAATACGGTTTCCAAGCAAATGCCGGCAGCCAAGAATGAAATGGCCGCGACCAAAGAGCGCATTTATGACCGGCTGATTGAGCAGATTGATGTGGCGGCATCGTCCAAGTTGCCGCGTGAGGAACTGAAGCGCCAGATTATCGAGCTGATCGGCGAGATCGTCATCGAACAAAAACTGCCGCTCAATCTCGCTGAACAGCAGGAACTGGCAACGCAGATCGTTGACGACATGCTGGGGTACGGGCCTTTGGAGCCTCTGCTTCGCGACGAGGCGGTAACCGATATTATGGTGAACGGCCCTTACCAGATTTATGTCGAACGCAAGGGTAAGCTTGAACTCACCAACATCAAATTCCGGGACAACCAGCACGTAATGGCGATTGCAACCCGCATCGTGACGGCGGTTGGGCGACGTGTCGATGAATCAAGCCCAATCTGTGACGCTCGCCTGCCGGACGGCAGCCGGGTCAACGTCATCGCCCAGCCATGCTCGATTAAGGGCGCGTCGATCTCCATTCGTAAATTCTCACAGAAGAAAATCACCCTCGACGTGATGGTTGGCACAAAAAATATTTCTGAAGCTTTGTGCAAAGTGCTGAAAATCGCTGGTGCAGTGCGTCTTAACATCATCATTTCCGGTGGCACCGGTTCGGGTAAGACAACCTTGCTGAACGCCGTTTCTCGCATGATCAGCCATGGCGAGCGTATCGTCACCATCGAGGATGCCGCCGAGCTGCAACTCCAGCAGCCGCACGTGGTGCCGCTTGAAACCCGCATCGCCAACCTCGAAGGCGAAGGCGAGATTACCATGCGCGACCTGGTGAAGAACGCCCTGCGGATGCGCCCCGACAGGATCATCCTTGGTGAGGTGCGCGGCGGCGAGGCATTTGACCTGCTGCAAGCCATGAATACCGGCCACGATGGCTCGATGGGCACGCTTCACGCCAATACCCCCCGGGAGGCGTTGACGCGTCTTGAAAATATGATCGGCATGGCGGGCATCAACCTGCCGTCCAAAGCGGTGCGTACCCAGATTGCAAGCGCCGTCAATCTTATTATTCAGATCCAGCGGATGCGTGATGGGGTGCGACGTGTGACCCACGTGACCGAAGTGGTGGGAATGGAAGGGGAGGTCGTCATTACGCAGGATCTCTTCACATTCGAGTTCACTGGTGAGGATGAAACCGGCAAACTCACCGGCGAATTCAAATCCACCGGCATCCGCCCGAATTTTACCCCGCAAGCGGCGTATTTCGGGTTGGATCAGGCATTGATTGATGCCATGACCTCAGCGGGGTAGGGGTATGATCGACCTACTCATTTTTTTCACGGTCGGGCTGTTATTCTTCCTGCTATTTTTCATGTTGGGTGCCCGTCGCCGCGCCATGCGTGACCGCATCGACCGCATCGCATTACGTACGGTGAAAAAAACGACGGCGAACCCCTCCGATCTTTCACTTCGGCGAAAAGATAAAGAGGGCTCTGGGTTATTATCAATGCTCGCTAAGCCGCTGCCAAGTTTCAGTAAGCTCGGCGATCGTCTGGAGCGCCTGGAAATACCCTTGTCGCCCCGGCAATATGCGCTGCGCCGTATTTTTTGGGTGTTTGGGTTCATGCTGGTCATTGGCGTAGTGTTTGGGAAATCGCTGCTGCTTGGATTATTCATGGGCATCATTTTTGGAGTCTGGCTGCCGCTGAAATGGATGCAGCGTAATATCAACAAACAGAACAAGGCATTCCTGCGGATTTTCCCGGATGCAATCGACCTCATTGTACGTGGACTGCGTTCTGGCTTGCCGGTATCGGAATCAATTGTGCTGGTCGCCACGGAAGTTCCGGAACCTGTTGGGGGTATCTTCATGAACATCTCCAATACCATGAAACTGGGTGTCACCATGGAGAAAGCGCTACAGGAAACGGCACGCAAGCTCGACCTCACCGAATTCAATTTCTTTACCACCAGCATTATTCTGCAGCGCGAGACCGGGGGTAACTTGTCGGAGATTCTGAACAACCTTTCCGAGGTGCTGCGCGGGCGCTACATCATGGGAATGAAAATCAAGGCGATGTCGTCGGAGGCGCGTGCATCGGCGATGATTATCGGGGCACTGCCGTTCGTGGTGATCCTCGCGGTGGGGGTATTAAGCCCCGGCTATCTGCGCCCGCTGATTGATGACCACCGTGGCAATATCGCCGCCATCACCGCCGCCTGCATGATGGGTTTCGGGTTATGGGTCATGAACCGTATGACGAAGTTTGAGATATGAGTGAAAGCCACCCGCTCACACTGGATTCTTTGTTGCCGTCCACGCTGACGGTTGATGATGCGTATGTTGCGGTTTCCGGGTTGGTGGCGTTTGGCTGTGTATGGGCGATCATGGCGAGTTTTTCCACCGCCGACCGCTTCTCGAAGCAGATCAAGCATATTCAGGCGCGGCGCGAGGATTTGCGCGATGAATTTGTCGGTGCCAAGCAGCGCAAGAAACACGATGTGCATGTAAGCCTGATGCGGGCGGTAGCGATGAAGCTCCAGCTGGTGAAAAAGAACCAGATCGGCAAAACGCAGGCCGAACTGATCCAGGCCGGGTTGCGCTCAAAAGACGCGATTTACGTGCTTGCGTTCTTCAACGTGCTGATGCCGATCCTGCTTGGCATTGCCGGGATCGTGATCATGAATTTGAATGATGATATCAATCCAAAATGGCGGATGATGAACTACATCTGGCCGGTGCTGGGCGCGTATCTTGGGCTAAAATTGCCGTGGCTGTATGTAAAACGTAAAAAGAAGAAACGCAATGCCCGCATTCAGAAATCCCTGCCGGACGTGCTTGACCTGATGACCATTTGCGCTGAAGCGGGGTTAAGCCTTGTGGCGATGCTTGACCGCGTGTCGCGGGAACTCAAGCTGGTTTATCCGGAAATGGCCGAAGAACTTAGCCTGACTTCCATCGAAATCGGTTTCTTGCCCGAGCGCTCAAAGGCGCTGCTCAATTTTTCCGAACGTTGTGACTTGCCGGAGGTGAGGGGAATTGTCAGCGTGCTTATCCAGACAGAAAAATATGGTACGCCGATCTCGCAGGCGCTCCGGGTGCTCTCGGTTGAATTCCGGCAGGCGCGGATGCTGCGGGCGGAGCAGAAAGCTGCAAGGTTGCCTGCGATCATGACGGTGCCGATGATTGTCTTTATTCTGCCGACGCTGTTTATTGTCATCATCGCCCCGGCGGTGGTCAAGCTGATGAATATGGACTAATTCCGGATCACTTATTTTTCCGTATAGTCTCAAACTTATTGCAGAAGCGCAGATTATCTTCAATTTCTGAAGGCTTCAGGCTTTTGCCGTAAAGCTTCCGTGCATCGTCGCGCTTGCCCATCAGGCAATTTACTAACGCCAGGTTTTCTTGCACGGTTACATTGTTCGGCTCAGACTCGGCGAGTGGGGCGAGTTCTTCAATCGCTTTGTCGTACTCGCCGCGCATAATATAGGACATGGCGAGATTATTACGAATGCTGACGGCTTTAGGATCGATGTCAAGCGCGGTCTTATAGGCACTTTCTGCTTCGTTGTGCTTGCCTAGTTGATCGAATGCGATACCCTTACCCTGATAGGCTCGGATGTTGCGCCCATCGGCCTTGATCGCCTGGTCGAATAGCGCCGCCGCTGCCTTGAACTGGCTGTTTTCAAGGAATTCATAGCCTTGGTCGGTGAGTCGCAGTGCTGCGATTTGCGCTTCTCTCGGAGCCTCCTGTGGGGTGCAGGCGGCACTGGTAAGAGCGAGGATGACAGCAACAGCACGGACAATATCTTTCATGCGCCGAGTTTAGGGTTTTGCTTGCCGATACGCAAGGGGCGATTAAGATACGCGCATGGACACTTTTTATCGCCCGCATTTTAAAGACCGCATCAATTGGCCAATTGCCGGTGTGACGCTTACGATTGCTGTGCTCGGTGTAATAATGATGGTGTCGGCAGGTGGTGGTGAGTGGGAATTATACGCATTGCCGCAATTGCTACGCCTGTTGGCGGCGGCGCTTGGCATGTTTGCCATTACCTTCATTCCGCTGCGGTTGCTGCTAAACTATGCCTATGTGATTTATGCCCTGTTTCTTATCGTGTTGCTCGGCGTGGATATGGCTGGTCATATCGGCATGGGGGCGCAACGCTGGCTCAGGGTAGGCATGTTCAACGTACAGCCGTCGGAGTTCATGAAGTTAGCGCTCATACTGGCACTTGCCCGCTATTTTCACCAGCTCCAGCCAGAGGATATCCGCCGGTTTAATTTCCTGATTCCGCCGCTATTGCTGATCGCGTTACCAGCTGTCCTCATTCTTCGCCAGCCAAATCTCGGCACGGCAACCATTCTGGTGCTGGTGGGGGTATCGCTCCTGTTTCTTGCCGGGCTGCAATGGCGCTATATCCTGACGGTGGCCGTCGCGGCTGTCGCTCTGATGCCGGTGGCATGGCATTTTATGCACGATTACCAAAAGCGCCGTGTCATTACCTTCCTCGATCCGGAGAAAGACCCGCTGGGTGCGGGCTATAATATTTTACAATCAATGATCGCGATTGGTTCCGGTGGTTTTTTCGGCAAGGGGTATTTGCAGGGATCGCAGGGACAGCTGGACTTCCTGCCGGAAAAACAGACTGATTTCATTTTTACCATGTTTGCCGAGGAGTTCGGCTTTGCTGGCGGCATCGTGTTGCTTGGTCTCTACCTGTCCTTGATTTGGATGAGTTTTGCAGTGGCGTTGCGTAGTAAAAGCACCTTTGGCGCGATGGTTGCCGCGGGGGTCGGCATGTCCTTATTCGTGCATGTGACGATTAACTGCGCGATGGTGATGGGGTTGATCCCTGTTGTTGGGGTGCCATTACCGCTCATGTCCTATGGCGGCAGCATCAGCGTTTCTACCATGCTTGCGGTCGGCCTGTTGCTGTCGGCCTATGTGCACCGCAACCAGTTGCCGAACCGCGAGAAACCTTCCTTTTAACCGCTTGCGCCTCGGGTGCGCTTCCTATAGATTGATTCGGTGTAAAAATTAGAAATAGGTTCGCGGGTGGCAACGCCCGCGGAATGTCATTATGTCGCAGCCTACGAATTCGCCGCACGCCAACGGCGTGGGATCGGGCGAGCCTGTCTACGCCGCGTTGGATCTGGGGACAAATAATTGCCGGTTGCTCGTTGCATCGCTCGAGAAAATAAGCGGCTCCTTGGTGCCGCATTTGCAGGTGCATGATAGTTTCTCGCGGATTGTCCGCTTAGGTGAGGGCGTGAGCGCGTCCGGCGTTTTGTCGGAAGACGCCATGGAGCGGACGCTGGCGGCGCTTCGCATTTGCCAGAAAAAGCTTTCAAAATTCAACATCGCCGCGTCACGTTTCGTCGCAACCGAGGCATGCCGCCGTGCCGCGAACAGCTTGGATTTTATGGCGCGCATTCAGGCCGAAACCGGCATGCAAATTGACGTCATCAACACCGAAGAAGAAGCCAGGCTTGCGTTTCTTGGCTGTTCATCGCTGCTTGCGGAGGAGCATAAGCAGGCGGTAGTGTTCGACATTGGGGGCGGTTCAACGGAGATTATGTGGGTGCATACGGATGATAACGACACCCGTCAGATTACCGATTGGCTGTCGGTGGATTATGGGGTGATGAACCTGGCCGACAAGTTTGGTGGCAGCGCGTTTATCGATCGTGTCTATGAGGACATGGTTGCCTACATGGAAGAGCGCATTGCACCGTTTACACAGGCACCCCACATTCAGTCGGTACTTGAGTCCGGTGAATTCCAGTTTCTTTCTACCTCCGGCACGGTGACGACGCTCGCCGCCATCCACCTTGACTTACCGCGCTATGAGCGCTCCCGTATTGACGGGTTGACGATCGGAATTCCCGAAGTTCGCACCGTTACAAAGCGGCTGCTGGCGATGCGCCCATCGGAGCGGTTCAACCATCCCTGCATCGGCATGGAGCGTGCGGACTTCATTATTTCCGGCTGCGCGATCTTTGAAGCGATCAGCAACCTCATGCCGGAAGGCAGCATTACTATCGCTGATCGCGGTGTCCGTGAGGGAATCATCCTGTCGTTATCCCGGAGTACGCCGCATGGTGGATAAGACGAATAACCTCGGTGGCAAGCGGCAGGAGAAAACGCGGGTGAAGACGGCGCGTGGACGCAAGCCTTCGTCTACCAAATGGCTGCAACGGCAATTGAACGATCCCTATGTCAGTCTGGCTAAGAAGGAGGGGTATCGTTCGCGCGCAGCTTACAAAATCATTGAGATTGACGACAAGTTCCAGTTGTTGAAACCTGGCAAGCGGGTGATCGATCTTGGGTGTGCGCCGGGGGGGTGGTCGCAGGTGGCGGTAAAGCGCACCAAATCCAGCGGTAATGATATACGGGTGGTGGGTATGGACTTACTCGAAGTTCCAACCATTGCCGGCGCTATACTGATTACCCATGACTTCTCGGCTGACGACGCGCCGGAGATTCTTAGAAATACCCTGATGGGACATCCGGTGGATGTGGTGCTTTCGGATATCGCACCCAATACCACTGGACACGCCGCCACCGATCACATGCGGATCATGAGCCTGCTTGAAATGGCGGTGCAGTTTGCGTGCGAAGTGCTGGTGCCGGGTGGAGCGTTTGTCGGCAAAGTGTTCCAAGGCGGGGCGGAAAAAGAGCTGCTCGCTCACATGAAAAAAAGCTTTGCCCATGTGAAGCATTTTAAGCCGAAGGCGAGCCGTTCCGATTCATCGGAAATTTATGTGGTTGCCACCGGGTTCCGTAAATGAAAAAATCTGTATTCCTGATCGTTGTGCTGTTGCTGGTGGCGTGTGCGCCCCGGGAGCAGGATTTCCGTCCTGCTTTTCAGCCTGCGGCCATCAGTGCAGGCATTTACCATACGGTTGACGGGGTTGATTTGCCCTTGCGCGTCTGGCAACCGAAAGTGCGCCCGAAAGCGATTGTTGTCGCGCTGCATGGGTTCAATGATTACAGCAACGCCTTCACCGATACCGGTAATTATTTCAAGCGCCGGGGTATCGCGCTCTATGCCTATGATCAGCGCGGATTTGGCGCTTCGCCGCAGACCGGTATCTGGGCGGGTGAGGATAATCTGGTACGGGATGCGGGTGATCTTGTAGATCTGCTTGCGGCGCGTTATCACCATACCCCAATTTTTCTGATGGGCGAAAGCATGGGGGGCGCCGTTGTGCTCATTACTGCATCCCGGCGTGAACTGCCGGTTTCCGGGCTGATACTAAGCGCGCCAGCGGTCTGGGGGCATGAATATATGCCGGTGATTTACCCTTCCATGCTGTGGTTGGCGGCGCATACCATGCCGGGGTATAAGGTTACCGGTGATGGGCTGAAAATACTGGCGAGCAACAACATCCCGATGTTGCGGCGTCTGGGGCGGGATCCGCTGGTCATCAAAGCCACCCGTATTGATACAATTTATGGGCTGACACACCTGATGGATAACGCTTACCGCTCGCCAGAACAAGTGCGGATCAGAACCCTCATGCTCTATGGGTTCAAAGATCAGGTGATCCCACGGGCGCCGATCGATGCGATCAAACCACGATTCAGCGGAACGGTGCAGGCCATCTATTACGATGATGGCTACCACATGCTGACCCGCGACCTTCAGGGAAAGTCGGTCATCGCCGATATTGCGCGCTGGATACTCAAACAACGTGATTGACAGCCGTCATCCACGGGTCTAAGACCGACCCAAGTGGTTTCCGAAAGGAATCAAAAGGGAAGGGGGTGCAACTCCCCCGCTGTTCCCGCAACTGTAAGCGGCGAGCGTTGTTATGAACTACGTCACTGGGCAACTGGGAAGACAATAACAACGCAGCGACCCGCAAGTCAGGAGACCTGCCACTTGAGTGTCACGCGACTGGCTGGGACGGGAAGTTCCTGGAAGGTTGGTTCTCCTGCTGCATTGGTGGCGGGTGATCTTCTTACGTGGTGACGCTGTGCCGCCTGAATGTTCGGGCGGTGCATGTTCGTCACCCAACACGTAAGGAGCTTTTATGCGAATTCCATCTTTTTTATGGTTGCTTTCCACCGCACTTTATCCGTTAGCATCGTTTGCGGAAACTTCCGATTCTCCCGGTGGTGGCGGTAGCCCGCCGCATGTTACCATCAACGCCACCCGTAGCGATACGCCGATTGACCAGCTGGCCAGCAGTGTCACGGTGGTGAGTAGTGCTCAGATTGAGCGCGAGCACAAGCTGACGGTGGTCGATGTGCTGCGCGGCATCCCGGGCATATCGGTGGCGAGCAGCGGCGGTGTCGGACAGACGTCGCGCATTTTCCTGCGCGGCACCAATTCCAACCATGTGCTGGTGGTCATTGACGGGGTGGTGGTAAACGACCCTTCCGACCCGGCGACGGCGTTTGATGTCTCGAACCTGACCACCGATAATATCGAGCGTATCGAGGTCATGCGTGGCCCGCAAAGCACGCTGTATGGCTCGCAGGCGCTTGGTGGTGTCATCAATATCGTCAGCAAAAAAAGTACCGGTGCGCCGAAATATACGGCGCTGGCGGAATATGGCCGCTACAACAGCAGCAAATTCCAGCTTGGAACCACCGGTTCGGTGGGGACGACATCGTACAGCGTCTCCGTTGGCAAGAGCTATACCAATGGCATCTCCGCATTCGACAAGGAATTCGGCGGCCGTGAAAAAGATGGCAACGATACCTATACCCTGTCGGTGAATGTGGCGAGCCGGCTTACCGATAACTTTACCGCCAAGCTGAACGGGCGTTACAACCGCACCGATACGGATCTCGATTCGGTTGGCAGCATCGGCGGCGGTGGCGCCCGCCCGGATGATGATCTGTTGCCCAGTGCTGACAACCGTCAGATCAACCTACGCGCAGCGGGGGAGCTGTCGATGCTCGACGGTGCATGGGTGCAGGAGCTGGGGGTATCGACGTTGAACGTCAATCGTGATTACACCACCGAATATTTTGATTCAATGTTCACGCCGTTTTTTGGCTCCCAGTATTTCAAGGGTCGGCGCGATACGGTGGATTGGATTCACCATCTGAAGCTGATTCCCAACCACATTACTGCCATCGGGGTGGAAGCTTACACCGATTATTTCAAGTCGTCGTCGGTTGCCCAGCAGAACGTCGATAACATGGCGGTGTTTGCTGAAGATCGTTTTAGCATCACACCGGATTTCTTTGTGAATTACGGTGCGCGCCTCGATGACCACCAGGCGTTCGGCAAGGAATTCACCTGGAAAGTGGCGCCTGGTTACAACATTACAACAACCGGCACTCGTTTGAAAGCAAGCTATGGCACGGGCTTCAAGGCGCCGTCGCTGTCGCAGCTTTTCGATCCGACTTCCGGCAACCCGGAGCTTGGGCCAGAAAAAAGCAAAGGTTGGGATGCCGGTTTTGAGCAATCGCTGTTCGGGGATAAGGTGGTCTTCGGTTCGACCGTCTTCCGTAACACTATCACCGACCTGATCGGGTTTGGCGGCCCGCCGTTGTTTCCGACTATCAATGTCGGCAAGGCACGCACCGAAGGGGTTGAAAGCAGCCTGACCCTGCGGCCGATGAGGGACATTACGGTGTCGGCGGCGCATAGCTATACCCTGACCTCAAACCGCAAGAATAATACCGAACTGCTGAGGCGCCCGAAGCATCAGTTCACCCTCGGCACCAGCTACCAATATAGCGACAAGGGCGATGTCGGGATGAATGTGCGCTATGCCGGCTCCCGCCGCGACTTCCGCTATTCGGATTCGGCACTGGTTAGCATCCCGGGGTTCACAGTGATGGATATGAATACTAGCTACAAGGTGCACCCGAATGCGAGCGTCTATGCGCGGCTCGAAAATGTGCTGGATAAGCGTTACGAGGAAGTGTCTGGCTTTGGCCAACCGGGGCGCGGGTTGTATGTCGGCGTGAAAGCGAACTACTAAGCGAGCCTGCCCCCGCATGGTGCGCGGGGGCAGAGCGCTCTATTTATTCGGTGCCGCGCCTGGCGCAGATTGTTGCTGCGGCAGGTTGAGCGGTGCCTGAATGTTATTGAGGTTGATTTCGGTGGGCGCTGGCTCGCCCGTTTTTGCGGTTTGTGTCAGCAACGCGTCATAATGGGCTTTCAAGGCTTCTGGAGTTTCATCTTTGGAAAGCTTGCCATCCTTATTCGTATCGTAAGGAGTCAGCTCATCTTTCGTAAGCTTGCCATCTTTGGTGATTGCATCAATGACACGTTTGCTTTCGTTTTGGGAAAGTTTCGTGACCACCGGTGCAAGGTTTTCAGCCACGGCGACCGCATACAACATGTCCTCACCAACCTTCTGGCTGACGACTGGAATCTTGAGGTCGGCTGGAGCAGGCACGGCGTCTCTCGCACCGTTTTTATCAATCGGCTGGTATGAAGTGACCTCGAATGTTTTCTTGTCGCCTGACAGTTTCCCGTTCACTGCAAACACGGCTTGCGTCGTGTCTTCAACAATTTTGCCGTCCTTGTCGATGTAAATCGCCGGGGTGGGTACCTTGGTGCCTTGGTCGTCAACCATCTCCACGGCTTCGCCTTTTGCATTTTCACGGGCAACGGCGATATGGGTGAACTGGCCTTTGCCTTTTTCTGGTGATTTGCCAGCCATGCCGAAGCCCATCTTGCTCATGAAGCCGTTTTCATCGCCAAAGGCGCTTGCGGCGACGGCAATAATCAGCGCGCCGAGGATGGCGACAATCGGATCCATGCCCATGAACATCATGAGCAGCATGCCGATGAGGCCAGCGCCCATGCCGAATTTATTCTCATCGACGACATTGCCGCCGGTGGGTTTTTCAGCGGGTGGCTTCTTATTAGTGCCACCAGCACCGGCTTGCATGATGTCGGGCGCGCCACCCTCAAGCGTATTCGGATCGGGTTGTGCATTTGGATCAGCTGGTGCGCTCGGATCAGCTGGGTCGCGCGTCACGCCGGGGGCTGTGCCGACAGCAGTTGCTTTCACTGGATCCGCTGCTGGAGCTGGAGCGCCTGCCGCGGGAGCGCTGCCCGAAGTGACGCCCGAGGCGAGCATGCCTTCTGGCGGCTTCTCAATGGCAGGGTATGTCGGCACCGCTGCGGGGCGCTCTGCTATGTTGGCTTTTTCGGCTGCTTTTGTTGCGGCTTCAAACAGTTTTGGCAATGCCGATTCTGCGGTGGTGACGCGTGCAATCGCTTCGTTTGCTGCTTCGCTCGCATTTTCGGCCGTTGTTTTTGCTGCCTCTAATGCAGTTTGAGCATTGGTAAAAGCGGTTGTTTTTTCCCGCAAATCATTCTGTGCCTTCTTAAGCGCCTCGGTCGTTGTGTCTAATGTACCGGTTAAGGTCGTTTCTTTATCATTTGCGTCCTTCGCAGCTTTTTGGGCTGCGGTGAGTTTCTCAGCCGCTGCTTTTGCCTCAGTATCTTTGGCGTCTTTCAGGGTTTTCGCTTCGTCCGCTGCTTTTTCCAAAGCTGCACTTTTTGCTTTATCCCCATTATCTTCTTTGGCCTTTTCTGCAGCTTCAAGCGTAACTTTCGCATCGTCGGCTGCTTTCTTTGCCGCTTCGGCTTCTGTTTTTGCAGCCTCAAGCGCTGCTTTTGTAGCCAAGACAGAATCCGACGCTGTTTGCTTATTACCAGTTGCCTGCGCGATGATCCCATCAAGGCGCGTGACTTCCGCATGTGCGGCAGTTTGCTCGGCGGTTATTTCTTTCAGCGAATCATTCGCAGCGCCCCATTTGACGGCAGCCTTTTTCGCATCCCCCACCAGCGCGGTGGCGGACTCGCGCAGTGCGGGCATGGCATCGAGTGCAGACTGATAGTCTGCGATCCTGTCGGCCGCAGCTTGCTCTGTTTCCGTGCGGTCGGTGATGCCCGCAATTCTTTTCTGCACCGCATCAAGCATGCCGAGTTTTTCGACACTCAGGCCGTTGAGGGTTGTATCGCGGAGCACGCGCTCATTGATCACCAGCCTACCCGCGCTTTCTGAGGCGAGTCCGGGAATGATCGCATTGATTTTAGGAGTGAGTTCGCTTACTTCTCCTGGCGTCAGCGGAGGGTTGGTAACGGTATAAATTTCCTGGTTGCGAGCGGTTTTGATACCAATGCGCCCTTCAAGCTCCGTCACGAGCGGAGCCTTGTTTGCGGCGACGAGGTTCACTGCCTCGCGATGTTCGCGAACCATGTCGATGATGCCATCAATCGGCCTGTCATCCCGATAATGATAGGCTTTATCCGGGCTGAGGTTTACCACCCACTTCCCATCCGCTTTTTTAACGGAAGCGATGGGGCCGATGTTGGTAACAGAGGCTTTGAATTTATTGATTTTTCTGGCCAGTTCATTGGCATCGGCCTGCGCTTCATAGACCAATCCGTTTTCGATACCACTTTCCTGGAAGGCGGTGTCAAATGCGGTTTTGTATTCCGAGGCGTTCCGTGCAAGCTCCTGCTTCGCGGCGACAGCTTCTTGCTTGGCATCGCTTTTTTGTTGTTTGCGGTCGGCATCCTTGCCGATGATGTTGGACAAGCCTGTTCCAACCAGCTTTTGGATTTCTTCCGGCTTCCTCCGGGAGATCAGCTCGAAATCACCGCCTGGCTTGTTGCCTTCAATGAAGACTTCCCAGCCTTTGTCTTTAACGTAGCGCGAATAGGCCACGGTGTTGATGCCGCTTAAGCCAAGGCCAGAAGGAGCTTTCCAATTGTCGAGTTTTTCAAGTAGTGAGACTGCATCGCGTGCATCATCTTCATTGCTGAACCAGTGTTTCAGGAACACGGTGTCGCCATCTGCCTGAAGGCCGTTGTCGCCAAGGTTGAGCGCATTGCTCATGCGTTTAATCGTTTCTGAACTCGCCGCCATAACCTAATCCTCTGGTTTGTTACACTACCAACTATACCCCGCATCTTCTTAGATTTGTGTTACAATTCAGTGAATCCCAGCCGGGTGTTTTATGAACGCGGTGTCATTTTTGCATATTATCCATATTTTATAGCTGGATATGCTGAACTTCCTCTGGTTGGCGGCAAGAAAATTAAGGATTAGCATATCCTTAACTATTCAGGCGTAGGGTGGGAATTGTACCACCAGTTGGTACGGTTCTTGAATAGACCGCAGGCAGATGAAAAAAAACCTTACCATATCGGCGCTTGGCTTCGTGGGCGTGCTCCTGGCCTCGGCGGTTTCCGCGCAGGAAATTGATGCCCAAATTGAAGGCGCCAAGCAATGCACCCGTAATCTGGCGCGCTATGAGCGTCAATTCGGCATTCCCATGCATCTGCTGTCGGCGATTTCCGCCACCGAATCCGGCCGCTACCATAACGGCCTGAAAATCACCCTGCCATGGCCATGGACGATCAATGTTGAAGGCCAGGGGCATTATTACGACACCAAACAGGAAGCGATCGCTGCCGTGCGCCGTTTCCAGGCGCAGGGTGCCCGCAGCATCGACGTTGGCTGCATGCAGGTAAATCTCATCCACCACCCAAACGCATTTTCCAATCTCGATGAGGCGTTTGATCCGGAAGCGAATGTGGCCTATGGCGCGGCCTTCCTGCGCGGACTCTATGAGGAAAATAAATCGTGGAAACAGGCTTCGGCTAATTATCACTCGAAAACTCCCTCGCGTGGCACAGAATATGTCAGCCGTGTTTATGACCGCTGGACAAACATCATCGAGCGCCTGCGTGAGGCGAAAGCGGCGATCCCCGAAAGCACGGTGGCGGCGCTGGCGGAAAAAGAGATTCCGGCTCCTCCGGTAACGCTCGTATCGGCGTCTGAGCCAAAAGTGATCGCTGTTAAACCAACGGTTGTGGCTGATAATAGTAAGACTCGCATGAATTCCATTTCGGTGCGGTCGGTAGATAATAAAGTTGCCGTGCGCGATAATGGCGTGCTGGTGATTCGGCCGAGCATCAGCGTGGTGGATGATACAGCGCCGGTGCCGGTGGTTCAGGCCAAGGCAGGGGTTGAAATGCCGCAAGGCTCGGTGCCAAGCCATATCCAGAGCGCGAAAGTTATTCATGTGGCCGATGTGCAACCGGCGGTGGCCTCTGGGCCGCGCTTCATTTTTGACAATTGATTCCGGCAGCGCTGTGCGCTATAGGTGGTTTCCATGAAATCCTTTGAACTGATCGAAACCCACCACCCGGAGGTCGCTTGCGACGGCGGTGGCGGCACACTTGGGCATCCACGCGTCTACCTGCATATTGATGCATCGAAGGGGCAGATCGTGTGTCCGTACTGCAGCAAAACCTATGTGCTGAAACTCTCCAAACGCAAAGCCTCATAATTGCTGCCTTGCAGCATGAGTCTTGGGTTGATAGTTCATAAAAATTGTACTACAAGAATTTTCACTTGAGATCCCAAAAGACGACTACAAAAATCATAAGGGATCGGACGGGAGCTGTAGTATGACAGTCGGTGATTATATCGTCGTTGTGTTGATGCTCGTAACGTTTGGGGTGCTGATTGCAGGCATTGCACTCATGGCGGCAGGCGGTGAAGCCAATACCAAATACGGAAATAGATTGATGTTCAGCCGGGTGGGCATGCAGGGGCTTGCGCTTCTGATGCTGGCGTTCATGTTTGTGCTGGGTGCAAGCTGACGCATGGTGAAGCTGAACAAGATTTATACCCGTACGGGGGATGGTGGCGATACCGGCTTAGTGGATGGAACGCGGCGCAAAAAGCATGATTTGCGCGTGGCGGCCTATGGTGACGTTGATGAAGCCAATAGTGTCATCGGCGTTGCCCGTGTGTATGTGGCGCGTGGGAGCGCCCATGACGTGATGTTGCAGCGTGTTCAGCAGGATTTGTTCGACCTTGGCGCTGATTTATCAACACCTTACCCGGAGGGCAAGGATACGGCGCTGCGGATCATTCCGGCGCAGGTGCTGCGGCTCGAAAACGAGATCGACCAGATGAACGAGCAGATGGCTCCCCTGGATTCCTTTATTCTGCCCGGCGGGTCGGCGGCCAGCGCCCAGCTGCACGTGGCGCGCACGGTGGTGCGCCGTGCTGAGCGCCTGGCCTGCGAACTGGCCGAAAAAGAGTCGGTAAACGTCGAGGCGATACGCTATCTGAACCGGCTGTCAGACTTCCTGTTCGTGCTGGCGCGCGCCGCCAATAATAATGGGGCGGATGACGTATTGTGGGTGCCGGGCATTAACAGATAATTTACGCCTCTTTGCTATCCTAAACCCATGAAAATCCTTGTTTCTGTCAAGCGGGTGGTCGATTACAACGTGCGTATTCGCGTGAAGGCGGATGGGTCGGGCGTTGAACTGGCCAACGTCAAAATGTCGATGAACCCATTTGATGAAATCGCTGTCGAAGAAGCGGTGCGGCTGAAAGAAAAGGGTGTTGCTACGGAAGTCGTCGTGGTGACCATCGGCAATGATGGTGCACAGGAACAGCTTCGCAGCGCGCTCGCCATGGGGGCGGATCGCGCCGTGCATATCCATACCGACAGCGAAATTCAGCCGCTCGGTGCGGCCAAACTTTTAAAAGCGCTTGTCGAAAAAGAACAGCCGCAACTGGTCATTATCGGCAAGCAGGCGATTGATGATGATGCCAGCCAAACCGGCCAGATGCTCGCGGGGCTTCTAAATTGGGGGCAGGGAACGTTTGCTTCCAAAGTGGTGATTGAAAACAGTGCGGCGACCGTCACCCGTGAAATCGATGGCGGGCTGGTCACGGTGAAATTGCCGCTGCCATGTATCGTCACCACCGATTTGCGCCTGAATGAGCCGCGCCACCTGGCGCTGCCAAATATTATGAAGGCGCGCAGCAAGCCGCTGGAGAAAATCGCTGTGGGTGAGTTTGGGGTGGATATCGCGCTTCGCTTCGCGCATGAAGCATTCGAGGAACCGAAAAAACGCAGCGGTGGTAAAAAAGTCAAAGACGTCGCGGAGCTGGTGGATAAGCTAAAAAATGAAGCGCGGGTGATTTAGATGAGAAAATTCACTGCAATCAATGAATATTTAAATAGTGTGGTTGCAATCGGGGGGGGGGGAGCACAATCCTCTGGCGGTGATTAGAATGTTATCCTCTTATTTTTATTTAGGTAATCCCAAAGTCGCCGACCTAGAATTGGCGAAGCGTCTTGATCACCTCTATTGGCAAGTGAATATATTAGGCGACCAAAATGCGAATGTTAGAGAAGAGTCTTTAGCAGGCAAGGCAGGATTTAGCAGGCAACGTATTATAGGAGAAGTTCAACTCGGATTAAATGCTTTGAAAAGAGCTGCGCATATTTATCAAAATATGGATGCGAATAACCCTCCGTTGTTTGGTGAAAATCCAAAAGATTTCTCCGTTACTGCGGAGGCCATAGTAGGGGTAGAAAAAAGATTCCGTGAACTGCTGGTCCCTATTATGCCGGAAATTACTGAAACTTTTATGGGGCATGGCTAATGACCATTCTTATCCTCGCCGAACATAATAACAGCTCACTTTCCACCGCTACGCGCAACGCGGTGACGGCGGCTTCGAAAATCGGCGGTGAGGTTCACATTCTCGTCGCAGGCCACAATGCGGGTGAGGCGGCAGCACAGGCTGCAAAAATTGCGGGTGTGAGCAAAGTGCTGCATTCGGATGCGCCGCACTATGCTTGGCCGCTTCCGGAAAATATCGCACCGCTCGTTGCGAGCATTGGCAATGATTATTCGCACATTCTCGCCACTGCGACGACGACAGGGAAAGACATCATGCCACGGGCAGCGGCGCTCCTCGATACGGTTCAGGTGTCGGATATTATCGCGGTGCTCGCGCCCGATACGTTCAAGCGCCCGATCTATGCGGGCAATGCCATCGAAACCGTGAAAGCGCCGGTTTCGCCGCTGGTCGTCACAGTGCGGCAGGCGGCGTTTGCTGCGGCGGGGAATGGTGGCGCCGCTGCCATGGAAACGCTCGCGCCGCTCGCAGACAGCGGTCTTTCCAGCTTTGTCGAACTGCAGGCAAGCAGCTCCGAACGCCCGGAATTGACCTCGGCGCGGGTGGTGGTTTCCGGTGGGCGTGGCATGGGCAGTGCTGAGAACTTCAAGCATATCGAGCGCCTTGCCGACAAGTTAGGAGCCGCGATCGGCGCATCCCGCGCTGCGGTGGATGCCGGGTTCGTGCCCAACGATTACCAGGTCGGGCAGACCGGAAAAATCGTGGCACCCGAGCTTTATGTCGCGGTTGCGATCTCCGGTGCGATCCAGCATCTGGCCGGCATGAAAGACAGCAAAATCATCGTCGCCATCAACAAGGATGAAAACGCCCCGATCTTCGAGGTGGCGGATTACGGCCTGGTCGGCGAATGGGAAACCGTGCTGCCGGAACTTGAAAAACTTTTATAATGGATTCTCATGCAACAGCCGAACATCATCCTCGCGCAGCTTAATCCGGTCGTCGGCGATATTGCTGGCAATGCCCAGAAAATCCTGACCGCTTACCAATCGGCGGCGGAGAAACGTGCGTCGCTGGTTATTTGCCCGGAACTGTCGCTGGTTGGCTATCCGCCCGAAGATTTGCTGCTGGTGCCTGCGTTCAGGGCGGAAGCGATGAAGGAAGCGCGGGCGCTGGCAGCGGCGACGACCGAAGCGGGCTTGATTTTTGGTACGGTGTGGGAAGAAAGCGGCGCGGTCTACAATGCGGCGGTATTCGCAGCGAATGGCCGTATTCAGCACATCCATTTCAAGATCATGCTGCCGAACTATGGGGTATTTGACGAAAAACGTTTATTTACTCCTGGCCATGCCGCCAAAGTATTTGAGTGGAATGGTGTGCGCCTGTCGCTGCTTGTCTGTGAGGATATCTGGCATTTGCAATACACGCAGGACGTGGCGCGCCAGCATGCCGAAATGATTGTCGTGATTAATTCCTCGCCGTTTGAGATGGGGAAGCTGGCAGCGCGCAAAAAAATTGCGGCTCTTGCCGCCCAGGTCGCACATACCCCTGTGGTGTATGTCAACATGATGGGCGGGCAGGATGATATCGTGTTTGACGGCGGGTCGTTTATTATCAATGCCAGTGGCTATGTAATGTCGGAAGCGCCGCAGTTTGAACAGGTTCTGCATGTGGTGCGCTCGCCGCTTAAGGTTGGCGGGGTGGAAGAACAGCCGCACCGTGTCGAGCCGCTTTCCGAAGAACAGGCCATCTGGAAGGCGATGGGCATGGGTCTTGCCGATTACATCAATAAGAACGGGTTTAACAGCGTGCTGCTCGGCCTTTCCGGCGGCATCGATTCGGCGGTCACGGCGGCGGTTGCGGTCGATGCGTTGGGGCGCGACCGTGTGCGCGGCGTGCTGCTGCCGTCTCCTTACACCAGTGCAGAAAGCACCGAAGATGCGCTTGAAACCGCAAAATTACTGGGCATCCATACCGATACGATCCCGATTGCTCCGGCCATGGATACTTACCAGCAAACGCTTTCCGGGGTATTTTCAACCATTCCCTCACCGGCAGCATCCGGCGGGATGGTCACGGTGGACTGGATGCAGGATGTGGCGATGGGTGGCAATATTCAGGCGCGTATCCGTGGCCAGATATTGATGGCGCTTTCCAATAAAACCGGGGCGATGCTGCTTTCCACCGGCAACAAATCCGAAATTGCGGTGGGGTATACGACCCTTTATGGAGATGCCTGTGGGGGGTATAACCCGATCAAGGATGTGTACAAAACACAGGTTTATCAGCTTGCCAACTGGCGCAACGCGCAGGGGGAAGTGATTCCCGTTCGCTGCCTGACCAAGGCACCGTCCGCCGAGCTGAAGCCGGGTCAGAAAGACTCCGATCAACTGCCGGAATACGCATTGCTCGACCAGATACTTGCGCTGCATATTGAAGGCCGGAAATCTGCCGCGGAAATTATTGCGGCGGGTTTTGATGCGGCTGTGGTAGCGCGTGTGCTGCATCTGGTGCGTATCAGTGAATATAAGCGCCGCCAAAGCTGCCCCGGTGTCAAAATCTCATCGATGATGTTTGGCCGTGACCGCCGGTTCCCGCTGACTAACGGCTATGTCACCTAACCCAGCGTGCCCAGCTGGCTAGAGCCGCCTGTCAATACATCGAGCGCTCGCTCAAGGTTTTTTTGTTCGCGGTGATCTAGTATCTGTCTCCAATGATCAATGCTTTCGTCCAGCAGCATTTGCTCTACACCCGCTTCTGCGTTAGAGGTATCATCCATCATACGGGCGAAGCACTTAAAGACGCCAAGGGTAGTGCGTACATCTTGGAACCGTTGTTTCAGGAGCGTGGCATCATCGGGCGATAAGACTCCCGGATCATTTTGCACTGTCTTGCCGATGCGTTCGATGTCATCTAGTGCTTTCATGAGTTTCTCCGACGATTGTTGCAGGAGTGTAGCGCTATCGACTGTCAATTTGCTTTTTGCAAAAAATAAGCGCATGTAGGTCGCGGCTTGCTCGATGCTGTCACGATACTCGTCTTTCCATTTCCCAATCAATTGCCCGAATGCACGGACGGCTTGCTGAGCTTCTTCAAGGGACATGGTGGCGTGGGTACTCATGGGGCTACATCTTAAGGGTGGCGCTGGCGAGCAGCATCCCGATCATTACATCAAGCCGCAGGGGAACCAGCCGCTCGTCGCGGGAGAAGTAAATGGTGAGCGTCGGCTCCGGTTCCTGCATGCGTTTTAGCTCCTTGTCCGTGAAACCGGCCAAGGGCGTGCGCGTTGCATTCACGGCATAGGCCGGGTACTTCACACCTTTAATGCGAATGTTTTTTTCGCCTTCATAGCTGAAAGTGGCGCGAGTGAGTCGTCGCCCATCATAGTAATCGAGCGAGAATTTCTTGCTGTCGTTTTGCAACACCCGTGCCAGCGCCACCCGTATGCCGGCTGCCAGCGCAAGCGGGTCAAAGGCCTTCGATTTGTCAGTGAGGGCGACGGCCGGACGGTTCTTGCGATCATCGGGTGGGGTCACTTTATCGGCGAACATCACGCCGTCTTTTTTACTGAACTGGGCGGTTTTTGGTTTGCCGCGTGTGCTGTAGTTACTTTTGTAATCTACCGCGTCATACAGAAAATCTCTGCCCCAGCCTTCCGAGGTGGTGTGGCTGTCATGCTCGACGAACATCCGGGCGATGCCCACCGTTTTAACGTCGCTTACGGCACTGTAACGTACTTTATCCTGGGTAAGCTGAAGGTTGATCTTGCCGAAAGGAATGCCCGATAATGTAAAAACGTAAGTGCCAGAAAAACTAAGCGGTACAAGGAGTTCTTCCCCTGCGGCAGGCATAGAGGCTAAACAAAAAACCAGTAGCAACTTGATGAACTGAAATGCGCGCACCATATATCCCTTACCGATAACCTAACCATCCGAGATTACCATGAATCTTGAAAAATATACTGAAAAATCACAATCCATCCTCCAGGCTGCACAACAGGAGGCGCTGAAACGTTCGCACCAGCAATTCAAGCCCGAGCATGTTCTACATGCGCTGCTGCATGACAGGGAGCAGCTTGCGGCGAGGTTAATCCGCGCCGTGGGGGGGGATTTCGAGCAGGCGAAGTTGCGCACCGAACAGGCGCTCGCCTCGCAACCGAAGGTGGAGGGCGGCAGCGGCCAGCTCTACCTGACCGGCGAAATTGCCAAACTGCTGGATAGCGCTGAAAAGCTGGCGGAAAAGGCTGGTGACAGCTACGTGACCGCCGAGCGCTTGTTGCAAGCGGTAGCTATGCATACCAAGGTACTTGAATCCTCCGGCGTAACGCCGCAGAAGCTGGAAGCGGCGGTGAGCGAGATGCGTAAGGGCAGGGTGGCCGATTCGACGGGTGCGGAAAGCCAGTTTGAAGCGCTCAAAAAATATACTCGCGATTTCACGGCTATGGCCAAAGAAGGCAAGCTCGATCCGGTCATTGGCCGCGACGAGGAGATTCGCCGTACCATGCAGGTGCTGTCGCGCCGCACGAAAAACAACCCGGTGCTGATCGGGGAGCCAGGCGTGGGCAAAACCGCCATCGCCGAAGGTCTGGCGCGGCGGATTGTTGCGGGCGACGTGCCCGAGACCCTGCGCGACAAGCGGCTGTTGTCGCTTGATCTTGGCGCGCTTATTGCGGGTGCTAAATTCCGCGGTGAATTTGAAGAGCGCCTGAAAGCGGTGCTGAACGAAATTCACGCCGCAGAAGGAGAGGTGGTGCTATTCATTGACGAGCTGCATACGCTGGTTGGTGCTGGGAAAACCGATGGCGCGATGGACGCTTCCAACCTTTTGAAACCGGCACTTGCCCGCGGCGACCTGCACTGTGTTGGCGCCACGACGCTCGATGAATACCGCAAATACATCGAAAAAGATGCTGCGCTCGCCCGCCGTTTCCAGGCGGTATTCATTGAGGAGCCGACGGTGGAAGATACGATTTCCATCCTGCGTGGCCTCAAGGAAAAATACGAGCTTCACCATGGCATCCGTATCGCCGATGCCGCGATTGTGGCGGCCGCGACACTTTCCAATCGCTACATTACCGACCGTTTCCTGCCTGATAAGGCCATCGACCTGGTGGATGAAGCGGCGGCAAGGCTACGCATGGAAGTTGATTCCAAGCCGGAGGAGCTGGACGAGCTTGACCGCAAAATCATCCAGGCGAAAATCGAGCGCGAAGCCCTGAAGAAAGAGGATGACGCCGCGTCGAAAGACCGGCTTGTGAAGCTTGAGAAAGATTTGGCGGTGTGGGAAAAGGAAAGCGCCGACCTCACGGCACGTTGGCAGGCTGAAAAAACGCAATTGCAATCGGCGCAGAAATTGAAAGAGCAAATTGATGCACTGACGCAGGAGCGCGATGTGGCGCAGCGTAGCGGCGATCTGGCGCGTGCCGGCGAAATCATGTATGGGATGCTGCCGAAATTGCAGGCGCAATTGAAAGAAGCCGAGAAAGCCGGTGAATCGGCAACGCTGCAGGAAGCGGTGACTGCCGAAGACATCGCCTCGATTGTCTCGCGCTGGACGGGGGTTCCGGTGGAAAAAATGCTTGAAGGCGAGCGTGCCAAGCTGCTCAAAATGGAGGATGCCCTGCGTGGCCGTGTGGTGGGTCAAGAGGAAGCGCTGGTTGCTGTGTCCAATGCCGTGCGGCGGGCGCGGGCAGGGCTAGATGATCCGTCACGCCCCATCGGTTCGTTCCTGTTTCTTGGCCCGACCGGAGTGGGTAAAACCGAGCTGTGCAAAGCGCTTGCCGAATTCATCTTCGACGATGAGTCGGCGCTGCTCAGGGTCG
>CAZFKP010000020.1:0-5460 GCA_964518725.1 uncultured Rickettsiales bacterium | reverse complement strand
CGATATGTCGGAATTCATGGAAAAGCACGCCGTATCACGTTTAATTGGTGCCCCCCCTGGGTATGTTGGATACGATGAGGGGGGTGTCATTACCGAGGCAGTCCGACGCCGCCCGTATCAGGTCATTCTGTTCGACGAGGTGGAGAAAGCGCATCCGGATGTGTTTAACATCCTGTTGCAGGTGCTCGATGACGGGCGCCTGACGGACGGGCAGGGGCGCACGGTGGATTTCAAGAACACCATCATTGTGCTGACCTCGAACCTTGGTTCGGAATTCATTGCCGAAAATAAGGATGCGGAGATTCCCAAGAAACTGCGCGAGCAAGTGATGGGCGTAGTGCGGCAATCGTTCCGGCCGGAGTTCCTGAATCGGCTGGATGAGATTGTGCTGTTCAACCGCTTGCAGAAAGAGGATATGGCGAGCATTGTCGATATCCAGCTTTTGCGCCTTACCAAACGTCTTGCCGAGCGCCACATTATGCTTACGCTCGACGAGCCGGCGCGCCAGTGGCTGGCGGAAATTGGCTATGACCCAACCTATGGCGCGCGGCCGCTCAAACGGATCATCCAGAAAAACTTGCAGGATCGGCTGGCCGAAAAAATACTTGCCGGTGAAATTGCCGATGGCCAGGAAGTCAAGGTCAGCGGCTGGCAGGGTGGGATTGTTATTAATCCTGCGACCTAGCTTCGGCGCGTGAAGAATTAGTTGGCCACTTCCTCCGGCGTGATGTTCAGCATCGCCACTTTGCCGGATGGTTTTTGCAGGCTGTCAAGCTGCGCCTGCAGCGTTTCGACATTGCGTTTGAAGGCCGCAAGCTCTTTGCCAGCGAGCACGGTACCGGTTTTGAACTTCACGTTTGCCGGGTTTACTTGTCCTCCGCCGGAGAGGATTTCATAGTGCAGGTGCGGGCCGGTGGAGGCACCTGTGGAACCGACATAGGCGACAATCTGTCCCTGTTTTACTTTTTTGCCGGGGGCGACGCCGGTGGCGAAGCGGCTCAGGTGAGCGTAAGCAGAAGCATATTGAGCATTATGCTTGATTTGCAGGTAGTTGCCGTAGCCGCCTTTGCGCCCGACGAAATTAACAACACCATCACCGGCGGCGTAAATGGGAGTGCCGGTGGGAGCGGCGAAGTCCACGCCCTTATGCATCTTGCTGTAGCCAAGGATCGGGTGGTTACGCATCCCAAAGCCTGAGGAAATACGGGCGCCGTTGATTGGGGTACGCAGCAGCGCCTTGCGAACGCTTTCGCCTTTGGCATTGTAATAGTCGGAAAGACCAAGCTTGTCGGTATAGCGGTAAATGCGGAGTTCACGGTCACCAAGATCGAGTGAGGCGTAAATGATGTCGCCATAGCCGACCGGCTTGCCGTCTTCGGTCTGCAGCTTTTCAAACACGACGTCCACCTGGTCGCCTTGTTGGATTTCGCGCTGGAAGTCGACATCATAGCTATAGGCTTTGATGATTTCGCCCACCATCGCTGACGACATGCCGCTGCCGACAATGGTATTATAGAGGCTGGAATCAATCTTCCCGCCGGCGCGCGCCAGTTTTTTTACGATCGGCACATCTACCTGGTTGACAGCGTAGCCTTTTTCCCCGCGCTCAACATGGAGGGTCGAAACGTTCGACAGTGCCATGGATAGTTTGGTGACGACGGGTTGGGTTGCGTCATCTGGCTTATCGAAAACCACCGACACCTTGTCGCCGATGCCCAGCGTGCGCGGGTTAAATTTTTTGCCCATCGCATCAAGTATGTTATGTGCCTCCTGTGTTGGAACCCCGGCCTTGCCGAGCACGGTGACGAACGTATCGCCGCTGGTAACCACCAACTCCTTGGTCACCGGGTAATTAATGACTTCCGCTACGGGCGTAACGACGGGTGCGAGTTCCGGAACTTCAGGAGCCGTGACCGAATCCTGTGCAACGGTTTCCTCGTCACCTGCATCAGAAAGGGCGACCGCATCATCGGCGGATTCCTCCTCATGTGTCGCAAAAAACTGTGGTAGTGCAATCGGCGATAGCGAAGAGCTACAGCCAACTCCAAAGGCAACACCAAGAACAAACCACGCTGCCCTGATTCTGCTGGCGCGGGTTGCAGAAATGGTTTGTGAGAGGAGTTTGATACGCAACGGGTTCGTCGTCTTCAGGGTCATAATCTATCGGTTGTTATTTGGCGCGTGACAGCCCACCACAGGTAGCCATTGCCCGCGATTTGTAAGCGATTTTTTGTGTTTTGCCAAGCAAGAAAGCGCCTTGGCTGCAACTTTTTTAAAAAAACAAACATTTGTGCTTGACGTGAAGGCGGCGCATCTTTAGATTACGCGCTCCCTGATGGCGGGCATTGACTTGTAAATGCTTGATTATCAAGAAATAAACTAACTTTCATGTAAGGAAAAAACATGCCGACGATCAATCAGTTGGTTCGTAAATCCCGCAAGCCGCTCAAAACGCGCAGTAAATCCGCGCACTTGAAGGAGTGTCCGCAGAAGCGCGGCGTGTGCACGCAGGTGAAGACCGTAACCCCGAAGAAACCAAACTCTGCACTCCGTAAGGTGGCGCGTGTACGCCTGACCAACGGTTTTGAAGTGTTCGGCTATATTCCGGGCGAAGGCCATAATCTGCAAGAACACAGCGTGGTGCTGATCCGCGGCGGCCGCGTAAAAGACTTGCCAGGCGTGCGCTACCACATCATCCGCGGTACGCTCGATACTCAGGGGGTCAAAAATCGCAAACAATCGCGCTCCGCTTACGGCGCCAAACGTCCGAAATAATAGGAAGATTCTATGTCACGTCGTCACGCAGCAACTAAACGCCAAGTTCTTCCCGATGCAAAGTTCGGGGATGTTGTACTCACCAAACTTATCAACACCATGATGTATGATGGTAAGAAATCGGCATCCGAAGCCATCTGCTATGATGCGCTCGACATCATCCAGAAGAAAACCAGCGCTGAACCGCTGAAATTCTTCCACGAAGCGCTGAACAACATTAAGCCGTCGGTGGAAGTTCGCTCCCGCCGGGTCGGTGGCGCAACCTACCAGGTGCCGACCGAAGTCCGCGAAGAGCGTCGCTTGGCGCTGGCTCTGCGCTGGCTCATCATCGCCGCTCGTGCCCGCAAGGAAAAAACCATGCGTGACCGTATTGCCAGCGAGCTGATGGATGCTGCAAATAACCGCGGCGGCGCCGTCACCAAGCGTGAAAATACCCATAAAATGGCCGAAGCGAACAAGGCCTTCTCTCACTTCCGCTGGTAATTAAGGAAACAAGTAGTTTATGCCACGTACAACACCACTCAAAGATTATCGTAACATCGGTATTTGCGCGCACATCGACGCAGGTAAAACGACGACGACCGAACGTATTCTCTATTACACCGGCAAATCGCACAAAATCGGCGAAGTGCACGAAGGTGCTGCGACCATGGACTGGATGGAGCAGGAACAAGAGCGCGGTATTACCATTACCTCGGCCGCGACCACCTGCTATTGGAATAATCACCGCATCAACATCATTGATACTCCTGGCCACGTGGATTTCACCATTGAAGTAGAGCGCTCCATGCGCGTACTGGACGGCGCGGTGACGGTATTTGACTCCGTTGCGGGCGTTGAGCCGCAATCCGAAACTGTCTGGCGCCAGGCTGACAAGTACAAGGTGCCGCGGATTTGCTTCGTGAATAAAATGGATCGCATTGGCGCAAATTTTGAACGCACGGTGCAAATGATGATTGACCGTCTCGGTACGGTGCCGCTGGTGATTCAGTTGCCGATCGGTTCGGAAGATAAGTTTGAAGGCATCATTGACCTGGTCAAAATGCAGGAAGTGGTATGGAAGGGTGAGGAGCTCGGTGCGAAATACGATTACCTTCCGATCCGTGCCGAGTATCAGGACGCTGCGAAGAAGGCGCGTGAGAAAATGTTAGAGACCGCCGTCGAAATGGATGACGACGTGATGGAGCAATACCTTGCTGGGAATGAGCCATCTGAAGAAAAGCTCAAAGAATGCATCCGCAAAGGTACGGTAATTTTCAAATTTGTGCCGGTGCTGTGTGGTGCGGCCTTCAAAAACAAAGGTGTGCAGCCGATGCTCGATGCGGTGGTGGACTTCCTGCCGAGCCCGCTCGATATTCCTTCGGTCACCGCCATCGATGTAAAAACCGATTCTGAGACCACCCGTAAGGCTGACGACAGTGAGAAATTCTCTGGTCTCGCGTTCAAAATCATGACTGACCCGTTTGTGGGTTCGCTCACCTTCATGCGCGTTTATTCGGGCAAGATCGAAGCGGGCTCGTATGTTCAGAACACCGTCAAAGAAAACCGCGAACGCGTTGGTCGCATGCTCCTCATGCACGCGAACAGCCGGGAAGACGTGAAAGAAGCCTATGCGGGTGATATCGTTGCACTCGCAGGGCTTAAAAACACCACCACCGGCGATACGCTGTGCGATGTGGATCACCAGGTGATCCTTGAGCGCATGGAATTCCCAGAGCCGGTGATCGAGCTGGCGGTGGAGCCAAAAACTAAGGCTGACCAAGAAAAAATGGGCATGGCGTTGTCTCGCCTAGCGTCGGAAGATCCATCGCTTCGTCTTTCGACCAACGAGGAAACCGGCCAGACCATCTTAAAAGGCATGGGCGAGTTGCACTTAGAGATCATCGTCGATCGCATGAAACGCGAATTCAAGGTTGAAGCAAACGTTGGCGCGCCGCAGGTGGCCTACCGCGAGACGATTACCAAGAAAATGGATATTGATTACACCCACAAGAAACAATCGGGTGGTTCGGGTCAGTTCGCAAAAATTAACCTGGTTATCGAACCGCTTCCTCCGGGTTCAGGCTTTGTATTTGAGTCGAAAATCGTTGGTGGCTCGGTGCCAAAAGAATACGTCCCGGGCGTTGAAAAAGGCTTTGAAGCCTCGCTTTCCAACGGCGTCGTGGCCGGTTTCCCGACCATCGATTTCAAGGTGACACTGGTTGATGGTGCGTACCACGATGTGGATTCCAGCGTGCTGGCGTTTGAGATTGCCGCCCGTGCGGCGTTCCGCGAAGGTTTGCCGAAATGCGGGCCTGTATTGCTTGAGCCGATCATGAAAGTAGAAGTCGTGACTCCGGAAGAATATATGGGTGACGTGATTGGTGACCTTTCCAGCCGCCGCGGCAACGTGACCGGCATGGACTCGCGTGGCAATGCCCGTGTGGTGGATGCGATGGTGCCGCTGTCCTCCATGTTCGGATATGTAAACACGTTGCGCTCGATGTCGCAAGGCCGGGCGCAGTACAGCATGCAATTCGACCATTATGAGCAGGTGCCTGCCAACGTGGCCGAGGAGATCAAGAAAAAAGTCGCCTAACCGGATAAAAATTTAACATTAACTATCGAACAGCTCATCGGAGAACAGAGTTATGACCAAGGAAAAATTTGAACGTAATAAGCCACACTGCAACATCGGGACGATTG
>CAZFKP010000019.1:0-53982 GCA_964518725.1 uncultured Rickettsiales bacterium | reverse complement strand
GCGTTAATCCTTTCCAACTGGCGCATTTTACAGAAGTCATGCTGGTGAAGCTGGAGGATATTCTCGCTGACCGCGATAAGAACGAAAAGCTGCAATTCTCTCAGCAAGATATAAAGCACGCGCTGATTGATGCCATGCGGGTATTGCGTATTGAAGTCGCTGAAGCATTGATGATCGAAGCGCAAAGCCAGCTGCAGCAGGTAAAGACAGCCACCTACGCTGAACTCCAGCCAGCGGCATAAAAAAAGCCCTGCCAAGCGGCAGGGCATTTCATTCCACCATCCGTGAAGCAGCTAGGACGATTTCGGCTGAATCTTGATAATCATGTTGCGGCTGTACCGCCTGCCTTTTGCAGAAACCATGCGGTTTTCCAGCAGGTATTCCCGATCCACCGTGCCGCCCTTCAGGTAGATGTAGGATTTGGTGGTGGAATTCACCACGCCGCCCTGGCTGTACATCGGCGAGGGATTATCAACATCATAATTCACCGACACATTATCAGCGAGCTTGATGGCCATATTCCCTGGGCCATCAACCGAGTCGCTGGGCACGATCCAAAAGGCGCTGGCGATGCTGTCATTATCCTTCGCCAGCTCCTTTGTGTAATCGGCTGCATAATCCAGCAGCTCGTAAGGGGCTTTTGGTAGCTTTTTGATGGGCGTAGGCATGGCGTTTTCCTTTAAGCTGCGGTGTCGCCTTCAACGCGAATAATTACGGAGTCAGCGTTATAAGCCGCGGCACCGGCGCCAACGATACGCTTCACCCAAATTGCCTTATGCTGCCCAGCCGGAATATTGCCGATCGACAGCGCATTGCCAGAACCAGCGGCGGTGGAGAAAGTCACGCTGCCCGGCGCGGTGCTTTCATTCGCCACGGAGGTTTCCGTGCCGTTTACGGCGGAAGTGCCCAGCCCAATTTCCGCCGAAGTATCTGCGCTCGGCGTGTTGGTTTGGATGTAAACCTTGGCGCTCTGCAGCGCGAGGGTGGCGTGGGTATTTTTCACATAGAAGCAGCGATATTCCGTATCGCCCGCGCTGGATTCGGCGCTGCTCACATTGTCGAAAAGGTTCGCCACCGTGGCGTCGGTGATCTCCGTGCTGGAAATAGCGCCGCCCAGCGCGGCATTAGGATCGGTGTTGGAAGAGCCGCCCGAAAGATAATATTTAATATCGGATGATGCGATAGGCATGAAAAACTCCTTAATGAATGGTGGGAATGGCAGCGGAAACCATGCGGTTTTCCGGATTTACATGGAGCGTGCGATCCTCCGGCCGCACGAAAAGCACACGGCTTTCCTCGGCAAAAAAGAAGATGCGCTCCTCATAAATTTCGATTTCGCGTGATTCAGCTTCGATCACAAGCGTGCGGCGCGCAGGCGTATCGGGAAATTGCCCATCACCGCGCCAGTAAAGCGCCAGCTCATCAACCATCGCCTGCAGGATATTCCAGCGCAGCTCACGCGCGGCATGCACCGGCTGGGTAAGATGCCATGCCAGCTGCAGCTGCCGGATGACACTGTTTAGAATGTTCCACCGCAGGGAAGCGCTGCCGGAAACCATCTGGATCAGCGACCAGCGCGCCTCCAGCGGATCGCCCACCAACTGGCGGGTATTCCACATCGCCTGTAGCGGCTTGCCGGTAACATTCAGGGCATTCCAGCGCGCATCGAGGGCGCGCATTGCCTGCTGCCTGATATCCCAGCGCAGATCTGCGGGCTTGTTTACCAGCTGGCGCGTGTCCCAGCGGAAATTGCCCGAACGGCCAGCCTGAGCCTGCATATTCCAGCGCAGCTCGGCGCTATCCACTACCGCTTGCAGCATGTTCCAGCGGATATCCAGCGAGCGCGCCACCCCGCCCACGGCGCTTGCCATATCCCACTGTGCATCGAGCGTTCGCCCGGCCAGCCGGATGGTGTTCCAGCGCAGCTCGGAAGAAGCCGCCACGCCTGCAATGGCATTCCACCGCGCTTCTAGCGTATCGGCAGCCAGCGCCACCGCATTCCAGCGCGCATCGAGCGCGCGTGTGGCCAGCTGGCGGATATCCCAGCGGAGGTTTGACTGCCACGCCACGATAGCGGCGATATTCCAGGCCAATGTTGAAGCTCGCTGCGCGAGTGCGATAGCGTTCCACCGGGCATCCAGCTGCCGCGCGGCAATGGCACGCACATCCCACCGCAGACTATTATTCCGGCCCAGGGCATTGAGCGTATTCCACTGCGCATCAAGCGCGCGAGCCACCAAGGCGGAAATATTATGGCGCAAATCAATGGAGCGGCCTGTTTTGCCATCCATGTTCCAGCGCGCATCGATGCTTTTCGCAGTCAGCGCGATTTCATTCCAACGCGCATCGAGCTGCCTGCTGACGGAATTTAAGGCATTCCAGCGTAAATCCGCAGCGCGGCCGATAAGGCGAATTGTATTCCAGCGCAGCTCCCTGGTAGCGGAAGCCAGGCCGATAACATTATAGCGCGCATCAAAATTGCGGCCGGCAGCATTGAGGGCATTCCACCGCAGCTCGCCGCTCTTGGCAACTGCGTTGCGCGTATCCCACTGCGCATTAAGAGCGCTTGAAACCGTAGCGATGGCATTCCAACGCAGATCGAGATTGCTGGAAACGGCTTCATTATCGCTGGCTATCGCCATCGGCCATAATGAAACCCAGCTCATCTGATTAATCCATAAACCGCTACATCGATGTTGCGAGTGGTAGAGCCGTTGGAGTTACACTGCGCACGCGCCGAAATGCGCGATCCTGCAGGAATGCTACAAGGAAACGGCCCGAAGAAGCTCGGTGTCATAAAGAAAACTGTGTTGCCGAAGCTCATGGTGTAGAGCTGTTTGATAATCGCTTGCTCCGATCCGGAAGCACCGATGGCGATATCCACCAGCCAGGCATTAGTATTGCTGGCAACGCTGCGCTGCCCGTTGCCGATTACCACCATCAGCCCATTGAAATGATGCGGCGTTGAGGCGATAATTTGCGTCCACGATGTAAGCACATTGGCGGTGGCTCCCAGCGCGATGGTCACACCAAAATTCGAGGAAATGCCCATCGATACGGCACGCTTATAACCCCGGTCGCCCAGCGTGCCGATGCCCATGCCTTGGATAATCGTATTCACCGTGCCGCCGTAAGCCTTGGCAGAAACACGGCTGCCGCGCGGTACGGCGAGCGGTAAAACGGCGGCGATGCCTTGTGGATTGGTATTCGCCTTAGTGATGCGCAGCTTATCGATCAGCGTGTATTCCGAGCCTGAAGCGCCGAGATAAATATCCAAGGCTGCATCGGCGCTGATATTGTTGCCAATGGCATTTACGCAGATGGCGTCATAATCGAAACTGGTGGCGGCGGCGAGCTGCGCGATGCTGGCGGTGGTAACGGAAGTGCCGCTCGTGCTGCCTGTCACCGCGCCGATCGTTTCAACGATGCCGGGCGTAGGTAAATGGAGATTGCTCATGCCAGCTTCACTATGTTGTAGCCAAAAGTGCGGCCGGTTCCTTGCGTTTGCTTGAGAGTGAATTCCAGGTAATTCACCTCCGCATAGGGCGGCGTGTAGATGATCGGCACTACTTGGCCACCCACCAGCGTCCAGATATCCTTCAGCGCTTTAGTATCGCCAGAGAGCGTTTTGCCATACACGCGCAGCTCAAGGATATCGGGCGTGCCGCCACCGGCGAGATTCGCCGTGTTCAAATTCAACTGGTAAGTGCCGGGAGTGGTGATGGCGCTGCCCAGCGTGGTTTCCGTATTGATGGTCAGCGCGCTGGTAGTGCCGTTTTGATCAGAAACTGGTGCGCCCATAGGAATTACCTCTTGCCTGGCATGGGCGCGCGGTCACCGAACCACCAGGTTACGGCGCTGGTGGCCAGATAGATAATCGCCACTACCACCTGCGTGCGGATATCGACTTCGAATTGCTCGGCGGTAAACCACAGCATGATCACGGCCATCACCAGTACAACGGTGAGCGCCGGGCGGATAAGGCGCAGCGTATTGGTTACCCACAGCGAGCCTTGGCCGGTTTCCGTATCATGCCGGTAAGAAGCCACGCGCAGATCTGCGGCGGCTTTCGCTTCCGCCACCGCCAGCTCATGCTCGGCTTCTTCCTTGCCGATCTTGGCCTGCAGCTCCAGCAGCTTCAGCTCGTGCTGGAATTTCTGCTTGTTTTCATAGAAGCCGACAACGCGGCCGATCAGCGTGCCCAGCAGCCCTGTAGCACCGCCAGAAATTAATGAGATTAAGAATTCCATACTTTCCCCCAGGTTCGTGGTTTGCCGGTATCAACGTGTAAAAAGGTCGAATAGAAGCCGAAGCCGGTGAAACCGGCGCGCTGGCAGCATTTGAGAAGCCGCCACTTGTCCAGACCTGCGATGCGGATATCGAAGGCTTTTCCGAATTTGTGCTGGCTGAGCGGCGCGCCGCCGACTTTGGCGTTGTGAAACGGATCGCGGTAAGCGGAGAGAATGATGAGCGGTTGCCCCATCAGCTGCCGGGCGTATTCCAGCTTATCCAGCGCATCCTCATCGATGAGGATGGAGCCATCGCCCTTGCTGGCAATTTCGCGCGGAGCAAAATGCCGCCACCGCCAAGCGCCGGGCGGCACTTGGTCGTAATGTTCGTAATGCATGGATTAGCTCCCGGTTTGGAGTTTGACGTAGAGCTTCAGGCCTTCCCAGAAGGCCACCGCCAGCCCGCTGATGAGAACGGTGATAAGTGTGCGCTTTACATTGGTGCCGGTTTCTTCCTGCGCGCGACGACGCTCCCGCATGAAAAGAAAATCTTTTTGCATTTCCACCGGGTTGTAGACATCGGCGCCAAAGGCCGCGAGCGCCTTGTAAACGCCTTTTTCAATGGCTTGCTCCAGGTTGCGCTCTATTACCGCCTGCGTTTCTTCCTTCACCACTTGGCGGATACGCTGCTCATTCATACGAAACATAGGCTTCTCCTTACCAAGTCCATGGGCCACGGGGTTTCAGATACTGCATGGTGGTTCGAATCACCCCGCCAGTGAAATTGCCGCCATTGGCCGTCAGGCGAATGGGCGTGTTGGCGTAGTAAGCAGTGGGGCCGATTAGGCCGATATTGGTGGAATCCACCGCCGTGCCGAGGAAGTTGCCGAATTTCGTGGTGTCGCCCGCTACACCACAGCCGAAGGAAGTCGCGCCGGTGATGGCGGTAAGCACGCGCACATTGACGCAGAGAAGCAGCCCGCGATCGGGAATGAACATGGTGGTGTCTTTAAATGCGCCGGTATTCACCGTCACATCTTCGGTTTTATGCTCCACGCGGAGATATTCGCCGGTTTCCTTCATGATCAGGCCGAGCGGCATCCAGCTCGTGCCATCATAGATGTAATATTCATCAGCCGTTTCATTCCACAGCTTCAGCCGTTTGAAAGGCGCGACGAAAAACCACCCGCCGCCATCCACCGCCTGCGCGACTTGATTCGCTTTGCCAGCCCATGCGCCGGTGGGAGAGCCGCCCACCACCCAGCACTGGCCAACGGTGGGGCTGCCTGGCGGCGTATTCAAGCCCACATCCTGCACCACCGCCTGGATCAGCACATCGAGGATATTCAGCGCATCGTTATGCGTGACTTCCTTTTGTGATTGCGATTGCAGAATATAGGGCAGCAGCAAGCGCCCGGTGGTATTGGCCATCGGTCATTCTCCTTATGAAATGCGGTGTTAAACGGTAGCGGCGCTCGGATATCCGCGGCCAATCGCCGTGGATAGCTGGTAAACTTTCACGCTCACGCTGGCTTGCGCTGAGCCGAAATCGGTCACCTGCTGTGCGGCGGTATAGCTGGCGCTGGGTGATGTCAGGCCGGTGATGGTGCGTTTCAGCGTAACGCCTTGGTAAATTTCCACCTCATAGCGCTCTGATTCTTCGGAGAGCGGGATATCCACCGCATCGCGCCAATCCCCGCCGATGCGTGTGCGCCGCTTCCAGTTGATGGTGAGGTTGCCACTGCCATCGCGGCTGCCTGTCACATGCGATGGCGAGTAAGGCTTCAGCGCCCGCGCGGAATAGGTAAAATCCTGCGCGGTGGTTGCGCCCAGCGTCGAGCCTATCGTTACTGGCTTGAATTTTTTTGATATGCCCCAGCTGGAGGAGGCCACCAGCTCGCGCGCCACCGCGTTAGTAAGCAGCACAAAACGCTCACCCGCGACATGGCTTGCCATCGCCCAATCGCTGCCCAACCGCCCACGCAGTAGGCGCGATAGCAAATACTTATTCTCGGCGATCAGCGTGGCATTTTGGAATTGAATCACTTCATCGCCGAGAACAAATGCATTCGCTCCATTCAGCACGGCAATTTCCGTCACGCTCTGCAGCTCGCCAAAGGTAAGCAGCACTTCCAGCGTATTGCTATCCCAGCTGTAGCGATTACCATCCGGCAGGATCGTAAGCGCAGCGCCGATGGTGGCTTGCGCGCCCAGGCTTTGCATCAGCGCATAATTCGCGCCGCCATCATCCGAGCGGTAAACCGCAGCGCCTGTCCAATCCGCGCCTAAGCCCACCACGCCATAGCGCAAATACGCATCGGTTATGCCATCGGTGGGGAATGCCGGAAGATCGAGCAGCTCCAGCCGTGTGGCGGATACGCTTACCGAAGGCTGAATGGCGGGCGGCGCGCTACCGGCCGGATTGTAAAAGTCATAGGAGGAAACATCCTCCGCCACCGCAGTAATTTCCTGCAGCCCGTTGCGCCCCAGCTTGGTGCTGGTGATGCGCATAATATATTCCGCGCCATTCTTGCTGATGGTGATGACATCGGTCGGCTCCACCAATGCGTATTTCGGCGGCAGCGCGAATTGATATTGCACACGCCCCACCCAGGCATTGTAGAGCGTGACATCCGCCACCACTTTGCCTTCCTGGTCGGAAAGCACGATGGGCACATTCAGCGTGACATAATCCACCGCATTAACGGTTTGGCGTTGCGCCGATTGCGTGCCCGCCTGGAAATCCGCCGTGCGATTCAAGTAGATGACATCCACTTGGCGCGGAAGCTCCAGCTCCTGCGTGCGGGTGACGGTTAGCGGCTCGCCATCATCGCCTTGGGGCACCAGCTCGGTATAATCGATAACGACATTCGAAACCTTGCCGCGCTTGATGTATTTCAGCAGCCCATCGGATTCCGCCTGGTCGAACATATACACCGCTGCCAGCTGCTCCAGGCAGGAGCGCACGCTCTGGCGGCTGCTGATAATGAAACCATTGACGATATCGAGCAGGCGCGTCGTATCGTACATGGTGACTTCATAACCCACGCGCTTCAGTAAATCGGCGACGATCAGGCCTAAACCGGAAAGGCCCAGCTTTCCTTGTATCCAATGGCCAGTTTTCCAGTTGCCAGCATCCGCCCATACACTTACGCGGTCAGGCCAGAAAGGATAAGGCCGCGCATCCCATGACCAAATCATCGCCTGCACCACCAAGTTAGGCTCAGTGGCGCGCTGCGCGGCAAGGAAATCGAGCGAGGCCTCCAGCGCCGTGCGCTGCGCGAGAAAATCCACCCGCCCGCGGCTTCCGCGCGGAAAATAGCTTTCTATCGAATCGGGATCGTAAAACACATTCGGCTGGTTGGCGCAGCCATCCACGGAGGGAAAGCCCAGCTCGGTAAACCATAACGGCTTCTGGCGTGCCGTCCATGCGGTGCCACCACCACCGGGATTCGTGTGCGTGGTTGTCCACCAATGCTTTACGTTTTTCCAGGCGTAGGTGGGCGCGCCGTAAGCGGTTAAGCCGGTGCGATTGACAGAATCGGTATAGTAATAATCCCAGCCTTCATCCTGCGTCCACCCATCGTACACCGCCTGATAATCGATTTGGCTTTGCGGCAAATCCGGCGTGAGCGGGAAATAGCAGTCAATCGCCACCGCATCAATGTTGGCATCCGTCCACAGCGGATCGAGGTGATACCAGCCATTCACCGAGTGGTATTCACTCCAATCGGCGCCATACATCACCTTAATGCCGGAGCCGACAATGCCTTTAATCGTAGCCGCCAGGCCTTTAAGCTGAGTAACGGCCGGAAAAACACCGGCGCTGCTCATATAGGTGGTAAGCCCCACCAGCTCCGAGCCAATCATGAAGGCATCGAGACAACTTCTCAGCAGCGTGCCACCGATATTCAAATTGGCGTAATGCGCAATGAAAGCGTTATAGCCCAGCGTGTTGGTGAAGAAGGCATTAGCAGCTCCCGCGCTGGTGGGCGTGATACGCCCGCGCCATGGCTTCGCCTGCGGCGTGATGGTGTCTATCTGCAGCATGGGATAGAGCATCACTTTATAGCCGCGGCTTTTCAGCTCTTGGCAGAGCCGCAGCACGCTTTTATCAGTAGGCGTGCCGCCGAACGTAGGCGAGCCATCGCCGAAATAAAGGATTTGATGCGCTGTATTGCGGTTATATCCCGCCACTGCCCAATCATCCGGCGCGACGCGCGCGCCCTGGCTATTGAATTCCGAGGCGGGCTTAATAGCCATGCTGGCCGGATCGATGGAATCGGCGAACCAATTAATGACTACCGAAACCCACTCCACATTCGGCAGCGTGGATTTCAAATTATCCAGCGCTACCAGCACATCGGCTTTATTGTTCAAATTGTTTTGATTGAGCTTTAGAACCTTGCCGCCTTGTACGAAATTACCGGCGACATCCTGCTGGCCGTATTGCTTCTCCTGCACCACCGTGTCGTACACATACTCGCCAGCGCCGGGGATGATGGAAACGGCAGTGATTTTATCTTCCAAATCGCCCGGCTTTTTCAGCGTGCGCCGCACTTCGAAGGTGAAGTTTGGGATGCGGTTGCCAAAATCGGCCAGCGGAAAATCCTTAATCACTACATACGCCATGCCCCGGTAAGCCGGGGTTTGCCCGGCCGGGTGAAAAGTGGATATGAAGCTGTCGGGAAGTTGATCCTCAGTGCCCAGGTAAAGCGAGTAATTGCCTGCCGCGAGATCGAGCGGCTTTGAATCCGCCCATACGCGCACCAGCTCGGTTATCGGCCCTTCACAAATCGCCAGGGCAAGGCTTACTGTATAGCTGTAGGTGGTGGTCGTTGTTTCCACGCCGCCACCGCCACCGCCTTTACCGCCGCCTGAGCTTTGCGTGCTGGTGGTGACATGCTCCTGAATCGGGCGCGACCAAATGACGTTTCCAGCAATACGCACATTGCCATAGGCAATAGGGATCGCTTTTCCGTAGGTGGAAACCTGCACCATCAAATCGGTCAGGCGCGTGCCTTCCTGATTGAGGCGCGCTTTGCCGCCGCCGAAAATAGCGCGATCAATAAACCCACCGGCAAAGCCTGCCGCACCGCTAGCAAGCGCCGTGGCAAACGTGCCCCAGCCCGCCGCACCCGCGGCAGAGCTGGCAGCGGCGGCGAGAACTATGGCTGCCATCGGTAAACCTTAACGAGTTTAGATTTCCATTCATCATCGAGCCGGTGTTCCACCACGCCGCGCGCCTGCGCGTAGCAGTGAATCATCCCCAGCCCGCCTTCAAAGTCGGAAATGATTGCTAAATGCTGCGGGTTGCTGTCGATCAGGAGCAGCGCCAGGTCGCCAGAGGCCATTTCCTCAAACGGCACGGAGGGAAACAGCGCATCGAGCTTTGCGGTTAAATATTCGCCGTTCGGCGCTTTGGAATAATCAGCTTCATCGTAGATCGTAAGAGGCCTGCCTTGCGCATCGCGTAAATCAAGCTCCTGCGCCACGCCCACACCAAGCCCCAGGCAATCGCATCCAACGCCTTTAAGCCGCGCCTGATGGTGAAAGCGCGTGCCTTTCCATGTGCGCGCCTGGGCAACAATAGGATGCGTCATGATTAAGCTCTCTGCAGATCGTTTGCGGTGGCAGCGGTGGCCAGCACTTTGTCCATGCCGGGCACATACGGCTCGCCTCGGAAATTCGTGCCGTTTGCAAACTTGGTGGCGCAGGTGGTGATTGTTTTGTCGCAACCGGCCACCGCTTTGAACGTATCGCCCACCGCCACCGCATTCGACATTGGCAGCGCCAGCGTGAATTGTTTGTTAGAAAATTCCTTGATCTCCATACGCCGCCCGGCGTTCGCGCCGGTCAGCCATTCCACTTCGCCGCTGGAGAAATATCCTGCCGCCTGCGTCATGGCGTTGCTTATAAACACCTGGCGGCTGGTGACGGTATTTACCGAGCCGGTGAAGGTATAACTTGCCTTATTCGCTTTGCAGCGGTTATCGCCGAATATGGCCCGGCAAGTAGGGCTATACAGCTCCACGATATTCTGGCTGAGCTTCTGCGAAAGGCCGCGCACCTCGGCTATAAACTGGCTGCTTTTAATGCTTACCTCACCCAGCCAGCCCCGCCGCGGCGTATAAGCACCCTGCGAAAGATCGGTGACGTTCACTTCGAAAATCAGAATTTCGGCGAAGTCATATTTGCCCGCCATGATATCCGCTTCGGTAATGGCGCTGCTATCCAATACGCCTTCCACATCGAGATTATCGACGGAGAAGCGATCCTTGCTTTCTATCGCGGTGGGGCTGAATCCTGTGGCCGCCTGGTAGGTAACGCCACTGATGACGAGATCTGCAACATGGTCGGTAAAGCCCATCACCGTGCCATCCACCAGCGAAAGCTGCCAGCATACCGCCAGTGAAGTGACTTCACCCGCGAGGTGCGCGGTTAATTGAGCAGATGCCGACCTCATGCGCGCAGCTCCACGATGGGAATGGCATCCCAGATATATTGGCCTGGCCCATCGATGCGTGCGCTGATTTTGTCGATATCAAAGCGCACCGGCACATCGAATTCGAAGTCAGCGCTCACCACCACACCGCTGCCCGGCGCGGTGGTAAAAGTCACGATGCCGGTGGTGGTGTCCAGCGTATAGCCGGAAGCCTGCAGCACGCTGTTGAGGTAAATTTTTACCGTGCCGGTGACCGGCTTTTTAATATCGCGCACATGATTGAAGCTACCGTTGGTGTAAGTTTTCGTCAGTTGAAACTGCGTTTTTGTGCCGTTGCCCGTGCCTAAATTCTGGCCGATGCCTTGGTAATCGAGCCAGTCCTTAAAGCGGAAACCATGGGCGCGGCCAAAGCGGTTAATGAAGAATGCTTTAATCGCATCCATGTCGGCTTTGCTTTTGATGCCGGTCGAAATATCCCAGCTGCCCAGCGGCTTTTGCCAGTTGATATTCCGCTGTTCAAACCCGCCTTGGGTTTTCGCAATGGCGGTGTTAAATTCCGGCCCGCCGGTGGCGCCATAGGCGATTTTCGGCGGAAACTGCACTTCATGAAAAGCTGGCATTATCCGTTCCTCGTGCGCATGCGCTGTATTTCCCCAGCGAATTTCGAGAGCATCTGCCCGCGAGAATCCATGAAGGCCTGCGGATTCGGCGTGCTGATGTTGAAGGTGACGTTCATGCCACCCATCATTTTTTGATTTTTCGGAATGACGGTTTCGCCTTTTTGCAGGATGGCAGGGAATTCATCCGGCATTAGGCCATTGTGCAGGCGCGGCGCGCCCACGAATGCATAGGCAGGCACCGAGCGGCGAGCCGCATTGGATTCGCCCACCACCCCGCCGCTATGGAAAATGGAGCTGAAGATATCGTCAAAGAAGCTGCCGAAAATACCTTGGTCGCCACTACTGCCGCCACCGCCCAGCGCTTTGCTTAAACCGCCAGCAATCGGGCCGGTAATATTCTGGCGAATGAAAATGCGCAGGATATCCTGCTCAATCGATAGCACCAGATCGCCGAGCTTTTTGAAGGAAAACTCGCCGGTGGAAACCATGTCGACCAGCGTATCTTCCACCTTGCGGGCGGCGCTGCCAAACAGCTCCTCGGCATTTTTCGCCGCATTGGTGGCTTCGTCGGCATACTTGCTTAAGCCGCGCGTAACGCCATCTTCCCACTTGCGGCTATTTTCCAGCGACTTGTCGTAAATTTCCTTGAGCTTCAGGTCGTAAATTTCCTGCAGCACCGCCAGATAGCGCTGGCTTTCCTCGGTGGCGGTGCCGAGATCGGCCACCATTTTCTGCATCCATTCATCGAGCGCCTGCTTGGCGCTATCGTAGGATGGCTTCAGCCGGATCAGCTCGCGGTTGATGTCCTGCACCGCCTTTTTATGCGCTTCATCGGCTTCCTTGGCGGCCTTGGTGGCTTGCTCCCGGTCATAGAGCGCACCGGCCAGCTCTTCTACTTTCTGCTTATAGGCATCGGTGGCGCTGGCATTGAGCTTGTCGACTTCCGCCTGAATAAAGCGGGAACGCGGATCGCCGATGCCTTCCAGCGCCACGCGCTTTTGCAGGCTTTCCACGATTTTGTTATTCGCCTCGGCCAGCGCCAGCGCGGGCTTTGCAGCTTCTTCATCCAGCTTCGTCAGCCGGGCACGCTCATTGGCATTCACCGCTTCCAGTGCGCTGCGCGCAGAATCGGAATTGCGGTTATCCTTAAAATTGGCCTGGATGCGCTGCCGGGCTTCTTCGGATTCCGCGACGATTTTATCGCGCTCGGTTTGAGTGGCTTCCTTAAATTTCTTTTGGAAGTCCTTCTCAATGGCGAACAGCGCATCGTTACGCTGCCGGGCTGCAGCCTTGTCGGCTTCCGCCAGCGCCCGGCGTTTTTCATTTTCCGCGTCCAGCTGCTCCGCCGCCAGCCGCTCATTGATGCGGCGCAGCTCTTCCTTCTTCGCATCCAGGCCTGGCGCGCTGCCTAAAATATAGCGGTCGACCTTAATGCCAAAGCTGCCCTCCAACCCGGCGATTTCCTTTTCCAGCTCCGACTTGCGCTTTTGCGGGCTGTTGTCGATCGCCTGCTGCAGCGAGCGCACCACCTGCGTTAAACCGAGCAGGCTTGCCTGCGCATTTCCCGATTCAGCCACTGTGCGGCCGAACGATTCCATCAAATCATCCCACGCATCACCCAGCAAATCAGCGGCGCCGGTTAAACCTTTTGCCTGCGCTTCCGCGAGGCCTTTGGTTTTACCTTCCAAATGCTCAAGGATAACGGCCTGCGCCGCAGCCACTTCACCTTGCTTAACAAAGTTGCTGATGGTTTCTTTTTGCGCAGGGGAAAGGTCGCTGAATTTCCGCGCGAGCCTGCCTAAGCCATCTTCCGGATTTTCCAGCGCCTTGCCGAGCAGATCTGCAGCCGAAGGCAAATCGGTGCCCAGGCGGGTGGCAAGATCAGCTGAAAGCGCGAGCGCGCGGGTAAAGGTTTCCCCGGCGACATTTTGAAATGAGGTAAGGGATGCCGCCGCTTTTTGAATTTCCTCCTTCTTAAAAAGCGTATTGGCTTCTACCGCTTCGCCCAGCGCAGTAATTTCCCGCGCGGTTACGCCAGAAGCGGAATCGGTTGCTTTCAGTGCAGCGTTTAAACCATTGAGCGCCTGTTCCGCTTCCTTAAATTCGGCGATACCTTTGGCGGTTGCCAGCGCCACCGCGCCGATCGCCGCCGCCGCTGCCAAGCCCCACGGCCCAAGCCGCATTAGGCTGGTGCCCAGCGTGCCCGCGCCACCGGCAAGATTATCCAGCCCAAAGCGCACTTGCTCGCTGACAACGCTTATTGCCATCAGCCCTTTGGAGGCGGGTGCCGTGGCATTCACGATTTTCTTAATCGCGCGCTCACTGATATCGCCGAAATTGTTGTTGGTTCGAATGGCTTTATCGCCATCAACCACCACCAGCCGGACTGATACATTCCTCGTGACTGACGTTGGCATGCGCTTTTTCCGCTTCTTTCAGCCCGCTCTCGGCGTAATGAAACAGCAGCAGCAACGCCTGGGTGTCATACCCAAGCGCCGTGCTGATGGTAACGAGAGAAGGCAAATCAAATCCGAGGATGCGGCCGGCAGCGTTCAGGCGAAGTTGGCCATAGCCACGCTGAATCACATCCCATATTTCAAAACCCTCCACCGAGAGGGCTTCATTGGCGATATACGGGCAGTATTCGCCGTTTAAGGGGCTTGCTTCCCCTTTGCTGCACGGGAGCTGCGCTTCCGTGCAGGATTGGCAGTATTGCGGCCCGCCGCCGAAGTGCCATTTGCAACGGACCGCAAGCCGTTTCCCTCCGCCTCCAATAGCGCGATAGAGCTGGTGTACTGTTTCCAAAATTCCTGGGCGATAAACCAGATGTCCATTAAATCATCGACGGTTTGCTCAGTAATTGCAGCTAGCGCATCGTTGTCAGGCTGCAATACGCCTTCCCATTCGAAAACAGCGCCGCGCGCCAGCGCCTTAATCAGTAACGCTTCGGAAAGCCCAATGCGCGTTTGCTCATCATCGACGTCCGGTAGATCGGCCACATACTTGTTTTCAGCAAGCAGGCTTTTACGCAAATCGCGCATCAGCACGATTTTCTTAATCACCTGCGCCTGCGCAGCGCTCATGATCGCGGTGGAAAGCGGGCGCACATGCACGCGAACCCCAGGAGCCAATTCCAGCCAGTAGGGTTGCTTTTGTAAATTGAGCTTAAGCATATACGGCCACATCATTTTTGAGGACTACGGTCGCGGATTTGGTCAGCGCTTCATCCAAAACCGCGCGCCAGTTGAAGGTGGTTTGCACGCCACCCGGCCCGGAGATGGGAATTTTCGGCCTGCTTAGGAACACCTCATGCAGCGTCCACACTAAGCTGAAGTTGTTTCCATCGAGGCCGGGCATGCGATAGGCAAATTCCAGCTCCACCGCCGTTTGATTAATGGCGTCATCCACCAGCAGCGTGTCTGCGAAACGCGCATCGATAGAGCCGTTAATGGAAACCTGGCTGGGATCGATGGCGTCGATTAAGTAATCCGGACGAATATTCGGCACCTTTTCCATGCCGTTGGAATAGGTGAATTTCACTCCGGTCACATTGCCCAGCGCCACGCCGTTGCGCTTGATAGTGCCGCCCAGCTGGGTGAAGGGCTTATATACGCGCGTGGTCGGCGTGCCGCCCTGCGTGGCGTTAAAGCGCGTTTCACCCTGCGCCATAATGCCGAGGGTTGCTTTCGGCGCGCCGGTGCGCTGCAGATCGAATGCCATGCTGTTGAGCATGCAGCCGGTATGTAGGAAATAGGCGGGCACGTTCGCATGGCCGACTTCGGTAGTGAAAGAAGGCAGCGAAGAGGCAGCGCTGATAAATGTGTGGTTATAGCCGCCGCCCGAAAGCGTAGCACCGCTCACCACCGCATTGGCATTGCCGGAAGCCAGCGTGTAGGCATTGCCCACCGGGCTGGCGGTATCGTGTGTGATGCCGAGCTTGGTGCCGCCGACATTAGCATAGGTGGCAGGCGTAATGCTGGCATTGGCGGAAGCATTAAGATCATTCGCCAGCTGCGTGAGCGTGGCATTCAGGTTCGCGCCGATATTTGTTTGCGTGCCGGTAGCGCCGCTGGCCACAAACGTCCATGTTACGCTGTTAAGCGTAATGGTATGCCCGGCACTGGGGTTAGCGGTGAAAGTGATATCGCCGGTGGCCGCCGAATTGGTAACAGTGGCATTGCCCATGAGCAGCTGCAGCCAGCGCCCGATATCGCGCGCTTCTACCGGCACCACAAGATCTCCGTCATCGTTAATAATGTCGGGAAACGGCGCGCGCGATTCACGGCCTTGGCCAAGCAGCGGATCATCGTTCGCATTCTGCTCCGCGCTTAAGGACGAAGAGAAGAAGTTGAATTTTTCATAGTTGCCGGTTGCTGCAGTGCCGTAGCCGGTTTCTTTTTTGGCAAGCACCTGCGTTGCCGAGCCATAGGATCGAGCCATGGAGATTCTCCTGTTGAGTTGGGTTAATTAAGGGGATTGCTGGTATTGAAGCGGAAGGTCACCTCGACGGTGGCGGCGCGCATCGCGGGCGCGCCTTCGATTGCCTCCTGTAGAAAATCAGGAGCGGCGGCTTCCACCCATTCCGCCAGGCCACCCATCGTGCGGTCATTCACGATAAGATTGCCGATAATGCCGAGGAGATCATCGAGCGAGATCTCCTGCCGTGCCGCGAAGGCATTATTAATCATCACTTCCAGCGTGGCCTGCTGGTCGTAAATATAGGTAAGCGGCGAAAGCAGCACTTCCGGCTCACCCGGATTGCCGTCGCGGAAGGTGATCACCGCGCCGCCATCGGGAATCTTCTGCGCCTTGTCGGGATTGCGCAGCACTTTGATGCTGTCGGTTTCCAGCGTTTTCAGCTCGGCGAAGAACGCCGCCAGTATTTGTTCACGAATGCTAGGCATTTTTCGGCTCCGGCCAGTTTTGTAAAACAAGTTGCGGGAGTTTTTCCTCCCAACGCCGCGCGGGCGCTTCGATATCGAGCCGCTTCTTCAGGTAAACCTGCGGCAGCAGGATAAACATCACCACCGTGGTCAAACCCCGGCCGGTGCGCTGCGCGGTATCGGATGCCTTTCGGAACCCGCCGCGCTTGCCGGTGCCCGCGCGCAAATTGTCCACCACCAGCAACGAAGGCCTGCCTTTGCGGTAAACGAAGCGCAACCGCCCCAGCGAATGCTCTGGAAAATTGGAGGGGTTGATGCGCTTGCCGCCCACACCACGCTTCGGCGCGGCGGGAGTGGGAATCGCCAGGAAGAAGCCATCCGCGCTTTTAATCAGGGTGCCATCCATGAAGGCACGGATCACCTGCGGCTGGTCGGCATAAACAAGCCCGGCAGTACCGATGGAATTGCCGCTGGCGGGGTAGCGCCTGTATTTCCATGTTTTGGCCATGCGCTGGCCTAAGCCGGAGCGCTCCACCTGCGTGCGGTATTCATCGCGCAAGCCCACGCTGGCTTCCACCACGCTTTTGGTAACCGCCACCTCGGCAGCTGCCGCTTCTTCCTTCATCATTTTCTTGAGGTCACCGGTAACTGCAGCCAGCAGCCTCACAGCGCTTCCGCTTCCACCGTCCATACCAGGCGGTGGATATCGCGCTTCGGTTCACCGATGATGCGGTATTCAGTGCCATCATATTCGATGACATCACCAACTTTCGGCTCGGAAACTTCCGCCACGCGCAGATCAAAAAACGTGGCTTCGGTTACCGCGCCGATATCGCCCAGCCCAATAATTTGCTCCGGGCGTTTAGGTATGACGGCCACCTCCAGCGCTGCTCCCAGCGCCGGTTGATAGGTGGCCGCCATGCCAAGCCTGCGAAACAGGCTGTCGATCGAGCGGGAAAATGCTTGCAGCGCCGTCATTGCTGCTTGCCATTTTTCTGCCCATTGCCGCCATTATTTTTGGCGGGATCGGTCTTTTCCGGTTTTTCCGACGCAGGCGCTGCCGCCTTTACCGCTTCAACCGCATGCCCGCGCTCGATCAGATCGAGGGCTTCCTCATCTTCGATATCCACCGGCGTGCCGGGTGGAACATCGTGAGGTTTACCGTTTTTAGTGACAACTAAGGTGCTGTGAGAGGTTATTTTCATGGCATTTCTCCTTAGTTGACGGTTGCACACATGCTGGCATTCGGGCGGTAAGGCACTACCAGCGGAGCCGATTGCAGCAGCAACCAGCGCACGGCAGGGTCTTCCTCCAGCCAGGATTTGGAGAAGTAGCGCTGGGCACGGTAGCCAGCCTTCTCATCCTGAATCACGCCGTAGCAGCGCGTGCCTTCCAGCTGCTGCTGGCTGCCCACGAGAACGGTGTAATCCGGCAGCACCTTTTGATCGGCGCCGTTGTCATCGACGTAATTGTCCTGGTAAACCCAGAAATCAAAGTCGCCGATGCTGCCGACGAAGCGCGCTTTTTCCTTACCCTGGCCACGGCTCTGAATATCAATATTCAGAGAATTGCCGGTGCCGCGGATATAGGTAAGCAGCTTCACCGTATCCGCATCGGATTTGAACAAGCGCCACGCCAGCGGGTCCATTACCACCGTGCGCGCTGCCGCGCCCGATTTGCTCTGCACCAGCGATGCCCAATCCTCAATGAGATCGAGCGGCTTGATTCCCGCCTGGCCCCAGCGGTTGCCGCCGGTCAGGGTGATGGTAAGCCCTGCATCGCGCAGGAAGCTCACCACCTGCGTGGGATAATTATCGCCGGTAACCGTGACCTGGCCGAGCCGCAGCGCTTCCGCCGCCATCACTTCCTCGCGCCGGGTAAGGTTTTCCAGCTGATTGGTGAGAGAGCGGTTGAGTGCTGCATCGCGGCGTGCCTGCGGTGCCATGCTGCCACCGATGGTTTCGCCGATAGAGCGCTTCAGCGGCGCGCTGGGATCGAAGCGGCGTTTGTCTTTGGCGTATGCGGGCTTGAAACTCATCGTTTGGTAGCCCTGATCCGCCACGACTTTGCCAGCCACCAGCGGCGACACAAAGGGCGTTAAGCGAGGCTTCGATTTGTCGATATCGAAGTGGATTTCCTCGCTTTCCTCGGTTTGCACCTGGCCGAAAAACGTATCGAGCAGGAATGAAGCCGAGCGGGGAAGATACTCAACGGTTTTGTTGAGTACCGCAGTGGAAAAAACGTCAATTGCCATGGCGTTATGCTCCTTGGTTTTTGGTTAAGAGAATCGACTTATCGCGGAGCGTGTCGCGCACCGACGTGGCCGTGTGGCCTACGCCGTAGGTGAGCGCCAGCTCGTTGAATTCGCCGGAGAAGTAAACAATCGCCTCCTTATCGGCGGCTGCAGCGGCGGCATCCTCAGCGAGAATGGCGTCGGGCGATTGCGATCCATCGCCAGCAGCCGAAGCGCTGAGGATGAATTTGCCGGTGGCGGTAATCTTGCCGAGGACTGCGCCTGCAACGAGATTTGCGCCGGTGCCGATCGTTACCTTGCGGGCAACGCGCGGGAATTCACCCGCAATAAGATTGTCGGGCTGGTAAGTGCCCTGGTTGGTAAAGCCTTGTGCTGGCATGGGTATTCTCCTTAATGGTTAGAGTTAAATTAGCTTGCCGAAGCCAGGCGCTTGGCCATGGAATCGACATCATCTTCCTCCGCATTTGCGGCGGGAGTGATCTTGGGATTGCCAAGGTCACGCATAGTGGCGTCGAAGCTGCCGGGCTTATTTTCCGGCTGCTCCTTCGGCGCTTGCGCCAGCGTTTCGCCAGCAGCTTCCGGCGAAATGTCTGTACCCAGCGCCAAGTGCTGCGCGAGCTTTTGCCGCCCTTCGGCATTTTCACTGCCGATAATGGCTTTGATGCGCGTGCGCTCGGCAGTTTTGGCTTCCGCCTGAATCTGCGTAAGCAGCGCCGGGTGGTCTTTGGAAAGGGTTTCTAAATCCATGGCTTTAATCTCCTTTGGTTGGGTTGAGGCGTGGGCTGGTAATAAAAAACCCCGCTTGAGGGCGGGGTTGCTGGCGCTGGCATGCTCGGCGATCAGTTTTTCCAGCGAGCTGATACGATCGGCGAGGCCTGCGGTGACCGCATGGGCACCGATCAGGATATCGCCGCCGCCGAAGCGCTCCAGCACGGCCTGCGGCTCCACGCTACGATGCCGGGCGACCGTGTTCACAAATACTTCCGCCATGGCATCAATGCGCGTTTGCAGCTTGGCGCGGCCATGGTCGGTTTCAGGATCAAGCCGCTTATTCGGGCTTTGCGATGATACGATTTCAATGGTGGCAGGCGCGTTTTTTTCCTGCCGCGCGCCCCGGTAAACACCCACCACGCCAATAGAGCCTAAGCCGGAAGTTTCCGATGCCACCACTTCATCGGCAGCGCTGGCGATCCAGTAAGCGCCGCTGGCGGCATCGCCGGAGGCATAGGCAATAATCGGCTTTTGCCCGCGCGCGCCGAAAATCATGCTGGCCAGCTCTGCGCAGCCATTCACTTCACCGCCTGGCGAATCGATATTAAAAATGATGGCGGAGATCTCCGGGTTTTCCAGCGCGGCGGTAAAATCTTGTGCCAGCATTTCATAGGACGTGGCGCCGCTAATCATGGTGAAGAGATTGGCATAACGGAAAAGCGGGCCGGTAACGGGAATAATGGCCACTCCATCACGCTCGGTGACGTTGTGTGTGTTTTGCAGCTCCTTACCGAGCTTCGCCGCCACCGCCTGCGGCGATTCATTTTCACGCGCGGCGATATCCAAAATGGTATGCAGCGCGGTTTCAGTGATTGCCCACGGCTCAGCGGTTGCCTTGTTCCATGCTCGCATTGTCTTGCTCCTGTTGAGATTGCGTATCGTCTTGTGCAGCGGAAGGCTGCTGCGCTGGCGCGGTGACCACCGGCTCCAGCCCCAGCTCCTTCATTTTCGCTTTTTCACGCGCGCGCTGTTCCAGCACTTCCTCCCAATCGAGGCCTTGCTGGGCGCATTCATCCTCCAGTGTGGAAAGCCCGGCTTCCATCCTGATTTGTGAAGCCTGCGCTTCCTTCACCGGATCAACCCAGCCACGGCCTGGCCCAATCCATTTGCAGCGCGACCACGCGGCTTTATTTAAATAAAAGCCCTCGGCTTGCACTTTGCCGCTATTAACCACTTCTTCCAGCCACAGCTCATAAACCGGCCTTGCCCAATAGGTAGAAAGCCAGGCACGGCGGCCATTGAAAAAGCGCCATGCTTCCAGCAGCGCGGCGCGGGCGCTGGAATAATTGGTTTTGCTGAAATCCTTCATCAGCAATTCGAAGGGAATATTCAGGCCGGTGCCGATATGCCGCAGGATATTTTCCACGAACGCGCCATAAGCGGAATTCGGGCGGCTGGGCGTGAATGCCGATAATTTATCGCCGGGGAAAGTGGTGATGATGGAACCACCCGCCAGCTTCGCGCTCCATTCCTTGCGCTTGGCATCGTAATCATCAAAGCTGCCACCGAACATCTCCACCACGGTTTCGGCATCGAGCGGCGTTTCGATAAAGGCTGCGATCATGGCATTAACCACCGCTGCCTGCAGCTCCGAGCGCTCGTAGTGATCGAGCATTTTGAACATGGGCATGATGGAGGTGAGCGCAGGCTTACCGCGATTCTGGCCGGTGCGTTCCTTGTCATGCACATGCAGCACGCGCCTGCGGCCGAAAGGCGATTTTGCCGGGATGCGCTGCCAATCATCCGGATTGCTGGCGAAAGGCAGGAACACATCGCCCGGATGTGTTTCCTTAATCCAGTAAGCCAGCGGCATACCGTAATCATCAATTTCAATGCCGCCGCGCAGGTTTTTGCCATCGGGCTTGCCGGTGGGATTGCTTAAGCGATCCGGCTCCACCAGCTGGATGGTGGTGGAAAACACCATGCCGCGTTCCGGCAGCCACAGCGGCAGCGCCAGCGCTTCGCCGTTAATAAAGCCGGAGCGGAATACCTGGGTGGTGAGGCCTGCGAAATTAAGCGATTGTGCGGCGTCGCATTCAAAGCCTTCCGCCCAGCCGCGCCACATCGCTTCCACATCGCGCGCCCATTCATCTGCCCATTCCTTGGTGCGACCGAGGCTGCGGTAGTCGGGGAGTGCAACTAACCGCAGCCCGGTGCCCACCACGTTGTCAACCATGGTTTGTGCCGCGCCGGAAGCGACACCATGGTTGCGGGTGAGATCGCGTGAGCGGGATACAAGCGTATCCAGCTCCGGTAATAAATCGCTGTCGGCGGAGCCATTGCCAGGCCGCCAGCTGGCCAGCTCCCGCGCGGTAAGCGAGGCGGCGCGATGCGAAGAATCAATCATCGAAGGTTACCTTGATAATGCCGCGGCGCGCGCCGCCGGTTAAACGTGCGATTTGCACCTGCAGCCGCTGGATGTATTGCTCCAGCTTATCGGCGCTGGCCTGCGCATAGGTGGTGGAGCCGTAATTGCCGATGGAAACCGTGACTTCCTTCGCGCCCATCAGCAGTTGGTGGTGCGCTTCTTCGGCTTCCGCCAGGCGCGTATGCAGGGTGGCGAGATCTGCCATGGTGCTTTTCCTTACAAATAGGGATCGTCGGCTTTAATCACGTTGCGCTGGCTCATCGTTTGCTGGCGCGGCGCGGCTGCCTGCGTGCCCGGAGCCGCTGGCTGCGCGGGCGCGTAGGTTTCCGCATAGGCAGGCTTAAGCTGCTTGCCGAGCGCTACCTCCAGCTGGTGCCATTGCCGGTCGGTGAAGCGATCCAGCCCGTAAATGCTCGCTGCCGCGCGCGCATATACGCGGCAATCGAGTGCTTCATTTCGGCGGGTGGGGTCTTTTTCCCAGCTCGCGCGAGGGAATCCTTTATGCAGCTTGATCACGCGCTTTTCGGCGGTGATCTGCTTAAAATATTCCTCGGCGTATTCGGGGAAGTGACAGCTGCCGGCCGGATAGCCAGCACCTTCTGCCATCGCTTCCTCGGTCGGGCGTTCCAGCTTCAGCCAGCGATATAATTCCACCTTCGCTACCGGCCCGCTGACATTCCACACGCGAAGCCCGCGTTTTTTGCTGCCGGTGTCGGCCTTTGAAACGCTCAATATTAGCGCCGTTTCGGTATCACGGCCTTTCACCGCCACTACCGTACGCGGTGCGCCCGCGCGCGCGCCGCTGCCGCCCCAGCTGGCCTGCGGGTGGCCTTTCGCCCAGGCATAAACATCCTGCGTGGCATAGCCGCTATCCACCGCCATTACGCGGATCGGTAATGTAGCGCCGCAGGCATGCGGCCAATCCTTCCGCAGCAGGCCTTCCAGCTTTTCCCATACTTCCTGTCGGGCGGTATCGCCCTCCAGCGTGTGGTAATCCACCGACCAGCTTTCCTTGTTTCGCCCCCATGCGACAATCTCGCACTCGAGGCGATCCTTCTGCACGTCGACGCCAGCGGTAAGGAACAAGCCTCCTTCCGGCACCACGCCCATCGGGTAATGTTCGCGGCGCTCGTAAAGGCGCTGCCATTCCGGCGCATCGAATTCCTCTTCAAACGGCTCGCCCAGCACCGTATTGACAAAGCCCTTCATCAAATCGGGATTCGCCTGGGCGTTTTCAAACATTGCCGCCGCATCGCCCCAGGAAAACCAGCCCACCGGGCTATAGAGCGATGACAAGTGGTAGCCCACCGTGCGGCCATCGCCTTCCTTGGTGGCCACCCAGCGCCCCGCCGCGAGCATTTGCGTTTTATGATGCTCGGAGATCAGCGCACCGCATTCCTCGCATTCATATTCCGCTTCATGCGGCTTGCCTTCCGGCCAGCGCAGCTGCGTAAACCGGAGCGGCTGCAAATGTTGGCAATGCGGGCACGGCACATGGAAATAGCGCTGGTCGCTATTTTCAAATTCACGCTGTATGCGCGAGGTGCCCTTAGTGGTGGGCGTGCTTACCAGCAGGATTTTCCGCCTGCGCGAGTAAGTGGCGGAACGCCGCTCAGCCAGCAGAATGGGATCGCCTTCGCCTTCCACATCGCCGGGATATCCATCGATTTCGTCCATAAATAAGTACCGCGCAGGCATGGAGCGTAAGCCCACGGCGGAATTAGCGCCGGTCATCACCAGCAGGCCGCCAGTGAATTCCTTGCTTAGAATCGTGTTGCCGGAATCGCGGGCACGCGCAGGCTTTATCTTTTCACGCAGCTCCGGCGTTTCATCGATTTGCGGGTCGATGCGCTGTTTCGAGTTTCGCTTGGCCAGCTCCACCGTGGGCGATATCGCCATCATCGGCCCAGGCGCCATGTGGATGACGTAGCCGATCCAGTTATTACCGCACTCGGTGCCGCCGACTTGCGCGCCTTTCATGAAAATCACCCGCTGCACCGGCGATTGCGGCGAGAGATCGTCCATGATGTCTTTGAGGTAAGGCGTGCGCGCGGTGCGCCACCTTCCAGGCTCGGCGGCCGATTTCGAGGAAAGCACGCGATAGTGATCCGCCCATTCGGAAACGGTAAAGTCAGGATCGGGCGTTAATCCGCTTGCCCACGCTTCCTCGACTTGCTCAATGCCATCGTAACTTTCAATCGATGCCTGCCTTAAACTCGGCGAGTTCTGATAAATGCTGCCTGACATAGCGTTCCAGCGTCACATGCATGGTGTGGCCATCGACCGCCAAGTCCGCCGCCATTTGTGCTGAGATGCGCGCAGGCCAATTAAGCCAGGCGTCGCGTTCCTGCCGCCCCAGTTTAAAAACATGCCCCATCACCTTGGAGCGGTCGATCAGCTCGCCTTTCAGCTTCTGCAGGCGCACGCGATTGGTTTGCGCCTTCAGCACTTCATTCGCCGTTCGCGCTTGCATATAGGTGGTTCCTCCGGAAGATGGCGCGCCGTTTTCCTTCAACGTGTCGCGCACGGCATCGAGCGCGGCATCCGGAACGGGCTTCACCTGCGCCGGGCCGCGCTGCTGCGCCGCATCGGTATTGATCTGCCAGGCGGCATCGGCTTTCGCGGCATCAATAGTGCCGTCCAGCTCCAGCTGTATGCGCCCGGCTTTAATAGCCTTGCGCACGGCTGCATCGCTTACGCCGCGATGCCGACCATAGGCGCGTATAGACATGCCCATCGTTCAAAACCCCACAAAATTGCCATGCTCAAGACACACGGAGAGTCAACCTAATTTGACGCTTAAAACATTGAAATATAATGCAAATATGCGCATTATTGAGTTGCTTTATAAGCTATTCAGAGCGATTCATGGGCTTGTCCAAAGGGGCAAAACAACAACGAAAGGAATCGCCATGAAAAAAGTAAAACCGCTACCCACACAAAACGAAGAATGGGGCTTTTGGGGCACCTGCGAACATATCGGCTGCAATCAGGCCGAAGCATGGGATGCCGCCAGCCGGTTCTTCCTTAAAATTTTTAACCTTACACCGGAAGAAGCCCGCGATCTTTTGGATGCGCGCTTCGGTCGCCACCTTGCGGACGATTTGACTTTCATTAAAGGCGCGAAAAACCAACGCACTATCACCAACCACCTCGGCCAACGCTATGCCGATGCAAGCTGGCGCAAGCATTTTGAAAAATCCATCTACGATGTAACGGGCAAGAAGGTCGTATCGCTAAAGCCCGCCACCAAGGATGAGCTTTTCAAACAAATCGCCCAGCAGCACCTAGCTATCGAAACGCTGGAAGAGCGTAAATCCGATAGTCTCGACTTCAAAGAAGTAGCGGTTTGGAGCGTAAAAGCCGCCCTTGAAGCCGCCTTCGAAGCGGGAAAAGCCGCCGCAAAGAAAGGAGCCTAGTATGAATAACCTCATCACCATTCGCTTCGCGCGTAAACCCAGCAGCCTTCAGGAAATGAAGGCGGAAATTAGCAGCCCCAATTGCGAGGTGGCAGAATGTGAGGTGGCCGAAACCGCCGAGCTTACCACCGGAGAATACGATGCCTTCACGCGCCTGATTTACAAAGAATGGCCTTGGCTGGAAGGCCGGGGTGGCGACCGCAACGGCAAGCGCCAAGTGGTAGCTATCACCGCGCCGGGGCGGGAAACCCTTTATGCCAACCCGGAAGGCTACAGCTACGCGCGCTTTATCGGCACGGCGGTTCCTTCCGAATCTCCCATCAAATACCCCGACATCCATGTGCAGCTAAGCGGCAATGACGGAAACGCGTTCATGGTGCTTGGCCTTTGCCAACGCGCCGCCAAAAAAGGCGGGCTTTCCGAAAAGGAAATCAGCGCATTTATGACGGAAGCGCAAGCGGGCGATTACAGCCACCTGCTGAATACCGCCATGACTTGGTTCACAATCGACTAACTTTTTACCGGGAGAAATTTTATGAAGAATGCCATCAAAACACGCACTATCGATAACGTAACCCTCATAGCGGAAGTATCGCCGTGCGTGTGGATGTACCAAGGCTATCCCTTCCAAATCAAAGTGGACATGGGTAACCAGCAGCACCCGCGAAGCGGCGGCGATATCATCATTCAGGATCGCGCGCTGAACAACGACACCTACACCGAAGCGGATATTACCCGGCTGCTCGACACGGTAAAAATTCAATCCTGCAAGAATTCCGGCTGCAGCAACCCGGCTTTCCATCCCGACCATGAAAGCAATCGCGCCGGTGAATGCGAGCATTGCTTCATGACCAAGCTAAATGCCGAATTTGCCGCCGAGCAGAAAAAGGAAGATGCCAAAATCGCGCGGCGCGACAAGCGCATGAAACAAAAAGGCATGGTCGCGCGCGTGGAAGCGTGGATTCACCCCAAGCGCGGCGGCGATGACTACATGGTGGATATTTACTATTCTACCACGCCGAGCGCCGCCGAAGTTGAAGCGGTACTACGCCAGAAAGGCTCCTCGGTGCTTAATGATTTCCGAATTGTGACGCTATAGCGAGCTGCTCTTCTACCATCACGATGCGTTCGCCCAGCCAGCGCATCACCGGCACCGCCATGCTGTTGCCCAGCACCTTGTAGCGCGCACCATCCGAAGCCCAGCGCTGCCGCGTTTGCCTTCCTTTAAGCGGCAGCGGAATCAGCGTGTAATCATCAGGAAAACCTTGCAGCCTTTCGCACTCGCGCGGCGTTAAGCGCCGCACCGCCATCTGCTGCATCACTGCCGGGCGGTTATTCCCGCCGCCGCCAGCTTCCAGCGAAGGCGCTAATTCATTTTCATAGCCGATGCCGCGCGCGCCCGCCGATTGACCGGGTTTAAAGCTGGCCACGCCGGGCACGAAAGCGGCGCTTAAGGTTGAAGCCGGATCGCCCGGTGCGCCAATGCCGCAACCTTGCCGATTTACTGCATCGAGCTTTTCGGCATCGCGCCCAGCGTTGCGCAGATCGAGCGGAATGGCCACGCCGTGCCGCGCGGCGGCTTGAAGCGTAAACATTGCATCGCCTTCCTGGCCGATGCCCAGCCCGATGCTGGCATCATCAGTGGAAACGCCGGTGCGCTTACCAATTTCCTGCAGCGGTATAGCCACGGCGATTTGCCCGCCGCCATTCGCGTGACTTCCCGCATGCCCCATAGCGCGCAGCGTTGGCGCACTTTCGGCTGCATCGGCGCCGCAATCCTTGGCGGAAAAAGCAATATAGGTAGACATATCGCCACCGGAGGTGAGCGTTTTCGCCGTATTAGCGCGATTCACATAAAGCCCGCCATCCGGTCGATCCTTGCGCCGCCCATTCGCATCGCAAAAGGTGACATTGTATGCCACCGGATCAGCGACAAGGTTTTGGCATTCATCACCTGCCGGCCCACCTGTGCCTTTCGACCATTTGCTGCTTACCGTGCCCGCCACCAGCGGCGTTCCCCGGCCGGTGCCATCTTCACTGGCATCGAAACCATCACTGCGCAGTGTATGCGCCGTTAATGTTTTGGGCTGCTGCCCAGCTCCGCGACGCTTTGCAGTGCCCGCCGTAACTGTTCCGGCAGCTCCTTGCCGCGCTTCTCGGCGCGGCGTAATATCCCCGCGCAGGCCTTCGCGCTCAAATAATACTGCCGCGGCAGGTCGCCAATCTCCAAGATATCCGATAACGAACACACGGCGGCGGCGCTGTGGCACTCCGAAATACTGAGCGTCAAGAACCCGGTAGGCGAACCCATACCCGCATTCCGCCAGCCCTCCGAGGAAACTTCCAAACGCCCGTCCTCCGTCAATCGACAGCACGCCAGGCACATTTTCCCAAACCAGCCATCGGGCGCGGTTTCTTTGAGCAAGCCGTATAAATTCAAGGGCAAGGTTTCCTCTATCGTCAGCAAGGCCTTTGCGAAGCCCGGCGATGCTGAAGGATTGGCAGGGCGTTCCACCGACAAGAAGGTCAATTGCTCCATACGCGCCCGCCGCGATAGTGGTGAAGTCGCCATGCAGCGGAACATGCGGATAGTGATGCGCCAGCACCGCGCGTGCGAACGGATCGATTTCCGAAAAGCCCGCCGCGCGCCAGCCGAGCGTATGCCAGGCCACGGTCGCCGCTTCGATTCCGGAGCAAATCGACAGGTAATTGAACGGCTTGTTTTGCATTCATGGCTTTTCCTGACAGTCAACGCATTTAAGTGCGTAATGCCTTGATAATAATCGTTTTATTGACTTGCTTTGCCTTCGAAGCAGAGCGATGGATGCGACACCCGAAAGGGCAATTTTTGAACCCAAACAAGGAGTTACTTATGACCAAACTTTCACCCGCTCAGGAACGCATTCTCAAGGCAGCCGCCAAAAAGCCGCAGCTGGATATCCGCGAGCAAATGACGCATATCAAGAACCGCGCGGTTTATGAGAAAGTGCTGCAGTCGATGATCAAAAACGGGCTGGTTATCGAAGGCGACGAAGATGGCGGCTTAATCTACCTAATCAGCGACACCGCTTTGGTTATGGTAGGCGCCAAACCTCGCCAGCCCATTCCTGAAGAGCAAGATTCTGAAGCAGCAGCGCCGGAACAGGAAACCGAAGCTGAAACCACAGAAGCCGAAAAGCCCAAGAAGCCTGCGCGTAAAGCGAAGGCGGAAGCAGAACCCGCCGAGCCGAAGGTTTCTAAGCAGCAAACCATCATCGATCTGCTAAAGCGCGACGAAGGCGCTACGCTGAAGCAAATGATGGAAGCCACCGGCTGGCAGCGTCACTCGCTGCACGGCGCAATGGCGGGTGGCTTGAAAAAGAAGCTCGGCTTGAAAATCACCTCCACGAAGGAAAGCGGCGGCGAAACGATTTACAAAATCGCCTAACCCTTTCCGGCAACGCCCGCGCGGGAAACTGCGCGGGCTTTTTCTTTGCCTTTAACGCCCTTCAGCGAGCTGGGAAAAAGTTTTCTCTTCCTCTTCGTGCATGGCTTCCTTGCCAGTGAATTCCTGCCAGCGTCGCACGATCACATCGCAATATTTCGGATCAAGCTCTACTAGCCTGGCGAAGCGCCCGGTTTTTTCGCAAGCGATCAGCGTGGAGCCGGAACCGCCGAAGCAATCTAAAACGATATCGCGGCTCTTGCTGGAATTTTCCACCGCGCGCTGCACCAGCTCCACCGGCTTCATGGTGGGATGCAGGTCATTAGAAACCGGCTTATTCACAAACCACACATCGCCTTGGTTGCGCGCGCCGCACCAGAAGTGCTTGTTGCCTTCCTTCCAGCCGTAGAGGATCGGCTCGTATTGGCGCTGGTAATCAGAGCGCCCGATGGTGAAGGTGTTTTTCGCCCACACGATAAAGGTCGACCAGTGGCCACCCGCCGTGCGGAAAGCGCGCTGCAGCGTATCCAGCTCGGAAGAACTCATGCAGGCGTAAATCGCGCCTTTGCATACCGCCAGCATGTTGGTGAAAGCCTCGACTAGAAATTCCTCAAATTCCATGCCGAGATTATCATTCTTGATGTTGCGCTTCCGGCCTTTCTGCTTGTCGGTCACGCTGCCATCGTAATTCACATTATAGGGCGGATCGGTAAATACCATATCGGCCAATGCGCCATCCAGCAGGCGCTCAATGCAATCGAGCTTGGTGGCATCGCCGCAGAGCAGCCGGTGGTTACCAAGCAGCCAAATATCGCCAGGCTTGCTGATTACGGTTTCGCTAACTTCCGGCACCGCATCATCGGCGGTATTTCCCTCATCGGTAATCGGCGTGAGCAGCTTATCCAACTCGTCGTCGCTGAAGCCTATGATATCGAGGTTAAAATCATCTGCCTGCAGCTCCGTCAGCTCTAGGCGGAGCATTTCCTCATCCCACCCGGCATTCAGCGCGATGCGGTTATCAGCGATGATCAGCGCGCGCTTCTGCGTTTCGCTTAAATGGCTGAGAGCAATCACCGGCACTTCCGCCAGCCCTAAGCGCATCGCCGCCATCAACCGGCCATGCCCCGCGATGATGCCGTGCTGCTTGTCCACCAGTATCGGATTTACAAAACCGAATTCAGCGATGGAGGCAGCGATCTGCGCCACTTGCTCCTCCGAATGTGTGCGCGCATTGCGGGCATACGGAATCAATCGCGCGGTGGCGATCATCTGAATGGCGAGATTATCCATGGTAAATTCCAAAAGGTGCGAACCGGGGTGCGAACTGCGAACCCGGTTTTTTTTCCTGTCACTAGCGAAATCCCGCCGCTTTGCCCCCCGCATACGTTTTCCGGCCGGGAAGGAACCGTCGCCTCGGCCTGTGCGCGTTGCATGAATGAGACAGCGCGGAGAGCCGCGGGGGCTGGGCATTTGCGGGCATAAAAAAACCCGCTGGGAGGCGGGCTTGCGGCACAAACAATTGTGCGATGATGGTTCGCACCCTAACATTTAGGTGCACCTGTTGTCAACGCCGAGGTTCGCGCAACGCTTTAAATGATTTCGCTAACTCGTCCAGCGCCTCGCGTAAACGGGTAATGCCGTAGCCTTTCCGCCAGCGCTTGCTGACCTCATATTCATTCAGGCCTTCGCCGTAGCAGCATATATGCCGGATGATCAGCTGCGATTCCTGGCTCAATGGTTGCAGCACGCGGTTGTGGAGGTGGATAGCCTCCATTTGAATTTCGATTGGATATTTGCTGGGATCAATGCCTTTGTCAAATACCATCGGTGTCAGCTCGCGGGAAAGGCGGGGCTGTGCGCGCTCATAGTTGTTTGAAATGCGGTCGGCAGCGGTGTACTGCTCGGCGTTAATGCCGCGCCGGTAATGCTCGCTTACGCCTTTATCCTCATCCACCAGGTAAAGGCGGTGATATTTATCGATGGAGCGCTTATCGCGCAGGCGTGCAACCTTCACCTTATCGATGACGACAATATCCATTTCATAATGCTTAGCCAGCTCCGGCGTGCCACGATCAGGCTCACGCCCCTCAATAGGCGGGCGCACTGGTAGCGATTTCTTCAGCTTGCGCTTCTTGCCCATTACCGGCCTCCCTGAATACTGGAAAGCACGGCCTGTTCGAAATATCGCCAGCTGGAAGGTGCGGGCATATGCTTGGTGGCAATGAAGAGCAGCATGCCCTGAATGACCGGCAGTACGGTTGTGCCGGGATCGGGTGTGAGCTGCAGCCAGCCATGTACGATATCGTAATCCTGCGGCGGCTGCAGCTTGAGGCGGGTGAAGGTGTCAATCAGCGCGTTGATAAATCCTGCCAGCGGATCGCCTTCAAAGCCGAGTTTTCCACAGGAATCGGCTTCACCAACCTTATTACTTATATTTATATTTAGGTTTAGGTTAGGATTCGGTTGGCTTGGCGTTGGCAGTAAATTCGCAAGGCTTCTCGCACCGCTTCCGCTTCGCGTTCGCTTATGCGAGCCGGATGCGTTCGTATAACCTGAATTGTTGTTTTTCGGGCTGTTGCCTTCCCATCTAGTGAGGGCATTTTGTCGATTGGCTTCACTCTTACCCTCGACCTTAAGGTACTCCCGCTGCAAGCGTTTCTGGCTGAGCAAACCGGGGGTGGGTTTTTCAAAAAACCCCTCTAGGGTTTTCCGGATATTCATCCACTTATTCACATGCACGCCGAGCATGCGCGCGATGCGTTTATCATCGTCGGGAATCGAGCCACCGGCCAGCCACATATGCGCGAGCAGGCGCATGTATGCGCCTTGCGCTTCCAGCGACAGCACGGAGGTGTCGACCAGGTAGGCATCGCAGAAGAAGGGCATGTAGGGCAGTTTGCTCATTGCGCGCTCCCCAGCTCTATAAGCCGAAATATAATCGCACCCAGCACCGAGCCTGGCCCGCCATCCTCCTTGCGCGGCAGTGATGCCACTATGGTTTCCGGCGACACGAAGCGCTGCAGCAGATGCGAAATCATCACGCAGCCATCTTGGACAATGTGGTAAAGGGCGCTGTCGCTGCGCGGGCCATCGAGCCACACTTCACCGATGCGCCCATCGCCGTAAAAGCCCACGGTCAGGTAAAAGCGGCTTCCTTCGAATTCAAACTCATGCGTTTGATGCTGGCGGCGCGAAGGAAGTGGGCGGCGATCGTCTGTCATGCTGCATCCGATGCTTCCTGTGCTGTGACGCCGCGCCATAGCTTTCCCGACCGGAAAAGCGCCTGAATATCGGAAGGGACGGATTCCAAATCGTAGAAGTCATCCGGGCGCACCGCGCCAAAGGTAATAAAATAAATGCGGATAATGACTTCGGGATCGAGTACGCGCCCATGCACGATAACCCGGTTGATGGTGGACTTAGAAACACCCACGAGCTGCGCCAGCTCGTTTTGCTTCATGCCCGTCATGAGAAGCCATTGTTTTAATTTCATGCCGCCTAGAATCGCCGGAAATGAAATTTATTGTCAATGAAATAATTTCACTTTGGGCTAGACAAGCGGTTGCCGTTCCGGTAACTGATATCGGATGACCGCAAACAACATTTCATACCTGCGCAGGCGCAAGAGCTGGACGCAAAAACGCCTGGCCGGAATGATCGGCGAGCATGGTATTCCAGTGCCCACCCTCAACCGCATTGAAACCGGCTATACCGTTGGCTTTGAGAAATATCGCCATGACATCGCTAAGGCGCTCGGCTGCAAACCGGAAGATCTGGATTCGCCCGATTTGGAAATGCCCTCCGCGCCGGTGACCGGCATTATCCGCCACAAATCATTCATCATGAATGTGCACGTTGCCAAGCGAGAGCGCGTCGAGCTAATCGTTGGATTGCCGGAAACTGCGGAAGCCGTAAGGATTAAGCAGCAAGGGCTGAAGCCAGCGCACGGCAATAACGACCTGCTATATTTCGACAGCATTCCCGCCGCCCGCGAGACTGAATTTCTAGACAGGGAATGCGTGGTGGTGCTGGAAGGAAAACAGCGCGGAAAGAAGCTGCTGGCCTGGGTTTCCAAGGGTTCCAAGGCCGGACATTATATGCTGCAGCCACACGACTCCAAAGCCATGATGTTTGACGAGAAATTAGAAGCCGTGCATCCCATCCTGCATGTGAAACGCGCTTAAGGCTCTCTTGGTTGCCGCTTCGGCAACAAATCACTGATTTAGCACAAAAAATATTTTCATCCTCTGCAATTTTTAGTGGACAAAAAATTTCATTTCGTGTTACCGGCTAATACCCATGGGTACATTTTAACCGGGAGAGCCACCATGGAAATGATAAAAATAGTAATAGAAAAATTTCATAATTGGCGTGCATGCCTCACATGGCAGCAAGCCTTCCATTATATTATCACCGCCTTCGTGGTGTTGTTGTTCGCACTCTTTTTTGACTGGCTAATCATCAATTGGATTAGCGGATGCTGTGAAGGTGGCGTGTGCATTCCTGAATGGCTTTACCCGCAATGCCGGGCTGACGGGGATGCGCATGCAAGTTGATTTAAACGCGCTAAAGCCTGCGGACATCCCACAAATTTTCGATGCGCTGACCAGCTATTTTCAACGCCATGGCCTGGCGCTGGTGACCGATAATGTGTTTCTGAAGCCGGAAGCGTTGGCAAAGCGCTGGGAGCTTTCCATCAGCTGCCTTAATCACTGGCGTTTCACCGGGGGCGGTCCGATCTACATTAAAACCGGCCCAGGCCCGAAGGCACAAGTGCGTTATCCGCTCTTCGGCGCGAATGGTGTGCTGATGTTCGAACGCGAGCGCATGTTTCAGTCTACCGCGCAAGAAAGCGCATCCATGCCAGCGCCGAATAGTCAAGCTAATACAATAGCTTGATATATGATTAACTCGTTGATTTCACTCGAAAAACGAGCGTCAGTGTGGAGGCCACAACAAGGGAGAAAATTATGGCTGATAAACTGACAAAACGCTTGGTGGAATCCATGGAAGCAAATGGTGAAACCCAATATCTCTGGGACCAGGAAGTGAAAGGCTTCGGGCTGCTTATAACGCCGGGCGGTTCCAAATCCTTCATTCTGAATTACCGCAATAAGGATAATCGCTCGCGCCGGAAAACGCTGGGGAAATTCGGCAACCTTACCGTCGAACAGGCGCGCCAGATGGCGAAGGATTTGTGCTACCACATATCCAAAGGTGCAGATCCGGTGCGCGAGGATGAAATGCAACGCACCCAGCCCACCTTCGCCGAGGTGTCGGAGAAATTCATGAAAGAGCACAGCGCCATTCGAAACCGCGCCGCCACCTTCCAGAGCAACGAGCAAATCCTAAGCTGCGTATTGCTGCCGCATTTTGGCCGCATGAAAATTCGCTCTATCGAGCGGCGCGATGTGGTCGATTTCATGACCAAAAATAGCCACCGCCCATGCGGCGCGAACCGGGCGCTGGCTTGCCTATCTTCCATTTTGAGCAAGGCGGAGGTATGGGAACTGCGCGACCGCAACACCAACCCATGCTTTAAAATCGAACGTTACCCCGAAAACAAGCGTGAGCGCTTTTTGAGTAAGGAGGAATTCGCCGCCATCGATGCCGCCCTGCAGCGCGCCGAGCGGACACTGACCGAAAGCCCCGCCGTGCTGGCGATGATACGCATCATGATGCACACCGGCTGTCGCCCCGGCGAAGCGCGCAACCTGAAATGGGAATGGGTGGATTTCGAACGGAAGGAAATCCGCATGCCGAAGGAAGCCACCAAAGAAAAGCGCCCTAAAACGCTTTTTATTACGCCGTATCTCTATGAAGTACTGCGGCACCTGAAGCAGATTGAGGGCAACCCATATGTGGTCGCCAGCGAGCGCAATGGCGGTAAGCCTATCACGGACATCAAAAAGCCGTGGGATCGCATCAAGCGGGCGGCAAGTATTAAAACCGAGCTTCACCTTCACGACTTGCGGCACAGCCATGCCAGTATGGCGAATTCGCTCGGTTATTCCATGCCAATGATCGGCGCGCTGTTAGGCCATACGCAGGTACAAACCACGCTGCGCTACGCCCACCTCGCATCGGATCAGATGCGCAAGGCGGCGGAGGAGATCAGCAACGCCATTGCCGCCGCCACGCCGAAGCTGCCCGATCCCAACCAGCCGAAGCCGCACCTGCAGCTGGTAAGTTAACGCCTAAAACCATGAGTGACCGCCGCTTCCAGCGAGTTTAGGTGGTGCCATTGCAAACCCTCCGTTTACGCTCTATTTATATAGGGTTAAAAAACGATAATTCAGGGACATGGCATGAAAATCACACCCGCTATCGATGCGTTCATCAACAAGTTTGTGAGGGAGCTGCAAGAGGAAAATGCAGCTGTTTTCGCGGGCGCCGGGCTTTCACTTGCGGCGGGTTTTGTCAGCTGGAAGGAATTGCTTAAGCCGATTGCCAAGGAACTCGGCCTCAACATCGATCAGGAGACCGACTTGGTATCCATCGCGCAGTTCCATCTCAATGAATCGCAAACCCGTAGCGGGCTGAATCAGGAGCTGATGCTGCAATTCTCCAAAGACCATCAGGAGAGCGCCAACCATCGCGTCCTTGCGAGGCTGCCGATTAAAACTTATTGGACAACCAACTACGATAAGGTGATCGAAACTGCGCTTACCAGGGCAGGAAAAATCGCGGATGTAAAGTACACCGTCGATCAGCTTCAAAACACCAAGCCAAAGCGTGATGCCATCGTCTATAAAATGCATGGCGATATTGATCATCCGCAGGATGCCGTGCTCACCAAAGACGATTACGAGCGCTATCACGTCGCGCGCGAGCCTTTCGTCACCGCCCTTAGCGGCGATCTCATTTCAAAGACTTTTCTATTCCTGGGCTTTAGTTTCACCGATCCTAACCTGGACTATATTCTCAGCCGGGTGCGGGTGAGCTTGCATGAGAAAACCCGCCTCCATTATTGCATTCAGAAACGTGTTCTCTCCACCGAATTTGAGGATGAGGCGGTATTCGAATACGCGCAGAAGAAGCAGGCGCTACAGGTCAATGACCTTAAACGCTTCGGAGTGCAAACGCTGCTGGTCGATTCCTACGATGATATCACCACTATCCTGCAGATGATTGAAGATCAGTTCCGCCAGCGCACCATATTCATCGCCGGTGCGGCGCACGAATATGGTGATATGACGGCACCTGATGCGGAAAAGCTCATCCGCAGACTGGCCGAAACGCTCGTTGTTAATGAATACAAGATCGTTTCTGGCTTCGGTTTGGGCGTTGGGAGCCATGTGATTACCGGCGTATTGAAGTACGTGTATGAAACCAAAGGCCAGAAGCTGCACGATCAGTTAATGCTGCGCCCGTTTCCGCAAAGCGAGGACGGAAAGAAAACCTGGACGGATTATCGCAATGACATGATCAGCTATGCTGGCATCGCTATTTTCCTTTTCGGAAACAAATTCGAAAATGGCGAGGTAGTTTTGTCAGGCGGCATGAACGAGGAATTCGAGATCGCTAAGGCGAAGGGGCTGGTTTTGATTCCTGTAGGTGCGACGGGTTACATCGCCCAAGAACTCTGGAAAAAAATGAATGCAAACTTTGACAGTTATTTCCCCGGTGCTCCACCAGCGTTGAGGGAAGCCTTTGCTGCGTTGAATGACGCCAAAGCCGACCATGTGAAAACCATTACCACCATCATCGATATTTTGAAAAGGAACTAAATTATGGCTCGTACTGTATTCTTCAGCTTCCATTACCAGCGGGACATTATGCGCGTGATGACGGTGAAAAACCACCATATCACCAAGGACAATTATACCACGGCCGGATACTTCGATGGCTCGCTGGAAGAGAAAGCAAAAAAAGAAGGCGACCAGGTAGTTAAGAATCTGATCGACCGCGGTCTGAATGGCTCCAGCGTGCTTTGCGTGCTTATTGGAAATGAAACCTCCACCCGCCGTTGGGTGCGTTATGAAATTCAAAAAGCCGTTGAGCTGGGCATGGGGGTGTTCGGTATCCGCATTCATTCGATTGCGCATCCGCAGAAGGGCACCGACTATGCCGGGAACAATCCGTTCGACAGTCTTGGCTACAGCACCAGTGGCGACAAAATTAAACCCGTTACCTATGAAGGTGATTGGAAGCAAACACCTTACCTGGCCGATATTTCGCGCAAGTCGGCTCCTTATTTGCCGAGTTCCGGTGCGCCTGTTTTGGGCAATATTTTCAAAACCTATGATTGGGTAAATGATCGGGGTTACGATAATTTTGCTGGCTGGGTTGAGGCAGCTGCAAGGCAAGCGGGCCGGTGACTGGCTGCTGCCGCTAAAGACAATCGCTCTTCCGCCCGTGTCAGCAAAAATATCCTGCTGACATAGCCGTGTCAGCGCGATGTCAACAACATGCTTGCAAACCCTTGTGAATCTTTGCAAAATGCCCTGAACAAAACGCCGCCGTAAGTGCCCGAAACTAAAAACCTTTGTTCTTGTTTGTGATTGTTTATCAATCTCTTACAGGGCTTTCGTAATGCGTAGGTCGTAGGTTCGATTCCTATAGACGGCACCATTTTTCTCCTACTCTTTCCTATACATTATCGCTGTTTTTTGTAATCATGCGTCCATGAGAACTTCTTTTGATGTGCGGGTGTATTACGAGGATACCGATGCGGGGGGCGTCGTGTATTATGCGAACTACCTGAAGTTTGCTGAACGGGCGCGCACGGAGATGTTGCGGGCAGCGGGAATCAGTCAGCATGAGTTGATGCAGGTCGAGCAGATTGCTTTTGTTGTGCGGCGGATTGCGGTGGAATATTTCAAGCCTGCCGTGCTCGATGACCTCTTGACAATCCGTACCTCTGTGCACGATATAACCAAAGCCACAATCGCGATGCAGCAGACCATTACCCGTAAGGATACAACGCTTGTGACATTGGACATCAAGCTGGCCGTAATAAGCCAGAAGAATGGCCGTGTTGCACGTATGCCGGAGCATGTTTTTGCCGCATTGAAACCTTAATTTCAGGAGTCTTATGACCGATACCGTTTCTACCGCTGTTCAGGGTGTTGATAGCGCCACGCTAGAAGGTACGGCAACCGCCGTCGCGCATCACTTTTCGATGTTTGGCATGTTCCTTCAGGCCGATTGGGTAGTGAAATCGGTGATGATCGGCCTGATCCTCGCCTCGTTCTGGTGCTGGGCAATTATTTTCGAGAAATATTTCCTGTTCCGCAGCATTAAAGATAAGGCGCAACGCTTTGAGAGCGAATTCTGGTCGTCGGAAGCGCTCGATAAATTCTACGAAAAAACCAAAAAGCGTACCAACCATCCTATGGCGGTCATGTTCGTAGCAGCCATGGAGGAATGGTTCCGTTCCAAAACCAGCAGCGGTGGCAATGTGCTCGCACCGCAGGGATTTCGTATCTCGCTTAAGGAGCGTATTGTGCAGGTGATGCTGGTGGCTCGTAATCGTGAGCTTGAAAATCTGGAGCGCGGGCTTGGGTTTCTTGCTACGACCGGTTCAGCGGCGCCGTTTATTGGCTTGTTCGGCACAGTGTGGGGGATTATGAACAGCTTCCATGCGATCGCGGCGAGTAAGAATACATCGCTGGTGGCGGTTGCGCCGGGCATCGCCGAGGCATTGTTTGCCACGGCGATTGGTCTGTTTGCTGCTATTCCGGCGGTCATTGCCTATAATATATTCAACACCGACGTCACACGCTTTTCCAATAAGCTCGATGATTTCTCGACCGAATTCGATACGATCCTTTCCCGCCAGTTGGAGTCGTAGCCATGGGCATGAATGTTGGCTCAGGCGGCGGACGCAGTGGCAGGAGGCGGAGCAGTCGCCAATCCTCTTTTTCCGAAATAAACATCACCCCGATGGTGGATGTGATGCTGGTGCTGCTCGTGATTTTCATGGTCGCTGCACCGATGATGACGACCGGGGTCACGGTCGATTTGCCGAAAACCAGCGCGAGTCCGGTTGCCGGGCAGGACGAGCCGCTGTCGATCAGTGTGACCACCGACGGTAAGATTTTCCTGCAGAAAACGCCGATTTCGCTGAACCAGATACAAGAAAAGCTTAATGCCATCGCCGGGCAGAAAAAAGAAACACGCATTTTTGTTCGTGGTGACAAAAAGGTGGATTACGGGCGGATCATGCAGGTGGTCGGCGAAATCAATGCCGCTGGTTTTACCAAAGTAGCACTCATCACCGAAGCCGGGGATAAGCCGGGGCAGAGTAAGTAACCGTGGCAGGCGAACATCGCAGAGGAATTACCTATTCGGCGATGCTGCACCTGATTGTGCTGTTGCTTGGCATTTTTGGTTTGCCGTCGTTCCTGCAACCGGAGCCCCCCCCTCAGCCGATGGTGATTTCGGTCGATATCCTGCCTATTTCCGAACTGACGAATGTGAAGCCGTCCGAATTGCCCCTGGCCAAGGAAGAAAAGCCGGAACCGCAGCAGGAAGAGAAGAAGAAACCAACCCCGCCGGTGAAATCGGAGCCACCCAAACCCGAAACCAAGACCGAGCCAAAACCGGAAGAAAAGCCGGAGCCGCTTCCCGACCTAAAGAAGGAAGAAAAAAAGCCTGAGAAAAAGCCTGATCCCAAAAAAGATGATAAGCCAAAAAAGGCCAAGGAAGAGGACTTGGAGGCCGTTCTTAAGGCGTTGCGTGAAGATGCCAAGAAAGACAAGGCGAAGGAAGATACGAAGGATAAAAAATCTAAAGACGAAACTGGCACTAAAACAAAAGCCAAGGATGCGCCGTACGATCCCGGCCAGCCGATGTCGATGACCGAGCTGGATGCAATCCGCAGCCAGATCGCCAAATGCTGGAGTGTGCCGGCAGGTGCTAAGGATGCCCACGAACTACGGGTGACGTTGCGGGTGCAATTGACGCAGGATGGCTCGGTGATCCAGGTGGCGCTTGCTGATGAAAGTGTTGCACGCTATGGCTCTGGCGATACGTTTTTCCGTGCTGCGGCTGACAGTGCGATGCGTGCTGTTCGCCAGTGCAGCCCACTCAAGAACCTGCCGCCGGAAAAATATCAAACATGGCGCGATATCATTATGACGTTCGACCCGAGGGAAATGCTCTTCTGAGTGCTTGACCGCAATTTCGATCGTTCTATACATAAGCAATCACCTGTTCCACTCTTCATTTGATAAGGGCTTTATGCGTAAGTATTTTATCCTGATTTTATTGTGTTTCTTTACTTCACCGGCCTATGCGTTGCTGAAGATCGACATCACCAAGGGCAATGTCGAGCCGCTACCGATTGCGTTGCCGGATTTATCGGGTGGGCAGATTGGCCGCGATATCATGCAGGTGGTCTCGGCTGATCTTGAGCGCTCAGGGCTGTTCCGTCCCATTCCGCAGAGCGCATTCATCGAACAAGTAAGCGGTGCCACGGTTACTCCGCGCTATGCGGACTGGCGGCAAATCAATGCGGCGGGGCTTGTCACTGGCGGTGTCACGGATATGGGCGGTGGTCGCGTCAAGGTGGCCTTCCGACTGTTTGATGTGTTCGGTGAAGAACAGATTGCCGGTAAGGAATATAACACATTCAATACCAACTGGCGGCGTATCGCGCACATCATGGCCGATGAAATTTATAAGCGCATCACCGGTGAGAGTGGTTATTTTGATTCGCGGATTGTCTATGTCGCGGAAAGCGGTGCGGCGACCAAGCGCGTCAAACGCCTTGCGATCATGGATCAGGATGGCGCAAACCACAAATTCCTGACCGATGGGCGCTATCTGGTGCTGACGCCGCGCTTCTCGCCGAATTCTCAGGAAATACTCTACATGTCGTATGCTGGTAAGCAGCCGCGTGTGTTCCTGCGCGACCTGCAAACTGGTCGGGAAGAATCGCTCGGGTCATTTGATGGCATGTCGTTTGCACCGCGCTTTTCCAACGATGGCCGCTCAATCGTGATGTCGATCGCCCAAGGCGGCAGCACCAATATTTACAAGATGGATCTGACGGTGCGTCGGATGAGTAAATTGACCAGCGGTAATGCGATTGACACGTCGCCGAGCTATTCTCCGGACGGTGCGCGTATCGTGTTTAACTCCGACCGCGGCGGCTCGCAGCAGATTTATACAATGGATGCCGGTGGTGGTAACGTGCAACGCATTAGCTTTGGCGATGGGCGCTATGGCACGCCCGTCTGGTCGCCGCGTGGTGACCAGATTGCCTTCACGAAAATGCAGGGCGGGCGGTTCTTTATCGGCGTCATGCGTCCTGACGGTTCGGGCGAGCGCCTGCTCACTGAGAGCTTCCTCGATGAAAGCCCAAGCTGGGCGCCGAATGGTCGGGTGATCGTATTTAACCGCCAGGCGCCGTCGACACGTAATGCCGGTGGCAAGACGCGGCTCTATTCTGTGGATGTGACCGGGTATAATTTACAGGAGCTGCCAACCCCAATCGACGCTTCCGACCCTGCATGGTCGCCGTTATTGCCGTTGTAGCCGAACATTAAACTTCGGCAAAACGCAGGCGGGTATCTGGCAGGTGAATCACCAGGCGTTCGGAAGTTACCTCGACGTTGCCCTGATGCAGTTCTGCAAGGCGGCGGATGAGTTCCAGTTGGGTATTAAATATCTCGTTTTCCCAGCGAATGTCTGGGTACAAAAAGCTCAACTGCAGGTTATGGCGGTCTTTCTTATCAGCAACTTTCTGGATGGTAATAGTAATCGTGCACTCTTTCAGCCCGCTATCAATCAGGAAAATAAGCGTGTTGCTGACCATTTGTTGGACACGGAAATCATCCGCAAAAAGCAACAATCCGGAATCTTCATAATCAGTTTTAATATCAATATGGGCGGCCTGGAGGCGGTCAGAGAGTGCGCGCACGGCACGATTGATGGTGCTCGGCAGGTCGATGGTTGATTCACGCAACACGGCGTAATGTGCCTCAATATTGGCCAGCTCCAGCACATAATCAAGCTGTGAGATCACATGGTTGCAGCTTGCATAAATATCACTGGCATATTGCCGGTATTTCTTATTCTCGATCGGCCCATAAATCTGATCCTTCATCACCTGCGCGCAGCCCATGGCGCTGTTGACCGGCGCGCGCATTTCCTGACAGATAAATGCGAGGAATTCTGCCTTACTATGGGTAGAAACTTCCATTTCCTTGTTGCTGCGGCGGAGCATGAACATCTTATTACGCAGTTCGTCATCCACACGCTTGTTTTCTTCTAGGTATTCTTTCACGCGGTTCACCTGTACGGACAGTGCGTTGATTTCCAGCGGGCCTACGGTCGGCAGATCGAGGTTTGTATCGCCGCGTGCAACTTTAGCAATGGCTTCGGTGACCTGCACAACCGGTTTAATCATCCGGCTCCTGACAATAAACAGAAATAGCATGAAAAACGCGGCGATCACCACCATTTGCAGCAGGCGCGACCATAGCATGTTACGCACGGTATCATCCTGGTAGCTGTTATCGTATCCCATCAGGATGATGTAGGGGTATTCATTCGATACGGAGTAGTAATTGTAGCTGCCGGTGCCCCAGAACATGCTGCCTTGCGAGAGCAGTCCGTTGGGGTTCTTGACATAATCGATATTTACCAGCTTTTGCGCGGGAAAATTCTTGGTCAGGAAGTCCTTGTCCTCGCTGACTTGTGTCAGCGGAATGAGTGTTTTGCTGATAATAGCGAAGCTAATGCCGTCGCGCTTGACCAGCGTGCTCACCTGTTCGGTAAGTTCACTGATGTCGAGCGAGATGATGAGCGTGCCGATGAATTTTCCGGTGTAATCCGTGAGCCCCATCGCCACCGGAATCACCCAGCGACCAGAAACGCGGCCTTCAATCGGGCGCCCAATATGCATGCGCCACGGGTCAACGAAGGCTTTCTTGACGAAATCCCTGTCGGACACGTCGACCGGCTTATCGAGCACGCCGCGGTTGGAGCTTACAATAATTTTCTGGTCAACGTTGATCCAGTTGAAGACCGCATATATCTGTCCCTTGGAGTCGTAAGATTTGAGGATTTGCGCCAGTTCCACCAGGTCGCGGGCATTGTTGACGACAATCTGCCGTCCGAGCGCGGTCAGCAAGTAATTGGCGCTCTCCATTTCACCCGCGAGCGTCATCTCAATGCGGTTGGACTCGGTTTGTAGCTCAGTGGCGATGCGTTTGGTGTAGTGGCTGTAGGTGACGTAGGTTACCCACATCGAGACCAGAAACAGCACGCAGAACACCCCTGCCGATAGCAAGGCAAAATCACGCGAAAGTGAAGGCTGCGTCCAGTAGTTCTTCATGCATATTTTTTAAACGAAATCAGGCACTTTGTCACGAGGAAGTTAGATGCTTAGCTGGAAAGACTTTGCGGCCTCGGCCTCACGGGCGAGGGTGGTGGCGTAGCCTTCTTCAGGGTGCTTGACTGGAAGTTTCTGGGCATGCTTACCGCTGGGGACAATCACCGTTTCACGATGTTCACCCGGCTTGATGTCATCACCAATTTCAAAACTCGCCGGTGGGTCGATATCGTCATTGATTTCATGCGGCGCCTTTGCTTTCTTGGCACCGTTAGTCATGAACATCACCATGGCACTGATTTTTGTAAATCCGGTATCGAGTGCAGCCAGACCAAGATATCGCTGCATCCATGAGCCGGGCTTGGTAAATGTCTCGCCGCCGGGAAGGTTCTTGACAACTGAATTGACCGCACCGACGATTTTCTGTTCTGCCCATTCCTTGCCGCCCATGTAGTGCCCTTCGAACGCCACCGTCTTTGATGCAGGATCGTATGGGTTGATGGAATAAGTATGGTCAGGCTTGATAATTTTTTTATCAGCGAGGGTATGCTCGATGACCTGTCCGGTAGCAGCTACGGCAACAATGGCATACAGCCTGCGTTTAATAGCACTCCACCAGCTTTGTTTTGGTTGCTCGCACTCAATGTAGATTTCGTCTTGGGTTTCCTTATGGCCGTCCGGTGCGGTCTGGTCGACGCCCATCTTATCGTTTAGCCAGTGGACGACCGAGCGCTTGTGATCTTCCAGATATTTCATCGGTACCAACAGCAATGTGCCGCCGGATAGCAGTGTAAGAGTTTCCATTGTGGTTTTGCTGTTGCGGTAGGCGGATTTCATGTTCATGCCAGTGGCCGCAAGCGCCTCTGCCGTTTTGCCGACAAGCCAGCCCATCGGCTTTTTGCCCTTCCCGGAAATCAGGAAGTCGGCCATCATGATGGATGAAATGAGGTTCACCCAGTAATTAATACCACTGTAAACCACCCAGTTATAAACCTTCTCCCCCTTGCTCATTTCTGGCTTTGGCTGGTCGGCATCCTGCGATATTTTCTTTTGTTGTGGGGCTTCCATCATATGGCCATCTGCGAAAGTTCGGGTGATTTTGAGTTCATTACGGATTCGGTAAAGTTGGTGTGCTTCTGGATAAAATGATTCTGATGATGCGTGGTTGCATGCCCATGGCCGGCATGTTCTTTTTCGTCCAGTATTTCCGGCAATGTCTTTTGCGCTGCCGGGATATCCTTGGGTGGGGCGATGAAATGGCTGTAAACATACAGGCCGCCGGCAGAAATCATGGAGTAGAATCCGTCATAAAACGCAATACCGCTGGCGTTCTTGAATCCTTCGGACTCGGCTATTTTCTTTAGACCCATGCCTTTTGCGACGGCCTTGGTGCCCTTCTGGAAAGCTGCTTCCATGGCTTGATTGGCTTCCAGCTTATCCATCAGCGGAACCGCCGTATAGACGAATACGAGCGATGCGGCGCGCGCCTTCATCAGCGACCACCAGGTTTGCCTTGGTTCGCATTTCAGTTGATCCAGCAGCTCCTGCTGGTGTTGTTTTTCTTCCGGCGCAATGGTCTCACCGCGTGCCTCACGCGCTGCATTCTCCTCGTTCGTCCATCGCTCGACAATCCCGATTTTTTTGTCTTCCAGCCATTTAACCGGTGCAACGAATAGCGTGCCGACAATCACCATGGTGGTGACGGTAATCCAGCTATCGGCGGTTTTGATTGCGTCATGGCCGGTTTTTGAGGTTATTTTGCTGATGAAGTTCGGCCCCATCCAATTGGCAATCTTATCATAGATAGGGCGGCCACCGGCATGCTTAATCCAGTATGCCAGCGCGCTGCCGGTGAAAGCCTGCGCGGCGTAGGATATTCCACCGTAAACCCATTTATCGAATTTGACTTCGGCGGGGAGTTTCTCACGCTCGGTTTGTTGTTTTATGCTGCTCATGCCGCCCCCATCGCAAATGAAGGCTGCGTGAGGGAACTCACATAATCTGTAAAATTTTGTTCGGGGTGTTTTGCTTGTTTCACAAGCGATGCGTACTGGCTTTCAGGCTTCTGTGCTGGTAATGGCTCCGAGGCGTTTTCCCTTTGAGCTTGGGTGTGTTCCTGTACCTCTTCTTTGTTGTTTGCAAACGTGTTGTAGAAATACGCATGTAGCACCGCGTAGGGCAGGCCGAAGCTCAAATCCATGGCGATCGCGTCATCATGCACATAATTCCAGCGAGCCTGCTGTTCGGCGGGTGAGAATTTCCCAAATAATTTTGATTCGGGAAGCCCAATTTTAGCAAGGGCAACTTTTGTTGCCGATCCGACAGGCCTGAATAGATTTTTCTTCAGCCAGCTTCCGCTTGTGGGGATCAGGATTGCGGCCAGCAATGGTGCCAGCGCAGCAAAGCGCGAGGTCATGCCGGTGACGAAATCCTTTTTCGGCGCATGCTCGATTTCATCATAGGCTTGCTGGAATTTCGGATCGTTTTTGACCCTGTCTTTGCCATAGACCGCTTCATCGATGGCTTTGGTGATGCTGAGTTTGACATCCTTGTCTTCAAGCAGCAGCAAAGGAGGGATGGTAAGCATGCCGCCAGCGATGATGCTCATGAATGTGTTGCCGTATGCAACGCTGGTTTTCAGAGTGGCTGGGTTTTTAATCATCGGCGCCAGCATGGTTTCAAACGCCTTATCCACCGGCTTGCTCCACAGAGCCTTGCCGGATGGGGTGAATTTTCCCCAATAAGCAAAAATGGCGCCCGCTGTTGCGTTATATATCCAGTCGATACTGAGGTAGGTGCTCCATTTGTGAATATGCTCACCTGCAGAGACAAATGATCGCTTGCCGCCGGTTTGTTCTTCCGGCGGAATAATAGCCCGTTCAACCGCGCCGATGCTGTCTGGCACGCCTATGGCCTGCGGCGGCGTTGCCGTATTCTGCGGAGCTTCTTTAATGTTCGTGTCTTTTTTCAAGCGCTTCCATGCCTAAAGATAGAATGTTCTATGCTCATTTATACCATGAAACACTGGCAAGTTATGTGAAGCTTTTGTGACGAAAACCCTATCAACGTATTAAAATTACGAAATTTTCTGGCAATATGTCACGCAATATTCCAATATAGTAATAATCATTATTTTTCATGCGGTTGATAAAAAAAGAAGGGGTGGCTGGAGCCACCCCTTCGATAGGAATATGGTAAGGTGGAAACGACTAGAAGCCCATGTCACCCATACCGCCCATACCCCCCATTCCGCCGCCACCTTGGTTGCCGGAGGAGTTTTTGTCTTCCGGCAGGTCGGCCACGATGGCTTCGGTGGTGATGAGGAGCGACGCAACGGATGCCGCACCCTGCAGTGCCGAGCGCACTACTTTGGTTGGGTCGATGATACCGGCCTTGATGAGGTCGGTGTAGTCGAGGTTTTGTGCGTCGAAACCAAAGTTCTCGTCTTTGCTTTCGAGCAGCTTGCCAGCGACAACCGCGCCATCCAGGCCTGCATTTTCTACGATCTGGCGGATCGGGGCTTGCAGTGCACGGCGGATGATGTTGATGCCGGCTTTTTCATCGTCGTTTTCTGGTTTGACTTTATCCAGAATGCGCGATGCGTAGAGCAGGGTGGAGCCGCCGCCTGGGACGATGCCTTCTTCAACGGCAGCGCGGGTCGCATGCAGCGCATCATCCACACGATCTTTGCGCTCTTTCACTTCGACTTCACTCGAACCGCCGACTTTGAGGACGGCAACGCCGCCAGCCAGTTTAGCGAGGCGTTCCTGCAGTTTCTCACGGTCGTAATCCGAGGTGGTTTCTTCGATTTGGCCACGCAGTTGCGATACGCGGGCTTCAATCGTTTTCTTTTCGCCAGCACCATCGACGATGGTGGTATCGTCCTTGGTGATAGTAACTTTCTTAGCGCGCCCAAGCGATTGGATGGTCACTTTTTCAAGTTTAATCCCCAGCTCTTCGCTGATGACTTCGCCGCCGGTCAGGATGGCGATATCTTCAAGCATCGCTTTGCGGCGATCGCCGAAGCCAGGAGCCTTCACCGCAGCCACTTTGAGGCCGCCGCGGAGTTTGTTGACCACGAGGGTAGCGAGTGCTTCGCCTTCCACGTCTTCCGCGATGATGAGCAGTGGGCGACCCGATTGCACTACGGCTTCAAGCAGCGGCAGCATCGGTTGCAGGCCGGAGAGTTTCTTCTCGAAAATGAGCAGGAATGGGTTTTCCAGTTCCACGGTCATTTTCTCAGCATTGGTCACAAAATAGGGCGACAGGTAGCCGCGATCGAACATCATGCCTTCGACGACATCAAGTTCAAATTCGAGGCCTTTGGCTTCTTCCACGGTGATGACGCCTTCCTTGCCCACTTTTTCCATCGCTTCCGCGATTTTATCGCCGACTTCTTTATCGCCGTTAGCGGAGATGGTTGCAACCTGTGCCCATTCAGCTTTAGAGCCGACTGCTTTGCTTTTTCTTTTGATTTCCGCAACGACGGCTTCAACGGCCTTGTCGATACCGCGCTTCAGATCCATCGGGTTCAGGCCAGCAGCGACGGCTTTGGCGCCCTCGGTAAAGATGGCCTGGGCAAGAACCGTCGCGGTGGTGGTGCCATCACCGGCCATATCCGCCGATTTGCTGGCCACTTCGCGCAGCATTTGCGCCCCCATGTTCTCAAATTTATTTTGCAGGGTGATTTCTTTCGCTACCGACACACCGTCCTTGGTGATGCGGGGCGCGCCGTAGGATTTGTCGAGAATGACGTTGCGGCCACGGGGTCCAAGTGTTACTTTGACTGCGTTGGCGAGTTTTTGTGCGCCTTGCAGGATTTGGTCACGCGCATCCGAACCGTATTTAAGTTGTTTAGCAGACATTTGTTTTCTCCTTTTAAGTTTGCCTTTAAGTTTAAGCTGCCTTCTTCGCAGCAGCGCCTTCGATGATGCCGATGACGTCGCTTTCTTTCAGCACGAGGTATTCCTTGCCATCGAGTTTAATTTCGCTGCCAGCCCATTGGGTGAACAGCACGACATCGCCAACGGACACATCCACTGGGATGCGCTTGCCATTTTCATCTTTCGCGCCTGCGCCGACAGCGACGACTTTGGCTTGTTTCGGTTTTTCTTTCGCGGTATCCGGGATAATGATGCCGCCAGCGGTTTTTTCTTCCTGCTCGATGCGTTCGACAACGATGCGGTCGCCAAGTGGTTTAATGTTCATGCGTTTCTCCTTCAGAATTGAGTGCTAATGTTGGTAGCCCTTGGGTTTCAAGACCATCAAAGGCATTGCGTGTGGTCATATAGTGTGGCATGGGGTGGTTTCAAGGGGAAAAACAAAAAATATGCAAGTTCCTGATAAAAATTGCCAGATTTGTCCGCGTTTATGCGGTTTCCGGGAAGAAAACCGGGGTAAATTTCCCGGCTATTTTAATGCTCCGGTGCCATCGTTTGGGGAATTGTCAGCGGAGTTGCTGGTGGTGGGGTTGGCGCCGGGATTGCACGGCGCTAACCAGACCGGGCGTCCGTTCACTGGGGACTATGCCGGGTTTACCCTGTACGAAGCATTGCAGAAATATGAATTGGCCGAGGGCAACTATTACGCGACCTTACCAGATTCGCTCGATATTCGGATGAAGGCGGCGGGTGGCATTAATGGTCAGGGGGAATTCCGTCTCAAAAATTGCCGTATCACCAACGCCGTGCGCTGTGTGCCGCAGGAGAATAAGCCGGAAACGTCGGAAATTAAGAACTGCAACCGGTTTCTGGCCACTGAAATCACTGCGATGCCTAACCTTAAGGTGATCCTCTCACTGGGGCTGGTGTCGCATAATGCGGTACTGAAGGCGCTTGGGTTCAAGCCCTCGGCAGCCAAGTTCGCGCATGGGGCGGTTCACGATCTGGGGCGGGTGAGGCTCTTCAACAGCTACCATTGCTCGCGCTATAACATCAATACCGGTAGGTTGAACCAAGACATGTTTAACGTCGTTATAGGCGCAATCCAGCGTGCTCTGTAGCCGTTCGGCTCAGTTCTTATCCCACGGCATTGGCGGGCGGAAGTCGCTGGGTTCCAAATCCGGCGTTTGGATATCCGGCGCGTGAATGGACGGCACGTAGGCTTTCGGGATGTGCGGCGTCAGGCCGCTCGTATCAATGCCGACACGTGTTCCCATGAGCTGGTCGATCGTCTGGCTGCCCTGGAGAATGGCAAAGCGTGCGCGTTTTTTTAGTGTTGATTCTTCGGTTTCCAGCGCGCAGCTCTGCGGATTATCGCCATGCACGCGGCACCAGCCGTCTTTTCCTTGCCGTTTGCAGGCGATGCTTGAGTCAACTTTTTGTGCGTCATGCGTCCGCGCCACCTCGATATAGTTACGGCAGATGGCTTTCTGTTTGCTTGTATATGGCTTACCGACGGCAATACGGCCGTTCACCCCGGCGGTTGACCAGTCGAGATATTGCCCCTCATCCAGCGTGTCCATGGCATAATCGAAGCTTTTCTCGAGGTAGGCTACCTCGGCATCGGTGAAGGCTCGCGCCACAGGCACTTGCTTGGGTATTGGCTTGTGTAGGAGCCATCCAATGAAGGCGAGGAATAATACCGTGGCAATGAGAAAAGTCCGCATGCCTTATCATCCGTGAAAATGCGTGCCTCTGTCAAGCGCTAGCTGGTGGCCAGCAATACCCCGATGGAGATAAGGATTGCCAGACCAGCCCAGCCAAGCAGCAGCCATTGGCGCTGCATCCTGCGGCGTTCGGCATTCAGTGTGGCAATGCTTTCAGGATGCAGGCGCATTCCGTTTTCTTCACCTAACACATCAAGTGCACGCTCTATTTTCCTGAGCATCAGCGGGAATTTCATCGCGTGTGCCTTAGCTTCTTTCAGTGCAATTTTGGCGCGGGCGGCAGTCGAAAAATGTTCGTTTGCCCATTGTTCAATCAGCGGGCGTGCTAGCTCCCACATGTTCAGGTTTGGGTTTAACATCCGGCCAACACCCTCGGCGACCATCAGGGTTTTCTGCATTAGCAGCAGTTGCGGCTGTGTTTCCATCTCAAACTCGGCAGCAATTTTAAACATCTGGCCAAGCAGCGCGGCGACAGAAATCTCATTGAGCGGCTTCCCCATGATCGGCTGTGCGACGGCGCGGCAGGCCTGAGTAAAGGCTTCCACGCTTTTGTGCGGCGGGACATAGCCGGCGGCGAAATGCAACTCTGCAACGCTTGCATAATCTGCATTTAGGAATCCGTGGATGATTTGGGCGATATAGGCGCGGGATTGCCAGTCGAGGCGTCCCATGATCCCAAGGTCGACGGCTACCAATTTACCATTTTTGGCATCCAGGAACAAATTCCCGGGATGCAGGTCGGCATGGAAGAACCCGTCGATAAATACTTGTGTAAACAGGCTACTGGAGAGTTCTTTCAGGAGCAGGTCGAGGTCATGCCCGCTCGTACGGATAGCTTCCATATTGTTGAATGAAATACCATCCACCCACTCGGTGGTGAGCACCCGACGCGAAGTCAGTTCCCAGCAGACGGCGGGGATGCGGAGCCCGGCGCCGTGCTGGCAGATATTTGCGGTCATCTCATCGGCAGCGGCGGCTTCAAAGCGCATGTCCAGCTCGAAGAACACCGTATCTTTGAATGTCTGCACGATCTCGCGGGGTTTGAGCCGCCGGGTATGCGGCAATTTTTCCTCCATCAGTCCGGCGAGCCAGAAAAATAATTCGATATCGCGCTTGAAGGCGGCATCAATGCCGGGGCGTACGATTTTCACCGCTACTGCTTTGCCTTGCTTAGTCGTTGCCTTGTGCACCTGTGCAATGGAGGCTGCTGCTACCGGTGCATCATCAAACGCGCTGAACAGATCGTGGAGTGGTTTTCCAAGTTCTGCTTCGATAATGGCTTTGGCAGCCTCGGTTGGGAAGGGCGGGAGGTTGTCCCTCAACCGTGCGAGGTCGGCGGCAACGTCATCACCAATCAAATCCGACCGTGTAGAAATAGCCTGCCCAAGCTTAATGAAAGTTGGCCCAAGCCGTTCAAGCGCGTGGGCGAGGCGTTCGCCGCGGCGTTTGTGTGGTTTGCGGCGGATGAATGGGCGCGCCAGCAACAGGGTAAGGGGCGCAAGCCTCAAATCTTCCAATAAAAACAGCGCATCTTCCCGTGCAAGAATGCGGGCGATGGCGATGAGTCGGCGTGTATGGCGGAGCGCTTGCGGTATCATGGCCGGGAATATTTCATCAATATCGCTAAATATCAATGTTTTATTGGATTCAAGGAACGACCTGAATTTACATAGAATTTACCTATCATCGGTAAAATAAGGCTCTGGAATAACTTACTTGTAGGGATTTATGGCCGGCGGTTTAGATGCATCAGGTGCATCGGATTATCTTGCTACAAAGCATCTTCATGCGGAGGTAGTGGCGCAAACCGGTATTGGTGAGGTGAGCAATATCATCATTAATCCGGCCAATTCACTGGATCATAGATTTAATCCGCGCCTGAGTGCCGTGCTTGATATTTACCGCAAGCATTATCTGGTTGAGCAGGATGGTATTCCCGGCGAAGGGGAAGGTGTCCACGATGTCATGCTGCCACGGCTGAGGGGAGAAGATCCCAATGTTAAGGCCGTGACCGTGTTTGCAATGCGTGACGACAACAAGGTAGCGGGCATGGCGTTTGTCGAGACTTACGAAATTGATAAAGTGGTGAAGGGTAAGGAAGTAAAAGGGCTCGCGCACTTGATTACTTATGCGGCAAGCGAACCGCCGCATGATGATGATTATTATAAAAACGCCGCATTTCATGCTGTGCTCGTGGATGAAATCGGCAAGATCGACAAGGCACTGGGGCAGGAAGGCAACTCGGTGATCGTATCGGAAGTGAATTCAAAATTCGGTTACGATGGTCAGCCGACCAGTGATGCCATGAATGTTGAATTCGAAATTAAGACCGGTCTGCCGGCTGCGGAACGTGAGCTGTATGAATTGGGAGGTTCGCCCAAAATAATCAGCAAGGAGGGTGAGTTCAACCGCATCAATATTATGCAGATGCCCTATATTCCGCCGGCTCTGGGTGAAGATGGTGCTCCGAAACTTGTTCTCACCAATGATACGGATGTTGCGCGTGCGCTTAAAAATTCAGAAGCCCTGGATGGTGGCGATGGCGAGCCATTATTTCTAACCGCTGAAACCACGGACGGGCGGGCACTCACAAGCCATCATCTCGATCTTCAGAGGGAGTTTCTGGTCACGCTGGCCGTAAGCGTTGGCCGCGATCGCGGGTTAGAAGAAGACGCTATTCGACGCGCTATTGCCCTGCGCGAAGCGGGCTATACCGGTCAATTCAGTGCGATGGATATGATCCAACGCCAGATTGATGGTACCAGTCCGGCAGATAAATTTCCACCACGCAGTGGTAGTTGGTCACAATCTGCGGGCTGAGTGCAGCGCCACCACGCCGCCGGTCAGGTTACGATAGTTAACATTTCCGAAGCCGGATTTTTTAATCATGCTCACGAATTTTTCCTGGGTTGGGAATTTGCGGATGCTTTCCACGAGGTATTGATAACTTGCGCGATCCTGCGTGATCTTTTCACCGAACCATGGAATGAGTTTGAACGAATAGTGTTCATAGATTCTTGCGAGCGTTTCATTCGAGACATGACTGAATTCGAGACAGAGGAAACGCCCGCCGATTTTCAGCACGCGGCACGCTTCTTCCAGTGCTTTTTCGATATGGGTGACGTTGCGGATGCCAAAGGCGATAGTGTAAGCATCAAAATGCTGGTCGGGGAAGGGTAGAGATTCGGCATTGCCGCACACCCATTCCAGCCCTTCGCGCTTGTTGGCGTCGATGGCGCGATTGATGCCTTCGTTCAGCATGGATTGATTGATGTCGCAGACGGTAACATCTGCGTTTGCGGCGGCGCGAATCCGGAAGGCAATGTCACCGGTACCGCCAGCGACATCGAGGATTTTCTGGTCATCACGGGGGGTAAGGGCGCTTACCATCTCGCGTTTCCACAGGCGGTGGAGACCCGCGCTCATCACATCATTCATCACATCATATTTACTGGCGACCGAATCGAACACACCACGCACGCGCTGCTCTTTTTCTTGTTCATCGATCGTCTGGAATCCAAAATGTGTTTTTGTCATTTGGTTGTGTCATTATAATTTTATCACTAAAGCTATGGATACCAGCCAATGCTGGTATGACACAAGGAAGATTATGCCGGAATTACCAGAAGTCGAAACGGTGGTGCGCGGGCTTGCCGGAAGCATTGTCGGTAGCCGGATTGTGCGGGTAACGCTCAACCGGTCGGATTTGCGGTTTCCGTTTCCGGCAGGGTTTGCCAAGCGGCTTTCCGGGGCAAAAATTATGCAAGTGACCCGCCGTGCGAAGTATCTTTTATTCGTTCTGGACAGTGGTGATACGTTGATTGCCCATCTGGGAATGAGTGGCAGTTTTTCAGTGCTTCCAGCGATCCCCAAAAAAATCGGCAAGCACGATCATGTGGTGATGACGCTCAATGACGGGCGCGTACTGATCTACAACGATCCAAGGCGATTCGGCATCATGGATGTTGAGAAAAGCAACAACATCAACGCGCATCCGCTGCTTTCGCATCTCGGCCCTGAACCATTTTCCAAGGAATTCAACGCCAGCTATTTGAAGGCACAGTTGGCACGGCGGCATGGTGCGATCAAGCCGGTGCTGATGGATCAGAAACTGGTGGTTGGTGTGGGAAATATTTATGCCAGCGAAGTGCTCTTTCTTGCCGGGGTGGATCCGCGAAAACCAGCCCGGGAAGCCGCACTCAGAGCTTCTGCTCTGGTGAAGTCCATCCGTAGTGTGCTTTCGTCTGCCATCGAATCTGGCGGTTCAAGTTTGCGTGATTTTGTCCATATTTCCGGCGAGACAGGGTATTTCCAGCATCAATTCAATGTCTATGAACGTGAGGGTGAGCCTTGTTTCTACTGTCATAAACCCCTGCGGGGTATACGGCAGGCGGGACGTTCCACTTTCTATTGCAGCGCCTGCCAACACTGAGCGCCAAAACCTGTGGATAACTTGCTCAAACACCTAAGGTTTCCGCCATGTTGATAAGTTTAAAAAGAAAATGATTTTTCTTGATATTTTGCCCTTGACGATGAAAATTTATGTGGTTAGTGTCTGCCTCCCATTTAGGGAACAACTTTAACCATCCTGAATACGGAATCACGACCCATGGCGAACCACAAGTCTTCTGAGAAACGTAACCGACAAACCATTGCGCGTACGGCAACGAACCGT
>CAZFKP010000018.1:0-55823 GCA_964518725.1 uncultured Rickettsiales bacterium | reverse complement strand
CGCCCGATGTGGCTCAATACCGTTGACCCGTCTGGCCCGCCGGAATACCAGCTCGGCTGGGAGGATGGCTGTGACTCTGGCCTTGCAGCGGAGGGCGGATGGACATACAAAATGATGTATGGCTTTAAAAAGCGTGTCGAGCTTGCGGCAAGCGACCAGTATAAGCAAGGGTGGAACGAAGGCTTTACTTTCTGCCGCTTCTCGCTGGCATCGTCGGAAAGCCCGTCGGATTTCAGTGATATTGGCATGGGCGGCGGGTTTAATTAACCCAGAATTTACGCTCTGCCTGTTATAATTGATTCTATGTCCCTTCAAACTTCCATTAATCCTGCCACCGGCCTGGTGGTCGGATCCCATCCCGTCCATAGTGAGAGTGAAGTTCAGGCGATGATCGCCACGGCGCACCAGTGTTTTTTGCATTGGCGCAAGACGGATTTTGCCGAGCGCCGTGCCGCGCTGCTCCGCGTGTCCGATGTGCTGTTTGCGAATAAAAACGAGTACGCGACGCTGATCGCGCAGGAGATGGGCAAGCCGTTTAAAGAGTCGATCGCTGAAGTTGAGAAATGCGCGAACGCGGCGAAGTATTTCGCCGAGAATGCCGAGCGTATGCTTGCCGACCAGCCGGTTGCCACTGAGTACCGCAAGAGCTATGTCACCTTCCAGCCCATCGGCATTATCCTTGGCATCATGCCGTGGAACTTTCCGTTTTGGCAGGTGTTGCGCTACGCGTACCCAGCGCTGATGGGCGGAAATGTCTGTTTGTTGAAACATGCCTCGAATACACCCGGCTGTGCGCTCGCAATCGAAGCCGTGTTCCGTGAGGCGGGATTGCCGCAGGGTGCATTCCAAAGCCTTTTGATTCCGTCCGGGCGCGTGGAAGCGATCATTGCCGATAGGCGCATCGCTGCCGTGACGCTCACCGGCAGCACGCCTGCCGGGCGTAGCGTGGCGGCTGCGGCGGGGATGCAGTTGAAAAAAACCGTCCTCGAACTGGGCGGCAGCGATCCCTACCTCATTCTCGACGATGCCGACATTGAGCACGCGATCAAAACCTGCGCCGCCAGCCGGATGAATAATTGCGGGCAGTCGTGTGTGTCGGCCAAGCGGATGATCGTGGTCGAAAAACACAAGGAGCGATTTGAGCGGGGTGTTAAGGCGATTTTTGAACAACAGAAGCTTGGCGATCCGCTCGATACGGCGACGAATGTCGGGCCGATGTCCCGCGTTGACCTGCGCGACGAACTGCACGAACAGGTGCAGCGTTCGGTGGCAGCGGGGGCAACGCTTGTGCTGGGCGGTGTCAAACCGGAAGGTGCCGGGGCGTTTTATCCGCTCACCATTCTTTCCGATGTCACCCCCGGCATGCCATGTTACCATGAGGAAATGTTCGGGCCGGTGGCCGTCATCATCCCGGCGAAGGACGAGGAAGAGGCGCTCATCATCGCCAACGATACGGAGTTTGGCCTTGCCGGTGCAGTCTTTACCACCGATCTCGCACGTGGCGAGCGCATTGCTCGCGAGGGGGTGGAAAGCGGTGCCTGTTTCGTGAATATGATGGTAAGAAGTGATCCGCGCCTGCCGTTTGGCGGCGTCAAATCCAGCGGTTATGGGCGCGAGCTTTCGGCCTTCGGCATCCATGAATTTGTGAATATTAAAAGCATTGTGGTGGCGTAATTATGAAACAGGAGCATGCGGAATATCTGGCCGGGCATTTGAAAGGGGCGATGGTCGCCGCTGAAAAAGAAAAGCTGGGCATGATTGAGCGCTATCTTGGCAGTTCCAGCGTAGATAAGCTTCTTGGCGGGATGCAGGTCAGCGCAGTTAAACTGGAATCTGCGGTGCCGCACCGTGGTGAAACGGAAGGGGCATGGGGCATCCAGTTGATGTATATCGGCAAAGAGGGCGATGAAGGCCTTAAACAAAAAATTCTCGACATGGCCTATCCGGCAGCGGATGGGGTAAGGCGGGATTATGTGAAAGAAACGGGCGATGCAAGTTGGGAAACCTATGGCGTGTGTGCGAATGAAGTTGTGTTCAGGCCGCTCGATATTACGGTCAAGGTCGGAGGTCTCGGCCAACTGCAGGTCAGCCCCCGCATGAGAGGCGAATAATTGCCTAAAAAATAGGCACAAGCTTGTGCGGCGCACAAAAACTAACCAGATATTTTGCGGGAAAATGCCTTGTAATTGTCTTCCACAGCCAATTGTTCTTGTGGCACGCTTCTTGAGTTATCCTCATGTGTCATATTCATATGAGGGGCTTGGTGATGAAAATAATGTGGATAAAGAATTCGGCTAAATGGTTGATTGCGGTGGGGGGCTTAACCCTGTGCAGTGCCTGTGCACAAACACAGACAAGCACCGTGTGGGATGATGGCTACGGCTACACCCCAGTCCCGCTGCCTGGCAGCACCAAGGTGGTATCGAGCATTGGCCCATCGGCAGGTATTTTTTAGGTCTGACCTAGAAGGACTTTTTCAAAAATTCCCCGGCGATTTTGATGCCTTCCAAGTCGATACTGTGCCCCAGTGCCGGGCGTGTATGCGTTTCGGCTTGTATGCCGACGGTTGCGAGCGCGTCGGTTGCGTATTTCAGCGAAGAATAGGGAACAACGTCGTCAATCTGGCCATGAATTAGGCAAATGGGTGGCTTGGCGGCGGCTTCGGTGCCGAGCGTTTCTGCACCAATGAGTGCTCCAGAAAATCCGACGAACGCTGCCATGGCAGGAGTGCGGCGCAGCGCCACATGCAGCCCGGTCATCGTGCCTTGTGAGAATCCCACCAGCGCCAGCTTGCTGTTATCCAGGCCGAGTGTCGCCAGTTGCTGGTCGAGGAACAGGTTGAGGATGTCGGCGGCGTTGCGTGCTCCAGCCAACATTCTGCTCGGCGCCCGATCCATCAGCGAGAACCATTGGAACCCCTGCGGGTTGACTTCGCACATGTATGGCGCATTGGGTGCAATGAAACAGGCATCCGGCAGGTAGGGCGCCAGCATGTCGCCGATGTCGATCAGGTTCGGGCCGTCCGCACCCCAGCCGTGCAGCAGCATCACCAGCTGTTTCGGTGCGCTGCCGGAAAGCGGTTTGCGGCTCGCGGTTGGCGTAATGGAAGGGTACATGCATGATCCTTATTATTGGTTGGTCGCTGGTTTTCTATACTATCCGCGCTGCGATGGCAATTGCACTATTGACTAAGCGGTGATGACTCGCGACACTGCCGCGCATGAGCAAACCTCACCTCACGCTGATCGACGGATCCGGTTTTATTTTCCGTGCCTACCACGCCATGCCGCCGCTTTCCAATCCCCGGGGCGTGCCGGTGGGAGCGGTCTATGGCTTTGTGAACATGGTCTTGAAGCTCATGAATGAGCGCCAGAAAAAACAGGATGAATATATTGCGGTGATTTTCGATGCGGCGCGGGTGACCTTTCGCAACCGCATCTATGCCGAATATAAAGCGCACCGGCCGCCGGCACCGGAAGATTTGGTGCCGCAATTCCCGCTGGTGCGCGAGGCGACAGTAGCGCTTGGCCTGCCGGCCATTGAGCTTGCCGATTATGAAGCGGATGACATCATTGCGACCTATGCGCGGCTGGGGCGTGAGCAGGGGATGGAGGTGACGATCGTATCGTCTGATAAAGACCTGATGCAACTGGTCGGCGGTTCGGTGGGAATGTTTGACGCGATGAAAAACAAAGCCATCGGCGAAGCGGAAGTGATCGAAAAATTCGGTGTGCCACCAGCCAAGGTTCTGGATGTTTTATCGCTCATCGGCGATACATCGGATAATGTGCCGGGCGTGCCGTCCATCGGCCCGAAAACGGCGGCGGAGCTGATCGGCCAGTTTGGCGATCTGGATACGTTGCTGGCGCGTGCCGGGGAGATCAGGCAACCGAAGCGCCGCGAGGCGATTGAAACCAACCGCGAGCAGGCATTGCTCTCACGCGACCTGATCCGGCTGGAAGACCATGTTCCTTTGCCCGTGCCGCTTTCCGAACTGGCGCTGAAAGCGCCGGACAAGGAACCGCTCATCGCGTTCTGCACCGCCCAGGGGTTTAAATCGCTGGTCGCGAAGTTGGGCGCGAGGCAAGAGGCATTAGGCATTAGTGAAGAAAGCCAGAAAACAACTACTCCTGCCCCTGGCTCCGTGCCTCATGTCTATACTACCGTCATCACCGAGGCTGAACTGGCTGAGTGGGTGGCGCGCGCAACGCGAGCCGGCCATGTTGCCTTTGATACTGAAACGACATCCCTCTCGCCGACACAGGCGGAGTTAGTTGGATTTTCCCTGTGTGTTGATGCGGGCGAAGCGTGCTATGTGCCGCTGTTGCATAAGGATGCCGGAAGCCTCGCCGCGCAGCAGGCACCGGTGGATTTGTTTTCGCAGGCGCCGTCGGCGCTGCTGCTGAAGCCGGGGCAAATTCCGTTGCCTCGCGCTATTGCCCTCATCAAGCCATTGCTCGAAGATGATGCGATCCTGAAAATCGGCCACAACATTAAATACGACATGGTGGTGATGAAAAATTATGGCGTCGATATTGCTCCGGTCGATGACACGATGTTGTTGTCGTATGTGCTTTCCGCCGGCAGACACGGGCAGGGGATGGATGAGCTGGCCGGGCGCCATCTCGGCATTACCCCGATCAGCTACGACGATGTGACCGGCACGGGTGTTAAGCGCCTGCGTTTCGATGAGGTGGAGATTGAAAAAGCCTCGGCCTATGCGGCGGAAGATGCCGATATTACGTTGCGTTTGCACGGCGTCCTGAAGCCGCGTGTTGCCGCGCAGAAACTTGCCACGCTCTATGAGACGATCGAGCGGCCGCTCATTCCGGTGATTGCGCGGATGGAAGAGGTCGGCATCAAGGTCGATGTAAAAACACTCACCGGATTGTCGTCGGATTTTTCGGCGAAGATGGAGGTACTGGAACAAGCTATCCACCAGTTGGCGGGCATGAGTTTTAACGTGGCTTCGCCGAAACAACTGGGGGAGATTCTGTTCGAACATATGGGGCTTCCCGGGGGCAGAAAATCGGCCAAGAGCGGCGCGTATGGCACGGGCAGCGATGTGCTTGAGGAGCTTGCCGAAGCCGGGCACGTGATTGCGGAAAAGGTGATCGAACATCGGGCGCTGGCCAAACTCAAGAATACTTATTCCGATACTTTACCGCAGCAGATCAACCCCAAAACGAGGCGGGTACATACAAGTTTTGCGATGGCGATTGCCTCGACCGGCAGGCTTTCATCCTCCGATCCGAATTTGCAGAATATCCCGATCCGCACGGAAGAGGGGCGCAAAATCCGCGAAGCATTTGTGGCCGATACAGGCAATCTATTGTTGTCGGCAGATTATTCGCAGATTGAACTGCGGCTGCTCGCGCACATGGCGGATATTGGTGTGCTGAAAGACGCTTTTAAAAACGGAGATGATATCCATGCCATCACCGCGAGCAAGGTGTTTAACGTGCCGATGGCTGAGATGACGCCGGAAATCCGCCGCCGCGCCAAGGCGATCAATTTTGGCATCATCTATGGCATCTCGGCGCATGGATTGGCCAACCAGCTTGGGATTGGGCGCAGCGAGGCAGCGGAGATCATCCAGAGTTATTTCGCCACCTATCCCGGCATCCGCGATTTCATGGAAGCCTGCAAATTATTTGCCCGCGAGCATGGCTATGTCGAAACCTTGTTTGGCCGCCGCTGCCATGTGCCTGGTATCCACGATAAGAACGGTGCGCGTCGCCAGTTTTCCGAACGTGCCGCTATCAATGCACCACTGCAAGGCACGGCGGCTGACATTATCAAGAAGGCGATGGTTGCCATTGATAGGAGCATCCGGCCGCCGGTGCACATGCTTCTGCAAGTGCATGACGAACTGATTTTTGAAATGAAGCAGGGTATGGAAACTGAGTGGGCACCGAAGATTAAGGCGATGATGGAGGGGGCGGCCAGCCTTTCGGTGCCGCTGATTGTCGAAACTGGCGTCGGCTCGCATTGGGGTGCGGCGCATTAGAAACATTTAAATGTCCCCGTGATTTCCTTCTGGAAATCACATGGGACGCAGCCCAGGACTGGCTCGCGCTACTGCGCTCACATTACGAGAATGCCATACTTGCGTAGACTGGTATCCATTCGCGAACAAACTCCTGCCTTCGCGGGAACGGCTACATTTTCTTGTTAAGCCGTCCCGCCACTTCGGCCACGAATTGGTCGGTGGTAAGGCCGGAGGGGCCGGAAAGGTCGCGAGTGCCTTTGCCCTCAGCCATTGCTTCGCACATGGAATCGTACATGGATTTGCTGAAGCTGCGGATTTTGTCATCGCCGCTGGCGAGCGTCACCGAGTGGTCGATCGCGCCGCGCAGGGCATAAACCATACCTAGTGGGTTTACTGAAGTTTCCTCGCCAGCGAGGAAGCGGCGGTAATGGTCGGTGACTGTGCCGTGGCTTGCCTCAAACTCCATGATCTTGCCACCGTCGGCACGCACGCCGGTCAGCGTGGATGAAATAAATCCCGGTGATTTATAGACTTCGGCCAGCTCGTCGGTCAGCCAGTCACCGTCGTAATTATGCGCGACCATGGCAAAATTGCCCTGTTTCCACTTAGCCAGCTTCATCGCTGCATCGTCGGACAGCATGTGGCGCAGTTCGCCCTGTGTCCATTTGAGCAGACCTTTGTCGTTGAATGCTGTTTTGTAGTGCGCGTTGAACACGTCTTTCATGATCTGCCAGAACGGCTCCTGCCATTTAAACACGGTTTTCTTGGTGATGACGTAGGGTGTAACATTGGCGGTGAGTGCGCGCTTAAAGAAATGGTGCGCGAGCATTTCCACATTGTCATAGGGGTTGTGGTAGGTGACGGCGGCGTTCAGCTTGTCGGTGAGCTTACGCTCGTCAACGACGACTTCCTTGCCGTCCTCGCCGGTAAAGACGGTCTTCAGTGTGCCTTTACCCACGATCTGGGCGCCAGCGGCATATTCGCCGCCCACCGCATGGCGGCAGAACAGCACCGGATTTTCGTACCCCATCTGCGATTCCAGCCCCGGCACGCGGATGGTGTCGCGGTCGATCGAATAACCATTCCATCCGGCGCGCATCTTGCCGTTGGGCGAGGGGTAGGTTTTCGACAGCCCCATCGACTTCACCTGGTCGGCGGTCGGGGTGATGGTCGGCTCCTTGAAAATCGCGCCTACTTCCGCCCCTGCCTTGATGGCGTCGCGCAGCACCTGATCGTCAGTCGCATCGCGGTGTTTGCAAGAGAGGTCGAAGAACTGCCACTTGCCGGTATCGAGGTAAGGCTCTACCCATGAGGCCAGGATCATTTTCATCATTTCGCGTGTCATTTCTTCGCCGGAGATGTACACCATGGCAGGGGCGGATAATTTGCTCATAACGTTCCTTCTGTTCGTTTAACCGTTGCAGTATCGGGGGAAAAAGTTAAATTTTTGCTTATGCAAGCAAAGCGTCCCATTATCATCCTCATCCGCCCGCAAATGGGCGAAAATATCGGCGCCGTGGCACGCGCCATGGCGAATTTCGGCCTCAGTGAACTGCGGATTGTCGCGCCGCGGGACGGCTGGCCGAATCCGCAGGCGGAAGCTATGGCCACCAATGCCCTACCTATTTTGCAGGCGGCGAAGATGTACGACCGCAACGCCGAAGCCTTTGCCGATATTACCCGCGCCTATGCGACCAGCGCCCGCTCGCGGGAAATCGAGAAACGTGTTGTGGTGCCGGAAATAGCGATGCAGGAAATCGCCAGCACAGATGGCACGATGGCGCTTGTCTTCGGCCCAGAGCGCACCGGGCTTGAGAATGACGATGTGAGCTGGTGCGACACGATTGTGACCATTCCCACTACCGAGCACAGCTCGCTCAATATCGCCCAGTCTGCGGTGGTGCTTGGCTATGAATGGTTCAAGGCCTCGCAGGAAGTGGTTGCGCGGATCGAGCCGGAAGCCGCGCCGATTGAACATTACGACAATCTGTTCCGCCAACTGGAGCAGTATCTGGAGGCAGGCGATTTTTTTAAAGTAGCCGAAAAAAAGCCGATCATGATGCAAAATATCAAAACGGCGCTACTGCGTGCTCGCTTCACCGAACAAGAGATACGCACCATGCATGGGGTGTTGCGGGCGCTGTATGAAACGAAATAATTTGATTTTGTCATCGCGAGCTTTGTGTTAACAAGGCGTGGCGATCCATCTTTTACTTATGTTACGAGGCTCAGGTGGATTGCCGCGCTTCGCTCGCAATGACGGATAATTATGACCCTGTTTCTCTACAACACACTCACCCGTAAAAAAGACGCATTCACACCCTATGACGCGGATCATGTCCGCATGTATGTCTGCGGCCCCACTGTCTATGACCGGCCGCACCTGGGCAATGCCCGCAGCGTGGTGGTGTATGATGTGCTCTATCGCTTGCTGTCGCGGCTTTACCCGAAAGTGACCTACGCCCGCAACATCACCGATGTGGACGACAAAATCAATGCGGCGGCACAAGCGAACGGTGAGCCGATTTCAGCGCTTACGGCGCGGGTGACGGCGTGGTTCCATGAGGATATGGCAGCGCTTAACTGCCTACCGCCGACGGTCGAGCCGTGTGCGACGGCGCATATCGGCCAGATGATTGCGCTCATCGAATCACTGATCCGGCATGGCAATGCCTATGTTTCCGAAGGCCATGCGCTATTCGCGGTGGGTAGCTACAAGGATTACGGAAAACTCTCCGGGCGCAAGCTTGACGAGCTGGTGGCAGGCGCACGGGTGGAGGTGGAGTCGTACAAGCGCCATCCGGGAGATTTCGTGTTGTGGAAACCGGCGGAAACGGGCGACGATCCATCCTCCGTATTCGATTCGCCGTGGGGCAAGGGTAGGCCGGGCTGGCATATTGAATGTTCGGCCATGTCGCATACCTATCTCGGCGAGAATTTCGACATCCATGGCGGCGGTGCCGACTTGATGTTCCCACATCATGAAAACGAAATCGCCCAAAGCTGCTGCGCGCTGCCAGGATCGCATTTTGCCCGGCTGTGGGTGCATAATGGTTTCCTGACGGTGGGTGGCGAGAAGATGAGCAAAAGCCTGGGCAATTTCGTTACCGTACACGATCTTCTTTCCCGTGGCGTGCAGGGCGAGGTGATTCGCCTCGCCTTCCTCATGACCAAATATAACGAGCCGCTCGATTGGAGCGAGAAGCTGCTGAGTGATGCGAAGGTAATGTTGGATAAATGGTATCGTGTAATAAGCACACCTCCAGAAACATGGGAAAACTTTACCGGTCTTTTGGAAACATTCTTGGAGAGCCTACAAGATGACCTGAATACACCGAAAGCAATTAGTTGGATGCACGTAGCACAACCCAAAGAACTTCTTGAAATGGGAAGGCTTTTAGGACTTCTGCAACAAGATCCGGAAGTGTGGTTCAAGGGTGCGGGTGACGAGTCTGGCATTCAGTCGCAAATCGACGCTCGCATCGCCGCAAAGAAAGCCAAAAACTGGGCCGAGGCTGATCGCATCCGCAAGCAGCTTTCCGAGATGGGCATTATCCTCGAAGACAGGCCGGATGGCACTACCGACTGGCGGCGGGCTTAAGGCTTTGGGCAATCGCCACGGAATACACTGTTGCTTTTTACTTCTATCGTCGCGGCACCGGGTGGGCTGGTAGGCTGGCTGTAACGGAATATCTCAATCGACTTGAGGGGCGCATCGGCGTGCTGGCGGTGCCATTTACGGCAATAATAGCCGATGACCCGTGGCCCTTGCCAGTACCAGTTGATACTTGAAAAATACTTCCGCCAGCGGAAATCGGGAAACATATCCCAGCCATCGTGGGGTCGGTCGAAGGAGGGGGCTGACAGACGTCCGTGCATGACATCCACCAGCGCACCTTGCTCCAGTGTTCCCATCACCACCAGCCAGTTACTGTTACGCGGCGGGTATGGGGCGTACATGCTCCAGCGCTGGTCGAGGGCGAGCATCCGTAACGTCGCATCCGCCCAGCGCGGCCAGGTCTCGCGGCTGCCGATGATGTTATTGATATTGCCCGCAAGCACAAGGACTACCAATAGCACCAACAGAAGATTTGTCAGGCGTGCCGGGCGGATGAGTGGCGCTTCGTGGCGTGGTAGGAGGCGCGCGGAAATTGTAGCGAGTGCCTGACGATGACGGGCGATCAGCCGATAGATGACCTCGCCGAGTTGCACGCACCCCGGCAGCATGAACAGAAAGCCGAGCGGAAATAAGAGCGGCGATCGCCGCCAGAGGTAGCTTGCGGCCTTCCAGCCGGTCAGGTGGTTGCCGTCATGGGTGTGAACCACCCAGCTTTGTTCTCGCTCAAAAATAGCACCAGCGGTGGCGTCGCCCTGCGCCGGCAGGATGGGGGTGGCGGCTGGTAGACCAAGTGTGCGGAAAATCAGACAGCATTTCAGGCAGAATTCACAGTCGCGATCATAGAAAATCGCGATGTTTTGGCGGCGTGGCCAGGTGTTCCAGCGCGTAAGCAGCCGATCCCAGAACGGGCTGGGGAGGAGGGCACAGAGGCCTGACAGGCTCACCAACGGGAAAATGCCGATCGACAGGAAAAGCGCAAAGCCAACATGCAATAACATTAGCAGGGGCACGATGACCATCCGTCCTGCCGCCGTGTGTGTTGGCAGGAACAGCAACGCTACGGCAAACAGTTCAAGATAATAGATTCCCATGGTCAATACCCGCAGCAAGGGCTCGAACATCAGCAGGTAGGGCGCCAGTGGCGTGGTGGTTTCGACATCGTTCAAGGCGTAGAACACCGCATCGAAGGTGGTAAGCCATGCAGCGCCAGTTTTCTCGAGCGCGCCAAAAAAATAGAGGTAAGTGATATTGAGCGCCAGCCCAAGTGCGGCGACGCTCGCATAATGGTTTCCGGCGTGTGGGGTTTTGCGTAGCGCCGCATCCACTGAAAACCGTGCGCCCAGCGGCAGGAACATCGCCCAGAACAGTAGGACAACCAGCTGCGTATCGGCAAGGCTGGTGAACGCAAAACCCCGCGTTTTCAGCGATACGGTGCATAGCCAGCACATGAACACCATCAGGCGCGTGTGGGTGCCAAACAGCATGCCGAGCGCGGCCAGGCTATAGACCAGGAAGAACAGGTGAAAGACAATGGGCGCACTGCTTACATAGAGCAATGACCAGCTATAGAGCGATTGGCTACGGATGGCCTCGGTACGCAGGAAAAAACCGCTCATGTCGGCGAAGAATGTTTCTGCGTCCGGCCAGTAAAGTCCGATATTGACCAGCATGGTGACGGCCAACGCTACCCGCAGCAAGGCGAGTGAGCGCAGGTCAAGACCGGCAAAAGGCTGCCATACATGTGTTTTCAGCCAGGAATGGAGGGTATGGTTCATGGATTGCGATGTGGCTTGCGTTTCGTGGGTTAGTTCTTATGATTAGTGGTATGAAACATAAAGATGAAATTCGCAAACAGATGTTGGCGCTACGGCAAGATTTGTCACCCGATCAGGCTGCCGCAGCCTGTGGATATGTGTGTGAGAAACTATTGGCGATTCCGCTGCCGTCTCGTAGTGTCATTGCCGGTTACAGAGCGATTCGCGGCGAGGTGAATATAACTCAGGCGCTTATCGGCATGCATGACCGCAAGGTTCCTTTGTGTCTGCCAACGGTTTCGGCTCCGCAACGCATTATGCAATTCCTTGCCTGGCGTCCAAAGATGGCGCTGCGGAAAGGTGCTTACGGCACATTTGAGCCAGACGGTGTAGAAATACTCGTTCCGACCGTGCTATGGGTGCCGCTGGTCGCGTTCGACCGGCGTGGCTACCGGCTGGGGTATGGCGGCGGATATTACGATGCAACCATTACGTTCCTCAAGAAAACCAATCCCTCCCTGCGCGCTATCGGCGCTGCCTATAGCTTTCAGGAGGTGGAGGCGCTTCCTAACCAGCCGCACGACGTGGCGCTGGACATGGTAGTGACAGAAAAAGAAACGATTGCGATCCTATGAAATTACTGTTTTGTGGCGATGTGGTGGGCAGGAGCGGGCGCGATATCGTGCTTGCCGAAGTGCCGCGCCTGCGGCGTGAGCTGGCGCTTGATGTTGTGGTCGTCAATGGTGATAACGCGGCTGGCGGCTTTGGCATTACTCCGGTTATTTGCAAGGAGTTTCTTGCTGCTGGGGTGGATGTTGTCACTGGTGGCGACCATATCTGGGATCAGAAAGACATTATTCCCATGCTGTCGCAGGAAAAAAGGCTGCTCCGCCCGCATAATTTCCCGGCGAAGAATCCGGGCAAGGGGTATGAAATTTACACACTGGCAAGTGGTAAGAAAGTCGCCGTTATCCATTTGCTCGGACAGGTGTTCCACAAGGAGCATCTTGACTGCCCGTTTGCAGTGGCGGATGCGTTGCTGGCCAATTGCAAGCTTGGCGTGCAGGCGCATGCCATTATCGTTGATTTCCACGCGGAGGCGACCAGCGAGAAATGCGCGATGGGTTTGTATCTCGATGGGCGGGTAAGCATGGTGGTAGGAAGCCATACCCATATTCCCACGGCGGATGCCCGGATTTTACCCAAAGGCACAGCCTACCAGACCGATACCGGCATGTGTGGCGATTACAACTCGGTGATTGGCTTTGAAGCAAAAGCGCCGCTGGAGCGGTTCCTGACCAAGATTGGCAAGAATAAACTCGAAGCGGCGAGCGGTGCCGGAACCCTTTCCGGCCTGCTGGTGGAGACGGATGATAAGACCGGCCTCGCCACCAGCGCTTCCCCGGTGAGCATTACGGGGAAAAGAAATAAGGGATAGCGTTTGACAAACGGTGATTCAATCCGTATAGTTTACAAAAATTAATCAAATCCAGCAGGAGAATACACTATGGATGCAACGCCAGAACAGGCGATAACAGCCGCTACCATTGCCCACCCTATCCCAAAACTGATAAGGTTGCCGATTTTTCATGGCATCGAGGCGTTGCGGAAAAGCGGTAAGCCGGTTGATCCGCAGGTTAATTTACTGGATGATTTTATCCGGACGCCGGCGGGTGATGACCGGGTTGATGCCCGTGAATTCTTGGCATTATCGCAGCAGGTGCGCGAACAGGCGGCGGTGTTAAAGGCGGTTCAACTGCCCGAACTGATCTCCGGCAAGCCTGAAGTTGCACCCATGCTGACGGATTTTTATATCGAAAAACTAAAAGTTGCCGAAGGCGATGCTGTGCGGGCAATTCGCAACGAAGAAGCGCTGGTAACGCGGGCACAATTGCTGGATAGTGTGCAGCAGGCGGAAAGCGCTGGCTCAGTTACTCCGGAGGCGGCGCAATTGATGCGTGAGGCGATGGCAACGGGCGCATTCATGGAAATGCTGAATAACCACCATTTACCGTCCGATAAACAACCGCCGATATTCCATGTCACGGGCAGCGTGGCCGAAACGGCGCGGGGTGGTGCGGCATATGACCGCATTGAACTCAAAGAAGGTATGGCTAACTACCTGCGGCAGTATTTCCCATCGGAATCGGCCGGGAATATTGCTGGCGCGGTTGTGCAGGCAGTGGTTGAGGCGCGGCAGGCGCAGCTCAATACGTTGCCGCGCTCGGCCGGCGGTGTGCGCTCTATTGGCTAGGCTGTTGGAGTCGTTGCTTCAAAATAGCGGATGGTTCTTACGAGCCCCTTATCGAGCCTGATGCTTGGCTCCCAGCCGAGTTTTTCTTTTGCCAGGCGGATATCGGGTTGACGTTGCCTTGGGTCGTCGGCGGGCAGGGGCGCAAAGGTGATGTCGGATTCACTGCCGGTTTGCTCCAGGATTTTCTCCGCCAGCTCTTCCATGGTAAACGTATCCGGGTTGCCAAGGTTCACCGGGCCGGTGATGCCCGCATCACTTTCCATTAATGCCATCAACCCTGCTACCATATCCGAGACGTAGCAGAATGAGCGTGTCTGCTGGCCGTCGCCATACAGCGTGATCGGCGCGCCGGAGAGCGCCTGCATGATAAAATTCGAGATGACCCGCCCGTCATCGGGGCGCATGTTCGGCCCGTAGGTATTGAAAATGCGGGCGACTTTAATGGACACGCCGAGCTTGCGGTGGAAGTCGAAGCACAGCGTTTCGGCGGCGCGCTTTCCCTCGTCGTAACAGGCGCGTGGGCCGATGGGATTGACATTTCCCAGGTACGATTCCGGTTGCGGACTTACCTGCGGATCGCCGTAAATTTCGCTGGTGGATGCCTGCAAGATGCGTGCGCCTGTTCGGCTTGCCAGCTCCAGCATATTGAAGGTGCCAATCACCGAGATCAGCATGGTGCGGATCGGATCGTGCTGGTAGTGTGGCGGGCTGGCCGGGCAGGCGAGGTTGTAAATCTGCTCGTAGATGCCCAGCTCGATGGGAGCGACGATATCATGCTCGATGAATGAAAACCCTGAGTGTGCGGAAAGCTTCTCAACATGGCGGCGCTGGCCGGAGAGGAAGTTATCCAGCCCGGTGACGGCGTGTCCTTGTTCCAGCAGCGCCTCGCACAGGTGCGAACCGATAAAACCGGCGGCGCCGGTGACCAGAATTTTTTTACTTATTGTCATGCCATGCTTTCTGTTATGGCTTAATGCATTGCCATGTCACCCCGTTCCCCGCAATGATATTTTCAGTATGCTCCTTGTTCTTTCTCCCTCGAAAACACTCGATTACGAGACTACCAATCGCTTGAAGACGTACAGCCAGCCGGTTTTCCTCAAGGATGCCGAAACGCTGGTTAGGACATTACGAACGATGAGGCAGGCCGATATCGCGAAGCTCATGGAGCTTTCGGAGAAACTTGCTGCACTCAACGTGACGCGTTTCAAGAACTTCACCACGCCGTTTACACCAACCAATGCCCGGCAGGCTATTCTTGCCTTCAAGGGCGATGTGTATGAAAGCATGGAGGTCGCCGCCTACGGCAAAAAAGAGTTTGATTTTGCACAGGCGCATGTGCGGATTTTGTCAGGGATGTACGGGGTGCTGAAACCCCTCGACCTGATCCAGCCATACCGGTTGGAGATGGGGCGTAAGCTCGCCATCGGGAAAACCAGGGATTTGTACAGTTTCTGGGGAAGCCGCCTTGCCGAGCTACTCGATCGGGAACTTGCAACCCACAAGACCCGGGTGCTGATTAATCTCGCGTCAGAAGAATATGCCAAGGCGATTGATCGTAATGTGCTAAAAACCCCGGTAATAGACGTTGTTTTCAAGGAAAAGCAAAAGGATAGGCTGAAGGTGGTTGGGCTGTTTGCCAAGCAGGCACGTGGGGCGATGGCTGATTTTATCATTAAAAACCATATAGATGAGATAAAATCCTTGCGCGATTTTACTGGAAGGGGGTATGGGTACCAGCCCAGCCTTTCTGACAGCCAAACCTTGGTTTTTGTAAGAAAAACTTCATAAAACTTTACTACTATAAGAGGCTATTCTGTCTTTTACTAAAGGGGCGATTAATCACACCAATGCAGGAATAATTAAAAAATGAATTTCCCGAAAAAAAGCGTCATGAGCCAGCTTCACTCCACCAACCAGCGCGATCTGGCGGTAACACTCTCCAACCTGATGATTGATCAGGAACCTGACGAGTGGGTGCGCGGCAAGCTCAGGACGGTTCGTGATATTGTCTGGGACAATGAAAACTATGGGTCGCTTGCGGCACCGTTGCCCGATAGTTATGAAGTGGATAAGAAACGCCGCCAGAGTAATATGATGCGGATCCATGGGATTATGCAGGAAGCGCCGGATGATGCGACCCGGAAAAAACTTGCCGATGCTTACGCCCATTTGGGGCATCTCTATGAAATTGCCGGCCATGCCGCCCGCGAGAATTTTTTTCTCGATCGCGAAGTAAAACTCAAGGCATTTACTGCCACTGGCGAGCACGGCACCCCGGAGCGCGATATCCTCGTGCCTGGCGGCATGCACGACATGCTTTATCATGGTGAGGCGTTTAAAGGTGAAACGGTGACCGTCGATGACGCGATTGCGCGTTTGAACGCGCCGGTCAGCGAATATATCTTCACCCAGCACCCCACCAATACGAACACGCTTAAGTCGATGGAATTGCAGCGCGATATCGCCATGCATATCGATGAGCTGGTGCGAACCGATCTGGGATTCCAGACCTCGCCTACCGGCAATATTGAACTCGATTTGCAAGCGCTGAAGGACAAAATCAAAGAGTTCGCCGACGAGAAGCTGGTGTCGGATGATAACTTCACGGTGTATGACGAGACGAATATCGTCATCAGCCATCTGCGGAACAGCTACCAGGACCTTGACCTGTTATATGAAGCGACGGAGCGTGGATTACAGCGCCGCTTCCCTGACACGTATAACGAACAGAAACGCCGAGACCTTGATCTCAAGCTGCGTTTTGGTTCCTGGGGGTCGGCGGGCGACAAGGACGGTAACGCCAAAATTAAATCGGAAAATACGCTGGAGGCGATCGCCTTGCACAAGCATGAGGCCGCGCATCTATTGGCCGACGATCTTGATAAGATTGGCGCGTTGCCGGAAGCGCTTGCGAATTGGAAACACAGGTTAAAGAATGCTGAGACTGCCTACCAGCGGGTTATCGATGCGATTGAACTGAAACGTCGCGGCGGGGACGACATCCCACTTACGAAAGCCGATTTTAAGCAATATTCACGCGATATCCAGAATGCTTCCCGTGATCTGGGTGAGCGCGATCAATTCCTTGCCGCCATTGATACCGCTATTGATGGCGCGCAGGGTGATAACCAGAAAGATGCCTTGCTGTCGCTTAAGCGCAAGGCGCGGGTATTTGGCTTTAATCTCGGCAAGATTGAATACCGCGAAACAGCGGAAGAATATGAGCGCGCACTGGCATTCCTGCTTGCCCGTCCGGAAGTGACTGTTTCATCGTTTTCGGCCGAGGCCGCAGAGTATGTTGCCGCCTATAAGCTGATTGAGGCTGAGCGCACGGCAGTTAAGAATAAAGAAAAGAAAGATGTCGATGAAGAAATCATCGCTGCGGCCGAAAAAAGAATCAGTGCCGTGTTGCCAACCATCATGGATGATGCGGCTAACCATGCGGTGCTTACAGAGGCGGCAAAGAACTTCATGGAGTCGGCCGATCCGACGACGCTGCGTAAATATAGTGATGCCGAAACCGGCGATGCGGCGGTTGTTTACCACACGCTGCGGCGCATGGAGCTGGCACGTGATTTTGCAGCGGTTGACGGCAAAGACAGCATGATTACCCACAATGTGCTGGCAGAATGCAAAGGCACCCAGAATTTATTGCAGGCGCTTGCCATGCAGATTGCCGCAGGTTCGGATGCGAACGGCAACCGTTCCCTGATGCATATCGTGCCGCTCTTTGAGGAAGCCGACACGATGGAAAAGATCCAGGGCGTCATCGAAGGTGGCTTGGACAGTAAACCCTACCATAAGCATTTGGAGGCGTTACAGGAACGCGACAAAACCCCTACCATTGTCCAACAGGTGCAGATTGCCCACAGCGACAATGCTCGTCGTGCGGGTGCCATTGCCAGCCGTGGGATTATCCATGAAGGTCACCGTGCAGCGCATGCGGCGGAAACCAAGTATAATGAAACCCATGCGGATAAGCCGGTAACGGTGGAGTTGTTCGAAGGCGGAAGCCTGTCGGATTCTTATCGCAATGGGGTGCGGGCGGCGACCGAGATGATTAAGGATTTCGGCCTGGGCAAACAATTCAAGGCGACGTTCCAGGGCGGCGACCTGCTCAATTATTTCAACAACCCGACCTCGATTAAGCGCCTTACCTTACGCAACCTTGTCGAACAGGCGACGTTGCTTGCTACGACCGAGCATCCGAACGGCACGCACAGTGCGCTCGAAAAGGTGGTGGTTTCAAGCATTTCCGATTTGCAGCACCAGTACGATGTGAATTATTACAATCACCCAGCCAATCCGCTTGGGATTGTGTTGCATGCGCTTGATTACCGTGCTCAGAATGCGGCAGGCAGCGCTGGGACGCGCCTTAATCGTAGTGCAGATTTGCCGAAGGATGAGGCAACGACCGGGGTCGATCCCCGCAACATGCGAACCATCAGCTTCAGCGAGTGCTTGCAACATGGAAATATCCATCCTTCCTGCCTTGGCACATCACTCCTGGTGGATACACTGCGCCAGAAATTTGCTGCCAGTGAGGAAGCGCGCCGTGAGTTGCACGACGCCTTCAACCAGTTCAGGCAAGAGAACCCGGGCATCATTCCCGAAGGCGCGGTGTCACTTGATAATCTCGGTCAGTTGACGGCGGCCGGGCTTAAATATCTTTACCGCGATGGCTCGCCGACCTTCAAGGATGCCATTGATAAAATGGCCTATAGCCTGGTCAACACACGGGTTGACGCGTTTACCCAGAAGCTGGAAGAATATCAGCAAAAAATCATGCGCGAAGAAAGCGCGCGCGACGAAACGCTCGATAAGGCATTCCACGCGATTCTACACGAATATGATGATGCGGCGCGCCTGGTGTATCGCACGCTTTCCGGCGCGGAGATTACGCCGGAAGAGCGGCAACGCCTTGCGATAAACCAGGGCGGCACCAAGAACGACTCGATCGCCACGGTTGACCGGCTGATTCACAAAATACGGGAACTACCGGCGCTGGAGCATCTGGAAATGCATAACTATAAGCACGGGTTCTTGGATGGGCTTGATATTATTGCCAAGCAGAGTGGGCTGGAGAATTCACGGCTTGTACATAATGCCAAGGATACGGTGTGCCATGGACGCACCATCACTGCCGATGATCCGCGCTACGGGAAAGCCTATGTTGCCCATGAGCGGCAGCAGCGCGCCACCGCCGTGCAACAGGCCGCGATCTAATCTTTGTAGATCATTGTTCCTGCGCCGAACTTGGTGAAGATTTCCAGGAGCAGCACGTGTGGCAGACGGCCATCCAGGATATGCGCCGATTCAACATCGTTCTCCAGCGCATGCATGCAGGTCTCGATTTTCGGGATCATGCCACCGGTAATTACCTGGTCGGCGATTAGCTGGTTGGCTTCGGCAAAGGTCAGCTCGCTGATGAGTTTTTTATCGGCAGTCAGTACGCCGGCCACATCGGTGAGGATGAGGAGCTTGCTTGCCGCAATCGCTGCGGCAATGGCACCCGCTGCTGTATCGGCATTAATGTTGAACGTCTCGCCGTTCGTGCCGTAACCGATGGGTGCGATCACCGGGATAATATTGCTTTCCGCGAATTCCTGAAGGATGGTCGGGTTAATCGACACTGGTTCGCCGACAAAGCCGAGATCGAGGATTTTTTCGATGTTGGAATCGGGATCGCGCTTGGTGCGCCGCAGTTTCCGTGCTTCAATTAAATTGCCGTCCTTGCCGCAAATACCGATCGCGGTGCCGCCGGCCTTGTTGATTTCCGAGACGATCTGTTTGTTGATCGAGCCGGCCAGCACCATCTCGACAATTTCGACCGTCGCGGTGTCGGTGATGCGAAGCCCGTCGACGAAGTCGCTCTGGATTTTCAGCCGTTCGAGCATCTTGCCGATCTGCGGCCCGCCGCCATGCACGACGATGGGGTTGATGCCGACCTGTTTCAGCAGCACGATATCGGCGGCGAACTGTTTGGCGAGCTGCCCATCGCCCATCGCATGCCCGCCATATTTAATGACGAAGGTTTCATCAGCGAATTCGCGCATGTAGGGCAACGCTTCCGACAGGGTCGAAATCGTTTTCAGCAGTGCATCGGGGGAGGATATATCACGTGTTTTCATAGCTTGCCCGCAAAAGGAATAATCTGTTCCTGTAAATCCCTGATTCCTGTTTTAGTCAAGGAGCTTGTGTGGATAACATCCGGGTGGGCGGCGACGTGGGCACGGGTGGCAGCCGATGTTTGATCCAGCACCTCGGTCAGTTCCTTGGCGCTCAGCGTATCGGTTTTGGTGAGGACGATCTGGAAATTGACCGCGGAATCATCGAGCACCCGCATGAAATCGTGATCGACCGGCATGACGCCGCGGCGAGCATCAATAAGCACCAGCGCACGTTTCAGGTTGGGGCGGCCACACAGGTAGCTTTTAATTAGGTGATCCCATTCGCCCTTTTTTTCCTTGGAAACCTTGGCGTAACCATAGCCGGGCATATCCACCAGCATCAGGGTTTCGCCAAGGAGGAAGAAATTGAGCTGCTTGGTGGCGCCGGGGTTCTGGGAGGTTTTGGCAAGCGCTTTCTGGCCGATCAAAGCATTGACCAGGCTTGATTTCCCGACATTTGACCGGCCAATGAAGGCGATTTCCGGGTGGGTGATAACCGGCAATGACGCAATACTTGCCGCACCCGCCATAAATTCGCAGGGTTTCCTGAAAAGCGGCAGGAAATCGTCGGTCATGGGGTTTTCATGCTTCCGTGTTTTTTGCTGATGACCGCCTGTTGAGCGATGGACAGGGTGTTGCTGCAAATCCAGTATAACACTAGCCCGGCGGGGAAGGAGGCGAACATGAACAGGAACATATACGGCATGAACTTGATGATTTTGGCCTGCATCGGGTCTGCCGGGGTCGGTTGCTGGCGCATCTGGATGACCATGGTCGCGCACATCAGGATCGGCAGGATGCCAAGATGCAGGAATGGCGGTGCCGCCCAGGGGGCAAGCCCGAACAGGGTGAAGACGTTGGACGTATCCATCGCCGACAGATCGCGTATCCAGCCGAAGAATGGGGCGTGGCGCATTTCGATGGTCACGAACAGCACCTTGTAGAGCGCAAAGAATACCGGCATTTGGATAATGAGCGGCAGGCAACCGGAGGCGGGATTCACTTTCTCACGCTTATAAAGCGCCATCAGCTCTTTCTGGAAGTTGATGCGATCGTCGCCGTGGCGATCCTTGAGTTCGGTCATTTTCGGCTGCAGGCGGCGCATCTGCGCGGCGGATTTGTAGCCGGCGTTGGCGAGTGGGAAGAGGCAGGCTTTCACCACAACCGTAAGCATGATGATCGCGACGCCGAAATTGCCAACCAGCTTGTAAAAGAAATTGAGCAGCAGGAAGAGCGGCTTGGTGAGGAAATACAGCATGCCGAAATCCACCGCCCGGTCAAACAGTGGGATTGGCGCACCGCCTTTCGTGCCGTCGGTATAGGCGTTCAACTCGTCAATTTCCTTGGCACCGGCAAACAGGCGGATGCTATTTTGCCCGACGCTGGCGGCGGCAACAGTTTGCGCCTCGCCCATGTAATCGACCTGGAAACGATCCATCGCATTTTTCTGGTAGTAGCTGTAGGTGGTTTTAAAGTTGCCCGATGCTTGCGGAATCATGGCCGATAGCCAGTATTTGTCGGTAATGCCGAACCAGCCATTGCTGGTGTCGAACGACTGGTTGGCGCTGTCCTGAAGGTCTTTGTAGGAAATTTCCTTCAGCGCATTGTCGATGACGCCCATCGGGCCTTCATGCAGGATTACGTTGCTGGCGCTTGCATGGTTGTCATAGGCGCGGTTGATCGAGCCGTAGGGCACGACGTTGATCGCTGCCTGTGAGCGGTTATCTACCCGCTGGTCGAGCGTGAACATGTAGCTATCATCCAGCGTGATGGTGATAAAGAAGAACACACCTGCGCCGTTATCCCAGCGTAATGTGACCGGCTTGCCGGGTTCAATTCTCGTGCCATCGGCTTGCCAGAGGGAGGTGGCATCCGGCACGCGGGTTTTGCCGTCGGCGGCGACCCAGCCGATTTGCGCGACGTAGGCATCGGTACCGCCGGTTGGTGAGAACAGCACGACTTCCTTGCTATTTGGATCCAGGGTTTCGCGGTAACTGGCAAGCGTTAAATCATCAAACCGCGCACCTTTCAGAGCGATGGAGCCGTGTAGGCGCGATGAGGCGATGGGAAGTCGGCGGGTGAGCGCCAATCGTTCCGGGCGTGAGAGATCGGGATCCTCTGCGCGATCCACCGGTGCCGCTTCGACATTCTTCGCATATTCGATTTGTTTGGCGGCCTCAATTTTAGCCTGCCCGGCATGGTAGGCGGCAAGCTGCTGCCGGCGCGGCCATTCAAAAAACGCCTGCCATAGGGTAAGCACGATGGCGGCGAGGAAAACGGCGACGAGTAAGCGGCGGTAGTCGGGTTGGTCAGGCTGCATCATATTCTTATTTCATTCTATTTCAGGTGGTTGGGAACGGGATCATAGCCCGCGTTGGAAAATGGGTGGCAGCGCAGCAGGCGCCTGAGCGTCAGCCAGCCTCCTTTCAGTGCCCCATGGCTCACGAGAGCCTCTTTTGCATAGCAGGAGCAGCTTGGTTCAAAGCGGCAATGCGTGCCGAGGAAAGGGGAAAGCGCAAGCTGATAAAAGCGGACGAAGAATAGCAAGATCCATTTCATGGGCATTACTTAGCGCGTATTCTGGAAAATGCAAACTCCATCTCGCGCAGAATCTCGGTAAATTCAGCCGATACCACCTTGTGGCGAGCGATTAGAACATAGCTGCGCCCCGGGGCGCCATGTGCTGGAACGATCCTGCGTGCTGCCTCGCGCAGCCGCCGCTTGATGCGGTTTCGCACCACCGCGCCGCCAAGCTTCTTGGTTACGGTATAGCCGATGCGGATTTCGTTCGCTGCCATGCCTGCCGTTTCTTCCATTTGCAGGATAAAGTTTGATACCACAAACCGTGTGGCAGAGGCGTTCATCCTCACGAAATTTGACCGTCCGGTGATGGTGGCGAGTGTGATGGGTTGCCCAGTCATATGGGCGGGGCAGATTACGCCGAAAGTTTTTTACGGCCTTTGGCGCGGCGTGCGTTGATCACGCGGCGGCCACCGACCGTTGCCATACGTGCGCGGAAACCATGGCGGCGTGCGCGAACCAAATTGCTGGGCTGGAAGGTTCTTTTCATGGCGTATTTCCTTACATCTTACGGGTATAATGGGCTAGGGGGTGCACTTATAATGGCTTGAGATAGCCGCGTCAATAAAAAATGAATAAAATAAAATAAATGTATATCAGTAGCTTGCCTATTCCCGATCAGGGGGCGTCTGCAATCATTTATTAATCTCGTTGGTTTAGAATAACTGAAAATTATCACGCTGCCTCATTTGGTTAACCCATGCGTTTTTTGAACCTTATTGTATTTCTGCTTGTCTGCGGCCTGCTTGCCGCAGGCGGCTACAGCGCTTATCGTGAGTATCAGGTGCAGGTGATTGCCGCCAACGTGCGTGCCCAGGAAAAGATTGTCCGCGGATTTTCAAACACGGTATGGAAAATCCACCGCGATAAGGTAATGAAACTGGTGGCAGAGCACAAAGAAAACCTTGCCGACAATGTCGACATCGCTGTTTTTGTTTCGGATGTTAACCGCTATTTTGACGGAATGACTTTGCCCTATGCTTATGTATATGGCACCGATGGCAGCATGCTCATGTCGCTTGCCGACAATGATGACGGGCAGGCCATTCGCCCTAGCACCACTGCCTTTGCACGTGTTGCCGAAACCAAGAAACCATCGAGCGACATGGTTCGGGACGCTAAGGGAAGCCGCGTGGTGATGACGGTTGTGCCGTTGATAAACGACGGCAATGTCGAATTACTGGTTGCATTGGCGAATGATGTGACGCGCCAGATGTCGATGTTTTCCCGTTTGATGCTATTCCTCATCGGTGGAGCGGTGGTGGTGGCGCTTGTCGTGATGCTGCTCAGTCAATGGAGCGTACGCCGTGCGGAAAATTTGATCGCCAAACAGTTTGAGGAAAATGCCGACCTTGCCGCCAAAGCGGCGATCGCCAATGAAGAAAACCAGCAGAAATCACAGTTCCTTGCCAATATCACCCACGAATTGCGGACGCCGCTTAACGCGATTATCGGTTTTTCCGATATCCTGAAAAATGAATTCGTTCCGGCTCCGGGGCAAAGTAACCATGTCAATTATATCAGCGATATCCATTCTGCCGGGACACATCTGTTGTCGCTCATCAATGATATTCTTGATTATTCCAAGGCGGAAGCTGGCAAGCTCGAACTGGAAGTAACGGAAGTGAACGCAGTGAAGATCATCCAGAATTGCATCCGCCTGATCCAGCCGCGGGCAGAAATTGGACATGTGCGTGTACTGGAGTCGCTGCCGAAAGAGCCGGTCATTATCGTTACCGATAGTAAGAAATTCAAACAAATCCTTCTCAACCTGCTTTCCAACGCGGTGAAATTCACCCCGCCGGAGGGTATGGTCAAAGTCAGTGCCTGGAATGATTTGCAGAACGATTGCTGGATATTTGAAGTGCGTGATAGCGGCATCGGCATTGCGCCACGTGATATTTCACGCGCCATGGCGCCGTTTGGGCAAGTGGACAATGCGCTGTCGCGGAAATTCGAAGGCACCGGCCTTGGCCTGCCGCTCACCAAAAAGTTTGTCGAGCTGATGGGTGGGCGTTTCACCATCGAAAGCGAGCCAGATAAGGGAACCGCCGTGACCTTTGCTCTGCCGCGTGAATTCAAGCCGCTGGATGGTGTCGTTTTCAAGCAGGTGGCCTGATAAACGCCTCGATGAGGCCGATCTGGCGCATTCTAAAAAATCTGTTATAGAGAGTGTTATGAAACGTATTACGGTTCGCGATATTGCTGCCCATAAACATGCCGTCCCAATGGTGGTGCTCACTGCCTATACGGCACCGATGGCGCGCCTGCTCGATGCCCATGTTGATATTTTACTGGTGGGCGATTCGCTCGGCATGGTGCTGTATGGCTTTGATTCCACCTTGCCGGTGACGCTTGAGATGATGATCGCGCATGGCGCGGCGGTGCGTCGCAGCGCGCAACATGCGATGGTCGTGGTCGATATGCCGTTTGGCAGTTATCAGGCATCGTCCGAAGCTGCCTATCAATCTTGCGCCCGTGTTATGAAAGAAACCGGCTGCGATGCGGTGAAGCTTGAAGGTGGCGTGGAGATGGCAGAAACCATCCGCTTCCTTACCACGCGCGGCATTCCGGTGATGGCGCATGTCGGCCTCCAGCCGCAACATGTGCATATGCTGGGCGGCTATCGTTATCAGGGGCGTGAGCCGGAAGATGCAGCGCACATCACCCGTGATGCCCAGGCGGTGCAGGAGGCCGGTGCGTTCTGTGTTGTGCTGGAGGGTATCAAGGAATCGGTGGCGGCGGCAATTACCCACGACCTTGCCATTCCCACCATCGGCATTGGTGCTTCCGCTATGTGCGACGGCCAGGTGCTGGTAACAGAAGATATGCTTGGGCTCACCGCTTCAGATTATGTGCCGAGTTTTGTGAAGTCCTATGCTGGCCTTGCTCCCGCCATCAGCGAGGCGGTGCAGCAGTATGCCAGCGAAGTGAAAGCAAGGACGTTTCCGGGTTCGGAACATACTTACGGTAAGAATTAAGGCCGTTTCTGGTTCGGGTCGCGTGCCGGCGGGTTGGGTGTTTGCCCGGGCTGCAGGATGTTGGTGATGCCTTTTAGAGTAGCGTCGTAGGCCGGATCCTGAAACGTGACTCCGGCTCGCCCCAGCGTCAATGTCACCCCTGAAATGATTTCAAGCGCGTCGACAAATTTGTTGCCGTCGCGGTCAAGGAATGATTGTAACTGGCCGAATCGCGGGTCGTTTTTCGCCTGTTCTGGCGTCATCCTGCCGAAATCCTGTAATACGTCGCTGGTGATACCGCGATCCGGTGGCAGGTTCGGGTTACCCTTCGCCAGCTCCTCCGGCTTTCTTACCAGTTCCGGGTGTTTTTCCAGAAAATTATCCATGAATTTCTTGGCACGCGTCATGGCGTTGCGGGTCTGGTCGGCGACATGCTGGCCAGCCAGAAGATGGCCGCCGCTTTCGATAAATGCGTTATGCGATGCGGCGGTTTCCTCGGGGGCATTTTCGGTGGGGCGCGCTTTGTCTGCTTTGGCGCGCAGTTCTTGCATCGCCTTGCGGTGAGCTTCTTCTGCCTCCGGAGCAATGGTGCCCGGAATGCGGGCGGCGATGGGCGGTGCGCCGGGTGCAACACCTTGCGCGGCGGGCTCGTTTTTCTCCGGCGCGGCTGCGGGTTTTTCTTTTGCCGGATTCAACAATAATTTCGTTTCGTCTTCGCTGAAACCAAGTTCACCGAGTGTTTTTCCATCACTTGCTGCAACCGCGGCAAGCATGGTTTTTATGATGGCTGTTTTTGCTTCATTCAGGCGGGCGCGCACTTTTCCGGTATCTTCTTTTTCCAGCTCTTTCAGGGTAAAAAGCGGTTTCTTGCTGGTTGCGTCAACGATGGTCGCTTCGCCGCCGCCAGCAACCACGATCATGCCATCGGGCTGGGTGCGTGTGACTAGGCTGCGCCCTCTGATATCGTGGCGGATATCTGGCTGTGTGGTAGCCTCCGCTTTTCCATCCCCACCAATCACAATGCCTGCGAATTCGCGGGCGGTCATTGTAATTGTTTGCTTATCCTTGACGATCTGTATTTCAGCCATGTACCCATTTTACCATGGGATGGGGGAAAGTGTATGACGGTTTGATGAACTTATTATTTTGTATATTTATCAATAACATGTCTGCCAAATGGCAGGGAGCAGGTAAACGCCGGGGAGACGGCGTTCAGCACGTGCACTGAATCCTCGTCACCTTCCACCACAAAATCCTGTAACAATTGCAGGGTTTTTTTGTGCAGCAACTGGGCGCGGATACCTGGTCTTGCCCAGGTGGTGAAGGCGGCATCGTCCAGTTCTTTTACCATTGGCCGCACCAGGTTCAGCAGGTGGCGGCGGCTGTATTTCCGTATTTCCTGGAAGGCGAGGTTTCGGAAACCGAAAGCGTCGGTGGCAAATAGCTTAAGCTCCCATGTGGCAATGGCGAGCAGCTCGTCTAGTTTAAACCGTGACAATCCTTTGTAATTTTCACGCCAGAAGGCCGGAATGGCGGTCGGACCGATTTTGATATGGCCATCGACGGTGATGTTGAAGTGCACGCCGAGGAACGGATTTTTGAGGTTCGGCACCGGGTAAATGAGTGTGCGGACGCTCGGCACCGGTGGGCGGGATGCCAACACATGGATGCCTTTGAACGGGATAATCGTATAATCTTTGCAAAAACCGAAGTCCCGAGCGATGCGGTCGGCATACAGTCCGGCGCAGTTAAAAATTTTTCCAGCATCAATCTGGACGCCGCCCGCCTGAATGCTGCGTGATCCAAGTTTTTTTTCATAGGGGTGATTCAGCAATATCTCGACACCCTGCTCGCGCAGCCTGCCTGCCAGATGCTGGCAGATTTCCACCGGGTCGACGGTGGCAGTGGTCGGCGAGAACAGCGCTTCCTTGTAGGTTTTTGCATTCGGATCAATCTTTGCCAGTTCGTGTTCATTCACGATATGCACGTCGACGCCGTTCGCGTCGCCCCGGCGTTTAAGCTCATGCACTCCGTGCCATTCCGCTTCGTTGGTGGCGACCACCACTTTTTGGCAGGGGTTCAGCTTCAGCTTGTGGCGGGTGACGTAGTCTTTCCATTCGGCGCAGCCTTCCTTGCAGAACTTAGCCTTCAGCGAATCGGCGCTGTAATAGAATCCGGCATGCAGCACGCCGCTGTTGCGGCCGCTGCCGTGTGCCGCAAGTCCCGGCTCTTTTTCCACAATAATCACCGATTTTTTCGGAAAACGCTTCTTCAACTCACGGGCGATTGCCAGCCCGATAATCCCGGCACCGATAATGACGTAATCTGCTTGTTTCTTGGCTGTCATTGGCATATAAGACCGCACATGGAAGCGAAAATCAAGCTTGAACATATTTCTGTTGAAGGGGTTGATACGTATGCGCGTGCCGCTGGGTTGAAACAGTGGTTTCTCCGCAGTGGCGACCTGCGTTCTACCAAAATTCCGATCCTCACCGACATTTCGTTTGAGGCTAACCACGGCGACCGTGTCGGCGTGATCGGCATGAACGGCAGCGGGAAATCTTCGCTCCTGAAAGTGATATCCGGCAATTACCCAATCCATAGTGGGAAGCGTACGGTCACCGGCATGATTGCCCCGCTGATCGAAATGGGTGCCGGGTTTGATCCCGAGATTTCCGGCCGTCGCAACATCAAGCTTTCTTATGCATTCCGCGGCAAGCTTAAATATTATAATCGTGAGGTGGAGGAAGAAATCATTGCCTTCACCGAGCTGGGCGAAAAAATCGACCTGCCGCTCAAAACCTATTCCAGCGGCATGCGTTCGCGGTTGGCATTCGGTTCGGCTATTTTCCAGGATCCCGATATTTTATTGCTCGATGAGGTGTTTGCGACCGGGGATGCGGCGTTTGTTGAAAAATCGCGAAATCTGATGCTCCAGAAAGTAAGCGCGGTGTCGATTGCCATTATGGTGAACCATGGCATGCGCGAAATCATGGAGCTTTGCAATCGCGGTATCGTCGTCCATCGCGGGCGGATCGTTGCCGAGGGCACCATGCGCGATATGGCGGAGCTTTATAATAAGGAAATACTGCACCTTGAAAATCCCCCCAATCTCGATGCTGCTTATCCCAACACGCTGGAGGTTGCATGAGCCTTGCTGCCGTTATTCCAGAGTGGACACGCATCCGTGACCGTTATGTGTGGATGACGGCGCTCATTATCGCCCGCAACGCCATCATGCGCGAATATCAGAATTCATTTCTTGGTGTGGTGTGGACGGTGGTTCTTCCGCTGATCCAGGTGATTATTTTTGCCATCATCATGCCGCTTATCATGGCGCGTCCGGTGGAGAACTATGCGTTTTTCCTTGTTGCCTCTTTCCCGCTCTGGGCATTTGTTTCAGGCTCGCTGGTGCAGTCATGCAATTCGATTATCGCCCATGCGGAAACGATTAAACGCTGCATGGTGTCTTCGGTCATTTTCCCGATCGCTGACATCATGAAACAATTCTATACCTACATTGTTTCTTTCCTGACGATGTACTTCTTCTGCGTGCTGTTTTATGTGCCGCTTGATCCGCTGGTGCTTGCGGTATATCCGCTGCTGATTCTCCCCATCTTTGTTGCAGTGCTTGCTGCTTCAATCGCGATTTCCTACCTTGCGCCCTATGTGCGCGACGTCGGTTACCTGATGCACATGCTGGTCAACATCATGTTCTGGTTCACTCCCATCGTCTATCCCATCACGGCCGTGCCGGAGGAGTATCGCTGGTTGTTCCTGTTCAATCCGTTTTACAACCTGATCCACCCGGTGCAGCAGCTTATCTTCTGGCATATGCTGCCAAGCCTTCCTGACGTTCTGCGGATGCTGGCGGTGATGGTGGCGAGCGTTGTGATTGGTTATTTCATTTACCGTGCCTGCCGCCGGAACTATGTCTATTATTTGTAGCCATGTCCCGCACCTACAGCGCGATTGTCCCCAACTATAACGATAGCCGGAAAATCAGTGAATCGCTGGCGTCGCTCATGTCCCAGACCGTGCCGTTTTCTGAGATCATCATTATTGACGATGCATCGAGCGATGACAGTGCCGAGGTGATTGAGCGGTTGATTGCCGATATCCCACAGGCGCGGCTCATACGGCATGCTGAGAACAGGGGTGTGGTCGGTGCCATCAACACCGGCATTGATGCGGCAATGGGTGATTATATTTTCCTTTGTTCCGCCAACGATATTTATTATCCGATGATGGTTGAGTGGTGTGAGGACATGCTGACCCAGTATCCCCATGCGGGGATCGTCAGCGGCAATGTGGCAGCATTCGAGCAGGCAACGCAGCGCTTTTCCTATGCCATGAAATTGCCATTGCCCCAGCGGCGTGCCTATTATTCGCCGTCGCAGGTGGTAAAATTTAATAAGCGGGTGGGGGTACATTTTAATGGCGGCGCGAACGCTTTGCGACTTGATCTGGTGCGCGAATTCGGGTGCCTGCGGCCGCCGCTCAAGTGGCACAGCGACTGGTTCCTGAATTTGATGGTGGCGTTTCGCACCGGCGTTGCCTATGTACCGGAGAATTTCTCCATCTGCCGATTAGAAGGGAAGAAAAGCTATTCCAGCAATCGATTTCATTGGCCTTCCGAACGACAAGTTATCATTGATTCCATTCACGCGCTGGCTGAATATCCCTCGGAGGCCATCATGTTCCGCGCCTCAGCGCTGCTTCCGAAATATGATCTGCGTACGCCGCATATTTTCCTCGACCCTGAACTTCGCTGGTTCCTGACGCCGCTGCTTATGTGGCGTATGGTGATGCATAGTCTGACGTACCGGATGAAATATATTATCCCACGGCCGATACTAATGTATTTTCGGCCATTCTTTAAAGTATAGCCTGTTCCGGATCCGGAACGATGATGCCATCAAAGGCGCTGCTTTCCAGCGTCCCGTGTTTGGGCAGGAATTGTGGCAGGATGCCTTTGTCCCTCGCCGATGCCGGAATAATGCGCGAGGCAGGCACTCCCATCGTTGCGGCAAGTTTCTGTGCGATGTAGTAATATGAAATATCAGTGGCGCCAGAAAGCTGACTGATGCCGGCGCGCTTTTCATTTCCGATCTGCACCAATGCATCCAGCGCGCAAGCGATGGGCAGCGGCGCGAATAGCAGGTCGTCAAATGCCTCCACGGCTTCACCCTTTGCAAGCGCCGTTTCCCAGTGTTCAAGCATAGGAAGTTTTCCGGAGAGCACTTTGGTGAGGCGCAGTACGGCAGCGGGATCTGAGCGGGCAAGCAACCATGATTCCAACTCGGCTTTTTGCGCGCCGTATTGGTTGATTGGGCAGGTAACTTCACCTGCTTTTCTGTACGGTACGCTGCCGTCGAACACCTGATTGCTGGAAAGAAATACGACAAATGTGCCATGTGCCTGAAGCCGTTCGATCAATGTTTTCATGTGCACCACGTTGACGATCCGGCTGATTTCCGGCGCGCGTTCGCACTCGTCGAGCTTAGTGATGGCAGTGCATAAGAATGCGACGTCTGCTTCCGGCAGGGTTGGCCATTGATCGGGAGGAGTGGCGAGGTCAAAATCGGCGCGGGTGAATGCCGCGCCGCCGATACGCTGGTGCAATGCGTTTCCGATCGTGCCGCCGGCACCGATGACGAGCGGCTGCTTCATCGCTTGATAACGAGACCCTGCCCGGTGGGAAGTTCGAGCACGGTGTAGCCGCGTGGGTTCATGAAGCCGTCAATCGCGTCCTTCTGCTTGCGGGCGGCGAACCAGCCATAATCATCAAACACTACGTAGCCGCCGGGCACCATCTTATCGAACAGTGCTTCAAGCGCCGCCAACTCTGCCGCTGGTGAATTGAGATCGACATGCAGGAATGCGATGGCATTCGGGCAGGTTGTGCCGAGAATGTCGGGCACCACACCCTGCACTACGCGAACATTTGGTAAATGGGAGAAACGTTGTGTCACGCTGGGATACAGGTTCTCATCACTGTAAATAATATTAGCGTAAGCATAAAAATTTGGTGCATCGGGGAAATCTTCTGGCGAAGAATATTTTTCGGAAAACCCGGCAAATGTATCATAGAGATAAAATGTTTTAGGTAGTGCGCCGAATCCCAGCATCTCGGTGATGACCCAGCTCATGTCACCTTTGAATACACCGCATTCGACAAAATCGCCTGGTAGCTTCGCTGCGTTCTCCGCCGCCCAGACCAGCGTATGTAGCCTCCACGCGATGGATCCCGGGGCGCGGTAAGCATCGTACTGGTGCGAGCCTTCAATAGATTTCAGGCAGTGCTGGAATTTTTGATTCTCCAGGAAACCAGCGCTTTTATTCAGTGTAAGTAACAGGTTACCCCAAAAGACGTTGAGGTGCACTTGGCGCAGCACGCGATTCACAAACCCGTTGAACACGATGACGAACGTTTTTTTTGCAAGTTGGCGCATGCGGCTATTCGAAATAAATGAAGCCGATGTCGCCATCGTAACCCCATTCCTTACACAGGAATTTCCAGCCGTCGGGGCGGAAGAACGACTCGCAGGTGAGCTGCCAGTAGAGCAAGTTCGCCTTTTCGGATTCATTGCGGTAGCTCTCGATGCACAGCCATTTTCTGCCCTTACCGACGCGCTGCATTTCCTGCACCGCCATCTTGAGTTCATCAATTTTCAGATTGTGGAAGCAATTGATCGAATAGACAAAGTCGAAATGCTTATCAGGGTAGGGGAGCGTGGTGGCGTTGCCATGTGTCAGGAATGGCTTGGCTTCTTCCTTCGCGTGTTCGATGCCGTATTCCGAAATATCCAGCCCGGCAATTTCGATACCTGCGACGGCGTTGGTGAATTCATACAGCAGGAAGGCCTTGCCGCAGCCGATGTCTAATATTTTATCGCCGGCTTTCAGGCCGTAATGTGTGGCAATGTCTCCCGCAATTGGCAGCCAGCGCCCATCATATTTATAGCCGCCATAACCGAGATGCCGTTCGCCATCCCAGTAATCGAAGCCCCATTGTTTTGCTTTTTCTGCACACTCGGCTTTGCTGTGTGCGGTCACCCGCTCGATATAGTTACGCGCGGTTTTTTTCTGGTACGCTTCGAGGAAGTTGAGCTCATTCATGCGGCAGGTTTATCCCACGCGGCAAGCGTTGTAAAGATATCGGGCGATTGCCCCTGCATCGCCTCCGCTACCAGCCAGATATCCTCAATGCGGTTCGCATCGTCCCAATTGCGGATGGCATGCCCCTCTGCCGCGCAGTGCAGCTCACAGCCGCTGGCGAATAGCGCCGCATACATGGCCATGCGCTTGTTCTTGGAGGTTGGCATCTGGTAGAGGCTATACATCACAATGCCGTCGAGCGCATCGAGGTCAGCGAGCACGGCGTCCAGGATCAGGGTACAGCCCGGCATGCAATATTCGGTGGCCGAGAGCAAAAAACGCATATCACGCTTCGCGCAGTAATCGCGGATGACGAGTTGCTGGATATGCTGCGGCGTTGAGCGCCCCATTTCCATGCGGGCGCAGATATAACCGCGGTAACCTTGCCTGTTTGATGCCATGCGCCGACTGTAGCATGATTTACTGAGTTTGGCAGGGAAAAATCAACGGGCGATGATGGAGCGCTGGCTGTTCTCGACAATCAACGGGTCGTGTTGCAGCGCGGCCTTGACGGCCTCGTGTTTTTGCTGGTTCCAGCCGAAGCGTTCGAGAATTGCAGCACCCGTTGTCTCGACCTGTGCGGCATCATATTTGCCGACGCCGGACTTATCTTTCCATTCGGCTCCGCGCAGTTCGCCATATTTCTTAAATAGCCCATCTTGGATGGCGTAGCAGAGGTAATCTGGATCAATACTGTTTGGGGCGATTTCGCCTTTGTCGCCTTGTATTTTTACCTTATCGGCAAGTTCTTGCATCGCGACGTGGATCGGTTTGTCGGTGCGGGTGCCGGTGATGGCTTCGGTGACATCGCAGACGCGCATGAGGCGGGAAAGAGGTGAAACATCCTGCAGCTTCATATTGTCGGCAAGGATGGTGTATTTGCCCATATCGACGCCGAGCTTGGCTTTGAGCTGCTCATTGTCGTAACGGAATATTCCGTGATGGTGGGCGCTGGTGGTTTTTGCATCGGTGGGATAAAGCAGCAGCTCCAGCAAGGTGAACAACGGGTGGTTGTGGTTCTCGCCATCGAAATATTTCTGTATCTCGGCAGTCTTTTCTTTCACCCACGGGCGCATGTAGGCCGAGGACATCTGGATTTTCCCGACATCGTGCAGCTCGGTAAGTGCATGGATAAGTTGCGCCTGTTTGCTGCCTTTTGCCACTACCGAACCAACGGCGATGTCCATCAGGTCGGTCACGCCGTCCATGTGCGATAGCTGCTCGCTATCGGTGGTGAGGGTCGCCTTGGTGTCGGCCACCAGCTTGGTGAAGTAGATGATTTTATTGTCGATGGTGCGGTGATGCTCTTCGCGTTTTCTGAGCAGCTCGCCGGTTGCGCCAAATAAATCCTGATGTTCGGCGACGATGTCGCCGGCCATTTTGAGCTTGGCCAGACGACTTGCAACCGGTTCGCGCATGTCGTTCTTGTCGTCGCTGCTGCTGGCTTGTAATTGGCTGAATTCATGGGTTGGCGCATGAAGGACGATGATGCCCTTGATCTGGTTGGTGGCGCTGCCATCGCGCTCTGTTGCATAGACCGGAATATGGTAGTGTTTGTTGGCGCGTAATTCCGCTTCACCGGAATGGGTGTTCATCTGGTAGCCGGCAATCGACTCGGCGAAGGTAGGTTTTTCAGTGCCGCCCGTATAATATTCCGGCGGGTACATGGTGATGCGCTGGGTTTGCGAATAGCTTCCCTGCTCGTTGTGGGTGTAGTAGGCGACGGCGTCGCAGCCGGATGCCGTGCAGGCCGCAAGCAGGATTTTCTGTTCGTCGGAAAGCTTTTCCAGTTCCGGGACATTGCCCGGCAGGCGGTCGATGACGGTGGGGTTGATGACGGGCGGTGCAGAGGGGGTATCCGCGGCTGTTGCCGTTCTGGGCGCGGTGGAATCACCCTGCAATCCGAATGTGCCGAGGACTGTTGCTCCCAGCGCCGCCACAGTTCCCAGAAAACCACGGCGTGTTGTGCCGACGGGCTGGCCGACGATGGCGCGGCCTTGGTCATCCTGCATTTTGCCGACGGTATCTTTCATCCTAGTGATTGTAGCCGGATCGCGCCCGGCGATCAACATGGTACGCTCGGCACCGGCACCGGGAATGGAATACTCCATAAACGGCGTGCCGGACTTTTCGAGGATGAGCCGTGCGGCGGAAGCATCCCACGGGAAGCAGCGTCCGGCAAGGAATGCGCTGGTGCGTCCATCCGCTGCGGCCATGGCGCCGGCGACGGCGGAATAGCAATCCTGGTAATCGCCTTGGCCAAGGCCGCAGCGTTTCAGGAAGTCGGCTTTGTAGGTTGTCTGTTGCGCGGTGTTGCGGGTTTGGCCGTCCTGGAAAAAGCCGTCAACGAATGGGTGTGTGCGATCGATCCGGATGTTTTTGGTGAGTGTCGTGCTGGTGGCGCGCGAGAAGTCAACCGTGAGTTCCGGCAGCGGTTCTTCGAGCGTCAGCAGGCCGTCTTCCGGTCGGGTGCGCTGTCTGTACGAAACGGCATCGTTCGCGGGGGTGACAGAAAATCCGCCTTCGAGGCGCTGGGCATGCGGTGCGTCGCGGTGCGCCCAGAAAATTTTCCCCTGCGGCGTATTCGGGGTGATTTTGTCAAAATCTTTGGTGGCATATTCGCTCGGTGCGGCCTCATAGACGACGGCGGCAATCGTCTCACCATCTTTTTCCAGCGCAATCGACACGGCCCATGGTTTGGGTGGATTGTCGCCATGCTTCTGCTTGTAACCGATCGTGCCGTCGATCGGGTCAACAACCCAGTGCGCGCCCTTAAGCCGTTTGGCGAAATCGTGTTTCGTGCCGTCGAGCGATTCTTCCATCAGGAAGTCGATACTGTCTACGCCGAGCGATGCAGCGACGGCAGGAGAAATCTTACTAAGTTCCGCTTCGATGATCTGCTGCGATTGGTAGTCGCCGGAGCTGACAAAGCTGCCATCGGGCTTGTTTGCTACCTGCACGCCATCGCGGCGGCGCATGAGCGCAATGTGCGCGCCCTTCAATGTGGCAGCGATCATTCCGTTGATCGGTTCGGGAGCGGCGGTGACCATTATTGATTAAAAATATATTAATTAGTTTTTGTAATAGGTGGAAAACCTTAATATTTTAATCAGGCGATGTCAAAGCCTTTTGGGAGCTGGTAACGTAGCCCCAGCCTGGTTGTTGGGCGGAGCGTGATCGGTTCGAAGAACTCACCGAGTTTTTTGTCGGCATAGGGGCTGAGAGCCGATTTGAAGCGGCAATTCGATGACCAGCGCGTTTCCTTCTCGGTGTTTACCCGGTTGCCGTGCATGATGTTCTGGGTAAAAATCAATACTTCGCCATAGGATAGCTCCATAAACGGCGATTCTTTCGCCACGGCTTGGTAAAGATCCTCGGCGGTCTTATGTTGTGAGAGCATGGGTTGGACGGATGCATCGGTGTCGGCATGCGTATAATACATAGCTTTGGTGCCGTAACAATCGGAATAGGGCACCCATAGCACTACCTCGTAGGGCGAATCGCCTGACCATACGTCCGAATGAATCGGTAGCAGCGAGCTGTCGTCGTCCGGCAATTGAATGCTGATGTTCACGCGTCGCTGCATCACCAACTCGTTGCCGACCAGGGTTTCAAGCGTTTTGCGTGCAACCGAGAAATAGGCTTCGCGGAACCAGCCTTCTTTGTTCATTGCCTCGAAGACGGAAAGCCGGAACGCGTTGAGTTTCTCCACCGTCACATGCTGGTGGATGGTGTCCAGAAACGCACCGTGGTCTTTCGGTTGGGGAAGCGAGAGTGCGCTGGCACTCGCCGTTACCACGCAATCGCGGATTCTGTCGAGGGCACGCTTGTCTTCAGCGGCGATTTTGACGATGCCGTTTTTCACGAAGCTGTCGCACAATGTGCGCTCGTCATCACGCAAAAAGTCGGACATTCGATTTCTCGCTGAGTGCTCCACGCACAGACTGTGCGATCTGGTTGGGTTGGAGTCCGTAGGTGGTGAGCAAGTCATCCTGTCCGCCATAATGCTTGGCGAAGCTGTCCGGAATGCCGAGGCGGCGGAAAGTGACGTTTCCGGCGGCGTTATCCATCAGGCATTCTGTGACCGCGCTGCCGAGGCCGCCAATGAGCGTGTGTTCTTCAATGGTCATGACCAGCGAGGCGCCAGCCGCCTGTTCCAGCACCGCATGCTCGTCAAGCGGCTTGATGGTGTGGATGTGCAGCACGTTTGCGTGGATGCCGTCTTTTTCGAGTTGTTCGGCGGCTTGCATCGCGCGGCTTGTCGTGATGCCGGTGGTGATGAGCACGACGGGCTTGGCGGCTTTCGTATCCCTCACCAGAATAGCTTTGCCGATTTCAAAACCGAGCTCGGCTTTGCTGATGACGGGATCGCCGCCTTTGGCCATGCGGATGTAAATCGGGTGCGGCCAGTCGAGCGAGGCTTCCATGAAGCGCGTCATTTCTTCAGCATCACTCACAGCGACAACGGTCATGTTCGGCAGGCTCCGCATGATGGCGATGTCTTCAATGGCGAGGTGGGTTGGCCCAAGCGGTGCATAGACAAGCCCGCCGCCATTGGCGATGAGGCGGATGGGCAGGTGGTGCAGGCAGGCATCGACCGCGACCTGCTCGAAGCAGCGGCGCGTGATGAATGTGGCAATGGTATTCACATAGGGAATGTAGCCTTCGAGCGCGAAACCAGCGGCCATGCCGATGATGTTCTGTTCGGCGACGCCTTCCATGAAATAACGATCCGGCATCTCTATTTTCATGTCTTTCAACAGGCCGGGCGAAAGATCCGAGCCGATAAACACGACGCGCTTATCTTTTTTTGCCAGAGTATACACCATATCGACACAGGTTTTACGCATAGGCGAACTCCTGATCCATCTGTGCAAACACATCCGGCTTGATACTCGACTGGTGGTGCCATTTCGGATCGTTCTCGGCGAAAGAGAGGCCTTTGCCCTTCACCGTGTGGCAGATGATGACGGTAGGTTTGCCTGCGGTGCGCGGCGCTTTTAGAGTTTCTTGCAGCGCGCTCACATCATGCCCGTCCACTTCTTTTACATCGAAGTTGAAGGCGCGCCACTTGTCGGCGAGGGGTTCCAGATTGCAGATGTCGCGGGTAGGGCCGGCGGATTGAATTTTATTGTAATCGACCATAGCGACGAGGTTGTCGAGTTTTTGGTTGCCGGCGGTCATCGCCGCTTCCCACACCGAGCCTTCATTGATTTCACCATCCCCCATGATAACAAAAATTTTTGAATCGCGCTTGTCGGCGCGGGCGGCGAGCGCCATGCCGACGCCGATGGAAAGCCCGTGGCCGAGGGCGCCGGTCGAGGCCTCAACGCCGGGAACTTTTTTATATTCGGGGTGGCCGCCGAGGATGCCGTCGGGCATGCAGAATTTGTCGAGTTCGGCCATTGGGAAAAATCCCTTGTCGGCGAGGATGGCAAACAGTGCGATGCAGCCATGGCCTTTACTCAGTACGCAGCGGTCGCGTTCTTTCCAGGCTGGGTTTTTTGCATCGAAGCGCAACACGTCATCGTACAGCACGCGTAGTATTTCGATGAGCGACAGGGTGGAGCCGATATGGCCGCGGCGGCCACCTTTTAACATCCGAACCATCAGCGAGCGCAGATATTTCGAGCGGCTGTCGAGCGCCGGGGTATTAAATTGCGGGTAAGGTTGCTGTACCGGATGCACCATGGCTACTTGAATTCCTCGCTTATTTTCAGCATCGTCTCCGCCTTGGCCAGCTGTTCGGTTTTGACGGCGTCCCAATCACGTGCGCCGCGTGCATTCTGCCGCGCCTGCCACCGTTCGGGTATAAATTCGTTTAACAGAATGAGTGTCCAGCGCAAGCCAAATAACGGGAAATAGGCCGCGAATCGGGGTGCAATTTCTTCGCCATAGATCGACAGCATGTAACGATAGAAATTCTGTTTCATGGCTTCTGACAGCGGCGTTGCCGGGTGCAGCAGGAAGTCGCACATCAGCTTCACCGGATCATCCCAGCCGAAATATTCAAAGTCGATGAAATAGAGCCTGCCGTCGAGCGTCCGCATGATGTTGTGAAAGCCGAAATCAGCGGCGATCAGCGTTTGCCGGTCTGTCGGCAGGGGCGCTTGGAATTCTGGAAAGGTTTTTTTTGCGGCGACAAAACGCTTGCTGAATGTCGGCAAAAAGGTTTTCGACAGAAATTGCATGAGCGCAGGATTTTCCTTGGTATATGGCATGAGTGCCGCCACGCGCTTCTCAAGCTGATCGACAATCATCTGGCCGGAGAGGCAGGCCTCGGAGGCGAGCGGCATATCTTCATGCGGGGTTTTCTTGCTGATATGGTGCAGGGTGCCAAGGAACACTGCCGCATCGTCAATATCGGCGTCTTTCGGGTCGGTGATGACAACCCCATCAACCCAGCCCATCAGCGCGTAAGGTGGCGATGCGTTATGCCACACCGGCACGGAATGGACGCCGTGCCAATGCATTAATTCCAGCGCGTGCCGCTCGGTTTCCAAGCGGTTGCGCGGGTCGTTCTCAATCGATGGATATTCCTTGAGCGCATACAGCTTATCGGCGGTTGCCACCATGTAGACGCGGCTGTTGCCGCCGTCTGCTGCCGGCACCACTTCGGTTGCCTTCACGCCTGCCAGTTCGGAGGCGATGGCTTTCAGATCGGGTATCGCGTTCATGCGAGTATCATGGTTGTGATCGCCTGCCAGTGAGTGCACACCTGCCAGCTTCCTGCTGGTGCAGGCGTGGTGGAGGTGTGGAAAAGAACTTTCCCGATATCCGGAAAGTTCGGTTCCTCGTACACTTCTACCAGATCATCAATGAACCAATCAAGTGCGAGCGTGGCAATTTTATCGACTTTCTCGCGCCGGGTGGCATGGAACGTTAAATGCTCCGGCCTGAACCCAAGCGTGGTGAAGAACCCTTGTGACTCAAGAAAGTTCCGCGCTGCATCGCGCAGGTTGATGTTTTCGGGGTCGTAATGACCGAATTCGGTTTTGTGGCTGGCGATGAACAGCGTGTGGCCGCCGGCATGCGCCATGGCGATGAACTCGCTGACGCCCGGATAGAGTGCTGCGTGCTGGATGCCTTTACCGTAGACATAGCCCTGCAGCTTCTGCCACTCGGTTTCGCCATCTGCGAGTGTCCGGATATGGTCGCGCACCTGTTGCTTGGTCCCGGAAAATTCCGCTGGCATCAGCCCCCGTTCGCGAGCGGCAATCAGAAACGCCTGATCGTAATGGATGATGGTATTATCGAGGTCAATCCCTATCCTTAAGGGCGAACTGGGCATTACTTCTTGCCCGTGCAAATCGCGAACAGGTAATGCGCCATCGGTGTGAAGCCGGTATGCACCACCTCATCGTTCATCGAAAACAGCAGCACGTTATGGAAGTCTTTTTCAAGCAGGGCTTTCAGAGCTTTGCCGCTTTTGCAATTAATGTGACCGATTTTACTTTGCGGGCTGGCATAAGATTGTGATTCAAGCGATGGCATGCCGACGATCAGGACGCCGTGTTCAGTCAAAGAATCTTTCAGGTGTTTCACGTAAAGATGTTCTTTGGCTTCCTCGATATGTTCCATCACGTCGAGGCTATAAATCGCGTCGAACGGCGCTTCCTTGAGTGCGCCATCAAGGATATCATGCGTGTGCGGGTGCAGTTTCCAGCGCTCGGTGGCGCGGCTCTTGATATCTTCGACAAAGATCGGATCGAAATCATACACATGCAGTTCTGCCACTTCCTGCTTCACCACACGGCTGCCAAACGCATCGCCGCAGCCAAGCTCGGCGACTTTCTGTTTGCCCGAGATCATTTTGGAAACGAATTTGTAGCGCGCCAGCACGAAGGCGAGACGGCGCGGGTCGTCGTACCACACTTGGTTGGTCATCACGCCGAGCGTGGTGAGGCCGATCTCCTCCTTGACTTTCAGGAGGTCGTTATACTGGACTTCTTTGGTGCTTTTGCTCATGCGAGATTCAGGTTTTGCATGCGCTTGATGTTGAAATAAATATCATCATCGAACGAGTTGGGAATTTTCCCGGCATCGAACGCTTCTTTCAGGCTGACGACCGCATCTTCGATGGTGCGTTTGGCGGAGAACCCAAGCTCGCGTTTGATTTTTTCGGATGACACACGGTAGGAGCGATTGTCGTTGGTAGGTTCGACTTTGATATCTACATCCTTGCCGACGACATTCCGTACCATGCGGGCGATATCGTTGATCGAATGGTTTTCATATCCGGCGTTGAAAATTTTGCCGTCCACTTTCGCATCGTCAGTTTCGAGCAGCAGCAGGTAGGCATCGACCATGTCATCAATGTGGATGTTCGGGCGCAGCTGGTCGCCACCGAAGACTTTGATGAAGCCCTTGTTGATGGCGAAGTTGGTGAGGATGTTGACCGAGAGGTCGAGCCGGAGGCGCGGCGCATACCCGCAGACGGTGGCCGGGCGGATGGTGACGGCGACGAAGCCGGGTTCGCGCTCCTGCTCCAAGTCTTCTTCGCACATCGCCTTGTATTTGGAGTAGTCGGTCAGCGGTTCGAGCGGCAGGTCTTCGGTGACGTTCGGCTCTTCTTTCACGCCATAGACCGATGACGATGACGCATAGATAAAACGTTTTACGCCGGCATCTTTTGAGGCTTTCACCAGTGGGCGGAAGCAATCGTAATTGATGGTTCTGCCGAGGTCGGGGTTTAGATCAAACGATGGGTCATTCGAGATGCAGGCCAGGTGGATAACGGCGTCGCAGCCTTCGAGAGCTTTTTTTACGGCACTTGCATCGCGGATGTCGCCTTTGATTTCCCTCAACGCTGCGCCTTTATAGGCATCGAACAAATGGTCGCCATACATGTAAAGGTCAAGGACGCTGACCTTGTAGCCGCGCTCCAGCAGGGCGGGAACCAGTTTGCTGCCAACATAACCGGCGCCGCCGGTGACCATCACGTGATTATATTGCTTCATGATAAACGTCTGTACCTTCCCGATTAATCGCACGCGGCGCATTGGCGCCTCTGCCTGACATGGAACATATACTCGTGCCACGGCGTTCGACAACCACTTTCTGAGTGGAATTTATGCGGAAGTTTTGGATGTTGCCGTTGCGGCGCTGGTTGCTTTGCCCCAGCCCATTTCGAGATCAAGGATGGAGTGGATCAGTGCGAGGTGTGAAATTTCTACAAACCCATATTCGCTGGAATTCACATAAAAATTCAGGTCGCCGTAGTTGCGTAGCGGGTTGTCGGCAGAAAAACCGCTGAACGTGTACACCGTGCAGCCGCGCTCGCGTGCAACATCGGCAGCCTTCAGGATGTTCATGGATTTCCCAGAGCTGGAAATCGCCATTAACAGGTCGCCGGGGCGTGCGTGCAAATCTACCTGCTTGGCAAAAACATTATCGTAGCCAAGATCGTTGCCGAGGCAGGTGAGCGCCGCGCCGTCATTGAAGGCTGTGGAGCGGATGCCGCCGTTCTTGGAGTAATCGATGGCCATGTGGCTCGCTATCCCGGCACTGCCGCCATTACCGATAAACATCAGCTTGTTACCGGCATTATGGGCGGCGCGCACCTCGGTGGTGGCGCGCAGGTAGGCATCGGCATGGGAGATCGCTTTGCCTTCAGCATCGGTAATCATGGCATTGCGGGCAACGTCCGCTAATGTCTTGAAATAGTTATTTATTCTCTCGTGCATGCCGTCAGCCATTGTTTAATATTCCTTTACACCCTAACATATAATATTGCCAAGTTCTACTTCAAAAGTGCTGTTAACGATTTGAGAACGGCCACTTTTTCGACCGACCGCTGATGGCCGATGATGGCGACTTTCAAGGCGCCGACCACGTTGCCGATGAAGCCAATCTGGTTGAGTGCGGCGCCGGCGGCTACCATGGGGGCGGTGATGGCCAGGAAAGCGTCGCCTGCGCCCACCGTGTCGACCACTGATTTGGTGACGGCAGGGATGGTGTGCACAATGTCGCCACGTTCGTGGGTAACGCAGCCGTGTTTGCCGTTGGTGATGATAAAGCTTGAGCAGTTGATCTTGGAGGTGAGTCGGCGGCTGATGATTTCCTCGATTGGGCTGATCTTGTCGGTGACGGCGAGGCGCGCTTCCGGCGCGTCGATGCAGACAAAATCGGCGCGCGGGTATTTGTGGATCAGGTTATAGCCCATATTGGCGCTGTTGGACTGGGTATTGACGGCAAGAAACTTCGATTGGCTGCACAGCAGCTCCACCGTGCTTGCCCCAATCATTCCGTGTCCAAAATCATTGGCGATCACCACATCGTATTCCTGAATGCGCTTTCGGATGGCCTGGTTAAGCTGGTCTTCAACGGTGCGGGTGAGCGAATTATCGTCCATGTGGTAGACTTCAAATAATTTCCGCAGGTAGGTGGGGTCGACAAAACGGGTTTTGCGTGTGGTCGGAGTGCCTTCGCGCACGACGGTGGTGAGGGTGACGTTAGGTTTAAGGCTGTTGCGGATCAGTGCTGCATATTCTTCGGAGTCGCCGAGTACGGTGACGATCTCAACCGATTTTACAAAGTCGGCGACATGGTTGGCGGTGGCAAAAATCCCGCCGGCGAAGCGTTCCACATCCTGGTAGCGGGTGGCGATCATGTTCTCTTTTGCCGATTTCCCCATTGGCAGCACATACTGGTATTCGTCGATGATCGCGTCACCAACTACCAGCACCCGCATGTCTTTCACACTGTCAATAATGGCGTTCAAGGCTTCCAAGCCGTCATTCTCACGCAGGCCGTCCAGGTGCGCGCGCAGGTGCGGCTCATAGATGTTCAGGTTACGGTTGATCAGCTCGGTGGAGCTGAAAGTGATTTCTTCGGTGAACACGATGGCGCCGCCGACGGATTCAGCGGCGTTCCGTTCTTCGGTGATCTTGCCGGTGACGTCGCCATCCGGGTTGACGTAATCCTGCCCTTTGGCATAGATGCTGGGCTTGATCGCCTTGATGGCTGGGACGGCGTCGAGATGATGATTGATGGCGACATAATCGACCACTTCGAGCGCCGCGAGCATTTCGGCGCGCAGATGTTCGCTGAAGACCGGGCGGTTCGGGCCTTTGTTCACATATTTATCGGCGGTGATGGTGACGACCAGCGCATCACCTTTGCTGCGGGCGGATTCCAGGTGTTTCACATGGCCAAGGTGCAGCAGGTCGAAAGTGCCGTGCGCCTGCACCACTTTCTTGCCTTCCGCTTTCATGATCCTGACGGCGGCGGCGAGCTCCTCCACCGAGAGTATCTTCTGGCGGGTGGCTTTGGCGATGGACGCAGCGGTTTTTTTCTTGGTTGGCATCATCATTTTACGCGGCTTGATTGTTACCCAGATATTTAAACCAGTCTTTGGTGACTCCTGCAATCGAATCTGTCGTCCAGACTGGAGCGTCGCGCCAATAATCGATATTTTCCAGCATGATTTTTACACCTTCCTCGAAGGTCACTTTCGCTTTCCAGTGTAAATCCTGTTCGATTTTGGAGGTATCGGCGAATGTGCAGTCCGGTTCGCCGGGGCGTTTGGGAATATGCACGGTGTCCTTTGCTCCCAGCAGCTTCACCAGCGTATTGACGCTGACAGGGTTACGGCTGCCGACATTGTATATTTCACCGACCTTCTGGCTCTTTGCCGCGGTTACCAATGCGTCAACGGCGTCGGAGACGAAGGTGAAATCACGTGTCTGTGTTCCGTCGCCGACGATAGTGAGTGGTTTTCCCGCGAGCATTTGCGCGAGAAATACGCCGAACACTGCGCCGTAAGTGCCGGATGTGCGCGAGCGGGGGCCATAGATATTGAAGAAGCGCACCGAGAGGGTGGGCAATTTATACACCTGCGCCCAATGCATCACCAGCTCTTCACCAAGCCGCTTGGTGAGGGCGTAAGGATATTGCGGGCGGATTTCTGCGGATTCCGGCGTCGGGTAGCGGTCGGGGATGCCGTAGCAGGAGCTGGATGCGACATAGACGAAGCGCTTGACGTTTGCCTTGTGCGCCGCTTGCAGCATGTTAAACGTGCCGTCGACATTACTGCGGTAATATTCCCTCGGCTCCTGGATCGAGGGTACGATGTCGGCGCGGGCGGCCAGGTGGTAGACATGGTCTGCGCCGGAAAGCACGCTTTCGACCATTTCCTCATCGCACACGTCCCCGGCGACGACAGCGAGCGACAGGTTATCCTTATGATGCTCAAGGTTCTTCGGGCGTCCGACCGAGAAATTATCGATCACTTTGACCTTGCGGCCTTCAGCGAGCAGGCGGTCAACTAGGTGGCTGCCGATAAAACCGCCACCGCCGGTGACGACATCAAAACTCATGATTTGCTCTCCACAATGGTGATGGTTTCGTGATAGCTGACATGCAATACCTCGTAGGTTTTCTCGCCTTTGGGTGTTTTTACCTCTACTGAGTCGCCGACTTTCTTGCCGATGAGGGCACGAGCGAGCGGCGCGGTCATGGAAATTTGCTTGAGCGCGATGTCTGCTTCGTATTCGCCGACAATCTGGTAATAATGCTCTTCTTCGGATTCCTCGTCGATGACTTTGACGCTGGCGCCGAACTTGATGACATCGGCTTTGAGGGCTTTGACGTCAATGATTTCGGCGCGGCTGACGACGGCTTCCAACTCCTTGATGCGCCCTTCGTTAAACGATTGCTTTTCTTTTGCTGCTGAATATTCGGCATTTTCCGACAAATCGCCATGGGCGCGTGCTTCGGAAATCGCTTCGATAATTTCCGGGCGCAAGACCCCCTTGCGGTGCTTCAACTCGGCTTCCAAGCGCTTAAAACCGGCGGCAGTAATGGGTATTTTATCACTCATCTTCAGGGCTTTCAGGAACAAAAAACGCCTGAAGAGCAAGCCCTCAAGCGATTTTCAGACAGTAATCCTGAATAGATTGCACGTCAAGGCCTTTGCCTTCACTCATGGCTTGCATGCCCTGAGCGGCGGCAAGCGCTTCGGCCATGGTGGTGTAGTAAGGGATTTTATTCAAGAGCGCGGTGCGGCGGATGGAGAACGAATCGGCGACCGCTTCTTTCCCTTCGGTGGTGTTGATGACTAGTGCAATATCGCGGTCTTTCAGCATATCGACGATGTGCGGGCGCCCCTCGCGCACTTTGTTGACCATCGTCACGTCTATGCCTTTCTCGGTGAGGTAGGCTGCCGTGCCGCGTGTGGCGACCAGCTTAAGCCCGAGGCTGGAGAGGGTTCTTGCGACGCCAAGTAAGGTGGGTTTATCGGCATTGCGTACGGATAAAAATACCGATCCGGAGGTGGGTAATACCGTGCCTGCCGAAAGCTGCGATTTGGCAAAGGCGGCGGGGAAGGTCGCGTCGATGCCCATGGCCTCGCCGGTGGATTTCATTTCGGGGCCGAGGATTGTGTCTACGCCAGGGAAACGGGCGAACGGGAATACGGCTTCTTTGACGGCGGTGTGTTTGAGGTTTGAATAGCCTTCTGCTACCTGCACCTCCGTGCCGATTTCCGGTAGCTTCATGCCGGTGAACCGGATGCGCTTAGGCAGCACTGCCGCGAGTTTCTCGCCGGCCATGACACGGGCTGCGATTTTCGCAATCGGGATATCAATGGTTTTAGCGACGAACGGCACTGTGCGCGAGGCGCGCGGATTCACTTCGATGAGGTATATCTCATTATTCTTCACCGCATATTGCACATTCATCAGGCCTTGTACGTTGAGGGCTTTTGCCAGCAGCACGGTGTGCCGCCGGATAGTTTGTTGAATCTCATGCGTAAGCGAATAAGGCGGCAGTGAACACGCTGAATCGCCGGAGTGAATGCCTGCTTCCTCGATATGCTGCATCACGCCTGCCACCAGAATATGTGAGCCATCCGATAGCGCGTCCACATCTACCTCCACCGCGTCTTGCAGGAAGCTATCAATCAGGATCGGGCCGTCGCCAAACATTTTCGCCAGCTCATGCACATATTTTTCCAGCGAGTCTATGTCATGCATCGTTGCCATTGCCCGTCCTCCAAGCACATAAGAGGGGCGCACCAGTAGCGGGAATCCAATGGATTCCGCCTGCGAAATCACTTCTTCCGGCGTGCGCCCAATCGCTGATTTTGGTTGTTTGAGGTTCAGTTTTTCGATGAGGTCGCGGAAGCGGTCACGATCCTCGGCAAGGTCAATCGAATCCGGGCTGGTGCCGATAATCGGCACGCCTGCGGCTTCCAGCGTGCGCGCAAGCTTGAGAGGCGTCTGGCCTCCGAACTGCACAATCACGCCGACCAACTCGCCATTCGTTTGTTCCTTGCGGATAATTTCCAGCACATCTTCCGCCACTAGCGGTTCAAAATAGAGTCTGTCCGAAGTATCATAATCGGTGGAAACCGTTTCCGGGTTGCAGTTGACCATGATGGTCTCAAAGCCAGCCTCTTTAAGCGCATAGGCCGCGTGCACGCAGCAATAATCAAACTCGATGCCCTGGCCGATGCGGTTCGGCCCGCCGCCGAGGATGATGATTTTTTTCTTGTCTGTCGGCTGCGATTCGCACTCGGCGTTTTCGCCTTCATAACTCGAATACATGTAAGGCGTCCCTGAATCAAATTCGGCAGCGCAGGTATCGACGCGTTTATAGACGGGGTGGATGCCCTGGCCCTGGCGTATGGCGGTGATATCGGCTGGCCGTTTGCGCATAAACTCGCCGATCCTCGCATCAGAAAACCCCATCTTTTTCCAGCTTCTGAGTTCGTTACGAATCGTTTTCTTTTCCTCCTTGCTGAAATGTGCGAGATAGCCCGGTGCAGTATTGTCGATCTTTTGGCGCAACAAAGAATTTTTGATGTTATCTTCCATCGCCACAATCTCAGCCAACTGCCTTACAAACCACGGGTCGAATTTCGCGGTGGCGCAGATTTCTTCCACGCTCATGCCCAGGCGCAGCGCTTGTGCTGCCACTAGCAGGCGGTCGGGCGTCGGGCGGGTGAGTTCGCTTCTGGCTCTATCCAGCGTGGCGATGCCTTCCGGGGCATTGAGGCCGGTGAGTCCGACTTCCAGCGAGCGCAGGGCTTTTTGCAGCGATTCGGCGAAATTGCGCCCCATCGCCATTGCTTCGCCTACCGATTTCATGGCGGTGGTGAGCAGCGGTTCGGTGCCTGGGAATTTTTCAAAGGCGAAGCGCGGGATTTTAGTAACGATATAATCAATTGACGGCTCGAACGAGGCGGGCGTGGCACCACCGGTAATATCATTTTGAATTTCGTCGAGCGTGTAGCCAACGGCGAGTTTTGCCGCCACTTTGGCAATCGGGAAGCCGGTGGCTTTCGAGGCAAGCGCCGAGCTACGCGACACACGCGGGTTCATCTCAATCACCACCATGCGGCCATTTTCGGGGTTGACCGCAAACTGCACGTTCGAGCCGCCGGTATCGACGCCGATTTCGCGCAGCACTGCGAAGGATGCATCACGCATGATCTGATATTCTTTGTCGGTGAGCGTAAGGGCGGGAGCCACCGTGATGGAATCGCCGGTATGCACGCCCATCGGATCGACATTCTCAATTGAACAGATGATGATGCAGTTGTCGGCTTTGTCGCGCACCACTTCCATCTCGTATTCTTTCCAGCCGAGCACCGATTCGTCGATCATCACTTCGCCGACCGGCGAGGCATCCAGGCCGCTCGCTACAATTTGCTCGAATTCTTCCTTGTTATAGGCAATGCCGCCGCCGGAACCACCCATGGTGAAGCTCGGGCGGATGACGGCGGGAAGGCCGGTTTGTTCCAGCGCTGTGCGTGCTTCTTCCAGCGATTTGACCACCGCATTTTTCGGAACTTCGAGGCCGATTTTTGCCATGGCCTGGCCGAATAATAAACGGTCTTCGGCTTTGTTGATCGATTCGAGTTTTGCGCCGATGAGTTCGACATTGTATTTTTTAAGCACGCCGGATTCAGCCAGTGCTTTCGCGCAGTTGAGCGCCGTCTGGCCGCCCATGGTGGGCAAGAGTGCATCAGGTTTTTCCTTGGCGATAATTTTTTCGACCATGGCCGGTGTAATCGGCTCGATGTAGGTGGCGTCCGCCAGCTCGCGGTCGGTCATGATGGTCGCTGGGTTGCTGTTCACCAGGATAACGCGGTAGCCCTCTTCTTTCAGAATTTTACAGGCTTGCGAACCTGAATAATCGAATTCGCACGCCTGCCCAATGACGATCGGCCCTGCGCCGATGATGAGAATGGATTTGATGTCGGTGCGTTTTGGCATAGGTCAGGTAGCCTTTTTTATTACGGTGTCGGAATGAATAACCGGTTTTTCCGGCATGTGGCGTGGGTTGAAAAGCATCGGTTTGCGATGATGGTTGCCGTGGAAATAAATACCGTGCCACGCTGCGTTGGCAAGTTTGTAATACAGGCCGTGGTTGAGGTTGGCGGCGGCGGTATCACCAGTTTCGTCAGCAGGGTGGCAGTAATAGTTGATGTGGGCAAACATCAAATGATTCCACACCAATGACGGCACAAAACCGAACACAAATGCTGCGGGGCCAAGCAGCAGGAACCACATGGCAAGGCTGCTCATCGTTGCCGCCAGAAAGCTCGCGAACACGAGTTTCTGCAGCATGCGTGTGCGCGGCGTATCTTGCCAATGGTCACGGTAGCGTTTGCTGATGGCGAAGGATGACTCCACGAACATGTCGCGGGTAAATTGCCAGTAACTGCGGCCGCGTGGCGGATGTGGGTCATGTTCGACATTGTCGGAATATTGGTGATGCACGAGGTGGATGAGCCGCCAGCCGTTGAACCCCCATAGCTGGTGCAGGCCTGCGAGTGTGCCGCACAGTTCATTAATCACAGGTGACGCGAAGCTTTTGTGGGTGGCATTATGAATCCATACCGCACTCACCCCGCCGAGATAGATACCGATGATCGGATAAGCCAGCATTTGCCACCATGCCATATCGAACGAGGCGTAATCATGGAGTTGAAGCGCCGCCAGTGCGATACACGCAAGCGATGCACCGATGGCCTGGAACGTGAAGGCGCGAATGTTGTAGTACGGATCGGCGTAGAATTTTTTAAGCGACATGGTTTTTTCTTTTCTTATCTTGTGGCATCATTGCAGCGAAGCGCGTGAACATTTCAAAGGTGTCGTGTGGTCCGGGGCTAGCTTCCGGATGGCCTTGCAAGCCGAAGATGGGCTTGGTTTTGTGGCGGATTCCCTGCACCGTGCCGTCGAACAATGAAATATGCGTGATTTCCAAATCGGCGGGAAGGTCGTTATCGCTCACCGCAAAGCCGTGGTTTTGGCTCGTAATCATTACGCGGCCGGTCGCCAGTTCTTTCACCGGGTGGTTGGCGCCGCGGTGTCCCTGGCGCATTTTTTCGGTTTTCGCGCCGAGCGCCAGGCCGAGCAGCTGGTGGCCGAGGCAGATGCCGAAAACCGGCAGGCCCGAATCGATCAGCTCGCGGATGACCGGCAGGGCATAAAGCGCGGTGGCCTCCGGATCGCCGGGGCCGTTGGAAAGAAAAATACCATCCGGCGCAAGGCCAAGAATTTCCTTGGCGGAAGTTTTGGCCGGAACCACCGTGACGCGGCAGCCGACTTCGGCCAGGTTACGCAGGATATTATGCTTGATGCCGAAATCCATGGCGACGACATGGAAGGCGGTGCTCGGTACTCGGTACTCGGTACTCGGTGAAAGCTGCCAAAGTGGCTCTTTCCACTCATAAGTCTTCTTCGTGGTGACGTCGGCGGCGAGTTCGAGCCCTTTCATGCTTGGGAAGGCTTTAAGTTCGGCGAGTGCGTCGGCAATCTGGGTGCTGCTGCTCTCGCCATGTAAAATCATCGCATTCTGCGCGCCGTTTTTCCGGATATGGCGGGTGAGCGCACGCGTGTCGACGCCTACAATGCCGGCGATATTATTTTTTTTCAGCCACTCATCGAGGCCGATTTTACTGCGGAAACTTGAAGGGGCGGTAGGCCGCTCGCGCAGCACCAGCCCGGCGCAGTGCGGTTCTTTCGATTCGATATCTTCGTCGTTGCAGCCGACATTGCCAATATGGGGGAAGGTGAAGGTGATGATCTGCCCGGCATAGGACGGGTCGGTGAGGATTTCCTCATAGCCGGTCATCGCGGTGTTGAAGCAGAGCTCGCCGATGGTGCTTTCCGTGCAGCCGACGCCAAATCCAGAAAACACGGTGCCGTCTGAAAGAATCAGGCAGGCAGGGCGGTTCGTGGCTTGGTCGGTCATGTCGTTCGCTAGGTTCCGGGTGGGTAAACGGCGGGACACTAGGCAAAAGATGGAGGGGTGTCAAGGGGCAAACTCTACTCCCGCTTCAAATTCAATCAGGAAAAAACCATGATCACCGCTCAAAACCCTGACCATTTTCTGTAAATTGTTCCGCTAATCGATTGAGTTTACCATCAAGCACCATCCGGTCAAAACGACTTATCCGGGGGGTGGCATTGGCTATTACTTCTTTTGCTACACGTAACAGTTCTGCGTGATGCTCCTCTACCAGTGCTTTAATAGATAAGTCAACATGCTCGCGCATTTCTTGCGGTATATTGGCATTGCCTCCAGCAGGTGCGCTTATCCCTATTGTACGGATGTCACCATCTTGAGCAAATTTGAAAATAGCGACAATATTTTCTACCAGCTTTTGCTGAGTTTCCCGTCCATTGTCATAGGACAGCACCCGATTAATTGCTTCAATGGCATGACATAGCTTTATAATAGTTTCAAAAACAGGCGGCATGATAGGCGGACGCGGTTTTTTGGCGCTGGTATTGATATTATTAATCAGTTCTGTGAAGAAACCTTTTTCCAATTCTACTGCCGTACTTGCGGCACTTTCTTGCAGCTTATTCCGAGTGACCTCAAGGTCGTGGCGAAGCTTAGGAGTGATTTCAAGGGTATTGGCTGGGTTGCCTTCAGAACCGCTATCTTCTGCACTATCCATCGCCTACCGCTCCATTTTCCCGATGAAATCGACAATAATCGGCACGACATGCTCGCGGAATTTGCGGCCGTTGAAGATGCCGTAATGGCCGACGCCGGGTTGGACGTGGTGGTGGCGCTTGCTGGTGGGTAGGTTCTTGCACAAAGTCTGCGCGGCTTTGGTCTGGCCGACGCCGGAGATATCGTCCAGCTCGCCTTCAAGCGTAAGTAGGCCGGTCTGGGTGATGGCTTCCGGCTTCACGAACTTGCCCTTATATTTGAATTCGCCTTTGGGCAGCGAATGTTTCTGGAACACTTCCTCAATGCAATCGAGGTAAAATTCTGCCGGTAAATCTGCGACCGCAAGATATTCGTCATAGAATTTGCGGTGGGCTTTGGCCGATTCGCCGTCGCCCTCTACCAGGTGCTTGAACAAGTCCTTGTGGGCGTCGATATGGCGGTCGAGGTTGAGCTGCATGAAGCCAGAGAGCTGTAAGAATCCTGGATAGACGCGGCGCATGAAGCCCGGATAGTTGACGGGTACGCGGGTGATGACATTCTGTTTAAACCACTGGATGGGTTTGGTTTCGGCCAGTTGATTGACCTTGGTGGGGTTGATGCGGGTGTCGATCGGCCCGCCGATGAGGGTCATGGAGCGCGGGGTGCAGGGGTCTTTTTTCTCGTTCATGACGCTGGCGGCGACCATGACTGGAACCGATGGCTGGCAGACAGCGAGCAGGTGTACATCCGGTCCCAGGTGGCGGGTGAACTCCACCGTATAATCAATATACTCTTCCAGGTGCCATGCGCCGTGGTAGGCGGGTACGTTGCGGGCATCGACCCAGTCGGTGATATAGACATCAAGAAATGGCAACAGCGCCTCGACCGTGCCGCGCAGTAAGGTGGCGTGGTGGCCGGACATCGGCGCCACAATCAGCAGGCGCGGTTGCTTGGTGCCACTTTCTTTCTTGAAATGGAGCAGTTTGCAGAACGGTTTTTCCAGCACCACCTCTTCATGGATCGCGACCTTCTTGCCGGATACCAGCGTTTCGGCGATGCCGAATTCCGGCTTGGCATAACGGTGGGTAACGCGCTCGAACAGCTCGGCGGCGGCGGCGATGTTGCGGCCATAATGGGTATAGGTGAGCGGACTCATCGGGCTTTGGTGCAGCGCCTTGCTCATCCGCGCCATCATTTTAAATGGTGCCATCGCCGCATATTGGATTTCATGCAGATTATAAAGATGGCTGTTTTCATTGTGGATCATATCGAAGTCCCCCTGCGTTTCTTATACTACGCCTCATTATAGCGCCATGGAAGTGAACATTATGTTAAATTGCGGCAATGCAAGGTAATGATTAGCGTCGCAGGCTTGACTTTTAGTGTAAAGAAGCGCTTAATGCGCGACCTAAGTTATTGAATTTTAATATGTCGCCTCATGAAGTTCCAAACACACGCATTTTCAGGCCGCGCTAAAGGTGAGGTAAAGCACCTCTGGCCGATGCTGCGCTATTTGCTCCCGTATCGTTGGTCGGCGGTGGCCGCCCTCGTTACCATGGTATTTACCTCGGCGGCGGTGCTGGCGATGGGGCAGGGGCTGAAGCATTTAATTGATGAGGGGCTTTCCAAGGGTGACATGGCGTTACTGAACCAGTCGTTCCTGATTTTGCTTGCGGTCACGATATTTCTGGCGGCGGCGTCCTATTCGCGCTTTTATCTGGTGACGTGGATCGGCGAGCGGGTAGTGGCGGATATTCGCCGCGATGTTTTCACCCACCTGATGCGGATGCATGTTGGTTTTTATGAGACGACGCGTGTTGGTGAGCTGCTTTCGCGGCTGACCACTGACACGACCCTCATACAAACGGTAGTTGGCAGCTCATTGTCAGTTGCGGTACGGAATAGCTTGCTTCTGGTGGGTGGGATTACCTTGCTGGTCATTACCAGTGTGCACCTCTCCAGCTATTTAGTGTTGGCGTTACCTTTGGTCGTGGCGCCGATCATCGTGATGGGGCGGCGGTTGCGGGTCTATGCACGCGGGGCGCAGGAACGTGTTGCCGACTTGAGCGCGCAGGCTGAAGAAAGCCTCAATGCCATCCGTGCCATCCAGTCATTCACGCTTGAGGATCAGCAGGATCGAATCTTTGAAACGCGCCTGCAGGCATTGCTCGGTGCGTCGCACGTCCGTATTAAAATGCGGGCATTGCTGACAGCCATTGTCATTTTCCTGGTATTTGGTTCGATCGTGACGGTGCTGTGGTTCGGTGGGCATGACGTGCTGACGGGGCGGATCAGTGCCGGCAGCCTGTCATCATTCGTGTTTTATTCCATCATCGTTGCCGGTGCGGTAGGGGCGCTGTCAGAAGTGATCGCCGATATCCAGCGGGCGGCAGGTGCGGCCGAACGGCTCGGCGAATTGTTGCGCGTTCCTTCGGAGATTATTACGCCGGAAGTGCCGGTTGCGATGGCGCCGGGCATGGCCGACATTCATTTCGATGACGTCACGTTCACCTATCCGGCGCGTCCGGATCGTCCAATCCTCGATCATATTTCTCTGCATGTTCCGGCGGGAAAAACCGTGGCGCTGGTCGGGGTGTCCGGCGCCGGGAAATCAACAATTTTCCAGTTGCTGCTAAGGTTCTATGACCCTGATAGCGGCACTGTCCGGGTCAATGGCACCGATATTCGTCATGCCTCGCTGCGCGAACTTCGCAGCCGCATCGGCATGGTGCCGCAGGATCCGGTGATTTTCTCCGGCACGATTCTCGACAATATCCGTATGGGTACGGCGGATGCCAGCAATGCGGTGATTGAGGCTGCGGCTGAGGCGTCGGCGGCGATGGAGTTTATCCGCCGCTTGCCCGGGGGCATGTTGGCCAGGGTAGGCGAGAAAGGCGTGCAGCTTTCGGGGGGGCAGCGGCAGCGGATTGCGCTGGCGCGGGCGATCGTGCGTAATCCTGATATCTTGCTGCTCGATGAGGCCACCTCGGCGCTTGATGCTGAGAATGAGCGATTGATCCAGCAGGCGCTGGCGGCGGTGACCAAGGGGCGTACCACTATTATCATCGCCCACCGGTTGTCCACGGTGATGCATGCCGACCAGATTATTTTGCTGAATGAGGGCAGGGTAGAGGCAATCGGCACCCACCAGGAATTGCTTGCCGCTAACCCGCTTTACGCACGGCTTGCCAAATTGCAGCTAAACGGTTAGTAAGGCCGGTGTGCCGTCTTAGCTCAGTTGGTAGAGCAGTTGATTTGTAATCATCAGGTCGTTGGTTCGATTCCGACAGACGGCACCATACCACCCAAGCCCATAAGGGTTTGGGTGGTATGGTTTTGATTATTCGGAGCGAACCATGGTTCGAAAAATCGGCAGTAGGCGATTTTGACGGCGAAGCCGCCCGCAGGGCGAGGGGCAGTAGCCCCGAATCATTCCGACAGACGGCACCATTTAATGCCCGTATTTATTCACCCCACCGTTTCGTCAAATCGCCGTAGGCATCCACCCGGCGGTCGCGGAAAAACGGCCAGTTACGGCGTTTATCCTCGATGAGGGCGAGGTCGATTTCGGCGGTGACGATTTCCTCTTTGTCATGGCTGCCGACGGCGAGCATCCGCCCATACGGATCACAGATGAAGCTGTGGCCGAAAAATTCCAGCCCGTCGCCCACGGTTTTTTCATGGCCCACGCGGTTGCAGGCGGCCACGAACACGCCATTGGCGATGGCGTGCGAACGTTGGATGGTTTCCCATGCATCCACCTGGTCTTTTTCCCAGACTGGTTTTTCGCTTGGGTGCCAGCCAATGGCGGTGGGGTAGCACAAAATCTCGGCGCCCTGCATGGCGGTGAGGCGCGCTGCTTCGGGATACCACTGGTCCCAGCAAATCAGCGGGCCGATTTTGGCTGCCGATGTCTCGATGGATTTGAAACCCTGATCGCCGGGGGTAAAATAATATTTCTCCTCAAACAGCGGGTCATGCGGGATGTGCATTTTGCGGAAGGTGTCCACCACCGCGCCGTCGTTATTAATCACCACAATCGTGTTATAATACAGCCCGTCGGCGGCTTTTTCGTAAATGGAATTGACGATCGCCATACCGGTTTTCTTGGCCACGTTCTGGAGTGCCTGTGTCGTTTCGCCATTCACCGGTTCGGCAAGATCGAAGTTTTTCTGATCGAGTTTCTGGCAGAAATAATCGGTGCGGAACAGCTCTGGCATGACGGCCAGCCTCACGCCTTTGGTGGCGGCCTCTTCCAGCATGGCGACCGCGTGCGCGAGCATGCTCTCTGGCGAGCCGGTATAGCGCATTTGCAAACAGCCGAGTCTGAAGGGGGATTTTGCCATGATTCGCACCGAGTGAAAGTGTGGTGGCTCGGGAGGGATTTGAACCCCCGACCAAGGGATTATGATTCCCCTGCTCTACCACTGAGC
>CAZFKP010000017.1:0-64971 GCA_964518725.1 uncultured Rickettsiales bacterium | reverse complement strand
GCGCCAGCAGGTCGGTGATGAGCACTGGCACCACTTCCGTATCTGTCTGGCTATAAAACACATGTCCTTTCGCCTGAAGCTCAGCGCGCAGCTCACTGAAATTCTCAATGATGCCATTATGCACCACCGCCACCTTACCGGTGGCGTGCGGATGAGCGTTATCCGTCGTCGGCATTCCATGGGTTGCCCAGCGCGTATGGCCAATGCCGGTATTGCCCGGCAAGGGCGACTTATCCAGCAACGCCGAAAGGTTGGCGAGCTTACCTTCCGCCCGCTGCCGCATAATTTTTTTGTCTGAAATGGTGGCAATTCCCGCCGAGTCATAACCGCGATATTCGAGGTGCTTGAGCCCCGCGAGGATAAGTGACGCTACGTCACGCTGCGCTGCAATCGCAATAATTCCGCACATAATCAACCAACTTGCTGTAAAGGCAACGAATGTAATGATTCTATGCGGATACGCAAGCGCGTTCTACAGGAAATCCTGACTACTCAACCAGGCTAAGTGCGGGCGTTTCAGAAGCTTCCGTCTGGCTGTAGCTCGTCAGGTCAGACATAGTGATGTACCATTTCACATCCGGGTGAATTGGGTTTTCCGGCACTTCAATTTCCGAGCAGATGCGGGTGGTTTTCACGCCGAAGCTGTTGGCAATCAGGCGCCAGTTGCGTGCCAGCGTGTGGGTGGATTTTGCAAACAGGTAATGGATATTGGCGTCGATCACCTTGTCGTACATCACTTTGCACAGGCCGTAGAAAATATCGTGGTCGCCGGTATCCTCAAGAATCGCAAAGCGGGAAATCTCCGCATGGCGTTCTTGAGTGAGTGGAAGATCCGGAAAAATATTGCGAAGCCTGAAACTGTCGCTTTCCATCGGCAATGCCCACATTTCGTCATGCTCGCGGATCGTCAGGCGGCAGCCGCCAAGGCAGAGGTTGCCGCGGCGTGCGATAAGGATATGGCTTAATTTATCGTGCACATCCTCCTCGCCGACGAACTGGTCGGTATTGAACATTTTGCGGTACATGATTTCGCGCAAACGGTAATATTGGTGGAGCAGCGCACGGTCTTGGGTGAACTCAAACACGACCGGCTCATTACGATGGTATGGACGTACAAGACGGTTAAGAATCGCCGATTGGAGACTTTCCATCAAATTCTTCGGCTTGCTATTATCCTTGTAGAGCACTGGTTTGGCCATAGTTCGGTTCCGGTCTAAGTGGTTAACGCACAAAATTTATGTTAACCTTATATTAGTAACTTATAGCAAAGTCAATAGGTAATTATTGCCTATCTAGCACAAAACACGGCTATTTGCAAGGTCTTTCTTGCTATCGCCCCCTAATTCTTGTGTGCTAACGTTACGAACCAGAAATGATGCCATCCTTCAAGGGTTAATTTTTTGCCTCCCACTACTAAGTAAACACTGCCACCATGAATGAGTGGGTGAAAATTAATGCTTCCTCAATCATTCGCTGTTAGTGTGGAAAAGTCTGCCACTGTAGGCGGCCTGGGTTTCAAGAATGAAACCTGATTGTCCGGTCTCACATGTATGTGAACCGCGTGTACCAATGTATGGAAGGCTCCACGTAGGGGAAGTCCATGTAGGAACGGGCAAGAGGCTCATATGACTTTCGCATCAGCACCGCTGAGTTCAGCGGCATATTTTACACCTTCTCTTTTTGCATTTCAAAAAGCCAGCGACGATTTATCGGCGTCCACGCTCAAACTTTCCAGCGGATCGCGTATTTCGCGTGCCAGTGACGACGTCGCCGCGCTTTCCATCGCCACACGGCTGCAATCACAACTCTCCACGCTGAAACAGGCATCATCGAATGCCGCGCAGGGAGACAGCCTGCTGCAAGTGGCACAGGGCGGTTTACAGCAAATTCTCGATATCCTCGACAACATGAATTCACTGGCCACGCAATCCAACAGCTCGTCGCTTACCAGTGCCGACCGAGCCTATTTGCAGGCCGAGTTTGCAAGCTATCTTGAGGAGATCGACCGCATTGCAGATAATACGACTTTTAATAACATTGCACTGCTCAACGGCAACCTTTCCGGTGAATCCAAACCGACCACCACCACCAGCGCATCGACCAAGGCCGCGGCGACGTTATTATTTACCAGCCTCACCGGTGTTGAAACAGTGATTCTGAATGGCGTCATCGTTACCGCTACCAACGATTTTGCCGTAGGTGGTGATACCGCCGCTACGGTGGAAAACCTAAAAACATTCCTCAATAACTCGACCGATTCCCGCCTATCCAAGGCCACTTACACACGTTCGGGAGACTCGCTCATCATCACCGCCGATTCCGGCGGGGAGTTGGGAGAAAATTATGTCATCAACAAGGCATCTTCTACCTCCACCTTCACCGTGCCGGTTGGCAATGCGACACAGGCCGCTAACATTTACACATTAGCAAACGGAGACGATAACGGGCTTGGCGTTGGCAGCACCACCGCCACCGGCAGCATCGGCGATCCTCTGGTCAACACCCAGAGTCAGACCAAGGGCAGCGTCACGCTGAATCTTTCCGGCGCGGCACTCAACGGCGAGTTACTCCGTATCGAAAACGGCAATGGCGGCTATCTCGATTTCACCTTTGCCACCACCGCCTCGGCGGATACCGATATCCAGATCGGCTCGACCACCGAAGAAACATTGCAGAACATCGTCGAGACCATCACCCAGTATTCCGGTACCAGCAACTATGTCACCCGCCAGCTTGATTTCCAAATCAATGGCGATAGCCTTATCATCCGCAACAAAGCGGCCGGCAACCCCGCTGACTTCGGTGGCAGTGCGCCGGATATTGCGGAAACGCTGACGAACGGCAGCCTGAGCGCCGCCACCATCACCGGCGGCAGCAACACCGGCGTGAATGTGAATGGAGTAAACAACGCTGAATTCATCGGCAGCATCAGTGGCTTCACCGCTACCTATGTCGGCAGCGACAGCATTACGGCGAGCCTTGTGGTCGGCAATAGCACCTACACCGCTGCCATTACCGATACGACTCCCGTCGGCGCTAACAGCACGATCCGCTTTACCTCCACCAGCGGCGGCTATTTCGATGTCGAGCTTGCCGACGGCGAAGGCCAGGCCGTCACCAACCAGACCACCGCCGACACCTATGCCACACGCCTGAATGCCGCGTTCGAGGGGCTTACTTTTTACCAGGCGCGCCCGGTGAGCAATTTTGAAGCAACCGGAACCTTTGTGAGCGGATCGGCGAAATTGCAGCTTTCGGATTTCTCGGATGTGCGTATCGACAGCATCAATGTCACCGCGCCGGTTTCTACCGATGCCACCATCGACGTCGTCATTAACGGTGAAACATTCCGCGCCAGCTCAGGCATCGGCGGCGCGCTCGGGAAATACGAAACCATCCGTTTTGTAAGCCTGACCGATAGCAACAACGCACTGTCGCTTACCAATGGCAGCACCGTGCAGGATTTCTCCGATGCCACGGCTGCCGCCACCTTTGAAAGCAATCTACGCTCCGCATTCGGGCTGGATGAGGAAGGTGCAGGAGTTGATTTCCAGGTCGGCACCGCAACGACCGACAAGGTAAACGTGGTTGTCAACAGCGCGACGACCGATAAAATCTTCAATGGCAGCACACCAAACATCAGCACGCAGGACAATGCGGCGGATGCACAGGATCTGATTGAAACAGCGCGGGCATCGGTGCTTACCAACCTCGCCAATGTCGGCTCGCTGCAGACACGCCTCCAAAGCGCGCAGGCCGTGAACGCCAAAATTACCGAAGGCGTTACCGCCGCCAACAGCCTGTTGGTGGATACTGACATCGCCGAAGAAGCAACCAACTACGCAACCGCTGCACTCAGGGTTAACTCCGGTGTCGCGGTCATCGCTCAGACAAGGCAATTGCAGTCGAGTCTGCTGACGATTCTGCAAGCAGGTTTGAACGGCTAGTTGGATTCGCCCCAGATTTTCTTCAGCGTTTCCTTACGGCGGCTACCCTGCACGTAGCCCTGATAATGGGCGGAGTTGGTCTTGTAATAATTCTGGTGATAATCTTCGGCCGGGTAAAACGGCTTTAGCGGCTCGATGCGGGTGACGACTGGCTTACCAAGCTTTTTAGCCACGTCTTCCTTCGACGCTTCAGCCAGTTTCTTTTCTTCCTCATTGGCATAGTAAATGACGGTTGCATATTGCGCCCCACGGTCGAACATCTGCCCACCCTCGTCGGTCGGGTCAATATTGCCCCAATAAACTTTCAGCACGTCGGCATAGCTCAGTTTGGCCGGGTCATACGTGACCTCCACCGCCTCGACATGCTGCGTATTATGCGAAGAAACCGCTTCGTAATTGGCATCTTTGGCATCGCCACCCGTATAGCCCGACACGGCGGAAATAATACCGTCAATATGCTCGAATTCGGATTCCATGCACCAGAAACACCCGCCAGCAAATACTGCCTTGGCTTCCGCCGCCTGCGTGGTCGTTGGTAGTGTCATCAGCAGCAATACTCCCAGCTTACTTAAATAACGCCTCATACTCGCCATACCCTTCATCCTTTAATTGCTCTGCAGGGATGAAGCGCAAACTGGCGGAATTGATGCAATAGCGCAACCCACCGGCTTCCAGCGGCCCGTCGGGGAATACGTGCCCCAGATGCGCCCCAGCCCTGCTACTCTTTACTTCGGTGCGGATCATGCCGTGGTTACAATCTTCGTACTCTTTTATTGCGTCTTGTGCGAGCGGCTTGGTAAAACTTGGCCAGCCTGTGCCGGAATCAAACTTGTCTGCCGAACAGAAAAGCGGCTCGCCCGATACCACATCCACATAGATGCCGGAACGCTTATTATTCCAGTATTCGTTCTGGAATGCAGGTTCAGTACCGCACTCCTGGGTCACATAATATTGGAGGGGAGTCAAATCTTTCCGGTTCATGACAAACATTTAATTAGCTGACACATACAATAAATAGTACCGTTCCCGGTGATTACAACCCCCTGAAGGAGAAGCCCATGCGTACCCTTATCATTGCTACCACCCTGCTTGCGTTATTCGCCGTTCCATCATTTGCGGCAGACACCGCCACCCCTGCCCCCACCGCGGCAAAAGAAGAGTTCGTGCCTAAAGAGCAGTGGGACAAACTCAGCAAGGAGGAGCAGAAAAAAATCATGCACGACCGCCGCGAGAAACGCAAAGCCGAGCGTGCCGAATGGAAAAAGAAATTCGATGCGGCCACACCGGAAGAAAAAGAAAAAATGAAAGCCGAGATGGAAGCAAAACGCGAAGCACGTAAAGCCGAATGGCAAAAACGCTACGATGCCGCCTCACCGGAAGAAAAAAAGAAAATGGACGCTCGCCGCGAGAGGTTTGAAACACGTAAAGATCACCGCGCAGAAATGCACAAAAACAAAGCCCCGGCGACCGAAGCGCCTGCTACTAAATAACCCAACTAATCTCTTTTGAAAGCCCCCGCTAACGCGGGGGTCTTTCTTTATGCGCCACGGAGTTTCTTCCAATAGTCCAGCCGCTTCTGGACTTCGCGCTCGAATCCGCGCTCCACGGGGCGGTAGTATTCTGCGCGTTTCATGTCATCGGGAAAATAATTCTGGCCGGAGAAACCATCCTTCGTATCGTGGTCATATTCATAGCCTTCGCCATAGCCCAGATCACCCATCAGCTTGGTCGGCGCGTTCAGGATATGCATCGGCGGCATCAGCGAGCCGTGCTTGTCGGCATCGCGCCGGGCGGCGCCATAGGCCTTGTATTGCGCGTTGGATTTTGGCGCGGTCGCCAGATACACCACGCACTGCACGATGGCGAGCTCTCCCTCCGGCGAGCCGAGGAAGTCATAGGCTTCTTTCGCCGCATTGGCCTGGATAAGCGCCTGCGGGTCGGCCATGCCGATATCCTCCACTGCGAACCGCACCAGACGGCGCACAATATAAAGCGAGTCTTCCCCACCCGCCAGCATGCGGCAGAGCCAATAGAGTGCCGCATCCACATCCGACCCGCGCATGGATTTATGCAAGGCACTGATAAGATTATAATGGGCATCCTGCTTTTTGTCATAAAGCGGGGCACGCTTATGCAGTGTTTTCACCAGCGCGTCGCGCGACAAGGGCTTGTCGCCCTGCATGGCGAATAATATTTCGCAGAAATTATACAGCGTGCGGGCGTCGCCATCCGCCATCGACACAAGATGCTCCCGCGCATCCGGCGTCAACGGCAGCTTCTTGCCGACATGCGCCTCCGCCTTGGACAGCAAGGTTTCCATATCCGCATCGTTCAGGCGGGAGAGCACCACCACCTGCATGCGCGAAAGCAGCGCTGCGTTCATTTCAAAGGAAGGATTCTCCGTCGTCGCACCGATTAGGATCACCGTGCCATCCTCGACCACCGGCAGGAGCGCATCCTGCTGGGCGCGGTTGAAACGGTGAATCTCATCAACAAATAGCACCGTGCGCCTGCCCATTTCGGCATGTTTGCGCGCGCGTTCGAAAATCACTTTCATATCGGCAACGCCAGAAGAAACAGCAGAGAGGTTCTCCTGCACCGCATCCATGCGGGTGGCAATAATCCGTGCAATCGTCGTTTTACCGCAGCCCGGCGGCCCCCACAGCAGCAGCGATACCGGCGCCTGCTCGCTGAGAAGTTGTCGGATGACCACGTTCTCGGCAAGCCCCTGCCCCACCACCTCCTCGATGGTTTTGGGTCGCAATTGCTCGGCAAGCGGTGCCTGCGACTGATGGTTATGTTGGAACAATGTTGTCATGAACCCATCATAAACAGGAACGAACCGAAAGTCTTTTCCTTTAAACAGAATGGTAGTTTGAGCGCCTACTCTCCTAGAAAAATAAAAAGAATCCAATTCGTTCTTGAAACTGTCACAATCAGGAGAAGCGCTGCTGCCATGGTTCACGGAACTGTCACACCGCCGCACATGTCGCTGTGTTATATTAGCCAATAAGAATAGTTCATAAAAAAATGATAAGGGGAAGAGTTATGGCTAGTGATGATCTTGATCCGCAAGTGAGCGATCTGATTGGGCAGGAACGGGAAGAACAATATATGCGCCGCCTGCTGGCCGCCATCAAAGATGGTTCGGTGGATGTGGAATTTAACGAGGATGGCCGGCCGGTCATTACCCGCGTTGGCGATGTTAAAAAAGGCGATCCCGCCTTCCGCCAAACCGTTGAACGCTGGGATCTGGAGATCGACTATAATGACCGCCCTGGGCTGGTAAATGCTGAAAGGCAGGCGAATAACGGCACCCTCAGCCAGCGCGACCGCATCAATGTGGTGCTCGGCGCTGGGGATCATGAGGGCTATCTCGCGACACTGTTTGAAATGATGAAGCAGGCGATGCTCGGCCGGACGCCTGTGGAACCAACCACCCCGGCGGTGACTGCTCCAATCTTGGCGCAAACAACCAAGGCGCCAGCCGTAGATAAAGTAGAAAATAAACCGGCTACCGAGGAAACATCCACCGTAGATAAGACGGTAAAAGACAAACTCCGCAGCCCTGATGTGGTTGACCAGAAAACCATGGATTTCCTGAATGGTCTCGCCGTATTCGCCGAACATGGCATTGGTGATCCGTATGCTGCGGGTGAGAAACCCAATAATGGCAAATGGGCGATTATCAACAGCTCGGGGAAAACGACCGACCCGATGTATTATGCCACTTCCACCGAAAGCGCCACCCGCGAAGAAGCGCTGAGGAAAGCGGACGCCTTTAACCGCGATGTGCTGGGATTAAATAATGACAATAATCCGAAAGGCGACCTTGGCCTCAGTGTTAAGGAAGTCAACGGACGCCATTACGTCGCTGTGAGCGAAACGCGGTTGGACAAGCGGCTGCTGGATAAGGAATCCGGCCTGACGCTGCGCGACAAATTGGAGACGGCAGAACAAATACGGTTAGTTGCCGCCGTCCCAGCCCCTGAGTCTGCAAAAACCGAGCCTGGTAATGATTTGTCTGCCCTTACAGACGAAGAGCTGCTCAAAAAGGCGCGCGAATCCGCAGGGAAATATAGCGATGCGATGGTCGCACCGGATGGAAGAACCGCCGGCCGTCAAGATGAATTCTACGGCATACTAAGTGAGATCGAAAATCGTGGCGGTGTTAACATCAAAGGCAAAACGCCGGACAGTTATGAAACATTGCTGCTAAAGAACGCTAATCTTGCAAGTGAGGTGGCAACCGTTGAAAAAATTAGTCCTCCGCCAAGCTATTTTGGCATAGGCCCTGTTGCAATGTTACCGCCTATCCAACCTGTTCAGGTAAAAGAATTGTCTGATAATTCGGCAGAAATAAAAACAACCGCTGATGCGCTAGCCAAGCGCGAAGAGAAAATCCTGAAACAAATCGGGCCGATTGATGCGCTGCTGGAACCGGAAGAAACCTCGCCATCAACCAAAGTGGATCCTCTGCTGGCCAGCAAGCCCGGCAATTATTTTGTCGATGACCCGCGCAATAAAGAAGCGTCCTCCAAAGGCGGCATCTATGATGTACTGCGGGATACGGTTCTGCCTCCGTCACTGGTGGCAGCGGGCGCACGAATAGGGACGCAACTTAAAGAGGCTGCCGAAAAAGCAGCCTTAGAGAATAGTCCGGAAATCATCGCCGCACGGAGAGATTTTGAGCAGAAGGTGAATAAATTACCAGAAACGCCAGTAATAAGAGCCAGGCTCGCGAGCCTTGAGCGCGAACCGGTGAACACCACCGCAAGCGAAGTCGCCGCCACAACGGCAAGAATAGCGCCCACAGTAGCGATAGATAGTGTTCCCACGATATCTCCTGAAATAACGGACGAGCCGCGTCGTGTGGATACTGCCTTACCAATCCCAGACATCAAATCGGCAGCACCCATGCCAATGCCGGAGGAAGCCGTTAAAACACCTGCCATAACTCCGCCGCCGCCAGCTCTGTCGGAAGCGGTAGAGGTGGCGCCGCTCCCGAAAGTAGCGACGCAACTACCGAATCCAGGATTTGGTGGAGCGTTGGATCCCATGGGCTTCGGGACAGACACCCTGCAAACCAGTCCAACAGCGATCGCCGCCAATGTCAGCGATACGACGGCAATGAACACGGTACTGGCCGCTGCAATTGCGACAGGCGGCAATGCCACGGCAAACCCAGCCGTGCAGGTTAATAATGAAGTCAACGTGCATGTAGATAGCAAGGAGCGGAAGAAAGGCGACCGCGCCAATAAAAAAGCAGCAAACCGTGAGGATGCGATTCTTGCCCAGCTCACAGCAATGAACGAACGTCTGGCAGCGCTCGAGGTAGAAAACACGGAGTTGCAAGCAAGCCTTGCCGCTGCACGGACTGAAAATGGCACATTGCAACAACGCATTATCGTTAAGGACGATAATGCACTGCCACCTTTGGCGGTAGCAGCAGTTGCCACTGCCACGGCGACTTCTATACCCTCCCAACCGCTGCCGCCCTCGCCTGAGGTTTCAGAAACCACGCCCACAGCAACCACGAGCGCTCCCAGCAATGCGCCAACAGCAGTCCCAAAAAGTGTATCTGATTTTGATATGATGATTCCCCCGGAGACACCAGCTCAATCAGAAGCGATAACCACAGCTGTGGCAGCTCCAATAGAGCCCAAAGTAGAGATCGAGACAGAAACCAAAGCATCAGTTGATTTTAGCCGATCCATCCGTCTGTTGAGCGACATGGATGTCGGCACCGATGCTACGGGAGATGGCAAGTCCGTCGATATTACCAAGAAAGATAAAAAGATCACCGACGCAGAAATTTACCGGTTCATGGGTACCACCAGTGCAAATTCTGCTGAACAATCCATTCAGGAATCCCGGCGCACTGAATTGCGCGAAGCATTGGGACTTAATGCTGGAGAAAAAATTACCGCCGATAATACAACTCTAAGAAGAGTGATGGAATTTGGCTACACCCCCGTCAACATCCAGTATTTTGTGGATGTGCTGAACACGCCAACCGGCGGCAACGTCGTACAGCCGCAACAAGCGGTGGCTACTACGGCAACCGCGCCAATAGAAACGCCAGGATTTCAGGTAACAGATCAGATGAAACGAGCGCTGCAAAGCATGGATTTCGGTCGGAATGCAGCCAACCGATCCATCACCGGAATCCCAACCCTGGACAATCGCGCCTACGGCGACGGAAAAATCGATCCTGTCGAAGCGGATATGCTGCTCAATACCAGTGTCTCAAACCCCAACATGAGTCAAAAAAATAAAAACCTTGGCACCATCCGCTCAGCCATTGGCCTGAAAGCCGAAGATAAAATTACCGCCGATCAGATACGAGCTATCGATGAAGCAACCACCGACATCACGGTGTCCGATCCGGAACACCTCGCCAACATGATCAATAATGAGCCGGGGAAAATATCAGTGCCAACTCAAGCACAGTGCTTCCCAGTAGTGCAGTGCCAGCCCTGTGAACCGGTATGCGCGCCACCACCGTGCGAACCTTCCGGGCATCGAGGTGGACGCAGGAACCGCCGCTAGCTATTATTTATTCAGCACGTCGTTGCGGGTACTTCCGACAATCGCCAGCGCTTCCGAAATGAGATCGGCAGGAACATTCAACTCCTCCATTGCCGATTTCAGATGGGAGGCCACACGGTCAAAGTGCCGGTCGGCAAGCCCCTGCTCGACAGCTTCCTTATGCGCCGCACGCATGCCCTTGCCTGAATAATGGTTGAGTCCACCGAACGCATAGCTCACAAAAGCCATCTGGCTTAAGCGCAGCTTCTCCACATCGCTATTCTCAAAAAATGGCGCCAACTCATCATCGTCCAGAATTTTCTCATACATCTTAATCACGGTGGCACGTACTGCCGACTCACCGCCGATACGCTCATACAAACTTGCTGGCATCACCATTCTCCTCCATTAATACGGGAGGAAAATAGACTATATACTACCGAATTGCATCTTTTATTTTCCGATAGAACGTCGATTTAGCAATGCCAAGCGCATCTGCCGCCCGCGTAACGTTTTGCTCGAAATGCGCCAGCGCCATCTGCAACGATTCCTGCTCGATCTCTGACATGGTTTTAAACATACCATCGGGATGGCGTAACCCAATAGACATCTCCGGCAACGCACGACGCTCTATCAGAGGCACCTGTGCAGGAACTGTGTGAAGCTGCGCCAAAGCAGCGCGATCGATGATGTCCGATTCGGTCAGCACCAACACACGATGGATAACATTTTCCAGCTCGCGCACATTGCCACCCCAATAGGATTGCATGAGATAAAACTCCGCATCCTTGCTCAGAGGTTTCGTGGCAAGCCCCTCCGCAGCACTTAAACGGCGGATAAAATACTCGGCCAGCGACAAAATATCCTCCTTGCGTTCACGCAGCGGCGGCACCGTAACCGGCAGCACGTTCAGCCGGAAAAAGAGATCCTCCCGGAAACGTCCGGCCTGCACGTCCCTCGCCAGATCGCGGTTGGTAGCGGAAAGCAACCTCACATTGATTTTCACCGGCCTACCCGCCCCCACTGGCTCGACTTCTTTCTGCTGCAACACCCGCAGCAGCTTGACCTGTGCTTCAAGTGGCAACTCACCAACCTCATCAAGGAAGATCGTGCCGCCTTCGGCTTCACGGAATTTCCCGATTGTACGCGTGGTCGCACCCGTGAACGCCCCGCGCTCATGGCCAAACAACGTGCTTTCCACTAGATTCTCCGGAATCGCCCCGCAGTTAATGGCGATGAATGGCGCACCAACACGCTTGCTTTCACCATGGATTGCACGCGCAAACAGCTCTTTACCGACACCGGTTTCACCATTGATCAACACCGGAACGTCCGACGCCGCAGCTCTGCGCCCATAAGAAACCGCATCCGCAAGGCCGTTATCGTGCCCTACCAGATCCAGGAAAGTAAGTGCGCCCTCCTTGTCACGCTTCATCAATGCAAGCTCGTGCGTGAGTGCAGACAAACGAATGGCGTTCGCCAATGCCACCCCCAAATGCGCCGGATCGGCAGGCTTGGCGATAAAATCATTCGCCCCCTGCTTGATCGCCTTGACGGCGGTTGCCGCATCGTCGGTGCCGGTCAGCATAATCACCGGCAAATCCGCACGGTAGGTGCGAATCGCTCTCAGAGCGGCAAAGCCATCCATCACCGGCATGGAGATATCAAGCAGCACCGCGCTGATATCTCCAACATTGCTTGCCCGCACGCGCTCGACTGCTTCCTTGCCGTTGCGTGTTTCAATCACCGCATAACCAAGTCTTTTGGTAAGCAGCAAGCTCAGCATTTTGCACTGAACCGTATCGTCTTCTGCAATGAGGATGGTCTGCATATCACTCCCAATTAGTTCTATATTGAGAATATAGCATATATTTTTCTCAATATCGAACGTTATTTTGAGAAATATTGCCACAAACAGCAACGCAATACATTGAAATATATGAATTATGACTTTGGCACAAGGAATGCACTAGTATCAACAGGAGGAAAACAACAACTGATGATTATCATCGACGAACAAACCGATGCCAAACTTATCAAAGCGCTGGAAGCGTGGTGTGATGAACCTGATGCCGCACGCTATGTTTATTTTAAATTAGCCAAGCACCCTCCAATCGAAGGGATTAAACAAAAAGTTATCGACGCCGCCCGCCAGCATATTGACACTGCGAACCCGCAAATATTCTTATGCGAGGATGGAGACATATTCATTCTCGCACCAACCATTGCCGTCAAGGACGCCAAGGCATTCCTGCTGGATGTCGCTGCCTACGCCAAACTTCCTGTAAGCGATGATTTTGTAAGCTTCAACGAACTCTCGCTTCACATCAACACCATCCTGCACATGCTTGAAAACAAGCTGGATAAGAAACGCAAGCTTGCAGAGGCACGGGCAAAGCAACTGGAGGAAGAAGCACTGGCACGCAAGCGCAAGAACATACTGAACAGCGCCGTGAACAGCACCGCTGAGGAGATCGCAACTAAGCGCAATAGCAGGGCTGCACCGGAATTCATGATCATCGAGGATGATGTATTCTCCAGCCGCCTGGTAGAAAAAGTGCTAGAAAAGAAATACGCACTAACCGCATTACATTCAGCAGAAGAAGCGCTTGCCACCTACTCGCGGTTGGCACCCGACCTGCTGTTCCTCGACATCAACTTGCCGGATGTGACCGGGCATGAACTGCTTGAGAAAATCCTCAAGCTTGACCCGGCGGCATACGTCATCATGATTAGTGGCAACGCCGACCGGGAGAACATCACCCAGGCCATGCAGCACGGCGCCAAAGGCTTTATTGCCAAGCCATTCAACCGCGACAGGATATTCCAATACATCGAACGCTGCCCCACCATTCACTAATGCAAGGAGACGTTATGCGACTATATACCGAACACACGGAACATTATTTACACGCCCTTGCCATCTCTTTGGGCAAAAGCCCGACAAGCCTGGAGGCATGGCGCTGCCTGCATATCCAACCACAGGGCGAACCCTCACGGGATCACCAGCATATTGCCTCGGTAAAGGAAGAATGCGCCGCGCTCGATTGCGATATCGTTCTTTGTACCGACCGCGATATTCTGCTGGTGAGCCGCACCATGGATGCGCTGGCACTGGAAACGCTTGCTATCACCCTAATGCCCAAAGAAGATACCTCCACAACCCTCTATAACGCCGCCGAAGACTGGCGCGTACTGAGAGCGTTACTACTGGATAAAATCGGCCACACTATCCCAAAAGTCGCCGCCATCAGCGAAACAGCCGATTTTGGCGAGATTGACTTGCTGACCGACGTGTTTGCCACCGCAAAATCGCTGCGAAAATCCCGTCAGCCACAATATGTCCTGGTGGTGGATGACGACCCACTAACCCGGCAGATCATTGCCACCGCCTTCAAAGCGAACTACGCAATAGTGAGCGCCTGCGATGCCGAGGAAGCCGTTGCCAATTACCTGCTCTATGCACCGGATGTAGTGTTCCTCGATATCGGCCTTCCCGGCATTAGCGGTTTCGCTGCCCTGAAGCAGATACTGGAATGCGACCCGGAAGCGTATGTCGTCATGTTTAGTGGCAACAGCTACCTCGATAATATCACCAAGGCACTCGGCGCCGGCGCTGCGGGATTTGTCGCCAAGCCCTTCAAAAAAGACAAGCTGCACCGTTATATTCAAGACAGCCAGTTGCATCACCTGAAAACCTCGCACCAGGCCAACCATTATGCATGATACCACCACCATCACCCGGATGTTCCTTGCCGCGCTGGCGTTGATCGCGATTATCGTCGGCGCAAACTTCACCCTGCTTTCGCACTATATGGAAAGCCAGGATCATACCGCACTGATGATGAACGAAAGCGGCAGGCAACGCATGCTTTCCCAACGTATTGCACTGTGGGCAGAACTGTTATCTGATGCCGAAACACCACAGCAACGCGAAGAGGCAAGGAAGAACCTCTCCGCTGCCGTGACCAGGATGCGCGACATCCATACCATGCTGATCGACCCAGAAAGCCACATTGGTAAAGTAACCCTCGGCAGCCCACAGCTGAAAGCCATGTATTTTGACAAACCGCTTTCCCTGAACCTCCAGATAGCGCATTACCTTGAAGCCGCCGAAGCACTGATGGCAACACCAGACGACGAGCTCAATGCGGACAATCCTTATCTTCACATCTTGCTTGCCGAATCAAAGCAACCGATATTGGCGAGCTTGGATAAAGCAGTTACAAGCTATCAGGACACCAGCATCCGTGACCTGAATTTTATCCATAAATCATCCACCCTGCTCTTTGCCGGTTCACTTATGGTGACGTTCGGATTATGGTGGATTGTATTCCGCCCAATGCTCAGAAACCTGTCGCGTGCCATCATGCTGACACAAATCCAGCAAAACGTTGCATCTGCGGCCAATGAAACCGAGTCGATTGTGGATGGGATGCAAATCGCCATTGATAACATCTGCGACTATACCGGCTGGACGGTGGGACATGCCTACCTCTATTCGGAAGAAAAAAAGGCGCTCACCAGTGTCGATGTCTGGCATGTGGCCGATCCGCAACGTACGGCCAATTTTAAACGCGCCTCGGAACAGCTGTCCTTCGCTTCCGGCCAGGGGTTTATCGGCGAAGTTATGTCCGATGCCACGCCGATGTGGATCCTCGATGTGGCACATTCGAGCGTCTACATGCGGAAAGACGCCGCGCAGGACGCAGGCCTCAAGGCTGCATTTGCCTTCCCGGTTCTGGTCAATCGCAAGGCGGTTGCTGTGCTGGAATTCTATTCTCCGGAAGCAAAAATTCCGAGCGAGCGCCTGCTCGGTGTGATGGCCAATATCGGCAAACAGCTTGGACAGGTGATTGAACGCGCTAATTTCAAAGAACGCGCCACCTTGCTTGAAACAGTGATTACGAGCGCTAATGACGCGATTATTATTACCAAACCTGCGCTGGACAATCCGGGGCCGGAAATTATTTATGTCAACAAAGCATTCACCGAAATATCCGGCTATAGCGCCGAAGAGGCAATCGGCAAATCGCCACGCTTCCTGCAAGGTGAATTCACCAAGCGCGAAACGCTCGACGACATTAAATCCGCCCTGAGCAAAGGAGAGGCTTTCCGCGGCGAGCTTCTCAACTACCATAAGAATGGAACGCCCTATTGGCTCGATGTCAGTATCGTTCCGGTCAAGAATACCGAGGGCGCCATCACGCACTTTGCCGCCATTGAACATGACATCACCGCCCGTAAACGCTCCGAACATGAGTACCAGATGATGATGGTGCAATTAAAACGCGCCAACCTGAAATCAGAAGCTGCTGCCCGCGATTTGCAGGATAGCCTTGAAAAAGCCGAAGCGGCGAATATCGCCAAAAGCGACTTCCTGGCCAACATGAGTCACGAGCTTCGCACCCCGATGAACGGCGTGCTGGGCATGGCGCACCTGCTGGCTGAGACCGAGCTATCCATTGAACAACGTGAGTTCGTATCAACGATTAACAGCTCGGGCGAGGGATTGCTGGTACTGCTAAACGATATCCTCGATTTCTCAAAAATCGAGGCTGGGGCACTGGTGCTGGAGCATATCCCTTATGACCCAGCCGACACGTTCCAGAAAACCGTGCAGCTCCTGGTTCCAAACGCCGACAAAAAACATATCGGCCTGCTGGTGGAAGTGAGCGACACGATTCCTGCCTGCATTATGGGCGATCCGGGAAGGATGCGCCAGATCATCACCAACCTGGTCGGCAACGCCATTAAATTCACTGAGAAAGGTTACGTACAGCTGAGTGCGTCCACCATTGAACAAGAGGATAGCACGCTGCTGCACATCCGCGTCGAAGATACCGGGATGGGCATCGCGCCGGATAAGCTCGATGCTATCTTCGATAAATTCACACAGGCCGATGCCTCCGTCACCCGCAAATATGGTGGCACCGGACTCGGTCTTGCCATCAGCAAGCAACTGGTAACCATGATGGGCGGCACCATCGGCGTTGAAAGCGCCGAGGGCAAAGGATCCACCTTCTGGATATCAATCCCCATGGTGAAAGCCGATGCCAGCGCGCTGGCCAAAATAACACACCATATAAAAGCCCATAATAGGGTCAGTGCCCATCGCATCCCCATCGCAAATGCGAAGGCGCTGCTGGTGGAAGATTACCAGGTTAATCAGGTATTCGCCCAGAAACTGCTCAGAAAATTCGGCTTTACCCACATCGACCTTGCCGAGAATGGTGCAGAAGCGATTGTGAAATACCGCAGCGAACCGTACGATGTGATTTTCATGGACTGCCAGATGCCGGAAATGGACGGATACCAGACCACCAAGAAAATACGCGACCTCGAAGAAAGCACCCCGATGCACACGCCGATCATCGCTATGACCGCCAACGCCATGATGGGCGACCGTGAGAAATGCCTAAAATCCGGCATGGACGATTACATCAGCAAGCCGCTCCGTGCCGAGCACCTACGTGCTATCCTGCAGACGATGTTTGTGCTGGAAGATCAACGTGCCATCATTACCGCATCGACAAAGGCAGCGGAAACAACACAGGAATCCCCAGTCGATACGGAGCAGCTTCGCCTGTTCACCGATGGCGACCCGGAAGAAGAAAAATCCCTGGCTGCATTATTCATCGAACAGGCGCAGCAGATGATTGATATTCTCGAAAACAGTCAATCCCTAGATCAATTCGAACAATGGAAATCAGCAGCCCACCGCTTTAAAGGCTCATCCGGAAACCTGGGCGCAATGAAGCTGCACCATCTGTGCAAACGTGCGGAAATGCATTTTGAAGATGACGCATCCCGCAAACTGGAAATGCTCACGGCCATAAAAATGGAAACGCGCCGCGTGGAAAGGTTTTTCGGACATACCACCTAATCTTAAACAACCAAAAGGCGTATATTATTATTGTTTAATAACCACAGAAGTGTTACGCTACCCGACATCAACACGCATGTAGGGTATGGTTGTGATAAGCTGCCTAATCGTTGAAGACAATCCGGTGAACTGGATGATTATGCAGAACCAAATGCAAAAATTTGGTTTGAAGCCGGAAGTTTGCACTGATGGGAAACAGGCGCTTGCATATTGCCGTGAAAACCCCCTGCCCAACCTCATACTCCTTGATGGGTATATGCCGGAGATGGATGGCATTGCCTTTCTGAAAGAATTAAGAAAAATGCCGGATGGGGATAAGCCTTTCGTGCTCTTCTGCTCTTCCTCGATGGACAGGATGGATGTCGATGAGGCGTTACGTATCGGCGCGAACTGCCATTTCCCCAAACCCATAAGCCATGAACAGTTTGTGACCGTGCTGACACAGGTCTATGCCCGGGTTGGCGTAGCTATGCCTTACAAACAAGCATAGACAAATCATCAATCGGATTCTTGGAATATCCCGTGTAGAAGGCAGCAATCAGGTTTCTGAGCAATCCCCCTGCATCTTTGGATTTGCTGGTGCACAGGACATCTATCACTTCCTGTTCGGACATAAACTCTCCTCTCGGGCTGGCCGTCTCTATCAAGGCATCACTGTAAATCACCAGCGCATCGCCCTTGGTAAATGGAATGCTGTGTGTCGTATAGGTTGATTGTTTTAGCGTTCCGAGCAAGTACCCGTCCGTATTAATCAACGTAGCCTTCCCCCCGGATAACAACACCGGTGGCGGAGCCGCCGCCGCCGCATAGTGCATCAGGCCGTGATCCATATCGACCACCCCAAGGAACGCCGTGACAAAGTTTCCCCCCATCATCAGGCTGTGGAGCTGTGCGTTCAAACGCTCCAGCACTTCACCGGGCGGGTGTGATTCGAGCACCTTGTCTTCAAGCAAGGTATGCAGGGAGAAGGCGTAGAGTGCCGCCGTTACGCCATGACCCGATACATCGGCAGAAATCAAGGCCACCCTGTTGCTCTCCAGCTTTCGCACGGACAGGTAATCACCGGCCAGTTCAGTGGCGGGATGATAGTAATGCGCGATATCGAGCCCCGAATCGTTGCGGATGCCCTCCAGCACTTCTTCGTGCGGCAACAGGATGTTCTGCAAGATCGTCGCGCCTTGTAACTCCGTCTGGATCCTGCGGTAATCCGCATCGCGCTGCTGGTTGAGAAAGTGGCGTTCCAAATGCGCCAGTGAGCGCGCCGTTACTTCCCTGCCACTTAAGGGCTTGGTGACAAAATCGGTAATGCCAGCGTCAAACGCTTGAGATTTAAGCTCAGAGCCATCAAAAGTGGTGTGCATGATAATGATCATTTTATCATGAAGGTGGCGCTGCTGCAGTTCCTGGCATACCTGAAGGCCGTTCATGTGCGGCATCTCCATATCCATGAACACGAGGTCGGGATGGGAGGATAAAATCTTTTTCAACCCCTCCTTCCCATCGGCCGCTTCGTCAATATGTTTGAATCCAGCGGATTGGCAGAATTCGCGGAGCATCGCGCGAAGCACCCGCGAATCATCTACGATCAGTATTTTGCTGTTGGTAACGATGTATTCTCGCGAGATCCGCCTACCCATAATCTTCCGTTCTTTTAGGGAAATGCTACTGTACAGATAATCTTACTAGCTTTCCCCCGAAAGCACCCGATGGTTTCATATAAAGAAAAATGATCACCGAATCAAGTCACCGTATAGTGAACATGGTGTCGAATTTTGCCATGTCGAACATTTTTTTGGGTTGCCCAGTAGCCCCGCTAATCGTGATAGATTTGCCATGCTTCATGGCAGTTTCACGCGCCAGCAGCAACATGCCAAGAGCTGCCGAATCGACAAAATCCACCTGCGCCATATTAAACACCAGCTCCCGAACCTCGTGATCTTCCGTTCTTTCCAACACTTCGCGGAACTCCGCATTGTCATTGAAACTGAATCTTGTATCCAGCGTGACATGATACGTCCCATGATTAAGTTCTTTGGTAATCGGCATAACAACTCCTAAAATAATTCGACATCTTCATCGCCAGAGGCGGCGTCTTCCGGGAGGGATGTACTTGGCACAACAACCCCGGAATGCTGCAGCATGCTCAAATAAAACTTGCGTATCTCACCCAGCTTAATCACCGCAAGCAGATCATCAACCGCCTGCTGCACACCCGGCGCATCGGCCGGCAAGGCACCGGAATCAACCATGGCTTTTTCTTTGCTCAGTATATCCTCAAACACTTTCAGGCAATGCCCAATAACATATACCGCATTTTCGGTGATCTGGGTATTCCTGTCCTGGAACTGCAGGTTCACGATCATTCCCCTGATGGAGTCCGAAATATTTTTGGAGGTTGCCGAGGATGCCTGCATCACTTTCATTGATTCATCATTCTGCCTGACAAGGCCTTGCATCAACGATTCAAGTGTCTCCTTGCCCAATATGTTCGCGCTCATATCAGTCGTGGCGACCTCGTTCAGAATGGCGAATCCATCATTCAGGCTTTTCATGATGACGCGTGTGCGTGAACTCATCGTGTCTGAAAGGGTAGATATTTCTTGGGACAATGTTTTCACCTCGCTGGCTACCACACCGAATCCTTTCCCGGCCGCCCCTGCCCGCGCCGCCTCGATCAGGGCATTGAGCGCAAGCAGATTCGATTGCTTGGTAATTCCCTGGATTTGCTTACAGAAAGTTTCTATCTCCTTCAGGTTATTAATGGCGTCCGTCATGCTGTACACCATCGATATGGCTTTCTGAGAGATATAGAGCATTTTTGAAATGGAATCGTCGAGCGTACTACTGAACAAGCCGATAAATTCATCCAGCGATACACGCTTATCATCCAACGGAATAGCGCCAATGCTGGCAATCAAGGCCTGCACCATCTCGCTTTGCGTACCGGCGCTTTCTGCGAGTGTCTTGAAGCGCTCGGTCAGGTCATGGCTCGCCGATTCAACATTCTTAGCCGATTCCGGCAGCAACTGCATCAGCATACGAAGCCCGGCACCGCCGGCAATCATCAGTGCCAGCGTCTCGTGCAATACGGGGGTGGTTTGATCTGCGAATGACGGCTGCGGCTCGCAAACATCATCCTGGGGGGCAGGCTGTGAGAATTCCAATATTTTCTTTTTCATGATTATCCCTGTACTTTCTCGCAATGTCTGAGCATCGCGGCTGGAATATCGGCAAGCGGAAGCTCCACATGCGTCGCGCCTGCTTTGGCTGCCATCTGCGGCATGCCATAAACAACACAGGTGGCCTGATTCTGGCCAATGTTATAGGCTCCCTTATCACGCATGGCTTTCATGCCATCGGCACCATCCTTGCCCATGCCGGTGAGGATCACCCCGACGGCACGCGCACCCACAGTCTCGGCAACAGAATGAAACAGCACATCCACCGAAGGCCGGTGACTGGAAACGGGAGGGGTCTCCTCAAGCTTACATACGAAATCCATGCCTATTTTAAGAACCTTGAGATGCGCGCTACCGCCGGGCGCAATATAGGCATGCCCTTCCTTCAGCCGGTCGTGGTTCCGTGCTTCCGACACCGTGACTTTGGACAAACTATCCAGCCGGGCAGCGAACGACTTGGTAAATGTTTCCGGCATATGCTGCGTCACAACGATCGGCGGACAGTTTGCTGGCAGGCGCAAGAAAATCTCGCGCAACGCCTCGACGCCGCCGGTAGAAGACCCCATTGCAATGATATGGCGTGACTTGCCGCCGGGAGGATGGAATGGAACCACTATCGGCGCACTTGCCATCTGCCGACCGGCACTGCGGTGTGCCATATTCGACTTAGCAGCGCCGCGCACTTTGGCGACAAGCTCCTCCCTCAGTGCACCGATCGTATCGCGGGTATGGTTAGAAATTGGCTTACTGACATAATCGAACGCCCCCAGTTCCAGCGCCCGGATGGTAGCCTCACCGCCTTTCTGGGTAAGTGTTGACGCCATAATCACCGGCATTGGGCGTAGCGTCATGATTTTCTCCAGAAAGGACAGCCCATCCATCTTCGGCATCTCGATATCAAGCGTCAGCACATCGGGATTAAGCCGCTTGATTTTCTCACGCGCATCATACGGGTCGGACGCTGTGTCAATCACCGTAATATCAGGTTCTGACGACAGCATTTCACTGAACATTTGCCGGATTAAGGCCGAGTCATCGACAATAAGCACCGTGATGGGTTTAGAAGAGTTCAACGTCACCCCCTATCGGTTTTGCGCTGATTTGCTTGCTGTAGCGTGCTTCTTCATCGACCACGATCATGTCCTCCTTGCGCCTGAGCAACCGCATCATCACCTTTCCAGTGTCCGGATAATAATGCAGGCGCCGTGGATGGTCTCCCTCCAGATCCTCCGAGGCGATCCGGAATCCTTCTTTGCCTAGGAAATCGCGAATGAATTGAGCGTTTTTAGAACCGATACGTGCCGAATTATTGATCACATTGCCACCGCCGAACACTTTGACTTCCAGCCGGTGTTTCTGCCCACCCGCCTTGAGAATGCCATTAATCAGGCTTTCCATGGCAAAAACACCATAGCGAGCCGAATCACTCGTCTTGCTATCAATGCTGTCATCACCCGGCAGCAGGAAATGGTTCATGCCGCCAACACGTGCCACAGGATCGCGGATACAGGCGGATACGCACGACCCAAGAATGGTGGCAAGCATTTCATTTTTCTTCGTTGAAACATACCAGTCACCGGAGAAAATCTTCACGACATCCACATCCTCGCTGTCATCATGAAAGCATTTCTTGCCGTGAAAATACTCCGCAACCGGCATCTCTTTTTTCGCACGTCGCTCGTTGGCCAATCGCTCGCTCATGGTCATATCATTTGACCCTTCGGTAAATAGTGCGCCCGACCAGTTCGAAGCGGTCGCACACTTTGAAAAGATTCTCCGAATGGCCGATATACAACCAACCATCGGGCTTAATCAGGTCGGCCATGCGATTAAACAATTTGGCCTGGGTTGGCTTATCGAAATAAATCACCACATTGCGGCAGAACACTGCGTCAAACGGCCCTTTCATTGGCCATGACTCCAACAGGTTGAGTTGCTTGAAGGCAATCATCGCCTTCAGCGCATCCGACATCTGGATACGTTCGTTCTTTTTGGTGCGTGTAACGTCGCTACGGTAATTCGGTGGAATATTTTCATATTGCTCATCGGCATATTCACCGGCCATGCCGGTGTTCAGCATGTTGGTATCAATGTCGGTTGCAAGGATGCGGGCATCCCATGTTTTCATATCCTTAATCGCCGATTTGACCGTCATGGCAATTGAATACGGCTCCATGCCTGCCGAACACCCCGCCGACCAGAGTCGCAGCCGCCTAGCCTTTTGCGCGACCAGCGGCAACAACACCTCGTCGCGCAGATGTTCAAAATGATGCCCTTCGCGGAAGAAGCTGGTCAGGTTAGTGGTGATGGCGTTGACAAGATTACCGATCTCATCATCACCACCTCCCCCCTGAACCAGGTCGCAATAGTCGGCGAAGCTTGAAAGTTTCAGGGCACGCAGGCGACGAACCAGCCGTGAGTACACCATATCCTTCTTATGCTCGGCGAGCACAATGCCCGTACGTTCCTGGGCAATGCCTGCCAAAAGGCGAAACTCTTGGTCGCTAAACGAAAACTCCCGATCCTCTCCCTTTTTTGCCGCTTTCGCCATATCTAAACTTCCCTGCGTCAATGATTAGAATTCCTGCCAATCTTTATCGTATCCGCCGCCACTTGCTGCCTTAGCAGGCTTCGCAGCAGCCTTGGCCTTCCCGTTGGCAGCAGATTTGTTGGCAGGTTTTGCCGCAGGTTTTGGTTTGGCTGGCGCCGGTTTGGGGGATTGCAGCGCGACGATGTTGGGATGGGTGTCGGCATCGTCATCACCCTCGCCATCATCCGAGAGCGTAAAGAAACTCATGAGTTTCTCAAGCTCACGCGCCTGCTCAACCATGGATGTCGCAGCGGCGGTGTTTTCTTCCACCAGTGCAGCATTCTGCTGGGTGACCTCATCCATTTGCGTGATCGCCGTATTGATCTCGTCAATGCCGGTCGCCTGTTCCTGGCTCGCCGAAGCGATTTCAGAAACAATGCTGGAAACCTGTTTGACCGAGTTGACGATGTTTTTCAGCGTCTCACCCGCCTGGTTGACAAGCTCGGCACCATCCTTCACCTGAGACACGCTCTCATTGATGAGCGCCTTGATCTCTTTGGATGCAGAAGCCGAACGCCCCGCCAGTGAGCGAACCTCGCTTGCCACCACGGCGAAGCCCTTGCCGGCATCACCCGCACGCGCCGCTTCCACCGCTGCGTTGAGCGCGAGCAGGTTGGTCTGGAAGGCGATTTCGTCGATAACGCCGATGATGTCGGAAATCTTTTGCGAAGATTTTTCAATCGACCCCATCGCCGTTACCGCTTGCTCGACCACCTTACCGCCTTCACCGGCTACCTGGTTAGCTTTGCCGGAAAGGTCGTTAGCCGTTGCGGCATTGCTGGAGTTTTGTTTCACCGTGCCGGTAATCTGCTCCATGCTGGCAGCGGTTTCTTCCAGTGATGACGCCTGCTCCTCGGTACGTTGCGAGAGATCAGTACTGCCGGAAGCAATTTCGCTGGCCGCCGAATTGACCGATTGTGCGGCTTCGATAATGCGTTTGACCATGTCATAAAGGCGATCAACTGTGGCATTGATCGCCGTTTTGATCTGGGCGTAACTACCTTTATATTCCAAATCCATTTTCTGGGTCAGGTTGCCTTGCGAAATGCCGGTCAGCACCTTCACCGCTTCGTTCATACCCATTTCATTCTCGGTACGGGTAGTGACCATCTCGGTTACATCGGACGCAGTTTTCACGACGCGTACCACTTTGCCTTTTAAGTCCATGATCGGGTTGTAGGAAGCATTGATCCAGATTTCCTTGCCGCCCTTGCCGATGCGTTTGAACTCGCCGGTCTGAGCCTCTCCACGCCCCAGCGCATCCCAAAACTGGCGGTACTCGGGGCTTGCGGTGTAGGCGCTGTCACAGAACATGCGGTGATGCTTGCCCTTGATCTCATCAAGCGAATAGCCGACTGCGCCAAGGAAATTCGGGTTGGCGTTGATGATGGTGCCATCGGTTTGAAACTCGATAATGGCTTGTGAGCGGTTGAGCGCTTCGGTAAGACCCACCGCCGTGCCATCCTGCCATTCCACCACCGTGCCCAGGCGTTCGTTATTCGCGCCGAAGATCGGGTTAGCCACCAGGTTGAACGAGCGTCCGCCGACCTGGATCGAGGTTTTGTAAGTGCTGGCGAGTTTCTCCAGCATGCCGCGCTGCATCGCCGGATTCTTATGAAACACGTCGATATTCTGGCCGATCAGATTGGCCGTGTTGAAGCGCGGCAAATCTTTCTGAATATCTTTCTCGGCTTCTTTCAGGAAGCCAACCAGCGATTCGTTCAAATAGCTGATATTGAAATTGGCGTCGGCCATCATGACGTTGGCGGTGCAGGTATCGAGCGCCAGCTTCAGTCGCGCCGCGTTCATGCTTTCCATTTTTGCCGCCGTGATGTCGGACGCGGTTTTCACCACACGCACGATCTTGCCTTTCAAATCGGTGATCGGATTATAAGAACCGTTGATCCAGATTTCCTTGCCGCCTTTGGCAAAGCGTTTGAACTCGCCAACCTGCGCTTCACCGCGACCGAGATCATCCCAGAATTTGCGATATTCGGCGCTGGTTTTGTATTTTTCATCGGCGAACATACTGTGGTGCTTACCTTTGATTTCGTCCAGCGAATAGCCCATGACATCGAGGAAATTCTGGTTGGCATTGATGATGGTGCCGTCCGGGAAAAATTCGATCACCGCCTGCGATTTGTTGATGGCATCGACCATGCCTGCCGCTGCACCGTCCTGCCACTCGACCGTGGTGCCGATGCGTTTCTTATTCTGGTCGAAGAGTGGCACGGCTACCAGGTTAAACGAACGCCCGCCAACCTGAATGGAGGTTTTGGTCGGCTGGTTCATCGCCGCCAGCATATTGCGCTGGTGCGACGGATTTTTGTGGAAAATGTCGATATTTGAACCCATGAGACTGGCAACGGAAAAGCGCGGCAAATCTTTCTGGATGTCTTTTTCTGCCTCACGCAAAAACGACAGCACCGATTCATTGAGATAGATGATGTTGAAATTCTCATCGGCCATCATCACGTTGCTGGTAACGCTGTCGAGTGCCTGTTTCAGCCGCGTGTTAGCATCCAGCGTCGTCTTCAGCTCCTCCATGGCCTGAGCCATCTCCCCCATTTCGTCACTACGGCCAGTTCCTTCAACTTTGGTGGTGTAGTCGCCTTTTACGATCGCCTGCATGCTCGCCGTTGACTTGCGTAGCGGACGGCTGGCCAGCGTGCCGATGAATGCGCCGACTCCGAGAATTGCAGCAAGAGCAACGCCCATAATCGTCAGCAGCAAATATTTTGCGCTGGCAATATCGGCAAAAGCGAGTTGCCCCGGCTGATGCATGATGATCGTCCAGCCCATACCGGGAAACCCAAGCGCACCATCGGCCTTCGCCCAGCTCACCGCATCTTCTTCGCCGCTTCCCGTGTCCACTTCAATATTGGTGCCGGTTGTTTCTTTCAACGCTTCCGTTGCCGCAGGAATCTGCATGTCAGCCAGTGTTTTTTTGCCGATGATGTCGGCCATACGGTTTTCATACTCCGCGCGCGCCGCCGGATCGTAATTGACCAATATAGTACCTTTGCTATCGCCGATGGCGAAGCCGATATCCTGCATTCCATTGGCTTTTTTTTGTTTGTAGACGTCTTTGATAATCTCTTCCACCAGGCCGAAATCAGCGAAATTCACCCACACGCCGATCATCTGCCCAGCATAGTCATACACAGGCGCCGCAAAAGGAATGGTGAACCCGTCCTCGCCTTTATAGGCATCGGCCACCAGTGCCTCATAGCGCGGCTGCTCTACTACCGTACCGTCGATGCCTTCGCCCTTTAGAAATTCCTTGCGAATCACTTGCTGGAACCATGCGGCATCGTTGAAGGAGCGACTGTAGAACGCCGAGGTGTCGAGTGCTTTGCCCTTGTTGTCGGTGGTGTTGACGGCGGCAACTTTACCTTCCATATCCACCAGCATCATGAGTTTATAAATTCCGTAATTGGCCATATAGGCATTCATCGCATCCACCAGCGGGTTTTCGGCGCTATGGACATACCAATTTTGCTTATTCTTGCTCGCGGCGTTGGTGCCGAATGCCTGCACATCGCCGTAGCGCTCGAATAAATTGCGGTCGATCAATTCACCGGCACTGGCGGCGGTTGTTTTCATGTCATCAAGTCGGCCTTGCTGCATGCCATGCAGTTGATCGAAGACAATCGGCATCACCGCTGCCAGCGGCAGCAAGCCGAACACAAGGAGGAGGAGGGTGAGTTTGGTGCGGATGTTAAAGCGGAGCATGGTGTAGTCCTTTCGTTAAATTGGTGTATTAAGCGGCGGCTTGTTCAATGACTTTCTCGATGTGCTGGGTGTCAAACAGGTTATCGACGTTGAGCAGCACCACCATGCGATCATCGAGCGAGATAAGGCCGCTGATATAGGCGGCATCAACTTGTGTATCGGCGGTGGGAGCTGGCTTTATCTGGTCGGCACTGGCGTCCAGAATGTCGGATACGGTGTCCACCAGAATGCCAATATTGCGCGCACCGACAGCAAGAATAATCACCACATGCTTTGGCGTTGCCTCGGTCAGCCCTTGATGGAAACGTGTCCGCAAATCAAAGATGGGGATAATCAGGCCGCGCAGGTTCATGACGCCGCGCATAAATTCCGCCGAATTGGGAAGGCGCGTTGTCTCCGTCCAGCCCTTGATTTCACGTACCGTCATGATATCAACGCCATACTCCTCGCGCTCGACGGTAAACGTCAGGAATTGCCGAGCCATTCCCTTATGCACGGCGGCTTCTTTTTCACTCTCCCGGGTTTTATCAAAACTATCTGTCATACGCGTTCCTTTCTGTTCTGCTAGGCGGCTTGTGCCGAGGGCATGGGGGGTTGCACATGGCACAATTTACTCAGGTCATTAATCTCCAAAATCAGCGACACGCGGCCATCCCCAAGGATAGTCGCGCCCGAAATGCCCTTGACTGGATCGGCATTCGCTTCCAGACTTTTGATGACCACCTGCTGCTGTCCGATCAACTCATCGACCACCAACCCCATTTTCTGCTGCCCGCTCTCGACCAGCACCACCAATGCTTTGCTGGGGTCGCCCTGAGAGTTTTCGATATTAAAAATGCGGTGCAGGTAGATGACCGATACGAATTCACCGCGCACATTGATGACGTCGCTATGCCCTTCAACACGCCTCACTTCTTCAGCCTTCGGACGCAACGTTTCGATAATGCTGGTGATCGGGATAATATAGTTCTCGGCGCCGACACGCACGATCATGCCGTCAAGGATCGCCAGCGTCAGCGGCAGCGAAACGGTAAAAAACGAGCCTTTCCCGGGATTGTTATTGACGCGCACCGTGCCGCCCATGCCCTCGATATTGCGCTTGACCACGTCCATGCCAACACCGCGCCCGGAAACGTTGGTTACTTTTTCGGCGGTGGAAAACCCTGCCATAAAAATCATGTTGTCGATTTCATCATCGGTGGGTACTACGTCTGCCGGGACAAGGGATTTCTCACGCGCCTTGGCAAGCACACGTTCGCGGTTAATACCGGCACCGTCATCACGTATCTCAATGATGATGCGCCCGCCGCGATGGCTGGCCGAAAGGTGGATAGTGCCCTGCTCTGGCTTGCCGTTTCCAAGGCGTGTATCGGGTTTTTCGATGCCATGATCACAGCTATTGCGGATCATATGCATCAGCGGATCGGAAAGCTGTTCGATGACGGTTTTATCGACCTCGGTGTTTTCACCGGAAGTGACCAGCCGGATGTCTTTTCCAAGCTGCGCCGAAATATCACGCACGATGCGGGGCATACGAGAGAAAATAGTCTTCACAGGCTGCATACGCACCCCCATGACCGCCTCCTGTAATTCGCGGGTATGCTGCGATAGCTCATCAATACCACGCATCAACCCGGCAAACTGCTCAACTGGAAACTCACGTGTTTGCGCGCGCAGCATGGCCTCGGTAATCACCAGCTCGCCCACCATGTTGACGAGGCGATCAACTTTCTCGAGATCGACCCGGATCGAGGTGGTCTGGGTTGCCCGCGCCGCGCCGTCTTCTGCGGGAGCTATCTTAACCGGACGGGGAACAGCAGAACTTGCGACCGCTTCAACTGCGGGAACATTCACGGCGGTAATTGTCAGGTCGCAATGGTCGGTGACGAACTCAAATACTTCACGGATGGCCGCCTCCGGTTTGGAGGTGGTCAATTGAACTGACCAGCCCATATAGCAGGAAATGGGATTCAGGTAGGCAATCTCCGGCACACGCGCAGTATACGGGGTAACCTCTACCGTGCCCAGATGCGCCAGCTCCCGCAGGATCAGCAGCGGCTCATTGCCGGTGGCGAACAACCCTTCATGCGGCGCAAAATCAACCCGCCACAGCCCCTGCCGCTCTACATCAGCTGCCGGTTCAGCATCAAAAATCCCATAGTCGGCACTTGCTTGGCTGGTTATTTTCCCGGTAGCAAATTGCTCAAGCCGTGCCTTGATGTCTGCACCAAGATCGCCAGGAGGACGCACACCATCCTTCGCTGCATGCACCATCTGGGTGACGATGTCAGCGGCCTTGAGCAACGTATCCACCGCTTCGCGTGAAACCGCGACCTTGCCTTCACGCATCGCATCGAGGAGCGCTTCCAGCACATGGGTGAAGTTGGTGATATAATCCAGGCCGAACGCCCCGGAGCCGCCCTTAATCGAATGGGCGCAGCGGAAAATGGCGTTGACCGCCTCGTTATCAACCGAATCAACATCCAGACCGAGCAGGCGCTCCTCCATCTCAACCAAAAGCTCGAAGCACTCGGTGATGTAGGTTTGCTTGAACTGATCCAGATCGTTCATACTGTCAGGCCGCAGCTGGAGGGCACACTTTTTTCACCACTTCAACCAGCTTTTCCGGGTTGAATGGCTTGACGATCCAGCCCGTAGCACCGGCAGCTTTACCTTCCTGCTTCTTGGAATCATCGCCTTCCGTGGTCAGCATCAGGATGGGGGTGAATTTATACGCAGGGTTGGCGCGTAATTGCCGAATCAGCTCAAACCCATTCATATTGGGCATGTTCAGGTCAGTAATGACCGCATCCACCTTGGCACCGGTCAGCGCTTCCAGCGCGGCCTTGCCATCCTCCGCTTCCATGACCTCATAGCCCGCCCCCTTCAGCGTGAAGGAGACCATTTCACGCATGGTCTTGGAATCATCGACTGCAAGTATTTTCTTTGCCATAACCTTAGTTCCCCCCATCATGATGATTATTGAGCAGGCTCTCGAGCCCCGTATATTTGAAGGCGTGGATGAACGGCTCGCGTTGCCCCTGGATTGTGAGCGAACCGCCCTGTGCGGAAAGCGTTTTTTCCAGCGAAACAATCAGCTGCAAACCCGGCGTGGTGATTGTCTCTACTTGGGACGCGTCAAGCGTCAGGTTCGTCTTCTCGGAAAGAGGGAGCTGTTTCAGCTCTGCGGCGAGCGATTCTGCTGTCTCAATGGTCATTACGGCCGGTAACACAAATGGGGTTGATACAACAGATACACAACTAGCGGGTGCATTCTGCGCTTCAGAGCCACTTTCTTTCATAACGTCTACCTGACTTTTGATAAGTTGACCAGAGATACACTAAACTTATTCATATTTAGTATGTTATAAAATTTCACTTGTCCAATGATTTTCTATTAATAGGCGATATTCTATTTAATTTAAACTTAATATAAGGAGACACCTCTCTATAATTGCATATATATTATTTCTATTTTCGGTTGTTATTTAAAATCGGGAAAAGCCAAGAGGCACGCCATTGTGGGCGATGTATGACCAGCATTCGATCGATGTTTCAGGAATAAAAAAACCCGCCATCACCGGCAGGCACCCATAGCGCTAACAACATACCCGATAAGGGGCTGGCGGAGCGGAGAGGATTCGAACCTCCGATACGGTGTTACCCGTATAACGGTTTAGCAAACCGCCGCCTTCGGCCACTCGGCCACCGCTCCACACGGTAAAAACATCCGAAGCCATCGCTAGCGGCCTCGTGCCCAAACGCTCATGCGCTGCTCATCCGGGCACCACCTGCTACCAACATCTGGGCGAATAATCAAGCAAAGAAAACCCCCGCCATTTCTGTGCGGGGGTTTAGGAGTCCTTATTTCTTGGTTTTTCCCTCAATGAGGCTCTCGCCGTTGATCGGGATCAGCCGGGGCTTGCTCTCTTCCGGCACCTCACGCTTCAGCTTCAGCGTAAGCAGCCCATCCGCGAGCCTGGCCTCCACCACTTTCACATGGTCGGCCAGCGAGAACTTCCGCTCGAAGCTGCGTGCGGCAATTCCTCTATGCAGATAATCTGCGCCTTTATGTTCTTCCTTTTCGCTTGCCGCACCGGCAACCGTGAGCTGGTTGTTCTGCGCGGTAATGCTGATCTCTTCTTGCTTGAAGCCAGCGACAGCCATGACAATCTCGTAGTCGTCATCCGACATTTTGACGATATTGTACGGCGGATAGGCCGGCGCACGATCGTCGTTCTTCAAATGGGCGTCGATCACACGTGACAAATGGTCAAACCCTACGCTAGAACGGAACAGGGGACTTAAATCTAAAGCATGCATATGAACCTCCAAAATTGATGCTAGGTTTATATTAAGTACGGGACCTTTATGGCTCCCACAGCCAGGATATGGGGCAGCAGAAAGGAATTTCAAGAGTGATTTCTATCACCGATAACGCCATCATCCTCTCCGCCCGCAAACATGCGGAAAGCAGTGCGTTGCTTGAAATACTGACCGAAAGCCACGGAGCTTATAAAGGCGTGGTGCGCGGCGCATTCAGCGCCAAGAACCGCGGCATCTACCAACCGGGCAACCTCGTATCCGCCACTTGGAGCGCCCGCCTGCCGGAGCATATGGGCAGCATCCGCGCCGAGCTGCTCACCCCCTACGCCGCCCATATCATGCAAAATCCGCGCGCGCTGGCGCTGCTTTCCTCGGCATGCGCCATCCTGACGCTGGCATTACCGGAGCGACACACCTACCCGAAAATCTATGAGGCGCTCCGCCACCTGCTTGCCCACCTCACCCATGCGCCGGAAGAATGCATGGCCGAATACCTGCATTTCGAGTTGCTGCTGCTGGCCGAAACCGGGTTCGGGCTGGATTTAAGCCAGTGCGCCGCCACCGGCAGCCGGGAAAAATTAGTCTATGTATCGCCAAAATCCGGCCGTGCGGTAAGCGCCGATGCGGGCGCGCCCTACCACGACAAGATGCTGAAACTCCCGGAATTCCTCCACCATCCGGATGCCCCCTCCCCCACACCCACCGCGCTTACCGACGGCCTGTCCCTGACGGGCTACTTCCTGGAGCACTGGCTGTTTGAGGCGCTGCACCGCAAGCTTCCGGCGGCGCGGAAACGCCTTGCCGCCTAAGCAATAATGCGCTGGCTGACCATACGCGCAGCACAAAATTGCGTGTCACGGAAGTATAATTATTTGCATTTTTTTGCATTTTATCTCTTCCGTGCCAGCATTTCTGCGGTATAAGCTGAAACCAAGAAGCAAACGGCGTGCGCTTACTTGGTTTGAAAATCGAGGCCAACACACTTAAATTTTGGCCAGATTTTCCGCTGCGAAGCAAGCGCGCTTAAACTTTAAAGAGAGCATGGCAAAGAAACCGACCAAAATAAAAGACGGTGAAATTCAGGTGATCCCCTTCCGGGCGACGCTGGAAGAGAAGTATTTTGCCTACGCGCTTTCCACCATTACCGCTCGCTCGCTGCCCGATGTGCGCGATGGGCTGAAGCCGGTACATCGCCGTCTGCTCTACGCCATGCTGCAACTCAAGCTCGACCCCAAATCCGGCTATAAGAAATGCGCGCGCGTCGTCGGCGACGTCATCGGTAAATACCACCCGCATGGCGATTCCTCGGTCTATGAAGCGATGGTGCGCCTCGCACAGTCATTCGCCGTGCGTTACCCGCTGGTCGATGGCCAGGGCAATTTCGGCTCGGTGGATGGCGACAATGCGGCGGCCATGCGTTACACCGAAGCACGCCTCACCGACGTAGGCTATGCGCTCATGGAAGCGATTGATGAAAATGCCGTTGATTTCCGCCCAACCTACGATGGTTCGGAAGAAGAGCCGGTGGTGATGCCGTCTGCGTTCCCGAACCTGCTGGCTAACGGTTCCGAAGGCATTGCCGTGGGCATGGCGACCAGCATTCCGCCGCATAACGTCGGCGAAATTTGCGATGCGCTCAATTACCTGATCGAAAAGCCAGATTGCTCAATCAAAAATCTGGTCACCCGCATCCCTGGCCCTGATTTCCCGACCGGCGGCGTCATTGTCGAAGCCTATGAAAATATCCTCACCGCCTACGAAACCGGGCGCGGCGCCATCCGCGTGCGGGCAAAATGGGAGAAGGAAGAACTCTCCCACGGCATGTACCAGATCATCGTCACCGAAATTCCCTACCAGGTGCAAAAAGGCAAGCTGATCGAGAAAATCGCCGAGCTGTTCAAAAATAAAAAGTTGCCGCTGCTCGGCAATATCCGCGACGAATCCGCGGAGGACATCCGCATTATCCTTGAGCCGAAGTCAAAGAATGTCGATCCGGACATGCTCATGGAGTCCATGTTCAAAGTCACCGATCTTGAATCGCGCTTCAACATGAACCTCAATGTGCTGGACGCCTCCGGCGCGCCGCGGGTCATGAACCTCAAAGACGTGCTGATGGCCTTTCTTGAACACCGGCTCGATGTGTTGATCCGCCGCACGAATTACCGGCTTGAGAAGATCGCCCACCGCCTCGAAATCCTCGGCGGGCTGCTCATCACTTACCTGAACCTCGACGAGGTGATCCGCATCATCCGCGAGGAAGACGAGCCAAAACCGCTCATGATGAAAAAATGGAAGCTTTCCGAAGTGCAGGTGGAAGCCATTTTAAATACGCGCCTGCGGTCGCTACGCAAGCTTGAGGAAATGGAAATCAAGCGCGAGCATACCGAGCTGACTAAAGAGCAAAAGGAACTCACGGCACTCCTTAAATCGGAAGAAAAAATGTGGCTCAAAATTTCAGGGGAAATCACCGAGATCAAGAATAAATTCGGTGGGAAGAACCCGCTGGGCCGCCGCCGCACTTATTTCGATGAGCCCCCAGTGGCAAAAGTGATCGACATCGAAGCCTTTGTGGAAAAAGAACCCATCACCATCCTGCTTTCCAACATGGGCTGGATCCGCGCCATCAAAGGCCACGCCGCCGACGTCGCGGATGTAAAATACAAGGAAGGCGACGAGGAAAAATTCCAGCTCACCGGTTACACCACCGACAAGCTGCTACTGTTTGCGACCGATGGCCGATTCTATACCATCGGCTGCGATAAATTGCCACGCGGCAAGGGCGCGGGCGAGCCGGTGCGACTAATGATCGACATGGAAAACGATGTGGAAATTGCCAGCGTGCGTATCTATCAGGAAAACGAGCAATTCCTGATCGCGGCCAGCAACGGCAAAGGCTTCATCGTCGATAGCGCCGATGTCGTCGCCTCCACCAAAAACGGCAAACAAATACTGAACCCGGTCGCCCCCGCGAAAGCTGAATTCTGCGTGCCGGTGGAAGGCGACCACGTGGCCGTGATCGGTGACAACCGGAAATTGCTGATATTTCCTATCACCCAAATTCCGCCGATGAAAAAAGGCCAGGGTGTCACCTTGCAGAAATATAAAGAAGGCGGCATGAGCGACATCAAAACCTTCACCCTGAAAGAAGGATTAAGCTGGCAGCTGGGCGGCCGCATGCGGCTGGAAACCGACCTGAAAGCATGGCAGGGCAACCGCGCCGACGCAGGCCGCTTGCCGCCTACCGGCTTCCCACGCGAAAACAAATTCTAGGCTGATTACCGGCGAACCTGTTCCGGGTTGGTGTTCATCGCCACCTGCGGATTCGGCGCCTGAAGCCCCGCAAGATTCTGGCGGTCAGCCTCGGCGATGTTGGGGTTGTTTTTCTTTAGCTCCTGCATATCCGCCACCTGGAACCCTTTAAGTATATCTTTATCAGACATGTTGGAAATCGCCGCCATGAATTTTTCGCCTTTCTTACCCATGGCCGCTTTCTTACCCTCTTCCTGAGAGATTTCGCCATCCATATTATTATCGGCAATCCACAACGCGTCCTTGTCATTCTGTTTGCGCTGCTGTTCCTCACGTAGACTAGCAACGTTGGCTTTATATTTATCCTGCACCTTGGCGAGCAGGCTTTCCGGTGAATAGCCGTCTTTTGCGAAATAGGCGGGATTGAGTTCACCGACATCCTGTACCGCCCCCTCAATTGATTTACGGCGATACTCTGGAATTTTTGGGTCAGAAAGCACAGCAATAAAATCCTCCGCAGAGGGGGTTTTAGGTTTGCCTGTTTGCTTATCAATCGGCCAGTCATCATGCTTTTCATATTTCGCCGTATTGTAGGCACTAATCAGCTTCTGCTGTGCAAATTCAGTGCTCTCATCTCGAACCAAATTATGCCTATCCACACCCTTGGCCTCCAGGCTGGGATTTTTGTTATGGCTGCTGATATTCGCGTGCATCTCAGCTGTCGGCTTATCATGAACAAACCCTGAATATTTTGGGTCGTCTTTTAGCAGCGTTTTCGCTTCTTCTATTTTTTTCTCGCTATATAACTCACGGTTCACCACACGCAAAGCTTCCATATGCCCGGCAGCCGTTCTGGGATCAAGGGTTGGCTTGAGACCAATCTTATCGAGCGTCGCCAGCGCATCCACCGCTTCTTTGACCTGCACAACCTTGTAGTCATGCGCTTGCCGGTCAAGCGTCTGCCCCCGCCTTGAAATTCCGTGACCAGCCAACTCACCAGCGCCCTCCGCTGCCTTTTCAAGCAGTGCGATTTCCTCTTTCCGCTGTTTCACTACTTCGGAAGGCACCATGGATTGAGCGAGTATGGTCTGCATTGCCTGCAGCGGATTCGTGCCAATCTCGCCGGTATGGAGAACGTCCTTGTTTATTGCAGCAACCCGATCGACCGCAGCCCGAAACTGAAGCGCCCATTCCGGCTTATCACGCAATTGCTCCAGTGATGCAGTACGGATTTCGTCAGGAAGCTGGCCTCCCAGCAAGGGGCGTACCTGCTCAATTTCCGGATAAGTGAAGTCGAGCAATTGTCCGCCACGCAACGGATTAAGCACGGAAATATTATTATGCTGCTGTGCAACATCCGCCATTTCATCCAGTTTCCGGTTATCCCAGTAGTCGGAATTAAACACTCCGGCTTTGGTCATTTCCTTCAGTGTTTCCGGCGCTTCATAATGCTTCAACGCCTCACGCACCAACGGTTCCATCGCCTTCGAATCACGCGCGGGATCATAGCCGAGCCCCTTAATCTCCTGTAGAAATTCAGGGTGATAATTCTGCACGGCAAGAAACGTGAGCAATCTGTTTTCATCTGTCTGCCCCCTGGCAAGCAACCCCTGTGCAGCAATTTCTCGAAACGCGGCTATATCGCCATTACTCACGGCCTTCCTGGCAAGAAATGCTGCGCGGACAGCCTCACTCTCGGCAACCTCCGCTTCTTTGTTGTTTTCCGGCGGCACAAACTGAAATACACCAAGCGAGCTCAACATTTTAAGCTGCTCAGTATCACCGCTTTCCATCGCCCTGCGGATCACACCACCGTCAGATCGAAGTCTAGTTGAAAAAAAAGGCGCATTTTCCTTATCGGCATCAACCCGGTAGCCAGACTTCAAAAGCTCTTGGGAGAATTCATGATGATCAAAAGACACTGTCGCCCATCCTAAACGCGACATACCCTGAGCATCTACCACCTTGTTATCTAACAGAACTCGTAGAGCCTCAGAATTATGGCTATGAATTACACCAGAGATCAGCTCGCTAACCGCGTCATGTGATAACTTACCGTCCCTCAATGCAGCCTTGACCTCACGATCAAAATCAGTGACCCCCTCCGGGCTTACTGCATTAGCCAGCGTTTTCTTTAGGTAGCTTAACCTTACATCATCGTCAGCCATTTTTTCTTTCCCTTACCCTCTAGATTATAAGGGTTTCCCAAGGTTGATAGTAGCCCAGTATTATGAATTATTTGTGACCGGCCGGAGCGGTTTTCATTGACCCCGTAGGCTAGGGCGAATACCAATTAGTGGTGGGTTTTATCAGCAAACAACCAACATCTGGTTATAAGTACTGTTTATGAATATGTTAGACGATTATAGCGAAACCGCGCTCCAGTTTGTGCATGCCCATGGCACATGGGTGATCCAGCTCGGGTTGGTGTGGTTCTTTACCTGGGTCACAAGCTTCGTTCTGCAGCGGCTATTACGCAGGATGGGAGCCACCAGTTCACAATGGACGCATGACTGGAAACACGCCCTTGCCGGCGCCATGGCGGCACCGCTGCGCCTGTCTGTCTGGGTTGCCGGGCTGGCCATCGCAGGCGATATTCTCCACGACCAGTTTAAGTTCCAGCCGCTAGCAACGCTACTTGGCTTCCAACCAGCAGCGCAGACCCTCATCGTCGGCTGGTTCTTCCTACGCTTCATCCACCGCGGCTCATCCGTGGTTGCCATCAAACACCCGCAACTCGGCGGCGCCCAGATCGACACGCTGGAAAAAATATCCACCGCGATCATCGCCATCGCCATGGCATTCCTCATCCTTCCGAACTTCGGCATCAGCATCAGCGGCCTGCTGGCATTCGGCGGCATTGGCGGGATTATTGTCGGCCTCGCCGCCAAGGACATGCTCGCAAACTTCTTCGGCGCGGCCATGCTGTATTTTGACCGCCCCTTCGCCATCGGTGACTGGGTGCATCTGCCGGAAAAAGATATTCAGGGAAAAGTGGAACAAATCGGCTGGCGACAAGTCATCGTCCGCACGTTCGACAAACGCCTTGTCTTCATCCCGAATTCGATGTTCGGCAACCTGATCCTGATGAATCCGGGGAAGATGACACACCGCCGCATTCTGGAAAACATCGGTGTACGCTATCAGGATATCGGCAAGCTGCCCGCCATCATTGAAGAGATTCGCGCCGCCCTCACCCAGAACCAGGCGCTTGACCAGACCGCCGGCATCGTCGTGCATATGGATAAATTTAGCGTTTACTCGGTGGATATGGTGGTCAGCGCATTCACCAAATCGACCGAATGGCCGGATTTCCTGGCCATCAAGGAAAAGGTGCTGTTTGGCATCAACGATATTATTTCAACGCATGGCGCCGAAATCGCATTCCCGACGCAGGTGCTGCACATCGAGCGCAACGCGTCGTAACTCAAGGTTCCAGCAACCCGGCGGCAATCATCTTCACGATGAGGCCGTGAACGTCGATGGCAAGCTGTTCGCGAGTGGTGTCATAGGTCGCCGCCAACTGGTCGATGATGGCGTCAACCGCAACTCCCTTCGCCAACCCTCTCCAGATTGCGCTGCCGACCGGGTTGAATTCAAAATAGTTGCCACTGGAAATCAAGAGCACCGTGACAACTTCTTTTTTTTCCCGCCATAATACTTTGTTCGTGTCGATGTGTGGCATATGCAGCATGTAAGGTTGGTAAAATCACTGTGCTCATGTAGCATACCGCACAACGAAAGCAACCTCCGAGCCCTAGGGATCAACGATGCGCGTTTCGGTTATTATCCCGGTTTACCAGGTCCTGGACTTCCTGGATGAAGCCCTGCAGTCAGTCGCCACACAGGATTATGCCGACAAGGAAATCCTGCTGGTCGATGACGGTTCGGCGCCAGATCAAGCTGCAATCATCACCGCTTTATGCCACAAGCATCCTTCAGTAACATTACTGCGACAGGTGCATGGCGGTGCCGCCGCCGCAAGGAATAACGGTGTTGCCCACAGCCGTGCCGAGCTAATTGTGTTCCTCGATGCCGACGATGTGCTGCAACCCGGCGCATTGCGTTTCTTCGTCGATGCCATGCAGGCACACTCGAAAGCCATCGCTACTTACGGCAGAGTGCAGATGATTGATGCAGAAGGACAACCTCAGGGCAGTGTCATGCCCAGCGATGCAAGGGTCGTCTCCGGCAGGCAGGTGCTGCCGTTCCTGCTGGAGCGGAAACTTCCCTTCTGTAACGGCTCCATTTGTATTCGCAGGCAAGCGCTCAACGGGCTGTCAGTTCATAACACGCATCTGACCGTGGGGGAGGATTGGGTGTTATGGTGCCACCTTGCACTCGCCGGCACCATCGTTTCCGGCGGCAACCGCGTGGTGCTGCATCGGCGCAAACATCCCGGAAACATCTCCGCACAAGGCATTGAAAACCCCAGCCTCATCCTCGCCGCCTATGAATGCATTTATACTGAGCCTGCCTTCATCCACCCAGTTGGCGAGGCCGCATGGCACACGCTAAAAGAAAAGTGCCTTTGCCGTATCCACGCCTACCTCGCAAGCACCTACGCGGCACGCGGAGAAACGGAAAAAGCAGCACGCCACTTCGGGCAAATCACGCTGCCACTTTCCGCTTTCGATGATTCGGGTGAAACGGGTTAGGACGCGAAAGCGTCGCTGATAAAAAGCTCCCTGAACGCATGGAACGTCGGCTTTTCATACGGCAGCAAGCCATGCTTACCCGGCGCACTCCATATTCCAAGGCGCACACCGATATCCGAGCATAAACCAAACATGGCGATAAACAGCGCCAGCGGCAGACGATAACGGCGTGGTTTTTTGTATGAAAGCGTTTCTTTACTAAATAGTTTCTTCATTATGCGCGAATCCTTGGGTAAATACGTAGAATATCTTTCTATTATACATTATCAGCACCCCCCATACAAAGGCAAAGTGGTTTATAATTGGTTAATTTTTACGACTCCCACACAGTCTTCTAGAAAATTACGCGTCAAGGCACCTCTCCAAACGGCACTTCCTGTTTGGGTAAGAATATTGCCATTGATGATACGAAGACTGTCGATATCGCCGATAATCTTGTATATAGCTTGAACCAACCCCATCCCTACCCCATTTCATAATGTGTATTACAGCCATTATTGTCACTCATAACAATGCAGCCACCATTGCATTGTCATTGCAGTCGTCCTATAGCGCCCCACAGATAGCACAGTGCATTGTTATCGATAACGCCAGCACGGATCACACGACGGAGATCGTCCGGTCGCAATTTCCGAATGTGCGCCTCATCTGCAATGCCCTCGATATGGGATACGGCGCCGCCTACGATCAGGCGCTTATCCTTGTGAGAACTGAATTTGCGTTGCTACTGAGTGCCGATGCCATAATTGACTCCGAAGACATCCAAACGCTGCTGGAGTATTTTTCCGACATACCAAAACTGGCGATGGTCGGTTCGGCCATCGACGGATACAGTAACGATATTCGCCCCCCCGCAATCCGGGTAGGCCACCTGCGCGCCGCTCGCCACCAAAAGCACCTTTCATTCTCAGGTGCCGCTGCCCTATGGCACATGGCACGCATGAAAAGATCGGGGTTTTTTGATCCGGCCTTTTTCTTGGATTATGGTGATGACAACATCACTGCACGGGTAGAGCAGGCAGGCTACAAAGCGCTGCTGATTGACGGCCATCACGCCATCCACCAACCCCCGCGCAGCAATTCCCGCAAGCATACTGCAGCGCAGCGCCCCATCCCGTTGGTTAATTACTGGAAGTCGTTATTTACACAATTGGAAACGCACTACACCGGTAAACTGACCAAAGTCGGCGAAGAATTGGATGCCGACATGCAGCAGTTCGCAGAACAGGAACGCGCCAGCTTCGCTGCCCACCAGGCACGGGAAGCGGCCATGCTGGCGGAGTTCCGGAAAATACCGGAAACCAACCCAGCGGAGCAGGCGCGTATCGAGAGCATCCTCAAGAACTACCGCGACGCTTGGCAGGCGACCATCACACAACATCAGAAAAATATGGCTGAAGCCTTAAAAGAACATGACAAGAAATGCGCCAGGATTACCACATACCACGAAGCCGCGTGGGCCGCGCTTGGCGCCCGGCAGGACGCTTACCTGAGAGCCTTCGCGCATGCCGACAGGTCGCTCACCCATGCCGGACATTATGTCGTGTTCTCCTGTAATCAGGATATGTCGAGGGATCGAGTGGATACGATCACCATTGCCATTATTACCTATAAACGCCCGGATCATCTGTCGCGTGCACTACGGGCACTGAAAGACATCACGCTGCCACCATCATCAACCGTAAAATTACTGGTGGTTGATAACGACCTGGCGCGGTCGGCGCGGCCAGCGGTGCAGGACGCTATCGATACCATGCCATTTCCCATAGACTACGCGATAGAAGAAACACGCGGCATCCCCTATGCACGGAACAAAGCGCTGGAGCTTGCGGCAGACAGCGACTACATCGCATTTATTGATGATGATGACACGGCCGATCCGCAATGGCTCTGCGCTCTGGTCGATACTGCCCGCCGGTTCCACGCCGATACGGTGAAGGGGCAAGTGGTCTACACTCTTTCAGAAAAGCATCGCCACCTCGCTAACCTCATCATTTTTTCTTCAAGCAACGCCCCAACAGGATACGCCCTGCCCAGCGCCTCAACCGACAATGTGTTATTTTCCACGGCTATTTATAAAAACACCGGCCTGCACTTTGATCCTGCATTTACAAGAACCGGCGGCAGCGATTACCACTTCTTCCGCACCGCCAAATCCAACGACGCCAAGATCGTGTTTGCATCTGAAGGAATTGTCTACAGCGACGTATCCAGCGAGCGCACCACCTGGAGATGGATCATCCGCCGCTACACACGCTATGGCGCGGTCGGTACGATCTCGGACATCAAACATAGGGGTTATCCCTACGCTGTTGGACAAGTGATGCTAGCACTGGGTACCAGCGGCTGGAATGCGATCACGGTTACAATCCGCACACTGGCCGGCACACCGCCGGCGATACACCCGCTGCTAGTTTTATGTTTCATGGCCGGGCGCGTCATGGGGCTGCTGCGCCTGTCGCCACGTGAGTACAAATGAGCAGAATATGACGCGCATCGCCTATGTCCTCAACCGTTTCCCGGTGCTGTCAGAAACCTTTGTTGGCCAGGAAATCCGCGCCATGGAAGCCATTGGCCATGAGATATCCATCATCGCGCTCAACCGCCCGGAAGGCAACTACCAGCCGGAAGATGCAGTCCTCGCCGAACGCACCCACTATGTGCCAAGCATCTCACCGGAAGACGCAGCAGCACTTCTAAGGCGCTACCGTTTCAGGCAGCACCGCATTCGTGCGTACATGCGACTGCAAACGGCTGAACCAAGGGAATCCTTCCTGCTGAATGCATTGCAGATGGCAGAGATTATCAGAAAACAACGCTGCACCCATGTGCATGCACATTTTGCATGGATCTCTGCCGCACGCGCCATTGCCGCCGCCCGCTTGCTGAAATTACCGGTAAGCTTTACCTGCCATGGCTCCGACGTGTATGTGCAGCCTTGGGATCTCGACATCAAATGCCGCTATGCCAATGCCGTCATCGGCGTCGCCCCGACCATCACCGCCGACATAAAAAAGGTTGCCGGCAAAACACCGTGCCACACCATCCATTGCGGGGTGGATACGGAGCGTTTCAAGCCGCGTGCGGAAAAACATGATCGCTGGCTGTTTGTTGGACGGCTTATCGAATGCAAGGGCATAGACGACCTTGTCAATGCCTGGGCACTGCTACCGCCCGACCGTCGGCCACCGCTCGATATCGTCGGCGATGGCGCCATGAGCACCACATTGCAAGCAATAGTTGGCGCATCCAGCCTCGGTGACTGCATTACATTTCTGGGCGCACAACCTGCTACATGGATCACGGAACATGCACCATCCTACCGCGCACTCGTTGCGCCATTTAAAAAAGGCAGCGACGGCAGCCGCGACACCGCACCCATGGTGCTAAAAGAAGCGATGGCAATGGCACTTCCCATCATAACCACAAGATTCATTGACATCCCACAGCTGGTCGGCGAGGAATGCGCTATTCTTTGTCCGCCTTCGTCCCCTCACGCAATCGCCGCCGCCGTGCTACAAATGCAGGCATTGCCGGAATCAACCCTCCGCACGATGGGAAATGCAGGCCGGGCAAGGGTCAATCAACTTTTCTCAGTCCATAGCCAAGTAGCCCAATTAAGCCAGCTATTCAGAGCCTACTAATTTATGCACACACCACGCGTTTCCATTGTCATCCCGGTTTATAACATCTCACGGTTTCTGGACGAGGCCATCCGTTCAGCACTATCGCAAAACTATCCCGGCACCGAAGTGGTCGTGGTCAATGACGGATCAACGCTGGACACCAAAGAAAAAATCGTGGCCATCTGCGCCGCCTACCCGCAGGTTCATCTCATCCATCAGGAAAACCAGGGTCAGGCCATGGCACGCCGAACCGGTGTTTTAAACGCACGGGGCGAATTCATCATTTTCCTCGATGCCGACGATATCCTGATGCCAGGAGCGATTGCCTTCCTCGTCGATCATTGTGTAGCTCACCCGGATGCCATCGGCGTGTACGGGACAAAGATGCGTATGGAAGAAAACGGGGATTTTATCCGCAACAGCCTGCTGCCAACCCCGGAACAGGTAGCCTCCGGCGATGTGCTACCGGCATTGCTGAAAGGCGAACCGCTCTTCTCGCACGGCAACATCTGTCTCAAACGCAGTGTCCTTGAAAAGGTGGACTACCCAAGCAAACTACGGCAGGGCGAGGACTGGGTCACGTGGTGCCGCATCGCGTTGTTCGGAGATATCGCCTACGTGGGCGACAGGGTATGCCTTGCCCTGCGCGCGCATACGCAGAATGTTTCCAGCGAAGTGTTCAAAGACCCATCGAAACTTTTCAAAATGTTTGGGTATGTGTACGACGACCCGGCAATCATCGCCGCCGTTGGCCAGGAAAAGCTGGAAGAATACCGCGTTCAGCACCTGAAACGCATCCACACCTATTTGCGTTACTGCTATCTCGACCGAAAACATTACTTCCGCGCCTATATCCAGAAAAGGCATTTGCGCGCCCTGCCCCGATCCCCTAACCAGAAAATCCGCGTGCTCCACGTGGTCAAATGGTTTTATGCCGGCGGCGCCGAACGCTTGTTGAGCGCCGTGCTCGAACATAGCGACCGCGACCGGTTTGAACATATTGTGCTGTCGCTTTCCGAACAGAACGAACGCATCCGTGAGGTGCAACACACGCTGAATATCCCGTATAGAAGTTTTGAAATACCGCCGGGGTTCGGGCATTTCCGCCAATACCGCCAGTGCATGGATTTTATCCGTGAGCAACGCCCAGATGTCATTAAATCCTGGCTGCCGCCGGGCAATATCGCGGGCGGTATCATGGGAAAGCTGCTTCGCATCCCGGTGATCTGGGGCATCCACATCGCACCGCCACCGGAAAAACAACCACGCGACGTCAAACTGCAGACACGGCTCTCGCACTTCATTCCCAAAGCCATCGTCTGCTGCTCGAAAACCGCCTACGATAATTGCGTGCAAGTCGGATGCAACCCCCGCCTGCTCACCCTCATCACCAACGGCACCGATACCCAGCGCTTCCAACATAGTAAGGAGGGCCGCAAACGCATCCGGCAGGAACTCGGCATCGGTGACGACACCATCCTGATCGGCATGGCGGCTGAATGCACCCCGGTTAAGCGCCACCAGCATTTCCTGATAGCCGCCAAGCTGCTTACTGTCAGCCAACCAAACGTGCGTTTCCTGTTTTGTGGTAAGCACACCTCGCCTGAAAACACTGCGCTAATGGAATTCATCACCTTCCTCGACATGCACGGGCTGGTGCACCTGCTGGGCATCCGTGATGATATGCCCGATATCTACTCAGCGCTCGATATCCACACGCTGAATTCCAGCCGCGAATCGTTTGGGTTGGCAATCACAGAATCTATGGCGTGCGAGACGTTGTCGGTGGCAAGCGACGTCGCACAACTGAAAGATATCCTGAAAGACGTGGGGTTTGTCGTTCCGCCGGTTGACGACCCGAACCCGCTGGTCACTGCGTGGAAACAGGCAATGGCCTTACCAGAAAGGGAAAAACGCAAGCGCCTTCAAACCGGCAGGCAGCGGATTGTTACGGAATATTCCATTACCCAAACGGCCAAGGCCTACGACAACCTCTATCTCCGCATAATGGGGCGGAAAACTTAATAATCCAGCGAGAAAAACAGCTTACACAATATATCGCTGTTGGTGAGAATATAATCGCCCGAACTTGCCGAATAATAATTGGTGACGCAGCCAGGAACACCCGACGGATTGATCCCAAACACCCGGCCTTTATCGGCCAGCCCATCATCCATTTTCGCATCAATGGAGAACGCATCCGTGGGCGAAAGAATCGCATTGTGGGCAAGGGAAGCAGCAACGTTCATAGCATTAAACGAAATCATGTTGGCATTCTTGCCATACACGTTTGTCTGGAAAGAAATACGGTAATAACCGCCGCCCAGCTTAGATTTTGGCAGGCTGGTGGTCGTGCCGTCATAGTTACCGGCGGTCATCTTGGCCAGTGAGAGATGGTTCCATGCATTATATTCCTCACCTGGAGCACCAAGCAAATAGTCAATCTGCGAGTCGCCATCACCATTGGTTGCCGTGGCATCAAGGTAGCTCGTGGCAAATGGAATGTCGCCGGGAAGCGCTCCATACTTTAGCCGGAATGCACTTATCTCAGTCTTGAAACGGTTCACATCGCTGATAACTGCACGTATCTCGGAGGCATGGATCAGTGATTTACCAACAACAATCCCACCCACCAGTAACGCAACAACCACCAGCACAACCGACAGTTCAACCAAGGTAAAGCCATCTTTTTTTTGGGTGGCAGGGGACAATTGCATAGTTGCTCGTAAAGTTGAAATAGAATCGGTAACGCTGTCTAACGTAGTACGATTAACTTTATGCTAACAGCACCGGGTTAAAAAGTCGATAAGCCGGACGACATCTTTTTCGTTGTTATATACATGGCCGCCAACCCGTAAATCAACACCATACTGCCCATGCAAGGATTTAACCATAATACCTTGCCCGACAAGGTCTTTTTCCACCTTTTCCCGCAGGGATGGATCTCGCAGCCGAACAGCCACTATCGGTGAAGCAAGCGAGCTGCCAGGGGGCGGGCTGAGCATTTCCAACGATTTTAGCGAAGCCAACCGGTCATGGAGTGTGGCTCGAAGCTCGCCAAGCCGCGCATAAATTACTGCATGGCCGAGCTTCCCAAGCCAATCAAGCGCCGCGCCCAGCCCCATAATATTCGGCAGGCTTTGTATGCTGATGAAATTGGCCTGCTCGCCATAGCCAAGATCAAGCTTTGGTGAAGAAAACGCCTGCTTGGCATCCCCTGCAACATATAGGAACCCGGTACCTTTGGGACCCAGGAGCCATTTATGGCCGCTGGCGGCATAGGCATCGCACCCGAGCGACCCGACATCGACCGGCATGGCGCCAACCGCCTGCGCGCCATCGACCAGCAACAAACACCCATGGCGTCGCGCCACCGCGCTAATTTCCTGAACCGGCAGGCAAACACCGTTAGCAGTGGTGACATGGCTCAGGCAAATCGCCCGCGTTTCCGGACGAATCGCCGCACGGATCAGCCTGGTAATTTCCGCTGCATCCCTTGGCAGGAGCGGCAGCGCCACGATATCAAGCGCCGCGCCACTGCGTTTGCAATAATAATCCCAATAGTCGCGGATACGGCCATATTCCTGATCCGTTATCAGCACCCTCTGCCCGGCTTTAAGCGGCAGCGCCTCCATGAGCAACGCCATACCATCGGTCGTGCCGCCGGTCATGACCAGTTCGCTGTCGCGGCAACCGAGAAAGCGGGCAAGCGCCTGCTTCACCGCAAACGCTTTGCGTGGAAAAAGATCATATTGATTGGCCGTCGGATTGCGTTCGAGCAGCCGGGTTTCCTCAGCAATGATATCCAGCACCACCCGTGGCGTCGCGCCCAGCGAACCGCTGTTGAGGTAGGTGATGTTCGGATCAATCAGGAAATGTTTCGCAAGCTCATTCCACGTGGCAGTAGAGCGGGCAGAATCGCCGACTGCGAGTTTCGGAACGGCAAGCGTCGCCGCCATCCCCACCATTCCCAGCAATGCTTCGCGGCGTGATAGCTCCATGGGCGCTTCCTTTGTCCGTTAGCTGGCAATATCGAGCAAACATGTAAAGTGGTGATCCGGGCGACCGCAAATCCACAAGTGGGATTTGCGCCTATTAAGAGCAAAATCCGTATGCGGATTTCGCGGCGAACCCAAGGGTTCGATTCCCGCAAACCACTATAAATGCCCCACTTAAAAAAGAACCCTCAATTAAGGTGGGTTCTTTTTTAAGTGGTGATCCGGGCGGGAATCGAACCCGCGACAACCTGATTAAAAGTCAGGTGCTCTACCGACTGAGCTACCGGATCATTCAGCAAATCCACAGGAGGGATTTACATTCTTTAAACTAAAAAGAGATAGGGACAATAGGTATTTAGCCAGCCTTGTCAATAGGTAAAGTTTTTCTATTTTACCGCCCATTTACCGTTCGCATCCCGATATTTAGCGCCGCTGGGCAGGCCGTTGATGATTTTTTCAGCGGCAATTTTGGCTACAACATCGACTGGCTGGCCATTTTCAGCGGAAATACGCTCGTATTCTTCCCGGCGTTTCAGGTTGACCCCGGATACCAGCGCCGCCACCTCTGAGCCACCGGAAATTTTGGCCACATACCCGGCCTGTGTCTCACCGACCATCCCCTGGGCGCGTGCCGATTGCAGGTCAAGCGCCCATGCCGGCGCTGCCGCCAAAGCCACCATCATCGAAAATACTGCGAAAAACTGTTTCATGTCCCTGTCTCCTTAGAAAATATCTTTGTTGTTTTTGATAGCCGTCTGAACGTCTTTTTCGATTTCCACTTTCACACGGTGTTCGATATTGATGTTCATGTTGATTTCGATCGGTTTATCGGTCGCTACAGTCACCGTCGGGCTACATGCCGTAATCAACAGTAAGACGATTAGATATTTCATGGTGTGTCCTTTTCCAGATATTTTCTAGGGTCTGCCAACGGCAGCAGACTTTGTTGCAGCATCTCTAGCACATCGCCTGAAAGATTGACATTCAATTTTACCGGCCTGCCATTCAATGCTTCAGGATTATTTCCTTCCAGCGTCAGCCGTATGATAGGCCTGCCATCCTTGGCGGTCGATGTCGTCAGACTTAATTCTGTGTAATGAAAATTAGACAGCGCTTCGCGCGCGATTTTTATTTGCGGTTGATCCCCGGGCAACGCCTCCGGCGACAATTGTATCAGGCCATTCTGCTGCGTGCCAAACCGACCGCCACCAATTGAGAATCGACCATCGGGATAAAGAATGATTTCGATATTCCCCGACACGTTCCCAGTACCACTGGCCTTACCGGATAACATAGACAGCAACGTTGCAAGCGGCAGGTTCTGAACCGCAAGCGGCAGCCGGATGGGGACATCGCCCGCTAGCGGAATGATAATTTTCTTGCTGCTGACTTTCGCTTGCTGCCACTCAAGCATTACATCTTCCAGGATCAACTCGTTCGCACGTGCGGTAAATCGGGCGCCATATTTTCCGGAAGCATCGGCAAATGCGCCGGTGACCTCCGGGTTCCCATCCTTCATCACAAAATTCCCCTTTCCAGCCAGTGGCGGAAGCGCATACGGAATACCGGATACCAGCACCTCTGCTACCGACCACTCCGCCGCCACACGCGACAGGTCGCCGCGCACCAACTCCGCATAGGGCAGGTTTGTCGCATGGATCAGGACATCAGTAAGGCTGATATCCATTTTTTCTTTCGCGGCGTAGATGCGTGAAAATGCGATGTGCTGCTTACCGATACTCTGGAGTTCAACCTCCACATCGGTCAGGCCTTTTTCGGCAAGGATGCCGGCAACCCCCTCGGCAATCTTCGCCTTGAGCGGCAATTGCGTGGCGTAATACATCGCCGCAATCGGCGCCAGCAGCAGGAACAAGGCCAGCAGGCGCTTAGTCATCACACGCATGGTACTGCCCCAGAAAAGTGGTCGCATAATCTCCCAGCCGCGCATCGCCAATCGCCTCGCGTATCTGCTGCATCAGCCGCTGGTAGAAGGTGAGGTTGTGTTCAGTCAGCAACATCGGAGCGAGCATCTCATCGGCTTTGAACAAATGATGCAAATAGGCACGCGAAAACTGGGTGCAGAGGGTGCATGGGCAGCCAGATTCGAGCGGCGCGGCATCATCCGCAAATTTTGCATTACGCAGGTTCATTTCGCCGGAAAATATGTATGCACGGGCATTGCGGCCAGAGCGCGTGGGAATGACACAATCGAACATATCCACCCCGCGCAACACCGCGCCGAGTATGTCATCGGGCTTGCCCACGCCCATCAGGTAGCGCGGCTTATCGGTGGGCAAATGCGGCATGGTGATGTCGAGGGTTGAGAACATCAGCTCCTGCCCCTCACCCACCGCCAGCCCACCAATCGCATAGCCATCGAAACCAATCTTCTTAAGTGCTTCCGCCGAACGTTCGCGCAAATCGGCATAAACGCTACCCTGCACAATACCGAATAATGCATAGCCTTCGCGCTGTTGGAATGCGTCTTTGCTGCGCTGCGCCCAGCGCATGGAGAGCTCCATGCTTTCCTTCGCCACCTCGTGTGTCGCGGGAAACGGCGTGCATTCGTCAAATGCCATGGTGATGTCAGAGCCAAGCAGATGCTGGATTTCCATCGAGCGTTCCGGCGTCAACTCATAAGTCGTACCATCCAGATGCGACTGGAAAGTCACGCCCTGCTCGGTAATTTTACGCAGCTTGGCCAGCGACATCACCTGGAACCCGCCGGAATCGGTGAGAATAGGACTGTGCCAGTTCATGAATGTATGCAGGCCGCCCAGCGCCGCAATCCGCTCTGCCGTCGGCCGCAGCATCAAATGATAGGTATTGCCGAGGATGATATCCGCGCCAAGCTTCTTCACCTCGTCCGGCTTCATGGCTTTCACGGTCGCCGCCGTGCCAACCGGCATGAAGGCAGGCGTGCGGATGTCGCCATGCGCGGTGGAGAGTGTGCCAAGGCGGGCGTGGTTGTCGGTGGAATGGATTTTGTAGGAAATACTCATTAAACTCCGTCATCGCGAGCATAGCGCGGCGATCCATCTTTTTCAAGTCGGATGGATTGCCACGTTACTACGTTCCTCGCAATGACAATCTAGGTTCTGCCCTCTTTTTTAGCCTCTTCGGCGAGTGCTTCCAGCTCATCTTCCGACAGTGCCGCATTGCGAACCCCGCGCTCGCCAGGCATCCAGATCAGGCTTAAATGTTTTGGGTCACGGGCGAAGACGCGCTCATCGGCCACCATGCCGAGATTTGGCGGAATGTTATTTTTAGCCAGCCCGGCAATGGTATAGGGGCCATCGCGGAACATGCCGATCACCACGCGCGGACGATCGATGAACACTTGCGAACCGCGGAGTAGATCAAGCACTTCCGCTGCCGATTTGGGGTAGGCATTTTTCTGCAGGTGATGCACCACGACGACCGCCGTATTTTTCTCGATGGCGAATTCTTCAATCGCCTCAAAAAATTCACTGACGACACCGGCATCGTTCTCATCACCGCCCATCAAGTATTTCCGCGCCGGGTCAATCACCATGATCGGCACATCGGGAATTTTGCGGAGGCTACGCAAATATTGCGGGAAGGTCACCCCCTCGCCAAAGTCGGTACGCTGGAACATCAGGCGTTTTGCCCGCCCCTTCGGATCGAACAACGACGCACGGGCGTTGATAATCGGCGGACCATCCTCGCCGGAAAAATAGATGTTGATGCCGGTGCATTTCTCGATTGCCAGCCGCTGCCCAAGCCATTTTGGGGCTTCCTCGCCCTTTTTATAATCAATCGCGCCCATCACACACAGCTGGTGCGCGATACTCGATTTCCCGGTGCCGCCGGTGGCCGCAAGCAGGGTCACTGCACCACGCGGAATCCACCCCGGCACGATGAATTCAAACATCGCCTCGGCTTCTTTCCGCATCGGCCCCGTGGCGTCGAACAGTTTCACATCACGCGCTACCAGATTGAAGAAGCGCAGGTTCTGCTCCACATCCGCCGGGTCGCGCCCGAATTTCAGGTAGAGCGAATGGTGGCGATCATAAGAATTCCAGCAATAGGCGGCATCAATGATATTCTGCACATTAATCGCGAGCGCCTTGATGTCAGGATTCCCCCGGAACAAATCCGAAAAATCAGGATTCTGGAACAGGCCGTTATTGGTGAGGTACGAAATGCCAGAAAGCAGGTAATAACCGGCATATTGATCGCTTTTAATATTGGCCAGCTCATACAATTCCTGGCAGCCGATCACCGTGCGGCCATCTGCCGCCGGCGGTTGCGCCTCGGTGGTAAACGCCACCACCTTCAGCCCCGCGCGCGCATTGTCCCCGCGTTCGAACAGGCTGGTGAGTGCACCGACTTCCTGCAACCGGTCGGCCGATTCGTTATTCAGCACATCAACACCAAGGCTAAGCGCTGAACACCACGCAAACCCGGCGCCCACCGGCACATACTCGTCACCGTTTTTTTTGTGCACAATCGGATTCAACAGGAGCGGCGTGTTCGGCAACTGGCCAGAGTTATAATATTTGAGCACCTCGGCAATCGCCGCCTCATTCTCATCTTTGGTGAACCAGAACGAAAGCCCCGGCTGCTTGGCACGAAATGGCACCTGTTCGGGGTTGGTGTAAAGCTGCATGGAACCAGACAACCCCACCGCCGCGTGTGCCGCCCACAGCATCTCCAACTCATAGGCCAGCAATTCTGGCACTTTTTCGATATCCGCGACCATCGCTTTTCAGTTCATGATTAATAGGCTAAGGATAGCACATCTATAACGCTTTACATGTTAAGATATCATGAATATTGCGCGTTTTCACACTCTTCCAACCGGCGTGGCGTTCCTGGATACGCTGGCTTCACGGCTGCTGCAGCCATCGGCAACAGACCCCCTGCAACTGGCGCGGACACTGGTGTTACTGCCATCCCGCCGTGCATGCCGCAACCTGCATGAGGCCTTCCTGCGGACGAGCGACGGGCGCGCCCTGCTCCTGCCGCGTATCATGCCGATCGGCGAAGTGGATGGCGAGGCCGACCTTGCGGCCATGGCACCGGGCGCAACCCCGGCCGTCATGCCGGAAAAACAACGCCTTGCCATGCTCACACGGCTGATCCTGAAGAGTCAGGAAACCACCCCGGCGCGGGCATGTGAATTGGCTGCAACCCTTGCCCAGCTAATGGATGATGTGACCAAACATGGTCTTTCTTTTGACAGGCTGAAAACATTGGTGCCGGAAGAGTTGGCGACCCATTGGCAAAAAACCACCGAATTCCTGAAAATCATTACCAGCGCATGGCCACACATCCTCGCGACGGAAGGCATGGTCGACGCCGCCGCCCTGCAACGCGACCGCATACTGGCACTCGCCAGCACATGGCAGGAATCGCCGCCGGATTTCCCCGTGGTGGCCGCCGGTTCGACCGGCAGTATCCCTGCCACCGCCGCGCTTCTGGCCACCATCGCCCGCCTGCCGCAGGGCATGGTGATCCTGCCGGGGCTTGACCTGCACATGCCTGCGGCACAGTGGGACGCGCTGTGCCCCACCCACCCACAATACGGCATGCGGCAATTGCTCGATACCGCCGGGGCCGCACGCACACAGGTGCAGGTGATTGGGATCAAAGAACGCGACAACTCAAGCGTGCGCGCCATGTTCACACCCGCCGAATTCACCGCCCACTGGCGCGAACAGGAACTGCCGCTTGCAGATGACTTGTCGCACATCGCCCTTGCCGAAGCCGCAACGCAGGCCGACGAAGCGCGGATGATCGCCTGCCGTTTGCGCGAAACACTGGACACGTCAGGAAAAACCGCTGCTCTTGTCACTCCCGACCGGACGCTCGCCCGGATGGTCGCCGCCGAGTGCGCGCGCTACGGGCTGGCGATTGATGATTCGGCGGGCAAGCCGCTGGCAACCACCCCACCCGCCATTTTCATGCGCCTGCTGCTGGATGCGGTGGAAAGCGGGTTTGCGCCCGAGCCACTCCTTGCGCTGCTGCGCCATCCGCTGGCGGCCGTCGGCGGCGATACCACACATTGCCGCGAAATGAGCCGGCTGCTGGAAATAAAACTACTACGCAGCATGCGGCTGGAAAGCGGGATGGACGCGCTGATAGACGCCGCCCCGGAACAGGAGCTCAAAGCTTTCCTCCTGCAACTGCGGGATGCGGTGCGCTCCCTGGAAATGCTGTTCCTGCAACGTACGCCGATGCCGCTGGCCACACTCCTCCAAACCCACTGCACCGCCGCCGAAGCGCTGGCTGGCGCCGAACGCCTGTGGGCAAAAGAACCGGGCATCAAGCTTGCAGAAACGATCGCCGGCTGGAACGACGCAGCTCCCGCGCTTGGAGACGTTGCCGCGCACGATTACCCGGCGCTATTTAATGCACTGATTGCCCGCGACGCAGTTCGCATGAACGCCGGAAGCCATCCGCGACTGCACATCCTAAGCCCGATCGAGGCACGTTTACTCGATTACGACCTCACCATCCTCGGCGAAATGAGCGAAGGCACATGGCCGGCGGCGATGACGCCAGACCCATGGATGAGCGCCCCGATGCGCGAGCAATTCGGCCTGCCGCCCCAGACGATGCAGGTCGGGCAGAGCGCGCACGACGTATGGATGATGGCGCATGGCAAGGCCGTGCTGCTGACCCGTGCCCGCAAAATCGCGGGGCGCCCGCAGGAACCGTCGCGCTGGTGGGTGCGCCTTGTCACGCTAGTGGGCGGGAAAGATGCCGCCCTGCTGGCGCGCATGCACCACAGCGCAGCACTGCAAGCCGTTATTGATGCACAGGATGCGCCGTATGACCTGCCGCCGTTGAAACAACCCCACCCAACACCGCCGATTGCGGCACGGCCGACGCGTTTCTCCGTCAGCAACATGGATGTGTGGAGGCACGAGCCTTATAAATTCTACGCCCAGAAAATTCTCGGTCTGCACCCTTTGCCCCCCCTCGACCAGGAACCGGACGCTGCCGATTTCGGCGAACATATCCATACCGCGCTCGAACATTTCTCCGCCGAACACCCGAACGCGCTGCCGGAGCACGCTTACCAGAAACTCATGATCGTCGGTGAACGCATTTTCAGCTCCTACGCCAACCACCCGGCAGTACGCAATCTGTGGTGGCCGCGCTTCGAAGCGATTGCCCGCCATTGGCTCGCACGCGAAACACGCCTGCGGCAGGGGGCTCGCTACACAACCAACAGCGAAGTCAGCGCCGAATGGACATTCACGGTGGCAGATAGAGATGTCACCCTCCGCGCCCGCGCCGACCGTGTGGATGATTTCGGTGGCAGCTTCCGGCTGATGGATTACAAAACCGGATCGTTGCCGACCGCAAAAAGAGTGGAAGACGGCGACGCGATGCAATTGCCGCTTACGGCTCTGGCACTGATGAAAAGCGGCACCGTCAACGGCACCGCAACCACGCTCGAATATTGGGCATTGAAAACACGCGCCTCGACGGAGGATATTGTGGAAATCGCCCCGGACGGGCTGCTGGAAAGAACCGAGGAAACCTTACGCGCCATGATCGAAGCCAGCCTCACAGAAGCGACCGACTATGCCCCGCCGCAACAATCGAAACTATCGCCTGCGGACGATTACCACCACCTCATCCGCCGTGACGAATGGGCAGGCTAATCCGTATCGAGCAGTAAACCACCACTACAAACATCAGCCCGCCGATAATGGCCAGCAGGCCGCCCAGCCCCATGAACCCAAGGGCGATTTTGACGTTGAGGGCAAGACTATCCACCCCACCCGCCGTTTTACGCAGCACCCCATACCCACCGGAATAGGCAAGCCCAGAAACATGCATCACCTGCCCCACGCCATAAACAATCGGCTGCCAATAGGCCAGCCTCCAACCCGTCACCGGGCGGTAACCAAACCCCGGCAGTTTCATATAAGCAAAGCCCATGAATGCCAGCGTGATGCCGACGATGGAGCCATGGTAATGTGCTGGGATCACGACATTCTGCCCCTGGATCAGCAAGGCGAGAAACCCGCCATATAAGAATAGTGATGCCGATACCAGCATGCATGCCCACAGCGCACGCTTCTCGCCATGCCGTGCCGCCCTGCCGTGCCACAGACGCACCAGCAGCATCAGCGCCAGTATACCCGGCGCGAAACCGCCTACGGCAACCATCTGGCGGGTGAAGAAATTGCGGAACTCGCTGCTGGTGATGTCGTGGAGAAAATACGCGATGGGGCTTGCAAGCGCAGCAAGCAACCCTACGGAAAACAGCGCATACAGCAATTTGTTATAGTTGACTCCAACGCGCAATGACGCCGCGAGCATCAGCCACACGACCATCAGGATTTGCGTATGCGTCAGTTGCAGCACGTGGCCGCCGCCCCAGAAGAGCATCTCAAAATATTGCTCGCCCTCAATCACCGTCGGCATCAAAAAGTACGACCAGATAAAACAGCCTATGGCGACAAGGGTGATCCATCCGGCGGACAGGATGCCGAATTGCACCGGCGACTGTGCCACCGCAAGCGGCGCGGTGAGAAGTTTCACCAGCATGAATCCCACCGAACACAAGATCAACGCCAGGGACAGCATGAAGATCGGGCTGCTGATCGTGGGGATATAATTGCTCATCATCGCCACCGCCTTTGGGTCAAACGGCGAAAGCATCATCAGCGCAACCGCAAGCGCCATGCAGATGAGCGCCGCCTCCTCAAGATATGGGATGACCGGCTTCGCATGCTCGGTGGCAAGGCTCCACAACATGCAGGCAATCGCTAAAAACCACACGAGCACCGACAAATCCACATGCACCACCAGCGCATCTTTAAAAATACGCTGTATCTCAGGATTATCGGAAAGCCCCGGCGCACGGCCAACGACCAGCGTCAGCGAATACAAGCCCGCCACCGCCACCGCGATTACACCGACAAGCAGCCACTGCCGGGAAATGTTCTTGTATTTTTCCATAGTACCTTTATTTCTCGTCATCGCGAGGCTGAAGGCCGTGGCGATCCATCTTGAAGATGGATTGCTTCGTCGGCGTTGCCTCCTCGCAATGACGGATACCATATACCCTATGCTTGTCAAAAGACATCCTCGACTGATTACTCTTTGGCTTTCGCTGTGCGCCGCACTTGTCGTGGCCATGGTCGCCGTCGGCGGCTACACCCGCCTTTCCGGCTCTGGGCTTTCCATCACCGAATGGAAACCCATCCACGGCACCGTCCCGCCGCTGAACGAATCCGAGTGGGAAGAAGAATTCGCCAAATACCAGAAAATCCCGCAATACGCTGAAATTAACGCCGGCATGACGCTCGCAGAATTCAAAACCATTTTCTGGCCGGAATTTCTCCACCGCCTGCTGGGACGGATCATCGGCATCACGTTCATCCTGCCGTTGATTTTTTTCTGGAAGAGTGGAGCGATCACCCACCGTTTTGGTTTCCGGCTGCTCGGCATTTTCGCGCTTGGCGGCGCACAAGGATTCATGGGCTGGTACATGGTGTCAAGCGGGCTGGTCGACAATGTCTACGTGAACCACCTCCGCCTCGCCGCCCACCTCGCGTTGGCACTATTACTACTTGGTCTGCTGATATGGGCGATCCAGAATATACTCCACGTACGCAACCACCGCGCACCGGCTTCTTACCGTGTATGGTTCGCCCTCCTCTGCCTGCAAATCCTCTACGGCGCCTTCATGGCGGGGTTGCATGCCGGGCTGCTGTACAACACCTACCCTACCATGAACGGCGCATGGGTTCCTGAGGGTTTACGGACACTGAGTCCCTGGTGGATCAACTTGTTCGAGAATCATACCACCGTACAATTCATTCACCGCATGCTCGCAATTATTGTAACCTCCGGTTTTATTTTGTGGTGGTTATTCGCGTATAAATATGTTAAATTGCGCGGGGCTGGAAAACTGGCGGTAGCGATGGCGTTTATCGTTGCCACACAGTTTGTTCTTGGCGTATTGACTCTGGTCAATGCCGTACCGCTGGGGTTGGGCATAATGCACCAGATGACTGCGGTTGTTTTGTTCGGCCTCGCCGTGGTGATGTACTACAGATTGGGACAATGTGACGATTAACTACGAAGCATTTTTTGAAGATTCCATCACGCGCCTGAAAGAAGAAGGCCGCTACCGCGTGTTCAACGACCTCGAACGCAAAGCCGGCTCATTTCCTTATGCTCGCTCGCATGCCACTGGCCGTGATGTCACAGTGTGGTGCAGCAATGATTACCTCGGCATGGGGCAACACCCGAAAGTCACAACCGCTATGGCGGAGACCATCGGCCGCATGGGCGCGGGCGCCGGCGGCACACGCAACATTTCCGGCACCAACCACGCCATCGTCACGCTGGAAGAAACCCTCGCCGAACTGCACCGGAAGGAAGCTGCGCTGGTTATGACCAGTGGTTACGTCACTAACGAAGCGGCGCTTTCAACTTTGTGTTCCATGCTGCCAAACGCCGTTGTCTTTTCGGATGAATTCAACCACGCGTCGATGATCCACGGCATCCGCGGCAGCAAATGCGAGAAAAAAATCTTCCGCCACAATGATGCTGAACATCTCGAAACACTGCTCGCCGCCACCGACCCGGCGCGACCAAAGATCATCGCGTTTGAATCGGTCTACTCGATGGATGGAGACATCGCGCCTATCAAGAAATTCTGCGATCTTGCGGATAAATATAACGCCATCACCTACCTGGATGAAGTGCATGCGGTTGGCATGTATGGCGAGCATGGCGCCGGGGTTGCCGAACGTGAAGGGCTGATGCATCGCATCACCATCATCCAGGGAACGCTCGGCAAAGCGTATGGCGTGATGGGCGGGTATATCGCCGCCAGCCGCGCCCTCGTCGACATGATCCGCTCCTACGCGCCCGGCTTTATTTTTACCACTGCTCTGCCGCCCGCGCTTGCCGCCGGTGCCAATGCCAGCATCCGGCATTTGATGACAAGTGCTGAGGAGCGCGAACACCAACAGTATAATGTGAAAACCCTGAAGGACATGCTGACCAAAGCAGGATTGCCAGTGATGCCAACCATGAGCCATATCCTGCCGGTGCTGGTGGGCGACCCGGTGAAATGTAAGCAGGCCTCCGATATGCTGCTCACCCAATTTGACATTTATGTGCAGCCGATCAATTTCCCGACCGTGCCACGCGGCACAGAGCGGTTGCGGATCACACCCAACCCATGCCACACGCATGAGATGATGTTTGAACTCACCCGCGCCATGGTCTGGACATTTGAACGACTAGCTATCAAACCTGAATTATCGGCATTGAAAGCCGCGTGAGATGCGCTGTTTGATTCATTCCCGGTTTTCCGTACCGGTGCCCGTCCTGAAGCTGAGCTTCCGTCCCAAAGCCGGAGCTACTTCTGCGTGATTCGTGGCTCTTTCATAAACTATCCTCCCTTTCTTTCAGGCGGGGAATTATGCCGTTGCATTCAACCTAACTGCCGCCCTCAGGGAGATTGTCCCATAGGCTCCAAACGTCACGGAAGGGGAGAAATGCAAAAAAATGCACGTTCAAGACAAAAATCTACTAAATTGTCAAAAATAGTTAATAATTTGTAAGTGGCCGTATGTTATAATGAAACCTGCAATAGGGGAAATGGTATGGCTGACAAGAATATTCTAAGCCGGTTAATTGAACGAGCAATGAGCAGGAGTTCACAGGAAGACTATTTAAGCACCGCTTCCAAGCAAGAGGCCGCGGGGTTTGGCGGGGGTTTCCCACGAACCAAGAAGAGTGACTGGAAGCCAGAGCTCAGCACATCCGAACTATCCGAGAGCTTTGGAACCGGTAGATTTAAACGCCGGAATACGCCAGAAGCGTTTGGCGGCGATCCTGGCGGCACCAACACCCAACAGGCTGCAAAAGAGGCTTGGGAGAAGTTGCTAGATCGCGACGGCGACGGTAAAATTCACCCCTACGAAGCCGCATCCACCTTATCGGATAAAAGAAACAATACCCTTATCCAGAATGCCATCAAACGCTTGCCAAAAGACGTGCGTGAACAACTTGACAAGGCAAGGGACGAAATCATGGAACAGATTTTCCTTTCCCCACAAGAAAATGAAAAACCGCGAACCCCACAAGGAATTCCGCAACGTCTGCTCGATCCACGAACTATCGCCTGAGGGGTGTTGAGCCTGAAGGGGGCGTCATGCCCGGTAGAGCGCCCCGCCGGTGACAGCACGGATCGCGCCCGTCGTCGTTGGCAGCGACAACGGTAATTTTTTGAGCGAGCGCACCGCGAGAAACGCGAAGGCCTGCGCTTCGAGTGCGTCACCTTTCCAGCCGAGCGATTCCACCGGATAGACGTGGCCGAGCACCTCGCGCAGCCCCTGCATCACCGCCGGGTTATGCCGCCCGCCACCAGTGATGAACCATTGCTTCGGCTCCGCCGGGAAAAACCGAATGCCGGACTTGACCGCTTCAACCACAAACGCCGTAAGCGTCGCCGCGCCATCTTCGGCAGAAAGATGTTGCATGTGGTCGGCACTGAAATGGTTGCGGTCGAGCGATTTCGGCGGATGCTTGGTAAAATAGCTGTTACTGAGCAGTACCGCCAGCGATTCGTCATGCACTTTGCCGGCAAACGCCAGCTTGCCATTCAGGTCGTAATCGACACCGGTTTTCGCATCCGCCCATTCGTTCAGCATCACATTGCCGGGGCCGGTGTCAAAGGCAAGGATATCCAGCGCCATCAACTCACTCCCCGCACGTTCCGATTTGCCGATCCACGTCACATTCGCAATGCCGCCAATGTTCAACACCGCAATCGGCAACTCCATATGGCGCGCCAGCGCCGCGTGGTAGAGCGGCACCAGCGGCGCCCCCTCCCCGCCCGCTGCAATGTCGCGGCGGCGAAAATCACACACCACGTCGATCCGGGTTTTTTCAGCAAGCAGCGCCCCATCGCCCATCTGGCAGGTCAAATCCTCATCCGGCCGATGCGCCACGGTCTGGCCGTGGAAGCCGATCACCTGTACATCCTTATAGGTGAGGTTGGCCTTATCGAGCAACGCCCGCACGGCCTCGGCATGTTTCAGCGTCATCACATGCTCGGCCAGCAGTGAATCGCCCCGCCCTCGCACCGCCGCATGCAAAATCGCCTTCATCTGGTCGTCGTACGGCAAGGTCAGCCACGCGCCGAATTCCTGCACATATTCGCCGTCAGTGCGGATTAGAGCGGCATCAATGCCATCGAGCGACGTGCCGCTCATGAGTCCCAGCGCCCAGCGTGAATCGTCTTTTTGCATGAAGTTTCCTTGCCTTTTTTAACAAGAAGATAATAAATTGGTGATACTTAATATTTCATGAACTAATCAGGACATCGCACCATGACGAAAATGAAATACGCTTCCGACTTCATGCAGGTCATGAATGAACGCGGTTTTATCCACCAGGCGACCGATGCCGCCGGGCTGGACAAGCAGCTCGCCTCCGGCCGCACCACCGCCTATATCGGGTTCGATGCCACCGCCGAAAGCCTGCATGTCGGCAGCCTGATGCAGATCATGGCACTGCGCTGGCTGCAAAAAACCGGGCACAAACCCGTCGTGCTCATGGGCGGCGGCACAACCAAAGTGGGCGACCCTTCCGGCAAGGACGAATCACGCAAGCTGCTCACTGATGCCGACATCGCCAAGAACATCACCGCGATCGCGGAAACCTTCGGGCAATTCCTGAAGTTCGGCACCGGCGCGCAGGATGCCGTGCTGGTCAATAACGCCGAATGGCTCGACGGCCTGAACTACATCGAGTTCCTGAGGAACTATGGACGCCACTTCTCGGTGAACCGCATGCTGACGCAGGACAGCGTCAACATGCGCCTGGAGCGCGAGCAGAACCTCTCTTTCCTCGAATTCAACTACATGATCCTGCAAGCCTACGATTTCGTCGAGTTGCATAACCGCTATGGCTGCACCCTGCAAATCGGCGGCTCCGACCAGTGGGGCAACATCGTCATGGGCATCGACCTCGCCCGCAGGCTTGATGCGGAAACGCGCTTCGAACCGGTACCGCTCGAAAAAACCAAAGGCGTGAAAGTAGTGGAAGTCCAACCGATGATCCAATCCAAACGCACCGACCCGCGTGACTACGAAACCGGCACCTTCATGAACTATATTGGCGCCAATGGCCACAAAGGCCTGTTCGGCCTCACCACCCCGCTGCTTGCCACCAGTGCAGGCGCGAAGATGGGGAAAACCGCAAGCGGCGCCGTGTGGCTGAACAAAACCATGCTGTCGCCTTATGACTATTGGCAGTTCTGGCGCAACACCGAAGATGCCGATGTCGTCCGCTTCCTCAAGCTGTTCACCGACCTGCCGATGGCCGAAATCGCCAAGCTCGAAAAACTGAAAGGTGCCGACATCAACGACGCCAAGAAAATCCTCGCAAACGAGGCCACCAAACTCTGCCACGGCTCGCACGCCGCGAAACAGGCAGCTGAAACCGCGCAGAAAACATTCGAGCAGGGCGGTGTCGGCGAAGATATTCCCGTCCACATCATCAAGGCGAGTGAACTCGGCAAAGGCGTGTCGGCCTATGAGCTATTCCGGCTCGCCGGACTTGCCGATTCTGGTGGCGAAGCGCGCCGCCTGATCCGCGGTGGCGGTGCCCGCCTCAACGATAAGAAGGTCGATGACGAGAACGAACTCATCACCCAGCACCGCTTCGGCGAAGCTGGCGAAATCAAACTCTCCGCCGGCAAGAAAAAGCATGTGCTGGTCAAGCTAAGATAGATAATAATAATATTTGTCAACATCTTACCCAATAACACCAGCTGCCGTAATCACCAAAAATTCATCGATTTGTTATAAATCCTTAACATGAAAATGCTAGGATGAGCGGGTGTTAACGCGGAAATTGGGTAGTCCGGTTGCCAAAAGAACCCGCACATGACGCCAGCATACGGCGCAATGATGATGGATCGCTCGCCTATACCCTGGCGGCGATGAAGGAACTACTCACCCGGCTGGTAGAAAAAACCGGTGGTTACAAACATTCCGAAGACGCTCCTTACCTGATCGAACCGGAAAACGAATTCAGCAGTCCGGAACACACCTTCATCCCCGACGCCGAAATGGTTGCCCGTGCCGCCAACAAAGATGGGCTGGATGACCCTTACCTCACCGGCCTTGTTGCCGGGGAAGAAATTACCAAAGTTGACCCACGACAATTCACCGTCTTCCAGGACGATAAGGTGGAGATTTCCGAACCGGAGCTTCTTGCCAAAGGGCTGCGGCATTACGGCGGCGTAAAAAACGGCGAACCGCATATGCTCGATCTTGTAGTGTTCAAGCCGGATCGCCTAGCGCTGCACTGGACAGCCATCCTCACCGCCTTCCTGGTAAAAACCGACGTGCCAATGCCCAGTGCCGATGCCCGCTCAAACACCTATGGCGCATGGGTCGATGCCCGCGACGATCGTTACGTGCAACAGGTGAATGAAATTTATTTTAAACTATTTGGCATCGACCGCACACTCGACCATGCCTTTGCCAACCAAACACCGTGGGAAGGCGCCGAGGAACGTCGCGCCGAAATCACCCGCATATGTAACGAGGAAAAGACCCGCGCAGGCAAGGTGGTTGAAGCCTACCCGAATAACGACTCGTCGTCGGATAGTTATTTAAGCGACGAAGAAAAAGAAAAAGTCAGCGCGGCATTCAAACACACGGAAGATAGAAACCCGGAACTTCCACCCACAACCAGCAGGCAACTGGCGGAGCCATGGATCGCCGGTGAAATCTACCGCGATCGGATTGGCCGGCGCCTTAGTGCAACGATGGAAGGGTGGTATCGCGACCTCGTATTTGCAGATAACGCATACCAGAAGAAGGCGTTCGTACCGGAGAAAGAAGCCGAGACATTTGTCCTCTCTGGCGGTTCGGCCACCGGGAAATCACTACCGATGGGGCTGCTCACACGCGAACTTGTCAAGGGAATTGATGCCCAAAGCCCGACGCAATGGAAGCACGGGCTGGATTTGAACGACGCCGTCCACATGAAATCGGAAGTGATGCGCTCGCTGCTAGTGGAGCCAGAATTTCTCAATTACGGCAACCGGCTGTTCTTTGATGAATCCGCCCACGTAGAACGCGCCGCGATCCGCAAGGAAATGTTCCACTATATGAACAGGCTGCTGCGTGGCGAGGCCGGGCATGTGGCAATGGGAACCGACGCCAAAGAACCGTTGCACACCCCAATCATGATTCATGACCGCCGCTCTACTTATGAACATGAAACCGATATCCTGCTGACCAATGGTCGCAAGCTCAACTATCATTATTTCAACGTGCCAGTGGAAGAAGCGCTATCACGCAACCGTATGCGCGGCGCAGGTGATATCATGAAGTTTATGGACGCCGAAGAGCGCGGACTCCCAGGCGGCGTCCCGGAAGGTTTTGACATCGCAACCTACGCACCGCGTTTCGTTAACGCCCGTAACAACATCGGTTCGCACGAATCTTCAGCACGGCGCCTGATGGAGATGATCGAAACCCGCGCTGGCGAAAACATCCAGATCCCGCTCTATAGCACCAAGGTTAAGTTTAAGGATAAACCCTTCGTGTTCGGCTATGCCGACCTTAAAAACCGTGAAATTGTGATCCAGCGCCTGCCACGCCTGATCGACATGATCGACAATACCCATTATGCCATCCCACCGGAGCATGAACACCATCTGGGGCCACTCCCCATCCGTGAATTAGGCGAGCTGGCACGCACGTCAAAGAAGAAAGCGCCCACGGTGCAAATAAGCCAGGAGATTCAGGACATTGAGAACGCCCACTACGCGGCCTCCTGGCTTTTGAATCTCGCCAAAAATCACGGGTATCACGTCTATGTATTCACGCCGCCGGTCGAACGCGTCACCGGACGCGGCAACACGCAATTCCTGGAAATCCATCCGGCGGATGCCAACAGCGCCGACAAAACACCGCTGCTAACCATTGATGAGCCGGAAGTGCACCACAAACTCCAGCACCAGCCACGCACCGACAAAAAACACAAACACAGCACGCCTAAAGACGACACGGATGGAGTTGCTCCCCCTGAGGATACATTCAGCCGCTATGCAGCTTTCCTGCGCGAACTCGAACATGGCAGCCGCACCGTTGAAAGGGGCGATCAAGCTATCACTACCTCTCGATCCATCAAGCAGCTTTTGTTAAACCGCGAGCTTGAAGCCGTCGAACCTCGCCGCTTTCAACCTCATCACACATCTGGAGCAACCCGATGACCAACCGCATTAAACCACTTCCATTCCATCAACTCAGTGACGAAGAGATGGAGTACTGGAAAAAGAAAGAGCCATGGAACTACATGCGCGACTACGCACATGAGCAGAACAAGCGTAACCGCGCAGAAAAAGCCGCTGATAATTGATTAGAATGCATCGAACATATTCCTGAGGAACCCGGGGGTCAGGATCGAAAGCGGATTCACCGACACATCCGGATTATCGCTGTCACCCTTCATCGTATAGCGCGCCGCGAACACCCCCTGCCCCTCGCCGCCGGTCAGGATATCGCCAATCAGCGGCACCTTTCCAACCACATTATTGAGCGTGTAGGATGGCACGATGGTGCCATCAAGCGCCAGGTCGGTTGCCGGGAAGGTGATCGTACCACTGGCCGACAACCCCATCGCCGAACCGTAGGTCTTCGCATCTCTCAGCGTAATGACATCATGCTCAAGCACATACGGCGCCTTGAGCTTCTTAAAGCCGATGCCCTTACCCGACAGCGTATCGAAGAAGCCGGTGAGTGAGGCAAGCGACAGCATTTTCGCCAGCACCGGCGCATTCACCAGCGTATAGTCCTGAATCCACAACGTTCCCTGCAGCTTGCTTCCTTGCTCCTGGTCATGGAACCGACCATCGAGCGTCAGGTTGCCGCCCTCCATACTGCCGATGATACCGAGCGCTTTCAGCACCCCGCCAGCATTCTCGGTAGCAGCCGTGAGTTTACGGTTTTTGCCTTCGCGCCGAATAGTGAGGTCAACTTTCTTGTCATCCACCAACGCCGTCACCGCCACATCCTGGCAACGCAGCGCAGTGCAAATCGCCATCGCCTTGAGTTGCTTGAGTTCCTTGCCTTCCGCGCCAATCAGCGTACCAAGCGCAACCTCTGCGTCCAGCGCCGGGAATTTCTCAAACGAAAAACCATCACCTTTCTTTTCCAGCATATGGCTGGCATCGAGCGAATCACCCTTGATGCGGATACGGTAACCACC